>CABUJV010000008.1 GCA_902492005.1 uncultured Eubacteriales bacterium
CATTACGAATCAGCTGCTCTACCGACTGAGCTATACCAGCATATAAAATTCTGCGTGCAGGACGAACCCCTGTCGGCCGGCTGCTCTGCCCAAGCCACCGCCGCATACGGGCCGTTCACAGTCCTAGCAGTTAATTAAGATACCACATTTTTTTACCGCCGTCAATAGCCGATCTCAACTCCCTCACCGCTCATCGTTTAAGAAAAGTTTAGATTTCCATATTTCCCTGTTTAGATTTTTCCCCTATGATAAGGTAGAATGCAGATGCTGGAGGAATGGTCTGTGAAGAGGCGAATTTTTGTCTACCATACGCTCACCGTACTGGCGGCGCTGGTGGCGCTTCTGGCGGTCAGCGGCGGCGTCATGGGGTGGGTCACGCACCGTTATCAGGAGTGGTCCCGCTCGGCCATGGACGACCGGGCGGAGAAGGTCCAGGCCCTTCTGAGCGACAGCAGCGGCACGGATTGGGGGCGGCTGGACGCTCAACTGGGCGAGTTGGGCTACAATCTGCGGGTCTGCCAAAACGGTCGGGAGCTGTACTCCTCCCTGGATCCCTTCCGGGAGGACGCCTACCAGCGCTTTTCTGCCGACGCGGTCTGGCCCCCCAACGGCACACACACGATCCAGAACGACGGCATCCTGATGATTGGCGCTCAGAACGGCCCTTATACAGTGGTTGCCATATCCCGCCCCGACATTCCCGAGGTCTTTGGCCGCCAGCGCCCCCAGTCCGAGGCCGTCATGCTGGCTCTGATCGCCAGCGGCCTGACCGCCATCGTCCTGATCGTTCTGCTCAGTCTGATCTTTACCAACCACCAGGTCAAACAGCTCATGCGCCCCGTCAACGCCCTGGCCGACGCCGCCCAGCGGGTGGAGCAGGGCGACCTGTCCCGGCCGGTGGACTACCACGGCAAGGATGAATTTGCCTCCGTCTGTGCCGCCTTTGACCACATGCAACGCCATCTGCTGGCCGAACGTGAGAAAAACGCCGCCTATGAGCAGGCCCGGACCGATCTGGTAGCCGGCATCTCCCATGATCTGCGCACGCCGCTGACGTCGGTGAAAGGCTACATCAAGGGTCTGCGGGACGGGGTAGCCAACACGCCGGAGAAGCAGCGGCAGTACCTGGACGTGGCCTACTGCAAGGCCTGCGATATGGACATCCTGCTCCAGCGGCTGTTTTACTTTTCCAAAATGGAGACCGGAAATCTCCCCTTCTTTCCGGAGCGGGCCGATCTGGGCAGCTTCGTGCGCAAGTTTGCCGAGGATGTTCAGGGCGAGCTGGAGGCCAAGGGCGGACATATTCTGGTGCGGGGCGCTTCCTCCCCCCACCCTGTCCGCATCGACACCGAGCAGATCTACCGGGTGCTTACCAATCTGACGGACAACGCGCTGCGCTACGCGGGGACCGCCCCACTGGAGCTCACCCTGACCGTATGGCGGGAGCGGGGCACCGAACGTCTGCGCTTTGCCGACAACGGCGCCGGGGTGCCGGAGAAGCAGATTCCCCACCTCTTTGAGCAGTTCTGGCGAGGGGATCAGGCCCGCGGCAGTCGGGGCGGCGAGGGCAGCGGCCTGGGGCTGTATATCGTCAAGTATATCGTGGAGGCGCACGGTGGGACCGTCGCCGCCCGGAACGACCATGGGCTGGTGTTCGAAATCGCCCTGCCCTGTGAAGAGGAGGTTTGACCATGAGCAAAATTCTGATCATCGAGGATGACAGCGAGATTGCCATGCTGGAACGGGACTATCTGGAAATCGAGGGCTTCGAGACCTCGGTGATCGACGACGGCGAGGCGGCAGCAGAGGAGGCTCTCCGGGGCGGATACGACCTGCTGCTCCTGGACCTGATGCTGCCGGGCTGCAACGGCTACGACATCTGCCGGCGGGTACGGGACCGGATCGACGTGCCCATCCTGATGGTCACCGCCCGCACCGACTCGGTGGATAAGATCCGGGGCCTGGGACTGGGCGCCGACGACTACATCGCCAAGCCCTTCGATCCGGCTGAGCTGGTGGCCCGGGTGAAATCCCACCTGAGCCGGTACGCCCGCCTCACCGGCGGCGGGGGTGGACAGGCGGAGCGGGACGCTATTACCGTAGGCGATGTGCACATCCTGCCCCGGAGCTGGAAGGTCCACAAGGGCGGACGGGAGCTAAAGATGCCCAACCGGGAGTTTGCCCTGCTGAAATTCCTGGCGGAGAACCCCAACATCGTCTTTTCCAAAGAGCAGCTCTTCGAGACCATCTGGGGCTACGACTATGTGGGGGACAGCGCCACCGTCACCGTCCACATCGGGCGTATCCGGGAAAAGATCGAGGACGACCCGTCTCACCCCAAGCTCATTGAGACCGTTTGGGGCGCGGGCTACCGGTTGAACCGCTGAACTGAAAAGCCCTCCAGGCGCTGTGCGCCTGGAGGGCTTTGGTGATTGTTTGCACTCTGTTTCGAATTTGTTTCGATTTTCCACTCCCTGTGTTTAGATTCCGTCCGTACAATCATCAACGTAATTACCCTGATATGGAAAGGACGGCTGAAGCAATGAAACTCAACCTGGGGCAGAACCCGGCACCCGCGCAGACCTCCTCCGGCGGCACCGCTGTCAAGCCAAAGAGAACAAAGGGACGTGGAAAAAAGCTGGTGGCCTTGGTCCTGGTGTGCGCCATCGCGGGCGGCGGCCTCTGGTTCGCCTTCGGCCGCACCAAGGCTTCCACCGCACCGGCGGCCAGCACCGCCTATACCACCGCTGCCGTGGAGAGGCGGGACATCACCGCCTCCATCACCGGCAGCGGCACACTGGAGGCCGCCAACTCCTACTCGGTCACCACCCTGCTGGAGGGCACCATCCTCACCGCCGACTTTGAGGAGGGCGACCAGGTGGAGGAGGGCACCGTCCTCTACACCATCGACTCCTCCAACGCCTCCAGCTCCCTGGAGAAGGCGGAGATCTCCCTGAATCAGTCCCAGCGCAGCTACAACAATAAGCTCGAAAACCAGGAGAACCTGAACGTCACCGCCACCGCCTCCGGCCAGGTGATCGCTCTGGACGTGGAGGTGGGCGACGACGTGTCGGCGGGCCAGACGGTGGCCACCATCCGGAACTCCGACGTGATGAGCCTCACCGTCCCCTTCCCCGCCGACGACGCCGCCGGCTTCTCCCTCGGCCAGACCGCCTCCGTCACCCTGGACAGCACCTTTGAGACTCTGAACGGCACGGTAAGCAAGATCTCCGACGTCGATACCGTGCTCAGCGGCAACCGGATCGTGCGTGAGGTGACCATCGACGTGTCCAACCCCGGCGGCATCTCCACCAGCCAGAGCGCCTCCGCCGAGATCGCCGACGTGGACAGCAGCTCCGGGGGCACCTTTGCGTACGCGGACGAGGCTGCGGTCACGGCCAAGATCTCCGGCGAGGTGACCTCCCTCCGCGTCTCCGAGGGGGACCGGGTGGACAAGGACCAGCTCCTGCTCGTCCTGTCCAGCGATACCCTGGCCGATGAGATCCAAAGCGCCTTCGAATCCCTGCGCAGCGCCCAGCTCTCCCTGGAATCCCAGTACGACCAGTTGGACGACTACACCATCACCTCTCCCATCTCCGGCACCATCATCGACAAGAACTACAAGGCCGGAGAGACCTCCGAGTCCAACCAGGTCCTGTGCTCCATCTACGATCTGTCCTATCTGACCATGACCCTCAGCGTGGATGAGCTGGACATCGCCGACATCGCCGTGGGTCAGAGCGTCTCCATCACGGCCGACGCCGTGGATGATCAAACCTATGAGGGCGTGGTCACCAAGGTCAGCGTGGCGGGCACCTCCTCCGGCGGCGTCACGACCTACCCCGTCACCATCCGCATCGACGAGACCGACGGCCTTCTTCCCGGCATGAGCGCCGACGCCACCATCGTTCTAGGAAGCGCCGGGGGCGTGCTGGCCATCCCCTCCGCCGCTCTCATGCGGGGCAGCTTAGTACTGCTCACCGCCGATTCCCCCAGCGCCGCCAACGCCGCCTCCACCGGCGCGCCGGAAGGCCGTCCGTCCGACGGGGCCTCCGGTGAGTCGGACGCCTCCGCCAGTCAGCAGGGCGGCAGCGGCTACGTCTCGGTCCAGGTCACCGTCGGCATCAGTGACGACAACTACCTGGAGATCACCTCCGGCCTGCAGGAGGGCGACACAGTGGCCTACATCCCCACCACCTCCTCCGGCAACACCTTCCAGATGGGCATGATGCCCGGCGGAGGCATGCCCAGCGGAGGCGGCATGCCCAGCGGCGGTGGCGGCGGCATGGGCGGCGTGCCGGGAGGCTTCTGATATGAACGCGCTCATCGAATTTCAGGACGTCTGCAAATATTATCACATGGGAGACACCACCGTGGTGGCCGCCGACCACATCTCCTTTCAGATCTGCAAGGGTGAGTTTGTGGCCATCGTGGGCTCCTCCGGCTCCGGCAAGTCCACCTGCATGAACATCATCGGCTGTCTGGACGTCCCCTCTGAGGGGACCTACCTGCTGGACGGCCGGGATGTGGGCCAGATGAACAACAACAAGCTGGCCGAAATCCGCAACGAACTTTTGGGCTTCATCTTCCAGCAGTACAACCTGCTGCCCAAGCTGAATCTGGTGGAAAACGTGGAGGTCCCGCTGATGTACGCCGGCGTGCCCCGGGCGGAGCGCCGGGAGCGGGCCAGAATCGCCCTGGAGATGGTGGGGCTGGGCGACAAGCTCAAGCACAAGCCCAGCCAGCTCTCCGGCGGCCAGCAGCAGCGGGTATCCATTGCCCGGGCCCTGGCGGGCGAGCCGGCGGTCATTCTGGCCGACGAGCCCACCGGCGCCCTGGACTCCAGGACGGGCCGCGAGGTCCTCTCCCTCCTCCAGGAGCTCCACGCCGCGGGCAACACCGTGGTCCTGATAACGCATGACAATTCCATCGCCGTCCAGGCTCAGCGCATCATCCGGCTGGAGGACGGCCGGGTGGTCTACGACGGGCCCTCCGACGCGCCCGAGGCGATCGTCACCCCCAGGGCCGCCGGAACGGGAGGAGGCGCATCGGCTTGAATATCCTGGAATCCCTCTTCCTGGCCGTCAAGAACATCGTCTCCAGCAAGACCCGCACGCTTTTGACCATGCTGGGCATCATCATCGGCGTGGCGGCAGTCATCGTCATCGTGGGCCTGGGCAACGGTCTGGAAGGCTATGTCACCGACAGCTTTTCCAGCATGGGCACCAACACCCTCACCGTCATGGTCATGTCCCGGGGCTCCACCCGCACCATGGAGGTGGAGGACGTTTACGGCATCGTGGCCGAAAACAGCCCGTACCTGGACCTGTGTTCCCCCACCGCCAGCCTGTCCGGTTCGGTAAAGGTCGGCTCCGACACCACCAGCTCCTCGGTTACCGGCGTCAGTGAAGATTACTTCTTCATCAAGGGCTATGAGGTCTCCCGGGGCCGCGGCCTGCAGTACAGCGACATCGCTGCCCGCACCAAGGTCTGCGTGGTGGGGGCCTATCTGGACCAGGCCTATTTCGGCGGGAACGCCGTGGGCCAGACCCTGCGGGTGGGCGGCCAGAGCCTGACCATCGTGGGCGTCCTCGAGCAGCAGGCCGACGCGCTGGAGGAAGGGGGCACCGACGACTGCCTGTTCCTCCCCTACTCCACCGCCTCCCGCATCTCAGGGCGCGTCTCCAGCTATGTGGTCACCGTTCATGACGAAGACTCCCTGGCTGAGAGCAAGGCCGCCCTGGAGGATGCCCTGTACGATTTCTTCGAAAGCGACGACTTTTACACCGTCACCAGCATGTCCGAGATGCTGGTGACCATGACCAGCATGATCAACCTGCTGGTGCTGGTCCTGGCGGGCATCGCCGCCATCTCTCTGGTGGTGGGCGGCATCGGCATTATGAATATCATGCTGGTCTCCGTCACCGAGCGCACCCGGGAGATCGGCATCCGCAAATCCCTGGGCGCCAAGGAGCGGTATATCATGCAGCAGTTCGTGATTGAGGCGGCCTGTACCAGCGCGCTGGGCGGCATCATCGGCATTCTCGTCGGCTACGGCCTGTCGGCGGTGGCCACCCGCGTGGTCACCAGCCTGATGGAGGCCACCCTCACCGTCTCCCCCAGTGCGGGTGCGGTGGCGCTGGCCTTCGGTATCTCGGTGGGCATCGGCATCCTCTTTGGCTACCTGCCCGCCAAAAAGGCCGCTGCCCTCAACCCCATCGACGCGCTGCACTACGACTGATAGGAGTGAACGAAGAATGAAAAATCGCTTGATCGCCCTGTGCGCCGCCCTGTGCCTAGTTCTCCCTCTGGGGACTGGGGCCCTGGCCGCCCAGAGCACGGATACCGCCCTGGAGACCGTGAAGGTTCTGGGCATTATGGTGGGAGATGAAAACGGGAACATGAACCTCTCCTCCCCGGTGACCCGGGCGGAATTTGTCAAGATGATGACGGCGGCCTCCGCCTACAAGGACACCGTGGGCAGCGGCTACGGCTCCTCCCTCTTCAAGGACGTGAAGAGCAGCCACTGGGCCGGCGAGTACATCAAGCTGGGCGTGGAGCAGGGCTGGTTTAACGGCTATGTGGACGGCACCTTCCGCCCGGACAACTCCATCACCCTGGAGGAGGGCTGTACCGCCCTCCTGCGGTTGCTGGGCTATGATTCGGGCAGCCTGGCCGGGAGCTTCCCCACCGCGCAGCTCTCAAAATCCAGCGCCATCGGCCTGCTGGACGACCTGGCCGCCGCGCAGGGTCAGGCCCTCACCCGGCAGGACTGCGTGACCCTCTTCTATAACCTGCTCACCACCCAGACCAGCTCCGGCTCGGTCTACGGTGCCACCCTGGGCTACACCATCACCAACGGCGAGGTGGATTACTCCGCCCTGGTCGCCGCCGACACCAAGGGCCCCTATGTGGCCTCCTCCGGCTCCCTGGAGCTCCCCTTCCGCGCCGACAACGTCGCCGTCTACCGCAACGGCTCCGCCTCCGACCTATCGGCGGTGAAGCAGTACGACGTATACTACTACAACGCCAACCTGCGCACCGTCTGGCTCTACAGCAGCCGGGTCACCGGCACCCTCACCGCCGTCTCCCCCAACCGGGCCGCCCCCTCCTCCGTCACGGTGGCGGGCGCCTCCTACGACATCGGCACCTCCTCCGCCGCCTACAAGCTCTCCAGCCAGGGCGGCTTTGCCGACGGCGACACCGTCACCCTCCTGCTAGGCATGAACGGCGAGGTGGTGGACGTGATCACCTCCCAGGCCAGCGACAGCGTCTATTACGGCGTGGTGGTCTCCAGCGAAAAGACCGCCTCCTCCTCGTCCACCTCCCTCTCCGACACCGCCTCCGTGCAAATCGTCACCCAGGTGACCTGCTCCGACGGCACGGTCCGCACCTTCTATCATAGCGGCAGCCAGCTGACCGCCGGGCGGCTGGTGAGCGCCGCGGTCAACCGCTCCGGCACCGCGGTAAAGTACCTGTCCGCCAAGAGCCTGTCGGGCACGGTCAGCAGCGACGGCGCCCGCTTCGCCGGATACACCTTTGCCGCCGGCGTGGAGATCCTGGACACCGACAGCAGCGGCGGATATGCCCGCGTCTACCCCTCCCGCCTGGCCGGGGTCAAGCTCCCGTCCGAGAACGTACGCTACTACACCCTGGATTCCTCCGGCTGCATCGACCGGCTCATCCTGGACGAGGCCACCGGCGACACGCTGGACTACGTCTATCTGACCTCCGCCAACAGCACATCTGAGGGTATGAGCGTCTCCGGCGCCTATCAGTACCTGCGCAGCGGGACGGCCGGAACCATCAGCGGCTCCACCGCCTACAGCGTCTCCACCGGCGGCGCGGTGCTTCTCTACGACGACGGCAGCCTCAAAACCATCCGACAACTCCAAAAGGTCACCCTGACCCAGCTTTCCGACCAGTACGCCATGGCCGAGAATCAGAAATACCTGCTGGATGAGAACGTCCAGGTGCTGCTCCAGGGCTCCGGCGGCTATTATGCCACCACCCTGTCCGCCATCAACGCCGAGGACTACTCTCTGAAGGGCTGGTACGACGAGCTGGGCTGTCCCGGGGGCGGGCGCATCCGCATCCTCGTGGCCACCGTCGCCTGAATCCGGTCCCCTCCCCGGATTTCCCCCTCTTGCCGCCAGAGGCGTTCTAGTGTATGATGCTGGAGTTCAGGAAAACTTTTTGCGGGGTGAACGGATTGGAACAAGAGCAGCGTGCCTCGGCGCTCGACATCGCCGCCCTGGCCGGAGAGATCCTTCTGGCCAGCGGGGCGGAGATCTTCCGGGTGGGGGAGACCATCGACCGTATCTGCCGGGCCTACGGCGTGGAGTCCGCCGACGCCTTCGTCCTCAGCAGCGGCATCTTCCTCACGGCGGGGAATGAGACGGACCGTGCCTTCGCCCGGGTCCGGCACATCCTCCTCAGCGGGGCCCGCCTGGACCGGGTGGCCGCCGCCGGAGCCGGCACCGCCGTCTTCTGCGCCACGGTGCTGGTGGTCTTTCTCTCCCGCTTGTCGGCGGTGGTCCGCCGGTGCCCCGTCACCCTGTTCCTGGTCCCCGGCATCTTCCCCTTGGTGCCCGGCTTGGGCATGTACTGGACGGCCTACTACCTGGTCACTGACCGGTTTACGCTGGCCTCCCAGCAGGTGGGCGTCACCCTGCGCAGCGCCGTGGCCATCGTATTGGGCATTCTGCTGGTGCTGGAGTTGCCCCAGGGGCTGTTCCGGCGGCTGGCCGGTCCCTTCCTCCGAGCATAAAGACAGCGGGCCCCGCCTTTTGCGGAGCCCGCTGTCTTTCTACCTTTCCCACAGCCGCTCAGGGTACAGACCCCGGGCCGTCATGTCCGCCAGGGCCGCCGCCACGGTGGGTTTGTCCTCCTGGTAAGTGACCCCATACCACTTGTCCCGGCTCCGCAGAACCTTTACCCGGGCCTTGCCCTCGTCGATGAGGGCGCTGACCACCGCGGGGAGATAATACTCCCCCTTCAGGGGATTCTCCGCCCGGGTCCGCTCCAGAAACGCCGGGAACCGGGCCCAGGCCTCCTCCAGATAGCTCCGGTTGAAGCCCCACAGGTTCATGGACACCACCGTGCCCCCCGGCAGGCTAGTCCAGGTGGTCCCGCCGTCCTCGGTGTACCGGATGGCTGCCCCGTCCTTCTCAATGCGGGTGCGCTCGGTGACCCGCTTCAGGAATCCATCCTGGGTGGTCTCGCACACGCCCCGGGACACCGAGCCGTGCTCGGTGACGGTATTCTCCAGCCGGTAGCCCACCATGGCGTACTCGTAGCCCTCCGCCCCGTCGGGGTGGGCGGTGAGGTAGTCGTAGATGGCGCGGAAGCCCTCGGGACCGTAGTAGTCGTCGGCGTTCACCACGGCGAAGGGGCCGTCCACCATGTGCCGGGCCGCCAGAACCGCTTGGGCGGTGCCCCAGGGCCTTACCCGCCCCTCCGGCACCCGCTCTCCCTCCGGCAGGTCCTCCAGCTCCTGGAAGGCGTATTTGACCTCCATCGCGCCGCCGAGCCGGTCGCCGATGGCGGCGCGGAACTCCGCCTCGTGTTCCCGCTTGATGACGAACACCACCGTGTCGAAGCCCGCCCGGCGGGCGTCGTAAATCGAATAGTCGATGATGAGCTGGCCGTGGGGACCCACCGGGTCCAGCTGCTTGAGCCCGCCATAGCGGCTCCCCATACCCGCCGCCATGACCACCAAAACCGGTCGTTCCATACCTTTGTTCTCCTTCCCTGCTGCCGCAGATGTGGTTTCTTCTATTCTAATCGGCCAGAGGCAAAAAGGGAAGAGCTATTTTTCCTGTGTTTTGCCGCGTTGACTTCCCATCGGGGGCAGGGTATAATTTACCTATCAAACATGGCATTTCGGACGTATATATTAGGAGGAGAAAGCATGGGGTTCAAAAGCGACATTGAGATCGCGCAGGAGTACCAGATGGAGGACATCCGCTCCATCGCCGCCCGGGCGGGCGTGGACGAGCCGTATCTGGAGCTCTACGGCAACTACAAGGCCAAGATCGACTCCCGCCTTCTGCGGGAGAATCAGCGGCCCGACGGCAAGCTGGTCCTGGTGACCGCCATCAATCCCACCCCGGCCGGCGAGGGCAAGACCACCACCACGGTGGGCCTGGCCGACGGCCTGCGGCGCATCGGGAAAAACGCCCTGGTTGCCCTGCGTGAGCCCTCTCTGGGCCCCGTGTTCGGCGTCAAGGGCGGGGCTGCCGGCGGCGGCTACGCCCAGGTGGTGCCCATGGAGGACATCAATCTCCACTTCACCGGCGACTTCCACGCCATCGGTGCCGCCAACAACCTGCTGGCCGCCCTGCTGGACAACCACATCCAGCAGGGTAACGCCCTGGGCATCGACGTAAAAAAGATCACCTGGAGGCGCTGCGTGGATATGAACGACCGGCAGCTGCGCAATGTGGTGGACGGTCTGGGCGGGCGGATGAACGGCGTGCCCCGGGAGGACGGCTTCGACATCACCGTGGCCAGCGAGATCATGGCCGTGCTCTGCCTGGCCTCCGACCTGATGGACCTGAAGGCGCGGCTGGGCCGGATGGTGGTGGCCTACACCTATGACGGCAAGCCGGTGACTGCCGCCGACCTGAAGGCCCAGGGCGCCATGGCCGCCCTGCTCAAAGACGCCATGAAGCCCAATCTGGTCCAGACGCTGGAGGGAACCCCCGCCTTCATCCACGGCGGCCCCTTCGCCAACATCGCCCACGGCTGCAACAGCGTCATCGCCACCCGCATGGCCCTGCGCCTGGGGGACTACGCCATCACGGAGGCCGGCTTCGGCGCCGACCTGGGGGCGGAAAAATTCCTGGACATTAAGTGCCGCCTAGCTGGGCTCACCCCCTCCGCCGTGGTGGTGGTGGCCACGGTCCGCGCCCTCAAGCACCACGGCGGCGCGGCCAAGGCCGAGCTGAACCAGGAAAACCTGGAGGCCCTGGAAAAAGGCCTGCCCAACCTGCTTCAGCACGTGGGCAACATCACCAACGTTTTCGGCCTGCCCTGTGTGGTGGCCATCAACCGCTTCCCCACCGACACCGAAGCAGAGCTCAAGCTGGTGGAGAACCAGTGCCGGGCACTGGGCGTCAACGTGGCCCTCAGCGAGGTCTGGGGCAAGGGCGGCGAGGGAGGCATGGCTCTGGCCCGGGAGGTGGTCCGGCTGTGTGAGGAGAAGGGCGACTTCCGATTCTCCTATGACGCCGGCGCCCCCATTGAAGACAAGCTTCACGCCATCGCCACCAGGATCTATCACGCCGACGGAGTGGACCTCACCCCCAACGCCCGCAAGCAGATGCAGCAGCTCACCGAGCTGGGCTTCGGCGGCCTGCCCATCTGCATGGCCAAGACCCAGTATTCCTTCTCCGACGACCAGAACCTGCTGGGCGCCCCCAAGGGCTTCCGGGTCACCGTGCGCAACCTGAAGGTCTCCGCCGGAGCCGGCTTCCTCGTGGCCCTCACCGGCGATATCATGACCATGCCCGGCCTGCCCAAGGTCCCGGCGGCGGAGAAGATCGATGTGGACGAGAACGGCAAAATCTCCGGACTGTTTTGAGAATAGGAGGCGCGATATGGAACTGACCAAGCGCAGCTGCGAGGATTTCCTGGACGTGCTGGCCTCCAAGGAGCCCGTGCCGGGCGGCGGAGGCGCCGCCGCATTGGTGGGCGCGGTGGGGGTGGCCCTGGGCCATATGGTGGGCGCCCTCACCGTGGGCAAAAAGAAATACGCCGGCGTACAGGAGGACATTCTGGCCCTCAACGCCAGGGCCGGGGCCCTGCGCGCCCGGCTGGTGGAGCTGGTGGAGGAGGACGCCCGGGCCTTTGAGCCCCTGTCGCGGGCCTACGGACTGCCTGCCTCCACAGAAGAGGAGAAGGCCCGCAAGGCCGCCGTCATGGCTCAGGCCCTGGACATGGCCTGCGCCGCCCCGCTGACGCTGATGGAGGCGCTGTGTCAGGCCATCGACCTGCACCGGGAGTACGCCCAGAAGGGCACCGCCATCGCCATCTCCGACGTGGGAGTGGGGGTGGCCTGCTGCAAGGCGGCCCTCCAGGGGGCCAGCCTCAACGTATTCATCAACACCAAGTCCATGGCCGACCGGGCCAAGGCCGAGGCCATCAACGAAAAGGCCCGGGCCATGCTGGACGCCTCCTGCGCGCTGGCCGACGGCATCTTTGCCGACGTGGCCGCGCGCTTCCAGTGAGGTGCGCGCCATGGCGAAAATTCTATCCGGCAAAGAGGTGGTCTCCACCCTGAACGGCCGGCTCCGGGCCAGGGCCGCGGCCCTGGCGGAGCGGGGCGTCCTCCCCACCCTGGCCATCGTCCGGGTGGGTGAGCGTGAGGACGACCTGTCCTATGAGCGGGGCGCCGTGAAGCGGTGCGGCACGATCGGTGTGGCGGTACGTCCCTTCGTCCTGCCCGCGGATGTGTGCCAGGACGAGCTGCTGGCCGTCATCCGGCAGATCAACGAGGACCCCGATATCCACGGCTGCCTGCTGTTCCGTCCCCTGCCCAAACATCTGGACGAGCGGGCGGTGTGCGAGGCGCTGCGGCCCGAAAAGGACGTGGACTGCATCACCAGCGGTTCCCTGGCGGCGGTCTTTTCCGGCCAGGGGGCGGGATATCCCCCCTGTACCGCCCAGGCCGTTCTGGAGATCCTGGACCACTTTGGCTACGAGCTCCGGGGCAAACGGGTCACGGTGGTAGGCCGGAGCCTGGTGGTGGGCAAGCCGGCTGCCATGATGCTGCTGGGCCGCCACGCCACCGTCACCATCTGCCACACCCGGACGGCGGACCTGCCCGGCCAGTGCCGTCAGGCGGAAATCCTGGTGGCCGCGGCCGGCAAGGCGGGCGTCATCGGGAGGGAACACGTCTCCCCCGGCCAGGTGGTCGTGGACGTGGGCATCAACTGGGACGAGGCGGCGGGCCGCCTGCGGGGAGACGTGGACTTCGAGCAGTCCGAGCCCATCGTGGCGGCCATCACCCCGGTCCCCGGCGGCGTGGGCGCTGTCACCACTTCGGTGCTGGTGGGTCATGTGGTGGACGCCGCCGCCCGGGCGGCGGGATGGTAGCTGGATTTATACCGTGAGGGAGCCATCGGGCGCTCAGGCGTCCGACGGCTCCCCTGTTTCTTGTGAAAGATACATTTCGTCCGCCTATTAGATCATTTTATTCTGAAAGTCAATCGAATCATTTGTTCTGGGTTATCCTGCATTTGAGGTGGTGGAAGTACCACACTTTCCCCTGTTTGTCAAGTCCTGATTGCCGATTTTACACAAATTTTATTGGTGCTACCTCCCGCCCGGCTCTTGCTTTTCTCAGGGACGGGCGGTACAATGAAACTATTCCCGGGCAAATTAAGAAAACGATAGGAGAGGAAACGATGAAGCAAAAACGTCTGTCCCAGTCCCTGCTGGCTGTCCTGATGGCTGTGGCTCTGCTGGTCTCCCTCATTCCGGCGGCCCTGGCCGCCGAGGGCGGCAAGCACATTACCATTTTGGGCACCTCGGATATGCACGGCAACATTTGGGGCTACAGCTATGAGGACAACAAGGAGAGCGCCAATAACGGCATGGCCCGCCTCTACACCTACATCCAGCAGGTGCGCGCCGAGAATCCCAACACCATTCTCATCGACGCGGGCGACGATATCCAGGGCACCATCATGACCGACGACATCTACAACAAGACCCCGGACGAGGCCCACCCCGTCATCGCCGCCATGAATTACATGGGCTACGACGCCATGACGCTGGGCAACCACGAGTTCAACTGGGGCATCCCCACCATGCAGAAAATCGTCGGCCAGGCCGAGTTTCCCGTGCTGGCCGCCAATGTGAAGGGGACCGACGGCAAGCTGGTCACCGGCGCGGGCTGGACTATCGTGGAGAAGGACGGCGTGAAGGTGGCCGTCATCGGCGTGGTCACCCCCGACGTGCCCATCTGGGACGGCGGCAAGGAAGGCATCGACGCCTGCACCTATGAGGCCGCCAGCGCCGCCGTGAAGGCCGCCATCGCGGAGATCGGCACACAGGCCGACCTCATCGTGGTCTCCGCCCACATGGGCCTGTACGCCGAGTTCGACGAAGAGAACGGCTCCGATTCCGCCCAGAAGATCCTGGACGACAACCCGGAGATCGACGTGCTCCAGGTCGCCCACAACCATGTGGTGGTCAACGAGAAGCAGGGCAACCTGGTCATCGGCGGCGTGCGCAACGGCGGCCGCGACATCGCCCGCTTCGATCTGACGCTGGACGCCGACAACAACATCGTGGACAGCACCGTGGAGATCGTGGACATGACCGACGTCGCCCCCAGCCAGGAGATCCGCTCCATCGCCCTGGTGGCCGAGGCCCACCAGAAGACCATCGACTTCATCAACGGCGGCGGCTCCGGCGAGGAGGGTCAGAGCGGCGCCGCCCTGGGCGTCACCACCGCCAAATTCCAGCCTGAAAACGAGATCGCCGGCCTGCCCGAGGGCAAGCTCCGCGACACCGCCGTCATGGACCTCATCAACCAGATCCAACTGGAGAACTCCGGCGCCGACGTCTCCGCCGCCGCTCTGTTCAAGGACACCAGCGACCTGCCCGCCGGCGACATCAACTACGGCAACATCTTTGACATCTACAAGTTCGACAACACCCTCTACCGGGTCACCGTCACCGGCAAGGAGCTGAAGGCCTACATGGAGTGGGCCGCCGCGTGCTACAACCAGTGGGTCCCCGGCGACATCAACATCAGCTTTGACCCCGAGTACCCCGGCTACCTCTACGATATGTTCGCCGGTGTGGACTATGAGATCGACCTGAGTCAGCCCAAGGGCGCACGCATCAAAAACGTGATGTTCAAGGGCAAGCCTCTCACCGACGAGCAGACCCTCACCCTGGCGGTGAACAACTACCGCTACTCTTCCGCCCTCAAGTCCCAGGGGCTTGTGGAGGGCAAGAAGGAGTGGGAGTCCTCCAACTCCATCCGCGACATGATCGTGGCCTACTTTGCCGAGCACTCCCCCGTGGCCCCCGCTGTGGACAACAACTGGAAGATCGTGGGCGTGGACCTGAGCGTGGACGATCCCCGCCGCCAGGAGATCATCGACCTGGTGAACGCCGGCCGTTTGGACGCCCCCTATGACAAGAGCTACAACCTGAACGACTATGACGCCATTCTCGCCTCCGCCAAGCCCGCCGGCAACGTCAGCGTCAACGGCGAGGTGGTGGGCTCCGCCTTTACCTATCAGATCGAAGGCGGCGCCACCTACTACCGTCTGCGGGATGTGGCCTGCGCCCTGAAGGACACTGCCGCCGCCTTCAATGTGGAGTGGAACGGCCAGGTAGTGGTCACCAAGGGCGCGGCGTATACCGTCGAGCCCATCGAGAATCCCGCCATGATCCCCGCTGTCACCGAAACTACCCTCTCCGTCTTGGCGGACGGCCAGAGCGTGGAGGTCTCCGCCGCCCTCCTATCTCCCGGCTACCATTGCGTCACCGCCGAGGGCCTGTCCGCCCTGCTGGGCCTCTCCGTCACCGAGGCTGACGGTATGCTGACCATCATTGCCCAGTAAGCACCCGGTCTATTTGGGCCAATTTGCCTCTGAACAGCCACGGTCAGGTTGTATAACCTGACCGTGGCTGTTTCTCCCACCGTATGCTATACTTTTTCTATCCAAACTGAACCATAGGAAGCCATAAGGAGGTCAATCGTATGGCACACACCGTTATCACCGTGGGCCGCGAATACGGCTCCGGCGGACGTCTCATTGCCCAAAAAGCCGCTGAGGCCCTGGGCATCCCCTTCTTCGACCGCTCCATCATCAACATGGCCGCCGAGGAAACCGGGCTCTCCGCCGATTTTATCCGCCGTACCGAGCAGCAGAAAACCAGCAGCTTTCTCTACAACCTCTATATGAGCACCCAGAGCCTGCCGGTCAACGACCAGGTCTTTATCGCCCAGTCGGAGGTCATCCGCCGGGTGGCCGCCGAGGGCCCCTGCATCATCGTGGGCCGCTGTGCCGACTATGTGCTGCGCAGTCAGTCCGGCGTGGACGCCCTGAACCTCTTCATCCACGCCCCCATGGAGGCGCGTATCCGGAGGGTCCGGGAGGAGTACAAGGTCCAGGCCCCCGACATGCGGCTCTACATCCTCAAGCAGGACAAGAACCGGGCCGCCTACTACGAGCACTTTACCGACGGGCAGTGGGGCAAGGCCCAGAATTACCATCTGGCCGTCAGCAGCAGTCTGGGTCTGGAGACCATTGTCCGCCTCCTGGCCGATCTGATGCGGGATCGGGGGCTCGGCGCGTGAGCACAGAACCCAGTCAGCCTGTGGAAAACAAGATGGGCGTCATGCCCGTGCGTCAGCTTCTCATCACCATGTCCCTGCCCATGATGATTTCCATGCTGGTGCAGGCCCTCTACAACGTGGTGGACAGCATGTTCGTCTCCTACATCAGCGAATATGCCCTCACCGCCGTGGGCCTGGCCTTTCCCGCCCAAAACCTGATGATCTCGGTGGGCGTGGGCACCGGCGTGGGCGTCAACGCTCTGCTGTCCAAAAGCCTAGGAGAGAAAAATTTTGACGCTGCCAACAAGGCCGCCGTCAACGGCATCTTTCTGGCCTTCTGCTCCTGGGCGGTTTTCGCCCTGCTGGGCGGCTTTTTCTCCCGGACCTTCATGATTCTCCAGACCGACGTACCCGAGATCATCGCCTACGGCGACACCTACCTCACCATCATCGCCGTGGCCTCGGCGGGCATGATGTTTCAGATCTGCTTCGAGCGGCTGCTCCAATCCACCGGGAAGACCATCTACACCATGCTCTCCCAGGGCCTGGGCGCCGTCATCAACCTGATTCTGGACCCTCTTTTTATTTTCGGCCTCGGGCCCTTCCCCGCCATGGGCATCGCCGGGGCGGCCCTGGCCACCGTCACCGGCCAGTGTGTGGGCGCCCTGCTGGGCCTCCTCTGCAATCTGCGGCGCAACCCGGAGATCACCCTCTCCTTCCGGGGCTTCCGGCCCCACGGCGTCACCATCCGGAAGATCTATGCCGTGGGCGTGCCCTCCATCATCATGGCCTCCATCGGCTCGGTGATGACCTTCGGCATGAACAAGATCCTGGGGGCCTTCAACTCCACCGCTGTGGCCGTCTTTTCCGCCTATTTCAAGCTGGAGAGCTTCATCTTCATGCCGGTGTTCGGCCTCAACAACGGCATCGTGCCCATCATCGCCTACAACTACGGCGCCCGCAAGCCCGACCGCATCCGGGCCGCCGCCAAGCTGGGCTTCCTCTACGGCGCGGTCATCATGGCCGTGGGCATGCTGCTGTTCTGGCTCATCCCCGGCCCGCTTCTGGGCATCTTCAACGCCTCCGGCTACATGCTGGAGATCGGTATCCCCGCCCTGCGCCTCATCAGCCTCAGCTTTCTGCCCGCCGCCTTCGGCATCGTCACCTCCTCGGTCTGCCAGGCCCTGGGCCACGGCGTGCTGAGCCTCATCGTCTCAGTGCTGCGGCAGCTGGTGCTCATCCTGCCCGTCTCCTGGCTGCTGGGCCGCTTCGTCGGCCTCAGTGCCGTGTGGGCGGCCTTTCCCTTTGCAGAGATCTTCTCGTTCCTGCTCAGTGTGGTGTTTATGGGCTACATGTTCAAAACCGTGGTCCGTCCCTTGGAGCAGCCCGGACCCTGACACAAAAAGAGCCCCGCGTCCTCCGACGCGGGACTCTTTTTTAATGGAAGGGGACCATCTCCATGCGGATGAACCAGCCCTGGTCATGCTTGCACACCGGGCACATGGCGGGAGCCCGGGTGCTCTCAATGACCATGCCGCAGTTGAGGCACATCCACTGCACCGTGACATCGGAGACAAAGAGCTTTTCCGACTCCAGCAGGTCGGCAAACTGGCCGAAGCGGTCGCCGTGGACCTTCTCGATGTCGGCGATCATGTCGAAGGTCTTGGCGATCTCGGAGAAGCCCTCCTCCCGGGCCACGTCGGCAAAATGGGCGTAGTCGTGCTCCCACTCCTGGTACTCGTTGTGCTGGGCAGCGCGCAGATGCTCCAGCACACCGGGGAAGATGTCCACCGGGTAGGCGCCGTCAATCTGGATATTCTTTCCGGAGAGGGACTCCAGCAGGTCGTAATACACCTTGGCATGGGCCCGCTCCTGGTCGGCGGTGAAGGTGAACACCGCCTCGATCACATGCAGGTTCTTCCGCTTGGCCAGTCCGGCGGCAAAGGTGTAGCGGTTGCGGGCCTGGCTCTCTCCCGCAAAGGCGCGCAGCAGATTCTGATGGGTCTGACTCTGGGCAAAGTCGATGGGCATGTACGCTCACTCCCTTTTCATGGATGCCCATAGTATGTCCCATTTCCGCTGCGCTCATACGCGAGGGTTTTTCGATTGTGTGAAGGGGGCCGGGCGGCAGCGCCGTCCGGTCCCCTCTTCTCTTCTTGCCTTACAGACGCGTTTCCAGCTCGTCCCGAATGGCGTACAGGAAATCGGTGCTGTTCACCGTCCGGACGGGGGCCTCCCCCTCCCACAGGCCGGCCAGGTCCTTGGTCATGGTACCGGACTCGATGGTGGCGATGGAGGCGGCTTCCATGGCGTCGGCAAAGCGCACCAGGCCGGCGCTGCCGTCCAGCTCGCCCCGCTTGCGCAGAGCCCCGGTCCAGGCGAACAGGGTGGCCATGGGGTTGGTGGAGGTCTCCTTCCCCTTCAGGTGCTGGTAGTAATGGCGAGTGACGGTGCCGTGGGCCGCCTCGTACTCATACTTGCCCTCGGGCGAGACCAGCACGGAGGTCATCATGGCCAGGGACCCGAAGGCGGTGGAGACCATGTCGCTCATCACGTCTCCGTCATAGTTCTTGCAGGCCCAGATAAAGCCGCCCTCGCTGCGGATGACCCGGGCCACCGCGTCATCGATGAGGGTGTAGAAATACTCGATGCCCGCTTTTTTGAATTTCTTATCATACTCCGCGTCATAAATCTCCTGGAAGATATCCTTGAAGTGGTGATCGTATTTCTTGGAGATGGTGTCCTTGGTGGCAAACCACAGGTCCTGCCTGGTATCCAGGGCGTACTGGAAACAGGCGTGGGCAAAGGAGGTGATGGAGGCGTCGGTGTTGTGCTGACCCTGGATGATGCCGGAGCCCTTGAAGTCGAAAATGGTCTCCCGGGCCTCGGCGCCGTCGGGCGCGGTATAGACCAGTTCGGCCTTGCCGGGGCCGGGCACCTGGTATTCCACCGCCTTGTAAAGGTCGCCGTAAGCGTGACGGGCGATGGTAATGGGCTTCTTCCAGTTTTTTACCACCGGGGAGATACCCTTTACCATGATGGGGGCGCGGAACACGGTGCCGTCCAGAATGGCCCGGATGGTGGCGTTGGGGGACTTCCACATCTGGGAGAGCTTGTACTCCTCCACCCGCTGGGCGTTGGGGGTGATGGTGGCGCACTTGACCGCCACGCCGTACTGCCGGGCAGCCTCGGCGGAGTCCACCGTCACTTGGTCGCCGGTGCGCTCCCGCTCGGGCAGGCCCAGGTCAAAATAGACGGTATTCAGCTCGATGTACGGCTTGAGCAGGATCTCCTTGATGTCGCTCCACAGGATCCGGGTCATCTCGTCGCCGTCCATCTCCACCAGGGGTGTTGTCATTTTGATCTTATCCATCGTGCTCGGTCCTCCTTGGCATATTGTTTTCTTTTTTTAGTATAAACGGTTTTCCGCAAAAAGGCAATGCAGGATTTTGCACATCCCCCTGCATTTTTACCTCGGATACCGGGGAAGCTCCCTCTCCTGACCGCCAAGCAAGGCCGCGGGTACGCCCGCGGCCTTGCTTTTTATCCGCCGCTATCATATAATTGTTCCATTCCATCGTTATGAAACGGAGGCACGGATTTTATGAGCGGTTCCCTGATTCCCCCCAGCTACGCCCCCAAGCTCAACCTGTACGACACCCAGAAGGCCATCGGCCTTTTGAAGCGGCTCTTCGAGGACACCCTGGGCGGCGCCCTCAACCTGCGGCGGGTCTCCGCCCCCCTCTTCGTGGAGGCCAGCACCGGCCTGAACGACGACCTGAACGGCGTGGAGCGGCCCGTCTCCTTCGACATCCCCGCCGCCGGGCGGGACGCCCAGGTAGTCCACTCCCTGGCCAAATGGAAGCGGCTGGCCCTCCACCGCTACCAGTTTTCCGTGGGGGAGGGGCTGTATACCGACATGAACGCCATCCGGCGGGATGAGGCGCCCGACAACCTTCACTCGGTCTACGTCGACCAGTGGGACTGGGAAAAGGTGCTGGCCCCCCGGGACCGAAACGAGGCCTACCTCAGGGACACCGTCCGCACCATTGTGGAGTGCGTCTGCCAGACTCAGGCCACTCTGCGGGCCATGTTCCCCCAGCTGCTCTCCCTGCCCCTGGTGGAGCGGCAGGTCACCTTCGTCACCGCCCAGGAGCTGGAGGACCGCTGGCCCGACCTCTCCCCCAAGGAGCGGGAGGACGCCTGGGTGAAGGACCACCCCACCACCTTTCTCATGGGCATCGGCGGCGCGCTGAAGTCGGGCCGCCCCCACGACGGCCGGGCCCCGGACTACGACGACTGGGCCCTCAACGGCGACATTCTGGTGTGGAACCCGGTGCTGGAGCACGCCTTCGAGCTGTCCTCCATGGGCATCCGGGTCTCTCCCGAATCCCTGGACCGCCAGCTCACCCTGGCGGGCTGTGACGACCGGCGCGCGCTCCCCTTCCACCGGATGCTCCTGGGCGGTGAACTCCCCCTCACCATCGGCGGCGGCATCGGCCAGTCCCGGCTGTGCATGCTCCTGCTGGGCAAGGCTCACATCGGCGAGGTCCAGGCCAGCGTCTGGGACCCGGAGACCCTCGGCGCCTGCCAGGAAGCGGGGGTCATCCTCCTGTGACGAGGCCCCCCAGGATTCTCTTTGCCCGGCGGGACCGCTCCGGGAAGCCACGCAAAAAATGGACGCTCTCCCGCGTTCTCCGCTGGGTCCTGCCCCTCTACCTGCTCTACTTTCTGCTGGGTGCCACGCTCCCCTTTTTATCGCCCCCGGCGGTGAGCGACTCCTTCCGCGCCGCCTGGGACCCTGCCGTTTTTGAACAGACCGGCTCCACCGACCGGGCGGCGCTGGTCACCGACAACCAGGACGCCCTGGACGTGCGGCTCCGGATGATCGGCGAGGCGGAGGAGCGCATCCTCCTCTCCTCTTTCGACATCCGGGACTGTGAGAGCGGGCGCGACATCTTTGCCGCCCTGCTGCTGGCGGCGGACCGGGGCGTACAGATCCAGATCCTGTGGGACGGGGTCAGCGGGCTGCTCCGGGGCGGCTCGCCCATCTTCCGGGCGCTGGGCCGCCTGCCCAACGTGGAAATCCGCTTCTACAACGCCCCGAATCTGCTCTTGCCCTGGACGGTCAACGGCCGGATGCACGACAAGTATCTTCTCATTGACGACCGGCTGCTGCTGCTGGGCGGACGGAACACGTTTGACCTGTTTCTGGGAGACTATGTGCCCGACGCGGTGAAGAGCCACGATCAGGACGTGCTGGTCTACAACACCGCCGCCGGAACGCAGCAGAGCGGGGCGCACACCGTGCTCACCCAGGTGGAGTCCTATTTCCGGTCGGTATGGGAAAGCCCCTACAGCAGAACCGCCCTGGACCGCCCGCCCCTGTTTTCCCGGAAAACCGACCGGGCGGAGGCAGAGCTGCGGGCCCGGTACGCCGCTCTGGCGGCCGCCGACCCCACTCGATTCGACCCCATACCGTTGGACTATGCCGCGCTCACTCTGCCGGTGGAGCACGTGGAGCTCCTCAGCAACCCCACCGGGATCATGAGCAAGGAGCCCTGGGTGTGGTGGCAGCTCATGGCCCTCATGGGCGGAGCGGAGGAGCGGGTCTTTCTCCAGACCCCCTACGCCGTGCTGAACGGGCCCATGTACCAGGCGCTGGCGGATCTGGCGGCCCGCGGCATCCCCTTTGACCTCCAGCTCAACTCGGTGGCGGTGGGGGACAACATCATGGCCTCCTCCGACTACGTCCACAACAAAGAGCGTATTTTGGACACCGGCGTCACGGTGTGGGAGTGGTTTGGCGATTACTCCTCCCACGGCAAATCCGCCCTCATCGACGACATGGCCGTGGTAGGCTCCTACAATCTGGACATGCGCAGCACCTATCTGGACACCGAGCTCATGCTGGTCTTTCACGGCGGCGATTTCTCCAGAGCGCTGGAGGAGTACCTTCTTTCCACCCAGGACCATGCCCTTCAGGCCCTGCCCGGGGGCGGCTACGTCCCCAAGGAAGGCGTCGAGGTCCTGCCGGTCACCGGCGCCAAGGCCCGGCTGTTCCCCATCACCTCGATGGTGTTCCAGCTCATCCGATACCTGCTATAGAAAAAAAGAGCACGGTCCCGGCGGACCGTGCTCTTTTTTTGTGTTTTACTCCTTGGTCTCCTCGGCCTTGGGGGCCTCGGGAGCCTTGGCCGCAGCGGCGGGAGCCGCAGGAGCGGCCGCCGGCTTGGCCGCGGCGGCGGCGGGAGCCGCCTTTGGGGCCGCAGGCTTCACCACAGGGACCTTTCCGTCCACCACGATGAGCTTCCGGGGGCACTTCTGGGCGCACAGCGTGCAGCCGATGCACTTGCTGTAGTCGATCTTGGCCAGGTTGTTCTCGATGGTGATGGCCTCCTTGGGGCAGGCCTTAGCACACAGAGAGCAGCCGATACAGCCGTTGGAACAGACCTTGGTGACCGCCGGTCCCTTGTCCTTGGAGGAGCAGGGGATGGAGACGTGCTTCTTGGTCTTGTAGGGCTCCAGGTCGATGATGTGGCGGGGGCAGATATCCACGCACTTGCCGCAGGCCACGCACTTTTCATCGTCCACCACGGCCACGCCGTCCTTCACGTGGATGGCGTCAAAGGGGCACTCGGACTCGCAGGTGCCCATACCCAGGCAGCCGAACTTACAGGCCAGAGGGCCGCCGCCGGGCAGACGGGCAGCCGCCAAGCAATCGTGGATGCCGATGTACTCGTATTTGGCCTTGTCGGCGCCGCCGCCGGAGCAGTGGACCGTGGCCACCTTCTTGACGGACTCGCCAGCCGCCACGCCCATAATCTCACCGATCTGAGCGGCGACGGCAGCGCCGCCGGCGGCGCAGGAATTGACGGGGGCCTTACCGGCCACCACCGCGGCCGCGTAGCCGCCGCAGCCGGGGAAGCCGCAGCCGCCGCAGTTGGCGCCGGGCAGGCAGCCCAGAATGGCCTCCTCGCGGGGGTCCTTCTCAACGGCAAACACCTTGGAGGCGTAAGCCAGGATCAGGCCGAACACGGCGCCCAAAATACCCAGGACGGCCACAGCCATAATAACAGTTTGCATTGTTCGCGCCCCCCCTTAAAAGACTTTCAGGCCGGAGAAGCCCATGAAGGACAGGGCGATCAGGCCGGCGGTGACCAGTGCGATGGGGAAGCCCTCGAAGGACTTGGGGCACTCGGAGAACTCCAGACGCTCACGGACGCTGGCGAACAGCACGATGGCGATCAGGAAGCCGATGCCGCCGGTAATGCCGTAGACCAGACTCTCGATGAAGCTGTAGTTGTTCTGGGTGTTCTGGAGCACCACGCCCAGCACGGCGCAGTTGGTGGTGATCAGGGGCAGGTACACGCCCAGGGCCTGATACAGGGAGGGCATGGCCTTCTGGAGGAACATCTCCACAAACTGCACCAGAGAGGCAATGACCAGGATGTAGGTGACGGTCTGCATGAAGTCCAGGCCGTTGGCCACCAGCAGATACTTGTTGATGGGCCAGCACACTGCAGAGGCCACGCCCATGACGAAGATAACGGCCATGCCCATGCCCAGAGCGGTGTCAACCTTCTTGGAGACGCCCATAAAGGGGCAGATACCCAGGAACTGGGAGAAGATGAAGTTGTTGACCAGAATGGCGCCCAGGGCGATGGAAAACAGGCTAGTGAAATCCATTATTTGGCCACCTCCTCTTTCTTATCGTCCTTCTTGGGCTTGCTGAGGAAATACTGCATGGCGGCGATGACGCAGGCCAGCGTCAGGAAGCCGCCCACCGGCAGGATCATGCCCAGCGCGGGGATGCCCTCGGGCAGGATGCGGATGCCGTCGGCGCCGAACACGCCGGTGCCGAAGGTGCCGTTGCCCAGGAACTCACGGATCACACACATGATGACCAGGATCACGGTGTAGCCCAGGCCCTGACAGATGCCGTCCACCGCGGAGGCCAGTACGCCGTTCTTGGAGGAGAAGCCCTCGGCGCGGCCCAGGATGATGCAGTTCACCACGATCAGGGGGATAAACAGGCCAAGGCTGTCGGACAGGGCGGGCACAAAGGCCTTCAGCACCAGATCCACCACCGTCACGAAGCCGGCGATGACCACGATGTAGCAGGCGATGCGCACCTTATTGGGGATGATGTTCCGCAGCAGGGAGATAAAGATGTTGGACAGGGTCAGGATGACCAGCACGCTCAGGCCCATGCCGATGCCGTTGAACAGCGTGGTGGTGATGGCCAGCACCGAACACATGCCCAGCAGCTGTACGGTCACGGGGTTTTGGGTAATGAGACCCTCTTTGAACTGTTTGCCAAAATTCATAACGTCACACCCTCCTTAACCCAGCTCAGCGACGGCCGCAATGGCGGAATTAACGCCGCTGGTGACCGCGCGGGAGGTGATGGTGGCGCCGGTGAGGGCCTCGATCTCGCCGCCGTCCTTGGTGACGGCCAGAGTGCCGGACTTGCCGACAAACTGCGCGCGCCAGGCCTCCTTGGTGGCATTTGCGCCCAGGCCGGAGGTCTCGGCGTGAGAGACGATGGACACGCCGGTACACACGCCGCTGTTGTCCACGCCCACCATGACGTCCAGATTGCCGCCGAAACCGGAGGGCGTGACCTCCACCACGTAACCGGCGTCGCCGGCCTTCCAGATGTTCTTGATGGTGGTGTCCGCGCCGGCGTAAGCCACATCTTCATAGACCTCGGACGCCAGGACGGCGGCCTTGGCCTCGTCCGTCTTCTTCTGCGTATTGATGGCAATCTGGGGCGCGGTGACCATGTTCACCAGGCCTAGAACCAGCGCAGTGATGGCGCTGATGGCAAAAAGTACGATGACCAGAGAGGCCATACCGGGCTCCTTCTTGGTCACGACCGCAGTGTTCTCGCTCATTTCGCCTCAGCCTCCTTTGCCGCTTTCTTGGCCGCCTTCTGCTTCTCCTTCATTTCCTTGGTGACGCCGAAGCGGGCGGGCTTGCCCACCTTGTCCAGCAGCCACACGCAGGTATTCATGATCAGGATGGCATAGCTGACGCCCTCGGGATAGCCGCCGAACTTACGGATGAAAACCGTCAGAAGGCCGCAGCCGATGCCGAAGATGATCTCGCCCTTGGGGGTGGCGGGGCTGGTGACATAGTCGGTGGCCATGAAAATGGCGCCCAGCATCAGGCCGCCGCCCAGCAGGTTGTAGAGCATCCAGTCCAGACGGCCCGCACCGGCGGCGGGGAAGAGGAAGGTCAGCACCGCCACGGTGGCGATGAAGGACACGGGGACGCGGACGCGGATGACGCCGCGGACCACCAGGTAGACGCCGCCCACGATCAGCATCAGGGCGGAGACCTCGCCCAGGCAGCCGCCCACATTGCCGATGAGCATATCGCCCAGAGAGGCGTCCGGCAGGAGACCGGAATGCATAAAGTCCACGCTCAGGGGGGTTGCGCCGGTGGCCAGCTCGGCCCCGTTCATGCCCACGGTGCCGGAGAGCAGGCCGGCCCAGTTGGCCCGGCCGGGCTTCACCCAGGTGGTCATGAGGATGGGGTAGCACAGCATCAGGAAGGCGCGGCCGCCCAGGGCGGGGTTCAGGAAGTTCTTGCCCAGGCCGCCGAAGAGCTGCTTGACCACCACGATGGCGAAGAAGTCGCCGATGATCAGCACCCAGTAGGGCAGGGTCACGGGGCAGACGAAGGCCAGCAGCACGCCGGTGATGGCGGCGGACAGGTCCCCGCAGGTGTTGGTTTTCTTCAGCAGCTTGCGGTAGCCGTACTCAAAGACCTCACAGGCCAGCACGGACACCACGGTCATGGTCAGGGCCCGGGGGCCGAAGAACCAGATGCCGATGCACAGAGCCGGGACCAGTGCGATCAGCACGTCCAGCATCAGGGACCGGGTCCCGATGGGGGAGGATACGTGGGGGGAGGAAGCTACCGCGAGCTTACGAGATTCCTGGCTCATGCTTTCCCCTCCTTTGCTTTTTGCTTGGCCGCCAGACCGCGGATCTCAAACTTGGCCATCCGGAAGGACTGCACCAGGTGGATGCGGGCGGGGCAGATGTAGTTGCAAGAGCCGCACTCCATGCAGTCCATGATGTTGTAGCCCTCCAGCTCATGCCAGGCGCGCTTTTCGGCGTACATGTGCATGTAGAGGGGCATCAGGTGCATGGGGCAGGCGTTGACGCAGCGGCCGCAGCGCAGGCAGGTCTGCTCGGTATCCTGGACGGCGGCCTCGGCGTCGGTGAGGGCCAGGATGCAGTTGGTGCCCTTGAACATGGGGGCCGTCAGGTCATACTGGGGGTTGCCCATCATGGGGCCGCCCATCAGCAGACGCTGGGGCTGGGTCTTGAAGCCGCCGGCCATCTTGATCAGGTGCTCAACAGGGGTGCCGATGGGAGCGTTGACGTTCATGGGCCGCTCGATGGCGCCGCCGGTGATGGTGACGTTGCGGTGGGTCAGGGGCTTGCCCTCGGTGACCGCATCGTAGATGGCGGCGGCGGTGGCCACGTTGAACACGGTGCAGCCCACGTCGGCGGGCAGTCCTCCGGGAGGAACCTCGCGGCCGGTGACCCGCTGGATGAGCTGCTTCTCAGCACCCTGGGGGTACCGGGTCTTCAGCGTCTCCACATGGATGGAGGTATCTCCGCTGGGCAGCAGGCTCTTAAGATGCTCCACGGCGTCCAGCTTATTGCCCTCAATGCCGATGGTGGCCTCTTTCAGGCCCAGCGCTTTCATGATAAAGCGCGCGCCTCCGATGACCGCCTCGCCCCGCTCCAGCATGAGCCGGTGGTCGGCGGTGATGTAGGGCTCGCACTCGGCGCCATTGAGGATGATGGTGTCCGCCTTGCCGACGGCACCGCTGAGCTTGACGTGGGTGGGGAATCCCGCGCCGCCCATACCCGTGATACCGGCCTCCTTGACAATGTCGATGATTTCCTGACTGGTCAGGGCATCCACATTGTCCCGGTGGACGATAGAGGGGTGCGGAGTATCTTTGAAATCGTTTTCGATCACCACGGACATCATCACGTCTCCGCCGGGATGGGGCCGGGGCTCGACGGCCACGACCTTACCGGAGACGCTGGCGTGGATCGGCGCGCCGAGACCGGCGATCTCGCCGATCTTCTGTCCCACGGTGACCTCGTCCCCCACGGCTACAATGGGCTTGCAGGGTGCGCCCACATGCATCGACATGGGGATTACCACCTGTGCAGGAGCTTCCTCCAGCGGTATCACTGGTTTGCGCTCCGTGGCCTCCTTGTGTTCGGCGGGGTGGACGCCGCCATAAAACTTATGGTTCATAGCATCACCTCTGTCATTACTTCTCAGCTCTACGCTTTTCCCCACGATTCGCTCAGAAGCCTCATGCGCCGTCTGGACGCCGCCCTGACGCATGAGGCCTTCGAATCTCTATTATAATAGCCCGTAATACGAAAAAAGTCCAGTGTTTCCACGCAAAAAACTGCACCGATTCTAACAATATATTTTCCAGACCCGGCGCCCGCCGCCTTTCCGCGACCATTTGTTTTTTGGACAACCAATCAAAATATTTCTCCGCTCCTTCCCGGCTTCTTGACGAAAACGGAGAAACGGCAAAATTGCCGTTTTCTCCAATTGACAAACGAACTCTTCGGCTGTATGATTGCAATTAATAACATTCAAAAACGGCAATGACCGGGTAAGTAGTCTGGTTCCGCAAGCACAGAGAGGAAGCGGTCGCTGCGAGCTTTCGTGAGGCTCCAGACAAAAGTCGCCCGGGAGCCGCTGCGCGGAACAGAGTAGGCGCAGACGGATTCCCTCCGTTATCGGGATAACGAGTGCGCGGCCCGCCGCCGCGAATTTAGGTGGTACCACGGAGTGAGACTTCGTCCTATGGGGGACGAGGTCTTTTTGCTTTTTTCCCCTGAGCCGCCCGGACCAAATCAAGCAATCAAGGAGGAATGCTGCATGATCAGCGGAGCCCAGGCACTGATGGAAAGTCTGAAACGGGAGCATGTGGACCACATATTCGGCTATGCGGGAGCCACCATCTGCCCTGCGGTGGACGCCCTGGCCCACACGGACATCGCCTATACCCTGGTCCGCACGGAGCAGAACGCCGGCCACATGGCCTCCGGCTACGCCCGCATGACGGGCAAGCCCGGCGTTTGTATGGTCACCTCCGGGCCGGGCGCCACCAACCTCATCACCGGCATCGCCACCGCCTATATGGACTCCATCCCCCTGGTGGCCATCACCGGCCAGGTGCAGAGCTATCTGCTGGGCCGGGACATCTTTCAGGAGGTGGACATCACCGGCGCCGTGGCCCCCTTTATCAAGCACAGCTATCTGGTCAAGGACGCCAACGACATCCCCCGAATGGTAAAGGAGGCCTTCCACATCGCCTCCACCGGCCGGCAGGGGCCCGTCCTCATCGACATCCCCGTGGATATCCAGGAGCAGATGATCGAGCCCAAATACCCCGATTCGGTGGACATCCGGGGCTATAAGCCCAGCGTCAAGGGCAACGAGCTGCAGATCAAAAAGGTGTCCCAGGCCATCTCCGCCTCCCACCGCCCCCTCTTGTGCGTGGGCGGCGGCCTGTTCAGCGCGGGGGCCCAGGAGGAGCTGCTGGCCCTGTGCGAGGGCGCCGGCATCCCGGTGGTCACCACCATGATGGGTCTGGGGCTGCTGCCCTCCGGCCACCCCATGAATCTGGGGATGATCGGCGCCTTCGGCACCTCCACCGCCAACCGGGCCCTCAACACCACCGACCTGCTCATCATCGCCGGGGCCCGGGCGGCCGACCGGGCCGTCACCGCCCCCAAGGAGGTGGCCCGGCGCACCAAAACCGTCCATCTGGACGTGGACCCGGCAGAGATCGGCAAAAACCTCTCCCCCACCGTCCCGGTGGTGGGCGACGTGAAGGTCATTCTGGGGCAGCTTCTCTCCCATGCCCCCAAGGCAGACAGCGGCGACTGGCTGGCTGAGCTGCACGCCTTCCGGGCCAGCGAGGCCGCCCCCTTCCCCTCTCCCGCCGCCGGGAGCGTCACTCCCGCCTGGCTCATGCGCACCCTGGGCGACCGCCTGGACGACGACGCCTGCGTCTGCGTGGACGTAGGGCAGAACCAGATCTGGGCCGCCAAGCACCTGCCCATGAAACACGGGCGCTTCCTCACCACCGGCGGCCTGGGCACTATGGGCTACTCTCTGCCCGCCGCCCTGGGCGTCAAGACCGCCGCGCCCCGGCAGCAGACCGTGGTGGTCTGCGGCGACGGCAGCTTCCAGATGTTCGAAAACGAGCTGGCCACCCTGAACGCCATGGGCGCCGACGTGAAGCTCGTCATGGTACATAACGGGGTGCTGGGCCTGGTCCACCAGATCCAGCGCCGGAGCTACAGCGGCCCCTTCGGGGTCCGCCTGGACGGCTCCCCGGACTTCGAGGCCCTGGCCGCCGCCTACGGCGTGCCCAGCCGCCGCATCTCCAACGACGCTCAGGTGGCCGAGGCCATCGACGCCATGCTGACCAGCCAGGGGCCCTATCTGCTCATCTGCGACGTGGACCCCATGGCCACGACTTGAGGAAGGAGGACGCGGCATGACACAGACCATTTCCGTGCTGGTGGAGAACCGGGCCGGCGTCTTGAACCGGATCACCGGCCTGTTCGCCCGGCGGGCCTTCAACATCGAAAGCCTGGCCGTGGGCGTCACCGACGACAAGAACATATCCCGCATCACCATCATCGTGGACAGCGGCAACAACGTGGTGGAGCAGGTGGAAAAGCAGCTCAACAAACTGGTGGACGTCATCAAGGTCCGCACCCTGGACGAAAAGAGCCTCATCGGCCGGGAGCTGATTATTATTAAGGTATCCACCACCACCAAAACCCGTCAGGACGTCTCCAACCTGTGCCAGATCATGGGGGCCAAGATCGCCGACATCACCAGCGCCACCATGACCCTGGAGCTGTCCGACACCCCGGAGCGGGTGGATCTGTTCGAAAGCCTGCTGCGGCCCTTCTCCATTCTGGAGGTGGCCCGTACCGGCGTCATCGCCGTGCAGAAGGGCAGCGGGAAAATTTAACGGCAGCGTTTAAGCGCAATGCAGATTTGGAAATTGCCGGGCCGGGGCCGCCCCCGGTCCGGAACGCAGCCCGGTACGGGCCCGGCGCAGGCGGGCCGTGCGGGGAAAGAGGCCGCGGCGCAGGGAGCGGGCCTTCACGCCGGTGTGGGGGCGAGGGACATGACGTTTGCGGCGACGACGCAGGAGGAAGAGAAGTGAAACTACGAGCCACACAAGCCATCTTAGAGTGCCTGCTGGAGCAGGGGGTGGACACCGTCTTCGGCTATCCCGGCGGCACCATCCTCAACATCTACGACGAGCTTTACCGCTATCAGGATAAGATCCGACATATCCTCACCGCCCACGAGCAGGGGGCCTCTCACGCAGCCGACGGCTATGCCCGGGCCACCGGCAAGGTGGGGGTGTGCTTCGCCACCTCGGGCCCCGGGGCCACCAACCTGACCACTGGCATCGCCACCGCCCATATGGACTCCTCCCCCGTGGTGTTCCTCACCTGCAACGTGGGGGAGAGCACTCTGGGCAAGGACGCCTTCCAAGAGGTGGACATCACCGGCATCGCCATGCCCATCACCAAGGCCACCTATCTGGTCCGGGACCCCAACGAGATCCCCGACGTCATCCGTGAGGCCTTCGCCGTGGCGGCCATGGGCCGGCCCGGGCCGGTGCTCATCGACCTGCTGAAAAACGTCACCTCCCTGGACACGATGATCGACTATGAGTATCTGCCCAAGGAGGAGCACCAGTTCCACGGCCGTCTGGCCGAGTTGCGAAAGCGGGTGGGCTGGGACCTGAACACCCCCGCCCCCAACCAGGAGGACGTGGAGAAACTGGTGGACCTGATCGCCCGCTCGGAGCGCCCCATGCTCATCTGCGGCGGCGGCGTGGTCCGCAGCCGGGCCGATCAGGAATTCGCCGCCCTGGCCCAGCGACTGGACGCCCCGGTGGCCATCACCGTCATGGGCGGCGGCGGCTTCCCCGGCGGGCACGCCCTCACCACCGGGATGCTGGGAATGCACGGCTCCCGCGCCTCCAACATCGGGTGCGACAACTGCGACCTGCTCATCGCGGTGGGCTGCCGCTTCTCCGACCGGGTGGCCACCGACCCCAAGGATTTCGCCAAGCAGGCCAAGATCGTCCACATCGACATCGACCGGGCGGAGATCGACAAAAACGTGCGTACCGACCACCACATCATCGGAGATGCCAAGCAGGTGCTGCGGATGGTTAACGAGCGCATCCCCCAGTACGACCACTCCGCCTGGAAGCAGTTTGTCTTCTCTCACCGCCCCGGTCCGCAGGCCGATGACGGCCAGCTCACGCCCCGTCAGATCATCCAGACCATCCGGCGCATGGCCCCCGGCGACTCCATCGTGTGTACCGACGTGGGCCAGCATCAGATGTGGTCCATCCAGCACTTCCACTTCGACTACCCCGGCCAGCTCATCACCTCCGGCGGCTTCGGCACCATGGGCTTCGGCCTCGGCGCCGCCATCGGCGCCAAGATGGGCCACCCCGAGAAAACGGTGCTGCTCATGACCGGCGACGGCTGCTTCCGCATGAACGGCCAGGAGCTGGCCACCGTCTCCCACTACGACATCCCCGTCATCGTGGTGATCTTTAACAACCACACCCTGGGTATGGTCCACCAGTGGCAGAACCTGCTCTATGAGGGCCGCTTCTCCCAGACTGACCTGAATTTTGCCCCCGACTTCATCAAGCTGGCCGACGCCTACGGCATTCGGGGCCGCCGGGTCGCCACCCCCGCGGAGATGTCCGACGCCCTCCGGGAGGCCCTGGACGGCGGCCGCGCCTACGTCATCGAGTGCGTCATCGACACCGATGAGACGGTGCGCCCCATGGTCTCGGCAGGCAAGCCCATCACCGAATTTCTGTTGGAGTAAGGAGGGGACACGGTATGGAACAGAAGGAATACACCATTTCCATCCTGGTGGAGAACAGCCCCGGCGTCCTGAGTCAGGTCTCGCGCCTCTTTTCCCGCAAGGGCTATAACATCGACTCCATCGCCTCCGGCACCACCGAGGACCCCCAGGTCACCCGCATCACCATCGTCATGCAGGGCGACGAGGTCATCATCGGGCAGATCACCGCCCAGCTGCGCAAGCTGCTGTGCGTCATCTCGGTCAAGCTGCTCTCCCCGGAGAGCGCCGTCCAGCGGGAGCTGGTGCTGGTCAAGGTCAGGGCCGAGACCAAGGATAAGCGCGACGAGATCATCCAGGTAGTCAACGTGTTCCGGGCCAGCATCGTGGACATCAGCCGCGAGACCCTCACCGTGGTCATATTGGGCAGCGAGAGTAAGGCCGGCGCCCTCATGGACCTGCTGGCCGACTTTGGCATCCTGGAGGTCGTCCGTACGGGTACGATCGCCATCGAACGCGGGCGTAACACCATATATGACAACAACAAAGAAAAAGGAGAGTTCAACTATGGCAAAAATGTATTATGAGAAAGACTGCGAGCTCAGCTACCTCAACGGCAAGAAGATCGCTATTATTGGCTACGGCTCCCAGGGCCATGCCCACGCCCTCAACTTGAAGGACTCCGGCTGCAACGTGTGCGTCGGCCTGCGGGAGGGCTCCAAGAACTGGGCCAACGCCGAGAAGGCCGGTCTCACCGTCAAGACCGTGCCCGAGGCCGCCAAGTGGGCCGACATCGTCATGATGCTCATCAACGACGAGGTCCAGGCCGATGTCTATCGGAAGGACATCGCTCCCAACCTGGTGGAGGGCAACGCTCTGGCCTTTGCCCATGGCTTCAACATCCGCTACAAGCAGATCGTGCCTCCCGCCGGCGTGGACGTGTTTATGGCCGCCCCCAAGGGACCCGGCCACACCGTCCGCTCCACCTATGTCAACGGCAAGGGCGTGCCCTGCCTGGTGGCTGTGGAGCAGGACGCCACCGGCCACGCCTACCAGATCGCCTTGGCCTACATCGCCGGCATCGGTGGCGCCCGGGCCGGCGTGATGGAGACCACCTTCCACGACGAGACCGAGACCGACCTGTTCGGCGAGCAGACCGTCCTGTGCGGCGGCGTGGTGGACCTGATGCAGTGCGGCTTCGAGGTGCTGGTGGAGGCCGGTTACGAGCCGGAGAACGCCTACTTCGAGTGCATCCACGAGATGAAGCTCATCATCGACCTCATCAACAAGGGCGGCGTGGCGGCCATGAACTACTCCATCTCCGACACCGCTGAGTTCGGTGAGTACGTCTCCGGCCCCCGGGTCATCCCCCACGAGGAGACCAAGGCCCGGATGCGTGCCGTCCTCTCCGACATCCAGGACGGCACCTTCGCCGGCCGCTGGATCGCCGAAAACAAGAGTTTCGGCCGCGCCTTCTTCAACTCCAAGCGGGACCAGCTCCCCAAGCACCAGATGGAGATCGTGGGCGAGGAGCTGCGCAAGAACATGATCTGGGGCGGCGACAAGGACCTGGATACCGCCTCCAACTAAATTATCGTCCACCAGGACCCGGGAACGCAATCAAGAGGGCCTGCCCCATGGGGCAGGCCCTCTTGATTGCGTTCCGGCCGCATCTGCTGCGTTCTGGCTCCCGGCTGCAATAGCGGCTTGAACATGTATCAAATCTTAAAGGCCAAAATACAGGGGAAGAATTTTGGCCTCATCGAGTATTATGATGTCTGCGTTGGCCGCCGGGTGGACAGTATCAAGCTCTATTCCGGCGAGGGTCCTCTTAAGGGCGTTTTCCCTGTTAACCAGCCCGCTTCCCATCATCAAAACTGCTTTGTGGACACCGTTGTTTTGTCTTGCGGAAAGCCCGTACCTGGCCGTACAAACTTGGCGTATAAGTATACCCTTGACAGTGGTACGATATCGTACTATAATCGGTTAGTATGATTTCGTACTACGGAGGGTATTTATGGAAAGCAGAAAGCGTTACAGCTATCTCACCAGTGAAATCGACGCGGCCTATCATGAGGCCGCGCGAAAGCTTGGCCTGTCGGACAGCGCCATGCGGATTTTATATACCATCTGCCTGAACGGTGACGATTGTCCTCTCAGCGATATTGTCAGCTTGTCCGGTATCAGCAAGCAGACCATCAATTCCGCTTTGCGGAAACTGGAAGACGCCGGTGTGGTGGAAACCGTGGGCAGAAAAAAGAAGCAGGTGCATCTGACCGCCGGAGGGAAACTCCTGGCACAAAACACCGCCCTGCGGGTGCTGAAGATTGAAGACGAGGTTTTCGCCTCCTGGTCCAACGCAGAGCTGGAACGCTACATCGCGCTGACAGAAAAATTTCTGTCTGACTTCCAGGAGAAAATCAAGGATCTGCAAGTATGAAGATTATTACCACCAGCCGGAAGTCCGGCAGCGGCGGCCGGGAGCCGGGCAAACGCGGCAGGGAGATCAGAACGATGATTCAGCTTTCCGATCACTTTAATATTCCAAGATTACTGCGCTTTACCTTCCCCTCCATCATCATGCTGGTATTCACCTCCATCTACAGCGTGGTGGACGGCTTCTTTGTGTCGAACTTCGTGGGCAAGACCCCCTTTACCGCCGTCAACTTTATCATGCCGTTTTTGATGATCCTGGGCTGTGTTGGGTTCATGTTCGGCACCGGCGGCGGCGCCCTCATCGCCATGACCTTGGGCGAGGGCGACAGGGAAAGGGCAAATCAAACCTTTTCCCTGCTGGTATATGTCTCCATTGCCTGCGGCATTGTGCTCTCTGCGTTCGGGCTGATCTTCCTCCGACCCATAGCCGGCGCGCTGGGCGCTTCGGGACAGATGCTGGAGGACAGCGTGACCTACGGGCGGATCATTCTGCTGGCCATTCCGGCCTATATCCTTCAATACGAATTTCAGTGCCTGTTCGCCACGGCGGAAAAGCCCCAGCTCGGCCTGTGTGTGACCGTTGCGGCGGGCCTGACCAACATCGTGTTGGACGCCCTGTTCGTCGCCGTATTTTCCTGGGGGCTGGAGGGCGCAGCCGCGGCGACAGCCCTCAGCCAATGTGTCGGCGGGGTCATCCCTCTGTTCTATTTCAGCCGTCCCAATGCCAGCCTTCTGCGCCTGACCCGAGCCAAATTTGACGGGAATGTGCTACTCAAGACCTGTACCAACGGCTCCTCTGAGCTGATGAGCAACCTCTCCATGTCCGTGGTCAGTATGCTTTACAATGTCCAACTGCTGAAGTATGCCGGAGAGGACGGCATCGCCGCCTACGGAGTCCTGATGTATGTCAGCATGATCTTCCAGGCGGTCTTTATCGGCTATTCCGTGGGCACAGCGCCCATCATCAGCTACCATTACGGCGCGCAAAACCACCAGGAGCTGAAGGGGCTGCTGAAAAAGAGCCTCGTCATCATAGGCGTCTTTGCCCTCATGATGTTCAGCGCCGCGGAGCTGCTCTCGGGGCCGCTGGCCATGATCTACGTGGGCTATGACCAGGGGCTGCTGGCTATGACGCTCCGTGCCTTTTTAATCTACTCCTTTTCCTTCCTCTTTTCCGGATTCTCAATCTTCGGTTCCTCCTTCTTCACGGCGCTGAACAATGGTCTGGTGTCTGCTTTGATCTCCTTTTTGCGGACGCTTGTGTTCCAGGTGGCGGCGGTGCTGCTGTTCCCGTTGATCTGGAAGCTGGATGGCATCTGGCTCTCCGTCGTAGGTGCGGAGGTCATGGCGCTGATCGTGACGCTCCTGTTTCTCGTCGGAAACCGGAAGACGTATCACTATTCATGCTAAGATCGGGTGAAAAGCCATTCATCCAATTTACAACGCCTGCGGCAAGGATCGTAAAGTACAGGACGCGGCGCCGAAAGGGCCGTCTTTGTCTCCATTCTGTAACTTGACTTTTACTTACTTCAACTGTAGTATTATAATAACTACATTTGAAATAGATGGGAGCAATGCACATGAAACGGCTGCCCGACACTGAGCTGGAGGTCATGAAGGCCCTGTGGGCCTCGGAGCGTGTCCCGGTCCCCCGCTCGTCGTTGGAGGAAGCTCTGCGGGACCGGGGCTGGGCCACCAATACCTTCAACACCTATTTGTCCCGTCTAGCGGAGAAGGGCTTTGTCTCCTGCGAGAAGCGGGGTAAGACCAACTACTACACCCCCCAGGTCCGTCAGGCGGACTATCTGGCCTTTGAGAGCGGCACGGTGCTCAACAAGGTCTTTGGCAGCTCCCTAAAGAGCTTCGTGGCCTCGCTGGCCCGGGGCGGCGCGCTGCGCGACGGGGAGCTGGATGAGCTTCAGCAGTACCTGGAGGAGCTGAAGCGAGGGGACCGGCCTTGAGGGCCCCCCGTACGCCGCTGACCGCCGGATTCCGGGGCGAATACCGCTTCGCGGCCGCTTGGCGAATCTCTTCTGCACCATTCTTCTCGCACCCGACCCAATTCCAGACGAAGGGGTGGTAACACCGTGAAACGACTACTGATCATCGGGGCCGTCATGGCCCTGCTTCTGGCTGCCTGCGCCCCTGCCGGCGAGGCGCCGTCCCCCTCCCGCTCCGCTCTGCCGGAGGTGTCCCCCACGCAGGCCCAGCCGGTGGAGCAGCCCCCCGTGATGGCCGCCGCCCAAGTCTTTGTGGACCAGGACGCCGCCGCCTTTGAAGCCCAGCCTGGGGTGGTCATCGCCTCCAGCGAAATCACCCGCCTGGAGCTGGAGGCCCGGTATCCCGACCTGCTGCCCGGCGCAGACGTGGAGCTGTGGCGGCTGGAATACCGCCTGCTCCCGGCCGACATGGCCAAGGTGGCCATCACCGGCGGCCGGGAGACCGACGGGCAGGGCGGCATCACCGAATACACCGCCCAAGGCCGGCCCTATCTGGTCCTCTCCGCCGCACCCGACGGGAGCTATACCTATCTGGACGTGCTGTGGAGCACCGAGTTTACCGGCGATGCAGCCGGCCTGCAAAGGCGGGTCACCGAGCTGGCCTACGGCGTCACGGACCTGGAGTACGCCCTCACCCGCCAGGGCCGCACGGGCTGGTACGGCCTGGGCAGCCCGGACGTGGGCTTTCTGGAGGGGGAGCCCGCCGTGGAGCCGCTGGACTACGACGTGACCTACGGCGAGGGGGACCGCTGGGAAAAGCGGACCTGGGAGGGCCTGACCGCCGAGTTCTACGTCAGTGCGCAATACGGCCCCGGTCTTCACGCCCTGTCCACCACCCTGCCGGACCTGTCCACCTGCCGCGGCGTCTCGGTGGGCGGCACCCGCGCCCAGGTGCGGGAGGCCTACCCCGAGATTCACAGCGAGCCCATCTGGGATTACACCGGCGACTATCTGTGGTACGGCGGCGAGCTGGCCTTCGGCCCCCTGCTGTTTTTCTATTTCGACGGCGACGCCGTCTCCCGCATCGACCTGGTCACCTTTCTGGACTGACCCACTCCATCCATCGACGGAGGTCCTCCTATGACGGACTTGCTCATGACCCTGGCCGAGATCTCCCTCACCATGTCGGCGGTCATCCTTCTGCTGCTGGCCCTTGGCCCGCTGCTGGCCAGGCGCTACGCCGCCCGGTGGCGGTACTGGGCCTGGCTGGTGGTGGCGGTGCGGCTGCTGGTCCCGCTTAACCTCTCCCTGCCCCGGGCCCCCGTGCAGTTGGAGGCTCCGGCGGACCGGGTGGTCTACACCTACACCCCACCGGCAGCGCCCTCCGCCGCCCCGGCCGGACCGCGGCTCCCCGCCGAATCGCTCTCCCCGCTCCCCTCTGTCCAGCCGGAGTCCCCCGCCGGCGCGGTACGCAGCTTCACTCTGGGCGGCGTCGCCGCCTGCGTCTGGCTGGCGGGCGCCGCGGCGCTGACCGTCTGGTACGGGGCGGGCTATCTCCGCTTCCTCCGCTACGTCCGCCGCTGGTCCTCGCCCGCCGTCCGACCCGCCGCGCGGGAGACGCTCTCCGCCCTGCAAACGGAGCTGGACGTCCGGCGGCCGGTCCGTCTGCTGGTCTGTCCCGGCCTCTCCGGCCCCATGATGGCCGGCCTCCTCCGGCCGGTGATCCTGCTGCCCCATGAGGAGGAGGACAGCGAGGCCCTCTGGTTCATTCTTCGGCATGAGCTCACCCACTGCCGCCGCCGGGACATCGCCTACAAGACCCTGCTGCTGTGCGCCAAGGTGGTCCACTGGTGCAATCCGCTGGTGTGGCTCATGGTCCGCGCCGCGGAGGGGGATCTGGAGCGCGCCTGCGACGACCGCGTGGTGGCCGGGCTGGGCCCGGAGGCCCGGGCCCGGTACGGACAGATCATCCTGGCGGCGCTGGGCTCCGGCCGGGCGTCCCGCCCATAAAAGGAGGTCTTTTCATGTGTTCCCATCCCCGCCCTGGCCGGGCGCCCCACACCCCCTTTTCCACCGAGTTTAAGGGCGGCGCCCGCGCCGTCCGGGAGCGGCTGCGCAATCTCTTTCTGGGGCCCCGCCGGCAGGGCCGCGCCCTGGTGCTGTGCGTGGCCGTTCTGGCCCTCTTCACCGGAGGGATGGTGGCCTGCCGCACCGCCGTCCGGGAGACGCCCCCAGCTTCAGACACCGCCGTCCCTCCCCTGATGATGCTCCCTCCCACCGCCGAGCTCTTCGGTATCACCGGGGTGGAGGCGGCTCTCTACGAGGCCGCCCGCTGGGCTCATAACCCCTACGGCTGGCAGAACGGCACGCTGGCGCTCCCCTTTGTGGGGGTGTACGCCAGCTATGAGGACGGCAACGGGGATACCGTCTATCTCTGCAACCTGTGGACCCGTTATTACTACGACTTTCTGGCCACCCGGGGGGCCAACAGCGGCGGGGGCGGGGGCCCCGCCGCCATCACGGTAGCGGGGGACGGCTCCTCCGGCCGCTTCCGCTCCGTGAAAAGCGCCGCCGACGGCGAGGGCTGGACCCAGTCCATCCGGGACCTGTGCGCGCCGGTCCCTGGTCTGGCCGACCAGATTCTGGAGGGCGCGATTGCCTATACTCTCACCACACCCGACACCGACACCCTGCTGGCCCAATACGTCCAGGCGGTCATCGGAACGGTGGACGAAACCAACGTCAACAAGGAGGCCGCGGCGGACGCCTACCTGGCCGGGCTCATCGCGGCCGGACCGGGGGACCGGCTTTACGACGCGGCGGTTTCCGCCTTCGGCTCCGGCGCCTGGGACCACGTGACCTACGCCATGGAGCAGACCGAGAGCGTGGAGACCCGCCCGGCCTATGTCCTGCGCGCCACCGGAGAGGAGATCACCGAGGCGGAGTACACCGCCCTCAATCTGGACGTCTGGACCGGGCTGGCGGAGGAAAACGGCTTCACCGTGGGGGAGCTGCTGGACGCCGCCGCCTTCGATGCCCCCGGCCAGGTGTCTGCCCCGGAGGGGGAGCGGGCCGCCCGGGCGCGGGAGCTCTTTCTGGCCCACATCGGCCAGCTTCCTGCCTGCTACACCTCGGTGTCCACCTGTGACGCCTGGGAGGTGGAGCTGGCCTTTCACGGTCAGACCGTCGGGAGCGACGGGTCCGATCACTATCACTTTGTGGTATCCAACCGCCGCGGAGTCTGGGGGGTGGAAGTTCCCCTGACCTGGGATGGGCACAACCCGGACTCTCCCACCGGCGATTGAAAGGAGCAGACTCTATGAAGGAAAGACGTATCGCCCCCCGCACTCCCTTCACCACCGAGTTCCGGGGCGGGACCCGGGCTGTCCAGGAGCGGCTGTGCAACCTCTTCACCGGGGTCAAACGCCGGGGGACCCCGCTGGTGGCCCTGACCCTGGCCCTCGCGCTGCTGGCCGGAGGGCTGGTAGCCTGCACCTCTTCCGTCCAGGCCGCAAACACCTTCGACGTGCCCGATCCGGTCTTTGAACTGGCCCGGGATCTGGTACCCGACATCAGCGGGGCCAAGCTCACCCATCTGGCCTGGGCCGGCAGCTACAGCGGCCTGTTTGAGAACGCCACCGTGGATGCCTTCTCCTATGACGTGGGCGTGCCGGTGGAGGACCCGGACGGCGTTCCTCTGGTGGGCGGCCAGTATGTGGATGAGGATGGGCTCTTCCACGAGGGCCCGTACTCCCTGCTGGCGGTGCTGAACCGGGAGGGCAACTTCACCTTTTTGGCCGACGCCGGGCCTTGGATCGACGGCCCCGCGCCCCTGCTGCTTTCTGACGCCCTCCGTACCATCGGAGAGTCCAGGGGGGACGAGGCCCTCACGGCCGCCGGGGAAATGCTCTTTGCCCAGTACCACCTGGATCTGGCCGACGAGGCTCTGGGCTGGCTCACCGGCGCCGCCCCGTGCACCGGGGATACCTACACCGACGGAGCGGGCGTGGTGTGGCTCCAGTTGGCGGGCTACGAGAAGTGGCACCCCGATCTGCGGGTGGATGATCAGGTGCTGTCCCAGCTCTATTTCATCTTTCCCCGGGAGCTGGCCGTCCGGATCATGCAGCAGTATGTCTATACCCCCGACGGTCTCCTGCTGGAGCGGGACGGCAGGCTGTGGATGCGGTTGGACGCCATCCAGCGCTCGTACTGGCCCTACACCGCCGACCGGGATACCCTGGCGGTGGTGGAGTTTACCAGTACCCGCTGTGTATTCACCATGGAGGGCACCGACCATGATGAACCCGCTACCTGGGTCTTTACCCTGGATGGTAAGGAGAGTAACATCGTCTGGTTGTTTACCCAATACTACACCCTCTCTTCCTGAAAAACCAGAAAGGCCGGAGGCAATGCCTCCGGCCTTTCTGGTTTTCATCGTTCCGTTATTCCTCCGGGGCCAACACTGCGACATAGCCCTCGTGGTCCACCAGCTTCTGGCCCTCCGGGCTCAGAAGCCACCGATAGAGGATGGCGGTGGGGCCGTCCTCCGGCTCGCCGGCGTTCATCACGGCGTAGTAAAAGGTGCGGAAGGGATAAGCCCCGGACCGGATGGTATCGTCGTTGGGCTCCACCCCGTCCACCTTCAGCAGCTTCAGTCCGTCGGCCATGTTCATGTCCTCGGCGTAGTAGTAGACGGTATAGCCGATGGCGGCGGGAGAGCCGTCAAAGGAGCGGACCGCCTCGATGAGTCCCTCCATGGTGCCGATGAAATACTCGGTATTGGCGGGCTGCATCATCTCCAGATCCCCCATGACCTCTTTTTCCATGATGGCCTGGCTGCCGCCGCCCTTATTGCGCTGGAAGGGGACGATCTCCCGGTCCTCCCCACCCACCTGACTCCAGTTGGTGATCTCTCCGGTGTAGATCTTCTGGATCTCCTCCACGGTGAGGCTGTCCACCGGATTGTCGGCGTTGACCATAAAGACCAGCGCCTCGGTGGCGATGGGCTCCTGGGACCACTCCAGCCCCTGCTCGTCCCGCTGGGCATAGGTGGCCTCACCGGCCTCGGCCACCACCAGCAGGTCGGCCTCCCCAGCCATCAGGGCGTTATAAGCCCCCGTCGTTTTGGAGAAATGGATGAGGTCGGCCACGTTCTCCCGGCTCTCCCCCAGCAGCACCGAGGCGAGGGCCTCGCCTAAGGGCACCGTGGCGGTGGAGCCGTCCAGCCGCGGAAAATTCTCCCGGGTAAACACAAAGGTCTCGCCCGGCGTGGGGGTGGGCGTCGCGGCAGGGCCGGACGAGCTCCGGCCGCCCTGGGGCGTGCAGGCGCACAGCAGCGCCAGGGCGAACAAAGCAGGCGTCAGTTTTTTCATTCAAGTACCTCCTTACTGGCCTTATTCTACCACAGCCCGTCCGGGAAAGCGCGCATATCCGGCTACATTCCGTTACAAATCATGACAGCGGGGAGTACAGCCAGCAGGCCGCTTTCCTATGCTTCTGTATAAAAAAAGAGCGCGTTTCCGCGCCCAGATAAAGTCCAGCCCCTCGGCCATCCAGCGTGACCGAGGGGCTATCCGTGGTTCTGAATCTCTACCAAATTGTCTACCTCGTACTTTCTGCAGAATGGTGCGTCCGGAATCCGGTGCCAGGGAAAGGATCCTTCGTTTGCAAGTTACCAGGTCAACAACACATGCACATGCGGTTTCCGTCGACTGCGATATTTCGCGAGAGGTTTGCCGTGTGCTTCTCACTCGAGTGAGCCTTGTTCCGGAATTTGCCGATGAAATGGATCGTTTGCTGGACCTTAGGACTCGTTTCGCGGCAGACGCCTGATTGGATTTGCGCCTGTCAAAAGGGTTTTTTGAGGTCTAGTACATGGGACTCACCTCTTCCTTTCTGGCTATATTGTACGGCATCGTTTTATATTTGTCAAGTGTTTTTGTGCGATCACCCAAAGATCTTTGGGTGCGCCGCCCCTTCTATGTACCGGCGGACCGCGCCGCCGGGCCCGTCAGCCCCGGAAAAACAGCAGCAGGATCAGCCCGTAGACGATGGAGGCACTGATGCCGAAAACCAGCACCGGCCCCGCCACCGTGAACAGCTTGGCCCCGGTGCCGGTGACCATACCCTCGCTTTTGAACTCCAGGGCGGGCGAGACCATGGCGTTGGCAAAGCCGGTGATGGGCACCAGAGTGCCGGCGCCCGCCCGCTTGGCCAGCTTGTCAAACAGCCCCAGCCCGGTGAGCAGGGCGGCGGCGAAAATCAGGGTCATGGACACGGCGCTTCCCGCGTCGTCCCGGCCCATGCCGGCGTTCCGGTAGAGGTTGAGCAGCGCCTGTCCGATGGTGCAGATCAAGCCGCCCACCACAAAGGCCCACAGCATATCCCGGCCCAGCGGCGAGGGCTTGGATTTTGCGTTGACATACTGGCCGTATTCCTTGTTGGTCATATCCATGGAATCTTCCTCCTTTTGCTCGGCGCTAGTTTGCCCCTTGACAGCGGAAACCATGCATGGTATTCTTGTTTTACTAAATTACTTATTTACTAATTTAGTAAATGATTGAATTGCTGATTGGAGCGGTCGCCATGCACATCCCCACCACGCTGAAGCACAAGCCGGTCATCGCCGCCGAGGACTATGAGCACATCGACGGCCGCACCGCCTATCAAAGCGACGCGAAGGGCCTCTCTCTCGGCCTGGCCCAGTGGAATGACCGGGGCAAGGTGGACATCTCCGCCAAGGTCTGGCGCTACACCGGGGAGAAGTGGTCCCGCCAGTCGGAGGAGCTGCCCCTCCACCGGGTCCTGGACCTGGCCATCCTCACCTGCCGGGCCCAGCTCTACTTGCGGGAGGACGCCTATAAGCACCCCAAGGGTTACGACCCGGAGCACCCCCTCATCGACCGGGTGGGGCTTCAGGGCGACGCCATGTCGGTGGCGGTCTGTACCGGGAACGACCACATTGACGAGGATCTGGCCCTCTTTCAGGACGCGCTGGGCCGGGACGGAGAGCTGCTGGGGGAGCGCATGGCGGTGCTGGCCCGGCTGCTGAAGGAGCTGGGGTACTGACAACAGCGGAGGCAGCGGCACTTGCCGCTGCCTCCTTTCAATTCAAAAGCCGCTCCATATCTTCCGGCAGAGGGACGCAGAGCCGGATGAGCGCCCCTGTCAGGGGCTGCACCAGCTCCAGCTCCGCCGAGTGGAGGGCGGGCCGGCGGATCAGCGCCGTGTCCTCGGTGCCGTAGAGGAAATCCCCGGTAAGGGGGTGCCCCAGATGGGCCATGTGGACCCGGATCTGGTGCGTACGCCCCGTCTCCAGCTCCAGCCGCAGCAGGGCCCGGCCCGCCCCCGTCCGTAGCACCTGGTAACGGGTCCGGGCCGGCTGGCCGTCCGCCCGGACCTCCCGGGCCAGCAGGGAGCCTTCCACCCGGCCGATGGGGGCGTCCACCACGCCGGCCTCCGGTTCCGGCCTGCCCTCGCACACCGCCAGATAGGTGCGCCGGAAGGCCCCGGTGTGAAACTGCTCCTTCAGCCGCTCCTGGGCGTGGGGGTGTTTGGCCACCACCATCAGCCCCGAGGTCCCCTTGTCCAGCCGGTGGACCGGGTGGTAGTCGGCAAAAATCCCCCGTTTCTGGTAATAATCCATTAAAAAATTACCCAGCGTATCGTCGTAGTGACCCGGTCCGGTGTGGCTGGGCACGCCGGGCGCTTTATTGACTGCCAGCAGGTCCTCATCCTCGTAGACGATGTCCAGCGGTCCGGGAGCCGGAGTCAGGCCGCTGCGCAGGGCCGTCTCCCCCACCAGGACGGAGAGCTCCTGTCCCGCCCGCACCCGCTGGCTGGTATAGACCCGCCGGCCGTCCAGCAGAATGCCGTCAGGCAGCCACTTGACCCGCCGGATCACCGTGCCGGACAACCCAAGCTCCCTGCGCAGCACGGTGTCCACCTTCTGGCCGTCCCGCCGGGGGGCGACGGTCCAGGTCAGCCGCCTCCCGGTCCGCTCCTCCTCCATGGGACCGCCTCCTCTTTTTTGGTCTCCAAAGTATAACACAGATGGCGCAAAAGTCCAAGTCCAGGCCGCTAAATTCACCATTGCCGCATTGCATGCCGGGTGCAAAACGTATATAATAAGAAAAAATCCGGAAGGAAACGCAAGGTGGGACCACTATGGGCAGGCAACTGGGCCTTTATATCCACATTCCCTTCTGTAAAAGTAAATGCGACTACTGCGACTTCTACTCTCTGCCGGAGCGGGAAGCCCGCATGGACGCCTATCAAAAGGCCCTGCTGGCCCATCTGAAGGAAACGGCCCCCCAGGCCAAGGGCTATCTGGTGGACACCGTCTATTTCGGCGGCGGCACCCCCAGCTATTACGGGGAAAAGCGCCTGCGGGAGCTCCTCTCCGCCGTAAAAAAGCGCTTTGAGATGGCGGGCAATGCCGAGATCACCCTGGAAGCCAACCCGGACAGTGTGGACAAAAAGAGCATGGTCCGCCTGCGCCGGGCGGGTGTGAACCGGGTCTCCCTGGGGATGCAGTCGGCCCACGATGACGAGCTGGAGGCCCTCCACCGGGCCCACACCTGGCAGCAGACCCGGCAGGCGGTGGCCGCCATCCGGGAGGCCAAGATCAAAAACCTCACCTTGGACCTGATCTACGGCCTGCCCGGCCAGGATATGGCCCGCTGGCAGGACTCGGTGGAGCAGGCCATCGCCCTCCAGCCGGAGCACCTGTCCTGTTACGGCCTGAAGGTGGAAGAGGGCACTCCCCTCTGCGGCCGGGTCCAGCGGGGCGAGGTCCTTCCCACCGACGACGACCAGGCCGACATGTATCTGTGGGGGGTGGAGCGGCTGGAGGCCGCTGGCTACCACCAGTACGAGATCTCTAACTTTGCCCAGACCGGCTTCCAGTCCCGGCACAACCTGAAATACTGGCTCACCCGGCCCTACCTGGGCTTCGGCCCCGGCGCCCACTCCGATTTCGGCGGCCGCCGGTTCTCCTTTGTCCGGGACCTGGACGCCTACATTGACGGGTTGCTGAACGGGGGGCCCATCATCGACGAGGACGAGCTCATCCCCAAGCGGGAGCGCTCGGGGGAGTATTTGATGCTGCGCCTGCGGACCACCCGGGGCATCGAGGAGTGGGAGTACCGGCGGGAGTACTTCATGAACTTTGATCCCGTCGAGCAGAAGCTGGCTGAGTACGAGCACCGGGGCTGGGCCGCCCGGGACGGCCAGCGCTGGCGGCTGACGGCCCAGGGCTTTCTGGTCTCCAACCAGCTCATCGGCGAGCTGCTGGAGCTCCAGGAGAGCGCCACGCTGGAGACCACCCTGCCCAGGGTCCGGCGGGAGCGGGAACAGGAGATCTGAGCGCTTAAACCGGGGGAGGCGATGCGCGCATCGCCTCCCCCGGTTTGATCCCGCCGGCTTTCTAACACTTTGCTAACATCGTCCCAATCGGTCGGATTTGGCGTGCCGGGCTGGTTTACAAAGGCCGCGGGGGTGTGGTAGGATAGGGGAGATCACACCCACCCATGCGACTGTTTTGGAGGCAGACTATGAGGCAATTCTTTCGACGGGCCACGGCCCTCACCCTGGCGCTGCTGTTGGGGCTCACCCCCATGGCCGCCGCGTCCGAGGCGCTTGGCGACGACCTGCATACCGGCACGGTGGGCCTGGCCCCCGGTGTGGAGCTGACCCGCCAGATCTTCTGGAGCAATTCCAAATCCGACCTGCGCACCGAACGCTACTTTACATATTCCCCCGGCTCCGGCGTCTACCCGGCGGTGGTCTACGGCGACAAGGTGCTGGACAAGCAGACTTTGTCCGCCATGGCCCGTAGCCTGGAGTCCCAGGGCTACCGTGTGGTCGGCGGCGTCAACGGCGATTTTTACGACATGTCCACCGGCAACACCCTGGGCGTGCTCATCTCCGACGGAGTCCTTCGCTCCACCTCCGGCGGCTTTTACGCCGTGGGCTTCCGGGAGGACGGCTCCGCCTTCATCGGCTGGCCCGCCATTTCGGTGACCGCCACCTTCTCCGGCTATACTCTTCAGGTCACCGATGTGAACAAGACCCGCACCGCCCTCAGCGACAGCACCCCCGGCGGCTACTACCTCTATACCAATGACTACAGCCGGACCACCCAGCACACCGGCCCCGGCATCGACATCATCCTCTCCCCCGTCACCGACAACCTGGGCCAGTCGGTGGACGTGGACCTGGACGTGTCCGGCCACGACGGCAAGCCCGTGGAGAGCTCCGAAGATCAAGCGGAGGACCAGGCCCCAGAGGGAGACGAGACGGCCCCCGACGCGGCGGATTCTGCGGCTTTGGAGGCGGAAGAGCGGACCGGCGAGACCACCGCCGTCTCCGAGGTCAACGCCACCCTGGTCCAAACCGACCAGCTCCAGGTGGGGGGACGCGTCTCCTGCGTGGTGGAGCAGGTGCTGGAGTCCACCGGGTCCATCACCATCCCCGAGGGCAAGATGGTTCTGACCATCAACCAGACCAACAACCAGTGGCTGGTGGACATGGCCGCCGGCCTCAAGCCCGGCGACACGGTGGACATCGACGTGACCAGCACCGACGCCCGCTGGAACGACGCCGTCACCGCTCTGGGCGGCTTCTACCGCATCGTCACCAACGGCCAGGTCGGCCCCCACACTGGCTCCACCGCCACCCCCCGCACCGCCGTGGGCATCAAGGCCGACGGCACCGTGGTCATCTACGCCATTGACGGCAGCCAGCCCGGCTACAGTGTGGGGGCCTCCCTCACCCAGGTGGCCCAGCGGATGATCGAGCTGGGCTGCGTGGATGTGGTGGGTCTGGACGGCGGAGGCTCCACCACCCTGGGCGCCACCCTGCCCACCAAAGACAGCATGGAGATCATCAACAAGCCCTCCCAGTCCGGCGGCCTGCGGGCGGTGAGCACCGGCCTGTTCCTGGTCACCAGGCTGCAGGCCACCGGCGAGGCCGACCACGTCTATGTCTCGCCCTGCGACTCTCTGCTCCTCTCCGGAGCCAGCGTCCCGCTGAACGCCACGGTCATGGACAGCGCCTATTACCCCATGAGCGATGGCGGCAATGTGACCTGGTCCATCAGCAACGGGGACGGAACGGTGTCCTCCGCCGGCGTGTTCACGGCCGGAGAGGCGGGCGGCGCCGTCCAGGTCACCGCCACGGCGGGCCGGGTGTCCGGTCAGGCCACCATGACGGTGTTCCGCACCCCCAGCTCCATCACCCTGTCCAACGAGACCACCGGCGCCGCCGTTACCAGCCTGGCCCTGGAGCCCAACCAAAGCGTGGATCTGAAGGCCAGCGCCACCTATCGAACGCTCTCCCTGCTCTCTCAGGATACCTGCTACACGTGGTCGGCAGACCCGGCCGTGGGCACGGTGGATGAAAACGGCGTCTTTACCGCCGGCCCCAAGACGGCCACCGGCAATCTCACCGCCGCCGCCGGAGGCAGAACGGTCACCATTCCGGTCACCGTGGCCGGCCACATCCTGGAGCTGGAGAACTTTGAGGGCGATCTCGCCGCCTTTACCGGCACCGGCACCGCCTCCCTCTCGGCCGAGACCGCCTCGGACTACGTCCGCTTCGGCCGCCAGAGCGGCAAGCTGGACTATGACGCCTCCGCCAGCGGTACCGCCGTCCTCTCCGCCGCCCTGCCCATCACCGGGGGCGAGCGCTACCTGAACCTCTGGGTCTACGGCGACGGCTCCGGCAATGCCCTGACCGCCACCATTGCCAGCCAGACGGGCGAGACCTCCGACGTGGTCCTCACCGGCCTGGACTTCACCGGCTGGAAGCGCCTCAGCGCCGCCCTGCCGGAGAATGCCTGCACCCTCAGCGCCCTGAATGTGGTCTACGGCGGCAGCGGCGTCTCCTCCGGCACCCTGTGGCTGGACCAGATCACCACCGCCAACGAGGACTTTGTGGATGAGACTGCGCCCGCCGTGACCCTCAAGGTCTCGGGCACCGCGGTCACCGCCACGGTCAGCGACAACGTGGACCGGAGCTTTACCGCCTCCGCCCTGACCCTGACGCTGGATGGCCAGGCACTGGACTTCCAGTGGGACGCCGCCAAAGCCGCCCTGACCGCCAAGCTGCCCGCGGCCGACGGCAAGCTCCACCGCCTCACCGTCACCGCCGCCGACCAGAGCGGCAACATCGGCCGGACCTCCCACGACATACAGCCCGCTTCCCCCACCGACCCGGAGGCGCCTGGCGACACCGGCCCCTTCGCGGACATGACCACCCACTGGGCCCAGGCGTATACCACCTACCTCTATGACATGGGGGTGACCAACGGGGTGGAGACCACCGAGGGGCTCCAGTTCCAGCCGGAGAAGAACATCACCCGGGGCGAGTTCGCCCTGATGGTCACCCGCTGGATGGGGCTGGACCCGGACGACTACGCCGGCGTGGAGCTCCCCTTCGCGGATCTGGCGTCCATCCCGTCCTGGATGCTGGGCGGCATGAAGGCCACCTACTCCCTGGGCATCCTCAAGGGCAGCCTGGAGAATGGTCAGCTGGTGAGCCGGGCTGCCGAGACCATCAGCCGGGCCGAGGCCATGACCATCCTGGGCCGCATCCAGCCCAAGGGCTACCCCCTGGCCGCCCTCACCTTTGACGACGCCGCATCTGTGGCGAGCTGGGCCCAGTCCCATGTGCAGTCCCTGGTGGGGCAGGGGGTCATCTCCGGCTATGACAACCAGCTTCGCCCCAACGACCCCGTCAAGCGCAGCGAAGTGGCCAAAATGCTCTACGCCATCCTGTAAGCCTATGACAAGACGTCCGGCGGACCTTTGCGGGTCCGCCGGACGTCTTGCTATTTATCGCGCGCTCAGGCTGGCGATGAACTGCCGCGCCCCTCTGGGGGTCCGGCCCGGGAATTTCATGTCCCACTTTACCGCCTCCCGCATCAGCTCGCCCCGGTCCATGTCCACCCCGGTCTGATCGGCCAACTGCTCAATCAGCTCCAGGAATTCCGCCTTGCTCAGGGCCAGGTAGGGAATGCGCAGGCCGAAACGGTCGGACAGGGCGGTCTTTTCTGCGATGGTCTCCCGAATGTCCACCTCGTCCCCCACCCGGTCGCTGAAGGTCTGCCGCACCAGCAGCCGCCGGTTGGAGGTGGCATAGATGGCCACGTTGTCCGGCCGCTTCTCCAGGCCGCCCTCCAGGATGGTCTTGACCACCGAGTAGGTGTTGTCGTCCTGGTCGAAGGCCAGATCGTCAATGAAGAGGATGAACTTCTGCTGCCGCCCCCGCAGGCTGCGGATCAGGACCGGCAGGTCCCGCAGGCCCTCCTTCTGCACCTCGATGAGCCGCAGATTGCCGAAATCCGGCACCGACAGCAGGCACTTCACCGTGGCCGACTTGCCGGTGCCGCTGTCGCCGTAGAGCAGCACGTCGTTGACCCGGCGGCCCTCCAGCAATGCCCGGGTATTGGCGATGACCTGGTCGCGCTGGAGGGTGTAGCCCATCATTTCCTCCTCATCGGGGCAGTCGGGCTCGTGTACGGGGATGAGGGCGCCGTCGGTCCACACGAAGGCCCGGTACCGGGCGAAAAGCCCGGCCCCGTGCTCCCGGTAGAAGGCGGTGAGCCCGTCAAAGTTGAAGTCCGACCCTGCCTGCCAGCGGGGCAGCTCCTCCAGCACGGGAGCGAACTCCGGTCCCAGCAGGCCGGCCAGCTCCTCCAGCACCGCTCCGCAGTCCAGTTCGCGCAGCCGCGCCAGGACCTTTACGTCCCGCCGGGCCGCCGCCTCCAGGGCCGCGTCCGCCCCTGCCGGTCCGGTCAGCGCCCGGGGATAGGGGGTCTCCCGGTAGCGCAGCAGCGCCAGCAGTCCGTCGCCCATACCGCGGGCACCGGCCTCCTGCAGCGCCAGCACCACGTCGGTGTAGGCCCCCAGCGCCTCCTCGCCCCGGCCCGCCGCCAGTCCGTCCAGCAGACGTCCCACCGCCTTCAGCAGGGGCTCCTCCCTCAGTGCCTTATAGGCGGACAGCCCCAGCAGGGCGGCTCTCAGCTCCCGTGTCATCCCATATCGCCTCTTTCTCTGTTTGGCCATCAGGATAGCACAATTCCGCCTGCCGGGCAAGCCTGTGCCGTCTGCTTCGTACCAATTGACAGAGCTCCCCAAAGGGATTATGATTTTTCTTGTGAAAATGACCGCGCGAAGCGCGCCGCAAGGGGGAGAAACGATGACGGAAGTCGTGGCCGCTCTCATCTGGGAGGGCGAACGGTTTTTGATCTGCCAGCGGCCGGCCCACAAGGCCCGGGGCCTGCTGTGGGAGTTCGCGGGCGGCAAGGTAGAACCCGGGGAGACCCTGCAGCAGGCGCTGGTACGGGAGTGCCGGGAGGAGCTGGATGTAACAGTGTCGGTGGGTGAGCCCTTTATGGACGTGGTCCACTCTTACCCGGACCTCACGGTCCATCTGACGCTGTTCCACGCCGCCCTTGCCGGAGGCGTCCCCAAGCTGCTGGAACACAACGATCTGCGGTGGATCACCCCCGCCGAGATCCCCGGCTACGCCTTCTGTCCCGCCGACCAGCCCATTTTGCAGCGTCTGGCCGCGCGTTCCGTTTCTCCGCGCATTTTTGATTGAAAAAGCGCCGCAGCCTTCCAGAGGATACCAGTTCTGCCTGTCGCATAGGGAAAAGAATCCTGCAAATACTAGCTTCGTCTAGAAACAAGACCGCAGGAGGAATTCTATATATGAAAGCAACTGGTATCGTGCGGCGGATCGATGACCTGGGCCGCGTGGTCATACCCAAGGAAATCCGCCGTACTATGCGTATCCGCGAGGGCGACCCATTGGAGATCTACACCGACAAGGATGGAGGGGTAATCTTCAAAAAATATTCCCTCATGGGAGGGCTTGGCGACTTTGCCGGGCAGATGTGCGAGACCCTGAACAAGACCACCGGCGAGATCGCCGTTATCACGGACCGGGACGCCTGCATCGCCGTGGCCGGAGCGGCCCGCCGGGAACTGGCCGACAAGCGGGTCTCCCCTGCTCTGGAGCAGATCATGGAGGGCCGCCAGATCTATCAGTTCAAGTCCGGCGATTCCCCCCTTCCGCTGTGCGAGGACAGCAGCAAATACGTGATCTCCTGTGCCGCGCCCATTCTCTCCGAGGGAGACGTGCTGGGCTGCGTGCTCTTTGCCAGTACCGACAGCGAAATCCAGAGCAGCGAGACCGATTATAAGCTGGCGCAGACCATCGCCGGCTTCCTGGGCCGTCACATGGAATCCTGATCCCCCTTGTTTCCCCATTGCGCACCCCATCCCCCTTTGCTATAATGGCCGCAGCAGGACCAAATAGCAAAGGGGGATTTTATGCGTCTGTTCATCGCCGTCGCCTTTCCCGCGCCGCTGCGGGAACAGCTCCGCCGGGCCGCCGGGCGGCTGCAGGGCCAGTGTCTCCGCGGCAGCTTCACCCTGCCGGACAATTTTCATCTCACCCTCGCCTTTCTGGGCGAGACCGAACGCCGGGCCGCCGCCGAGTCCGCCATGGACCGGGTGTCCGCCCCGGGCTTTTATCTCCAGGTCGGGGCCCCCGGCCTGTTCCGCCAGCGGGGCGGCGATCTCTGGTGGCTGGGCGTGGAGCCCTCTCCCGCCCTGCTGGAGGTCCACCGCCAGCTTACAGAGGAGTTGGGCGCGGCGGGCTTCGCCTTGGAGCGGCGCCCCTTTCGCCCCCATCTGACTCTGGGCCGTCAGGTGCTCCTCGCCCCGGGCTTTGACCGTCCGGCCTTCGCCCGCTCCCTGCCGCCCATGGGTATGGAGGTGCGGCGCATCACCCTGATGCAGTCGGAGCGCATCCAGGGCCGCCTGACCTATACTCCTCTCCATCACCGCTCCCTTTCCTCCGGTTGACAAAGAAGCGCGCGCACGGATCCCGTACGCGCGCTTCTTTGTTCAAGGCGTGTGCTGTGGCAGGAAGGAGACCGGATCCACCGATTCATCCTCCCGGATCATCTCAAAGTGGAGATGGGAGGGCTTGGCGGCCTCCGCCGCCGCGGTGTCCCCCACTGCGCCCAGGACGGCCCCCGTCTGAACCGCGTCTCCCACTTGGACGGCGGGGGCGGCGGCCAGGTTGGCATAGACGCTTTTCAGCCCGTCGCCGTGGTCCACCACGATGGTGGTCCCCATCAGCACGTCGTCCTCAATGGACGCCACCGTGCCCGCCGCGACAGCCAGCACCTCCGTACCCAGGCTGGCCGCAATGTCCAGACCCGAGTGGGTGCGCCAGTCGCCCATGGTCTCGTCATAGGCCAGCACCTCCAGGGAGTAGTCCGCGATCACTTCCCCCTTCACCGGCCAGGTAAAGACCGTCGGGGTTGCGGGCGTCTGGGCCGGGGCGGGGCTGGCCGAAACGGCCGGGCTGCCGGACGGCTGCGTGGCCGCGGGGGCAGACGTGCCCAGGCTGGGGGACGCCTGGGGCGAGGCCGAGGGCTTCACCGGCTGGGGCGAGGCCGACTGGGAGGGGGAGGGGGTCACCACCACCTGGGTGGGGCCCGCCACGGCGGTATTGCCGCCGTCTCCCAGATTCAGAGAGGAAAAGAGATAATAGCCCGAGATTCCAATTGCGGCGACGCAGAGGAACAGGACTATGTAAAAGCCCTTTCCCGCCATAAAGTCGCCAATCAGTTCCACAAAAGGTCGTTTTTTCATTGGTTGGAAACACCTCCGGCCCTATTGTGGACACGTTGCTTCCAACTTATACATTCTTACCCAGAAATTTCTCTTGACTTTTTTGTTCTACTGTGCATATATATTATATACAATATAAACAGTTAGGGCCTCTGAGAAAAATTTTATGAAAATTTAAGGTTTCCTCTTCCCTTCCCTTCATCTTTCTCTGGTATCGTAAAGGAACATTGGGAAAGGTACATACCCCATTCGTAAAGGAGTCGGCAACATGGAACAAACTGTCGTCAAGCAAGAACCCACGGCCGAAGCGGCCGTCTCTCCCACCCGGGAGACGGCGCAGAAGCCCAAAATCAAATCTCCCGCGTCCAAAAAGCGGCGCACGTGGATCAAGCGTCTGATCATCCTGGCGGTGCTGGCCGCCCTGGTGGTCTTTCTGTTCAAAAGCTGCTCCGGCAGCGGCAGCGTGATGGCCGCGGGCGCCTACATACCCGCCTCCGCCGTCCGGCAGGAGCTGCTGGTCTCCGTCTCCGGCACCGGCACCATCGAGCCCATCCACTCCTATAAGGTGACCACCCTGATCCAGGGCGAGGTGCTGGAGGCCCCCTTTGAGGAGGGTCAGACCGTCCGCAAGGGCGACCTGCTCTTCCGCATCGACTCCAAGAACGTGGAGGCCTCCATCCGGCAGGCCGAGCTGAGTCTGGAGTCCGCCCGCCTCAACTACAACCAGCTCCTCAAGAACCAGTCCGACAGCCAGAAGAATGCCGCCGTCAAGGCCACCGCCGCCGGCGTGGTCACCAAGCTGTATGTGGACGAGGGGGACATGGTGTCGGCGGGCGCACCCATCGCCGACATTTTGGACCGGGACAACCTGAAGCTCACCGTCCCCTTCCACTCCGTCCAGGCGGCCTCCATCTCCGTGGGCCAGCAGGCCCTGGTCAGCGTGGACGGCACCATGGATACCCTGTACGGCACGGTGGACTCCATCGCCGCCACCGATGAGGTGGGCCCCGGCGGCACCCTGGTCCGGCCGGTCACCATCCGGCTGGCGAATCCCGGCGCGCTGGACAACACCTCCAGCGGCTCGGCCACCATCAACGGCTCCGCCAGCGCCTCCAGCAGCACCTTCGCCTACGCCGAGAGCAAGCAGGTGGTGGCCAAGACCTCCGGCGAGCTCAAGAGCCTCACCGTCCAGGAGGGGGACCGGGTCTTTCAGGATCAGGTCATCGGCGGCTTTGACGAGACCGACATGGACACGCAGATTGAAAACGCCGCCATCCAGGTCAAGACCGCCGAGCTGACCCTCCAGAACGCCAGAGATAAGCTGGAGGACTACTCCATCACCTCCACCATCGACGGCGAGGTCATTGAGAAGAACTACGACGTGGGGGACAACATCGACGCCACCACCGGCTCCACCAGCGGCGTCACTTACCCCGCCGTCATCTACGACCTGTCCGCCCTCACCTTCGACATCAGCATCCACGAGCTGGATATCAACAAGATTCAGGTGGGACAGCGGGTGGAGATCACCTCCGATGCGCTGGACGGCCGGAGCTTTACCGGTACGGTGGACAAGGTGAACATCAACGGCGCCACCTCCAACGGCGTCACCACATACCCCGTCACCGTGCGCATCGACGGCTCTCCCCAGGAGCTGAAGCCCGGCATGAACATCTCCGCCCGGATCATCGTGGAGGATGCCGGCGAGGTGCTGTGCATCCCCGTAGAGGCGGTGAGCCGGGGCCAGAACGGCGTCAGCCTCGTCAAGGTAGCGGGCCCCGGCGCGCTGGACGAGGCGGGCAACCTGGCCGACCCCTCCAAGCTGGAGGACCGGGAGGTCACCCTGGGCCGGAACGACGAATCCTGCATTGAGGTTCTCTCGGGGCTGGAGGAGGGCGAGACCATCTTTATCCAGAACGCCGCTTCCGCCAACCCCTGGGGCTGATAGCGGGGGGATCAGATCATATGGAACACCTCATTGAACTCAAGAACGTCTACAAAATCTACCAGATGGGCGGCGAGACCGTCCACGCCCTGGACGGCGTGAGTCTGGTCATCGACCCGGGGGAATTCGTGGCCATCGTGGGCTCCTCCGGCTCGGGCAAGTCCACCGCCATGAACATCATCGGCTGTCTGGACGTGCCCACCTCCGGCACCTACCATCTGGGCGGCGTGGATGTGTCCACCATGGATGACGACGACCAGGCCGAGATCCGCAACAAAATGCTGGGCTTCATCTTCCAGCAGTATAACCTCATCCCCAAGCTGAACGTGCTGGAGAACGTGGAGCTTCCCCTTCTCTACGCCGGCGTGGACGCCGCAGAGCGGCGGGAGCGGGCCATGGGCGCCCTGTCCCGGGTGGGCCTGGCAGACAAGTGCAAAAACCTGCCCAGCCAGCTCTCCGGCGGCCAGCAGCAGCGGGCCTCCATTGCCCGGGCCCTGGCGGGCAGCCCTTCGGTCATCCTGGCCGATGAGCCCACCGGCGCTCTGGACTCCCGCACCGGCCGGGAGGTGCTCTCCTTCCTCCAGAAGCTGAACCGGGAGGGGGACACCGTGGTCCTCATCACCCACGACAACTCCATCGCCGTCAGGGCCAACCGCATCGTCCGCCTCCAGGACGGCCGGATCATCTACGACGGCGACGCCCGGGACCCCAGGGCCGTGGTCCAGCCCGAGGAGGACCTCGGCGGCATCCGGGGCTTTGACGCGCCGGACGGAGAGGGGGCCGGGGCATGAATTTCACACAGTCCTTCCGCCTGGCCGTCAAGTCCCTGCTGACCAGCAAGATGCGGGCTCTGCTGACCATGCTGGGCATCATCATCGGCGTGGGCGCCGTTATCGTCATCACCAGCCTGGGCAACGGCATGCAGCAGATGATGAACCAGCAGTTCGAGCAGCTGGGCGCCAACCTGCTCCAGGTACAGATCTACAACTACGGCGGGGCCTCCTCCCGCATGGTGGACCCCGCCGACATGTACGCCCTGGTGGACAAATATCCCCAGTATCTCTCCGGCGTCAGTCCCTATGTGCGCACCCAGGCCGTGGTGCGGCAGGGCTCGGAGGAGTTTGGGCGCACCACCATCTACGGCGTCAGCGAGTTCTTCTACGACGCCGGCCGGAACCAGGCTATGAGCGGCGAGACCCTGGCCCAGGGCCGGTTCCTCTCCTACGTTGACGTGGACCGCTACCAGAACGTGTGCGTCATCGGCAGCTACCTCGCCCAGAACGCCTTCGGCGGTGACGCCCTGGGCAGGACCCTCACCGTCCGGGGCACCCCCTTCACCGTCATCGGCGTGCTGACGCAGCAAGCAGACGGCGCCGAGGGCAGCGGCGACGACGTGCTCTTCCTGCCCTACGGAAACGCCATGCGGCTCAACGGCACCGGCTGGGTGGACCTCTACCTCTTCAACAGCACCAGCAAGGCCGGCTCCACCGCCGCCAAGGGCATCATTGAAAACCGGCTCTTCCAGACCTACCAGGACGAGGACGCCTACTTCGTCATGTCCAGCGCCGAGATGATGGACGCCATGAACACCATGATGAGCACCATGATGCTGGTGCTGGTGGCCATCGCTGCCATCTCCCTGCTGGTGGGCGGCATCGGCATCATGAACATCATGCTGGTCTCCGTCACCGAGCGGACCCGGGAGATCGGCATCCGCAAGTCCCTGGGGGCCAAGCGCAAGGATATCCGGGGCCAGTTCATCATCGAGGCCGGCACCACCTCCGCCATCGGCGGCGTGCTGGGCATCGGCGTGGGCATCGGGCTGGCCCAGCTCGCCGGGGGCCTCATCGGCGGCATGATGGCGGCCCAGATGGGCGGCAGCGCCGCCTTCTCCGCCGTGCCCACCCTGGGCTCGGTGGCCATCGCCTTCGGCGTCAGCGTAGGCATCGGCATCCTCTTCGGCTACCTGCCCGCCAACAAGGCTGCCCGCCTCAACCCCATCGACGCCCTGCGGTATGATTGAGCCGGCGCGCCATCCCCTTACTTGACAGAAGGAGCGAAAAAGATGAAGAAACGAGTTGCAAGCGCCCTGCTCTGCGCGGTCCTGGTCCTGTCTCTGTTCCCCGCCGCCCGGGCGGCCCAGGCGCCCGCCGAGGAGGAGGCCGCCCAGGTGCTCGCCGCCCTGGACATCATGACCGGCAACGAAAACGGCGACCTGATGCTGGGCCGCGCCGTCACCCGGGCCGAATTTACCAAGCTGGTGGTGGCCGCCTCCCCGCTGCGGGACAACGTGGGCCCCGAGACCGCCACCGATCCCTACCCCGACGTGCCCCGCACCCACTGGGCGGCGGGCTACGTGGCCGCCGCCGTCAGCGCCGGTCTGGTCCGGGGCAACCTCTACGGCTATTTTGAGCCCGAGCGCAACATCACTCTGGCCGAGGGCGTCACCATGGTTCTGCGGCTGCTGGGCTACCGGGACTCCGACTTTACCGGCGCTTATCCCGCCGGTCAGATGGCCAAATACCGGGCCCTGGGCCTGGACGCCGGCGTGCCCACCACCGCCTCCACCGGGGAGCTGACCCGGCGGGACGCGCTGTACCTCTTTTACAACCTGCTGACCGCCAAGACCGCCGACGGCTCGGCCTGCCTGCTGGACGTGCTCAGGCCCGGCGAGAATCTGGTCACTGCCTCCGGCGCCGTCAACACTGTGGCCCTCGTCAACGCGGCCATGGAGGGCCCTGTGGTGGCCAGCGGCGACTGGCAGTCCAAGCTGCCCTTTGACCCGTCCGCCGCCAGAGTCTACCGGGGCGGCTCCGCCTCGGCCCTCTCCGCGGTGGCCGCCAACGACGTGGTCTACTATTCCAAGCCCATGCGCACGCTGTGGGTCTACTCCAACAAGGTCACCGGCAGCATCGAGGCCGTCACCCCCGCCTCCTCCCCCGCCTCGGTCACCGTGGCGGGTAAGAGCTATTCCATCGAGACCCCGGCCTCCGCCTACGACCTCAGCGATCTGGGCCCCTTCCGGGTGGGCGATTCGGTGACTCTCCTGCTGGGCCGGGACAACCAGGTGGCCGCCGTGCTGGACCCCGTCCAGACCGGCTCCACCGTCTACGGCCTGGTCACCGCCGTGGAGACCGGCTCCTATGAGGACGCCTCCGGCAATCCCTATACCGCCTCCACCCTCACCGTCCGGGCCACCGACGGAAACACCTACTCCTACCGCTGGGACCAGAAGAACCTGAAGGCGGGCGCGCTGGTCCAGGTGACCGCCAACGGCGGCGCGGTCCAGATCACCCGCCTGAGCGGCAGCAGCATCAGCGGCAAGGTAAACGCCGACGGCACCCGGCTGGGCTCCTACGCCCTGGCCGACGACGTGGAGATTCTGGACACCTACGGCGACACCCAGGCCGTGCGGGTCTACCCCTCCCGCCTGAAAGGCGTCAGCCTCCGGGAGAGCGACGTCCGCTTCTACCAGTTGGACGAACACGGCGCCGTCCGCCGCCTCATTCTGAACGAGGTCACCGGCGACATGCACCGCTACGGTGTGCTCACCCACATCCGCGAGACGGATATGGGCATGGCGGTCTCCGGCGTCTATGAGTACGACATCGGCGGCGTGCAGCAGGCCCCCATCACCGGTGCCACCCTGTACAACGTCAAGACCGGCCCCTTCCAGCTCAAGCAGGACGCGGACGGCGTCGCCCTGGCCAACCTGACCGGGGTGGATCTGACCGGGGTGGACGGCAAGACGGCCTATGCCGGCAGCCGGACGTATCCCCTCTCGGATACGGCGGCCGTCTATGAGCTGCGCGGCAACACCTACTATTACGCCTCCCTCTCCATGGTGTCCGGCGGGGACTACACCCTCACCGGCTACTATGACAAGCCCGCCGACCAGGGCGGCTGCATCCGGGTCATCGTGGCCCGCTGAACGGAAAAGGGCCCCCGGCGGACTTCCGCCGGGGGCCCTTTTTCATTCGACGCCGGTCAGATCGAAGAGGGGAATGTAGCCGTTGTCGGCGGCCGCTGCGTCCTGAATGAAGCCCTCCAGGCCCAGATTTTCCATATACTCCGCCGCCGTCCGGGCCTCTGAGGCCCTCAGCTTCCGGTCGATCTCCGGAAACTCCGCCGCCCGCCCCTGGGGCACATACTGCCGCATCAGGGAGAAGAGCACCGTCCCCGCCGGAAAGCTCTCCGCCACCCAGTCCATGACGGCCTTGGCCTCGTTTCCCCGGCCGGGCAGGATCAGGTGGCGGACGATCACCCCTCTGCGGAGCAGTCCGTCCGGCCCCAGCTCATAGGGGCCGGTCTGCCGCACCATCTCCCGGATGGCGGCGCGGCGGGTCTCGGGGTAGTCCGCCGCGCCGGAGTACCGCTCCGCCAGGGCGGAGGTCCGGTATTTCAGGTCGGGCAGGTAGATCTGAATCTTCCCCTCCAAAGCCCGCAGGGTCTCCACCCGGTCATAGCCGCCGGAGTTCCACACCACCGGCGCCGGCAGGGGCTCGTCCAGCATCCGGGCCACAACGTGGGCGTAGTGGGTGGGGTTGACCAGGTTGATGTTGTGGGCCCCCTGGCCAATCAGCCCGCAGCAAATCTCCCGCAGGCGCTCCACCGTCACCGGCCGGCCAAAATCCTCCTGACTGATCTGGTGGTTCTGGCAAAACACGCAGCCCAGGGCGCACCCGGAGAAAAACACCGTACCGGAGCCGTTTGTCCCGGAGATCGGGGGCTCCTCCCACATGTGCAGGGCCGCCCGGGCCACCACCGGCACGCTGGGCATCCGGCAGCGGCCCTCCCCGGCGGTCTCGGTGCGCAGGGCCCCGCACTGGCGGGGGCAGAGGTTGCAGAGCATGGGGGTCACTTCCTTTGCCTCAAAACATGCGGCGGTTTGCTTTACTCACACAGAGGGGCGCCGCAGCCTATTCGTCCAACTGATGCAGCCGGGGATCATCCGTCCGGCCCATGAGGTAGTCCACCGACACTTCAAACCCGTCTGCAAGCTTCAACAGGCTGTCGTAGCCCGGTTTTTTCCCTGCCTCCAGGTCCTGAAGTCCCCGATAGGACATTCCGGTGGCTTCCGCCGCCTCTCTTTGCGTCCACCCATTCTTTTTGCGCAGGGCCTTTAATCGTTCCGGAAACATCCCTTTTCCTCCTTTACACACGCATCCGCGTGTGCTATAGTATCCTTATAAACACACGCAACCGCGTGTTGAGGAGATGTTCTCATGATCCCTGACATCGAAGCCCTCTACAACGCCTGGGTCTGCGACCCCAAGCCCCACCTTTGGCCCGACTGCCTCCGGGACCACCCTATGAAAGCCCACGGCCTCTATTGCTTCCGCGAGGGGCTGCGCCTGGGCCTCCTGCTGGCCTCAGACGCCTTCCTTTCGGAAGTCGGGTCCTAAATTGCCCTCCCGCCAGTGCTTGCGGCACAGGCCGATGTACTGGTCGTTCGCGCCGATGACGACCTGCGCACCCTGCTTGACGACATGGCCCTGCGCGTCAAAGCGCGCGTTGAACGCGGCCTTTTTGCCGCACCAGCAGATGGTTTTGACCTCTTCTAACTTGTCGGCCATGACAAGCAGCTCGTAGCTGCCGGGGAAAAGGTCGCCCTTGAAGTCGGCGCGCAGCCCGTAGCAGAGGACGGGGATGCCGCAGTCGTCGACGAGATGGACGAGGTATAAGACCTCCTCCTTTGTCAAAAACTGCGCCTCGTCGACGATGATGCAGGCGTTTTTCTTGAGCTCCTCCTCGTCCATCTGCCGCATCTCGTGGAAGTAGACGCAGGGATATTCGAGGCCGATGCGCGAGTGCACCATGTGGTCGCCGTCGCGCGTGTCGAGCTGGGGCTTGCAGAGGAGCGTCTTCTGCCCGCGCTCTTCGTAGTTGAAGCGCGCCATCAGCGCGTTGGCCGTCTTGCTCGAGCCCATCGCGCCGTATTTGAAGTAAAGCTGTGCCATGGTCGTTGTTCTCCCTCTCTTATTGCAGCCGCGCGCGAACGAGCGCGGCAAATTTCTTGAATGCGGTGGGGATGGCGGCGGCGTCGAACGCCGCGGCGTCCGCCCAGAATAGATCGTCGTTTTCGCCCGTCACGTCGGCGAAATATCCCTTCATGTCCCATTCGATATGGGTGAAGATGTGCTTGGCGCTGCCCGCGGGTTCGACAGTTTGCGCCGAAAGCCCCATCTGCGCAAGCGCAAGCGAAACGCCCGCCTCGTCGAGGTTCCCCAAAACGCTCGGGAATTCCCAGAGCGAGGCGAGAAGTCCCGTGTCCGCGCGCTTTCGCAGCGCGGCCTTGCCGTTTTGAAAGAGCAGCAGCACCGTGCGCTCTTCGATCTTGCGCGCCTTTTTCTTCGCGCGCACGGGTAAAATTTCCGTGAGACCGTTTTTATACGCCTCGCACATCATTCGCGCGGGGCAGATATCGCACTTCGGCGCGCCGTTCGGCAGACATACCGTCGCGCCGAGGTCCATCATCGCCTGATTGTACGCACCGGGGCGGGCTAAGTCGATGGCGTCGTTGAGATGCGCGGTGAATTGCTTTCGTACCCTCGCGTCCATGATGTCGTCGGCGCAGCCGCTGACGCGCGCGGCGACGCGCAGCAGATTCCCATCCACCGCGGCGACCGGCTCGCCGAAGTTGATCGAGGCGATGGCGGCGGCGGTGTAGTCGCCGATGCCGGGGAGCGTTTTGAGACTTGCACAAGTGCGCGGCAACTCGCCGCCAAAGTCCGAGACGATGACCTTTGCCGCCTTTTGCAGATTCCGCGCCCGCGAGTAGTAGCCGAGCCCCTCCCAGAGCTTCAAGAGCCGTTCCTCCGGCACGGTGGCTAACGCCGCGGCGTCGGGCAGCTCTGCCATAAAGCGCTCGAAGTACGGAATGACGGCGCTCACGCGCGTCTGCTGGAGCATGATCTCCGAGACCCACGTGCGGTACGGCGTGACGACGCTGCGCCATGGCAGCGTGCGGCCGTTTAAGTCATACCACGTGAGCAGCGGCGCGGTCAGGGCATTTAAGTTTTCCCAATGTTCTGTCATCATATCATTTGTTGAAGCGCGCGGCGAAGCCGCAGCGGCGGCAGAGCTCTTCGGCGGGCTTCCGCCGGGAGAAACCCTCGCGCAGAGTGCACGCGCGCGGGGAGGTCAGAATTTCGGTAAGCGGCTGGGTGAAGAGGTTCCCCAGCGCCACATCGCCCTCATGATCGAGGCAGCAGGGCACGACCGTGCCGTCGACAAGCACGCCGAGCTGGTCGCGCAGGCCGTAGCAGAACTGCGTGCCGGATTCGCCGGCGCTCAGATCAGGCCAGTCGAATTTGCCCGCGCGCTCCAAATACAGGTGGTCGCGCAGAAGAAAGCTGCCGTTTCGCATCTCGGGCCAGTTATCGCCTGTGCGGGAGCGCAGAAAGTCGAGAATTTCGCCGTTGCGCGCGTCCGCGCCGCCGTCGTTCCAGAGGCGCAGCGCGACGATGACGCCTTTTTTCGCGGCCTTTTCAGCAAAGTTCCAGACCTGTGTCAGGTAAGAAAGCTCCTGCTCGTCCGCGCCGTCGTTGCCCTCAAAACTGTGGAGCGAGACGCTGATCTTGTGCAGGCTTTCGGCGGCAAGCAGCTCGTCGGAACGCTTTTGGAGCAGCGTGCCGTTCGTCGTGATGCAGATCTTCATATCCCGCGCTTTGGCGAGGGCGAAGAGCGTCGTAAGCTCGGGGTGCAGCAGCGGCTCGCCCATCACATGCAGGTAGACGTACTGCACATACCCCTCGAGCCGCGAGAGGACGAGGCCGAATTCCTGTGCGCTCATCGTGCGCGGCTCGCGCTTCGTCTTGGGGCAGAAGGAGCAGGCGAGGTTGCAGCGGTTTGTGATCTCGACATAGGCTTTTTTCAGCATCGCGCGGCTCCTTTCGTGAGGTCGGGGGATAGATTTAAATATTTTACCATATCCGCGCGATTTTGCAAAGCCTTTTCCCTTGCGCCGCGCCGCGGCGTCTGCTATGATACTACAAGCAAACTTCCATCCTCCAGAGCGAAAGGAGAAACCGCATGACCGTCACGTTTATCGCCCACAGCGCGTATCTTGTCGAATGGGACAAGTTCTACACGCTCTTTGACTATACCTACGAGCCCGACTACACGGGCGCGCTGCCGGAATTAAACCCCGAAAAGCCCTTGCTCGTCTTTGCGAGCCACAGCCACGAGGACCACTTCGACGCCAAGGTGTTCACACTTTTGGAAAAGTACCCCGACGCGCGCTTTTTCGTCTCGCGCGATACGCGCCTCACCGAGCGCAAGCGGCAATGGCTGAACATCTCCGACGAGGCCTTTGCCCGCACGACCGTCCTGCGGCCCGACAGCATCCTGCTCACCGACGTCGCGGGCGAGGATTTGAGCATCCGCGCCATCAAGTCGACGGACATCGGCAACGCCTATCTTCTGCGCGCTGAGGGGAAGATGGTCTACCACGGGGGCGACCTCAACTGGTGGAACTGGGAGAGCGAGGGCAAGGCTTACTGCAACAACATGACCGTCCACTACCATGCGGCCATTGAAAAGCTCGCCTCCGCCGTGCGCAACGAGGCGACGGACAACAACATCGCGCCCGAGATCACGGCGGCGATGGCGCCGCTTGACCCGCGCCTTGGTGAAGGCAGCGAGGGCCTCGGCATCGAGTATCTGCTGAAGAATGTGACGGTGCGGCACATCTTCCCGATGCACATGTGGAAAAAGTATGAGGTCATCGACCGCTACATCGCCGCGCACCCGGACGAAAAGGGCATCATCGCGCGCATCACGCGCGACGGTCAGCAATTCGAGATTTGAAAATAAAAAGGAAAGCGCCTTCCGCATCGCGGAAGGCGCTTTCCCGTTCGAAGGGAATTTGCGGAGAAAAAACACTGACGTATTTTTTACTGGCTCACTGCCGTGAGAGGCATTTTGAGGATCTGACCGACGAAAATGACCGAGGGGGACTTGACGGTGTCCTTATTCAGGTCATAGATCTCAGTCCAGCGGTTGCCATTGCCGAGCTGCTTGCTGGCGATCTTCCACAGACTGTCGCCGGAGACGACGGTGTAGGTGTCGCTGCTCGCGGGCTGGGAGGGCTTCTCAGGCTGCGTGGGCTGGGTGGGCTCGGCGGAGGTGCCGTTGCTCACAAGTGTCGTGCGCGGGTCGTTGCCCGTGTAGCGGTAGAGCGGGAAGTTCATGGTCGACTTGTCGTAGTCGATCTGCTTGTACTGATAGAGCGTGCCGTCGTAGCCGTTGGAGTCGGTGACGTCGGGCTCGCAAAGCATGGCGATGACGTTGCTGGCGACCTGATCCATCGGGAAGACATAAGCGCCGCTGGCGAAGGTCACGTCGGCGGTGTCGCGCAGGCCGGCCTCAATGCCCTTGGCCTTGCCGTTCACCATGTAGTCGCCGACATAGTAGTACTGCTGGAGGCTTGCGGTGGTACCGGCGTTGAGCTTGTAGTACTCAGCGCCCTGATTGTCCATGATGTAGAGGATCTTCTCAATGTTGGCGGTGTCCGCGGGAATGACATAGGCGGTCGGGCGGACGCGGCTGCGGGTCAGAGTGTCGTTCAGGGAAAGGGGATGCGCCTTGCTGACCTTCTCACTACCGTCGGCGACGCTGTACTGCACGGTCGCGGCGGTGTAGTCGGTCAGAGTCTTGCCGGACTTGGTCTGATAGAGGGCGAGAACGTCGCTTTCCTCATAGGTCTTGCCCTTGGCGACAACATCGGCACGGGCGGCGGCGACCGCCTTTATGATCTCGTCGGCGTGCTCGGCGGCATAGGTGATGTAAGAGGTGGCGGCAACTTCCTGAGAGAAGACGCGGCGCTCAAAGGTCTGGCGGCCGGCGCCGATGCCGCGCGTCTCAATGAGGAAGGAAACCGCATTGAACA
>CABUJV010000009.1 GCA_902492005.1 uncultured Eubacteriales bacterium
TACAAGCTCTGATCCCCTCGATCAAAACCGCCCCCGGGCCATCGGCCCGGGGGCGCGCTGTTTTAATCCGTCTTGGGCGTACCGTCCTGGTTGAGCACCAGGGAGAAGATGGCCTCGTCCACCACCCGGAAGTGTTCCCGCATCATATGCACCGCCTCCGGCCCGTTCCGGTCCACCAGCGAGAGCACAATCCCCTGGTGGGCGTCCAGCAGCCGTTTGCCCAGATCCTCGTTGGACATAATGCGCCGGTGCATGTCGTCGATAAAGCTGTCGATGGTCTCAGCCAGAGCGCGGAGGATCACCATGATGAGCCGGTTGCCCGATGCCTCTCCGATGATGCCGTGGAGCTCCTTGTCCAGCGCCACGCTCTGCTCCATTCCGGCCCCCCGCATCTCCCAGGCGATCTGCTCCAGCCGGGAGAGCTGCGCCTGGGTGTTGCGCTCGGCGGCCAGCAGGATGGCCTGACTCTCCAGGCCCTGCCGCAGCTCGCTGATCTGCCGGTAATCGGTCTCGTTGAGCATCATCATCATCCGGGTGGACTCGGCCAGGTTTTTCTCCAGATTGCAGGACACGAAATTCCCCGCTCCCTGGGTGCTGGAGATGAAGCCCATCAGGCTCAGGGTCCGCATGGCCTCCCGCACGGAATTGCGCCCCACGCCCAGCAGTTCGGCCAGTTCCCGTTCCGGCGGGAGCTTCTCTCCCCGCTTCAGATCTCCCTTCAGAATCTCCCCCTGGATATAGTCGATCACCTTTTCATAGGCCTTCCCCTGGCCCACACTGTCTCTCATGGCACCGATTCAGCTCTTTCCTTATCATTTCTCTGCATGCCAGGCGGCTGCCACATGGCTTTATGGCAATCGTCCGTCCCCCTGCCTGTGCATTTCGCCTATGTGTCTCACATTCCGGCCTCTATTTTTAATGATTATAGCATACCACTTTGACATTTGAAAGGAATTTCTCCCTCCAAAATTTTCAAAGGAACAAGGGGGGTCCTTTTTCTTCCGGTTCCGTCCGAAAAAGCCGAAGAAACCCCGTCCACGTGGAGAATCTGGCCGGTCATAAAAGCGGAATCCGGAGCGGCCGGCTGTCATATCCTATCTTATGCGGGAGGATCCTGACGGTTCCGGTCACATCCCGGCGCCTGGGCGCATAAGATACCCTGTGGAGCGGGGAATCCAGTCCCCTATCCACCCATCAATGGAGGGATGCACCATGTGTTGTAACAATTCAAACTGGGGCTGCAGGTGCTCTTCGTGCGGCTGCAGATGCTGCTGCGGCTGCAGATGCAGATGCTGCTGCGGCTGCAGATGCAGATGCTGCTGCGGCCGCGACTGGGACTGCGGCCGCGACTGGGACTGCGGCTGTGACCGCGACCGCGACCGCGACCGCAACCGCAACCGCAACCGTGACCGCGACTGCGACCGCGACTGCGACCGTGACTGTGACCGCGACTGCGACCGCGACTGCGACCGCGACCGCAACTGGAACCGCAGCCGGAATCGGAACCGCGGCTGCGATGCTTCCGATTTCGACTGGGACCCGGCCTGGCTCTGCGAGGTCTGCCGGAACTCTGCCGCCACGGCAGTCACTGCCGACACCGCGGCCAGCGCCCAGCGTGCCTGCTGGGGCTGACGCCCCCCGCCGCCCTTCCGGGCGGCGTACCTACCCTCCCGATGAAAAACAAGCCCCGGCGTCCTTTGGGGATGCCGGGGCTCTTTTTCGTTTTGCACCATCCGTTCAGGTGAGCAGGATACGGTCGTTGTCCAGGCCCCTGCCCGCTCCCGCCCGGAAGCGCTCCAGCAGGTCCTCCACCGTGAGGCCCGTCCGCTCCGTTCCGCCGATGTCCAGGACGATCCGCCCGCCGTCCATCATCAGGGTGCGGTTGCCCAGCTCCAGGGCGTTTTTCATGTTATGGGTGATCATCAGGCAGGTGAGGCGCTCTCCCTCTACGATCTCCCGGGTGAGCTTGAGCACCTTCTCCGCCGTTCCCGGGTCCAGGGCGGCGGTGTGCTCGTCCAGCAGCAGCAGCTTGGGCGGCACCATGGTGGCCATCAGCAGGGTCAGCGCCTGCCGCTGGCCGCCGGAGAGCAGCCCCACCGGCTGACGCATCCGATCCTCCAGCCCCATGCCCAGCCGGGCGAGCTGGTCCCGAAACAGGGCCTTGTCGGCCTTGGATACCCGGCTGAAAAAGGAACTCTGGTGCTTGGCGGTGCGCAGATAGGCCAGGGCCAGATTCTCCTCAATGGTCATGTGGGGGGCGGTGCCCCGCATGGGGTCCTGGAATAGCCGCCCGATCTGGCGGCTGCGGCGGTAGGCCGGCTGATAGGTGATGTCCGCCCCGGCCAGGGTGATGCTCCCCGCGTCGATGAGAAAATCCCCGGCCACGGCGTTAAACAGGGTGGATTTCCCCGCCCCGTTGGAGCCCACAATGGTGACGAAATCCCCCGGCTCCAACCGGAGGTCCACCCCCTCCAGGGCTTTTTTCTCGTTGACGGTGCCGGGATTGAAGGTCTTTGAGACCTGCTTCAGCTCCAGCATGTCACGCTCCCCCCTTTCCCGCGGCCGCCCGGCGGCGGCGCTGGAAAGCCCACCACTGCTTCAGGGACGGAGCGGCGATGGCCAGCGCCACCACGATGGCGGTGACCAGCTTGAGGCAGTCGATGGGGATGGGGGAGCGCAACACCAGGGCGTAGACGAAGCGGTAGATGATGCTGCCCGCGACGACGGCCAGCGCCCCCCGGAGCATGGAGCCCCGGCCCACCACGGTCTCGCCGATGATGAGGCAGGCCAGGCCGATGACCACGATGCCGGTGCCGCCGTTGATGTCGGCGCTCTTCTGAGCCTGGCCCACCACCGCGCCGGACAGGGCGGTGAGGGAGTTGGAGATGCACAGACCCACGGTGACGGTGAAGGTAGGGTTGATGGAGGAGGCCCGCACCATGTCCCGGTTGTCTCCGGTGGCCCGGATGCTGAGGCCCAGCCGGGTCCCCAGAAAGGCCACCAGCAGACCTCCCATGAGAAGGGTGATCCCCGCGGCCAGGACGGTCTCATACCAGCTCCCGCCCAGGCCGGCGGCCCGGAACAGGGAAAACACCGTCTCCTGCTTGAGCAGGCTGACGTTGGATTTCCACCCCATGGCCATCAGATTGACGGTATAGAGCCCGGTATTGGTAACGATGCCCGCCAGGATGGGGGGCACCCCCAGCTTGGTCTGGAGAAAGGCGGTGACGAACCCGGCGCAGGCGCCCGCCGCCATGGCGGCGGGGACGGCCAGCACGGGGTGCCCCGCGGCGGCCAGCGAGACCGACACGGCGGCCCCCAGGACAAAGGCCCCGTCGGTGGTCAGGTCGGCGATGTCCAGCACCCGGTAGCTGAGGAAGAGCGCCATGGCCACCAGGGCATACATGAACCCCAGCTCCAGGGCGGTCTGGGCGATATAGAGCACGGCAATCTGCCCCTTTCACGCGCCGGCGCCCCCGGCTGGAGCCGGGGGGCGGCGTTTACATGGTTCGGTTCTTATTCGGCGGTGGTGGTAACCTCCACCAGGTCGCCCATGCCGGCGAACACGGAGTAGTCGGCGCCCAGGGCGGCGGCGGTCTCGGTGTTGACCGTAATGATGCCGCCGGAGACCTTGTAGAAGTCCTCCAGGCCGTCCATGCCCTCGCTCAGAGCCTGATCGACCAGATCAGCGGTCTGGGCGCCCAGGTCGGTGTAGTTGACGCCGCAGGTGGCGAAGGCGCCGTTGCGGACGAAGGAGTCGGCCCCGGTGTAGTGGGGGATGCCGGCGGCGGCCAGATCCTCGTAGATGGCCAGCTCAGCGGCCATGACCACGTTATCGGTGGGGGTGAAGACGGCGTCCACCCCGTCGGCGATGAGGGAGCTGGCGGCGGCGATGACCTCGTCATTGGTGTTGGCGGTGGCCTCCACATAGGCGATGCCCTTGCCGTCCAGATAGGCTTTGGCCTCGGCGATGGGGGTGGCGGAGTTGGTCTCGGACTTGGAGTAGAGCAGGCCCACCTTGGCGGTGTCCGGATTCTGGGCCAGCATCATGTCCAGAATGAACTCGGTATTCAGGGCGTCGCTGGTGCCGGTGAGGTAGTCGATGCCGGTCAGGTCGTTGTAGGCCGGATCGCTGACGGCGGCGAAGATGACGGGGGTCTTGCTGTCCTCGGCGGCCACCACCATGACCTGGGCGGCCAGGGTGCCGATGGGAACGATGGCGCTGTACCCGTCGGCCACAATCTGGGACCCGATCTGGGTCAGGGTGCTCTGGTCATTCTGGCCGCTGAACACCTCATAGGCGATCTTCGCGCCCTTCCCGGCGGCGATCTCGTCCAGCCGCCCGGTGATGGCGTTGGCGATCTCGTCCATAGAGGCGTGGTCGAGCTGCTTCACCACCGCCACCTTGTAGCTCTCCGCCGCGGCCGGAGTGCTCTCGGCCGGGGCCGAGGCGGAAGGAGAGGGGCTGGAGGCGGTGCCGCCGGAGCAGGCGGCCAGAGACAGGGCCAGGGCAAAGGCGGCGGTCAGAGACAGGAACTTCTTCCGATTCAGCTTTTTCATGGTGTTTTTCTCCTTTTTTGAGTATTGGGCGGCAGATGGAGCCAGCAAAAGAAAAGCGGCCTTTGTCCCCCTATGGGACAAAAGCCGACTCAGCTTCTGCGATACCACCCAAATTGACGCCTACGCGTCCACTCGCTTCACGCACCATCATGCGTGCCCGATGGATAACGGGTGGGGACCCGTCGGCATCTACTGGAGCCCTATGGACCCGTTCAAGCCGCCCTCCGAAGTCCATTCGCCGGTTCCCGCACACTCCGCTTCCACCGTCCGGAGCTCGCTAAAGCTTGGGACTCGCCGGTTACTTCTCTTCGTCACTGGTTTGGATGATTTACTTGTGGGTTATTATACGCAGAACCAGGCGGGTTGTCAACCCTTTTTTTCGAGGGTCTTTTTCCGCAGGAACGCAAACTTGGTCTCCGAGCAGACCACCGCCAGGAAAATCAGCGCGAAGCCGAGTACCATGACGGCGTTGAGGTTCTCCTCCCCCACCAGGACGGAGCACAGCACGCCGAAGGGAGCCTCCAGGCTGAGGAGCACCGCCGCCGTGGCGGGGGCGGTGTACTTCTGCCCGATGTTCTGAAACAGCAGGGCTCCGCAGGAGGAAAAGACCACCAGATAGACCATGGCGAACACCGCGCCGCCGGACAGCCCGGCGGGGAAGGGCTCCCGGAAGACCAGGGCCCCCGCCCAGGACCAGGCGGCGAACACCGCGAATTGGAGCACCGTGATGAGAAAGATGTCCCGGCCCTCGGCAAACTTGTTCACCGCCACGATGTGGGCGGCGAAGAAGAAGCCGCCCGCCAGGGTGAGCATGTCCCCCAGATTGACGGTGAGCCCGCCGGAGCCCTTGGTGGTCAGCGCCACCATGCCGATGCCCGCGATGCAGATGAAGGCGGCCAGGAGGTTCCACTTGTCCGGCCGCCGCCCGGCGATGAGCCAGTATAAAAACGGCACGATGACACAATATACCGCCGTCAGGAATGCGTTTTTGCCCGAGGTGGTGCGGTCCAGGCCGAAGGTCTGGAAGGCATAGGCCAAAAACAGGAACGTGCCGATGATGAGGCCGCTTTTCAGATAGCTCCGGTCCATCAACCGCCAGGATTTCCAGCAGGTCAGGCCCAGCAGGACGGCCGCCGCCGTGAATCGGAAGGCCAGCAGGTAGAAGGGTGTGAAGCTGTCCAGCGAGTGCTTCATCACCACAAAAGAGCTGCCCCAGATTACGGGAGCCAGGACCAGCATGGGCTTTGCCAGCTTTTTCAGCAGAGTCTCGTTCATCGTTGTATTGTCTCCTTCAACGTGGTAAGATACAAAAGCGGGGAGGTGGAACCGTGGGAAAACTGAGCCGGGATTTTTACGACCGGGACACCGTACAGACCGCCCGGGCGCTTTTGGGCAAATATCTGGTGCGGCGCTGGAACGGCCTCTGGCTGGCCGGGCGCATCACCGAGACCGAGGCCTATGTGGGGGCGGTGGACAAGGCCTGCCACGCCTACGGCGGGCGGCGGACGCCCCGGACCGAGACCCTCTACGCCCCGCCCGGCACCGCCTATATCTATCTCATCTACGGCATGTACCACTGCCTCAATTTCGTCACCGAGCCCGCCGGCACCCCCAGCGCCGTGCTGCTCCGGGGCCTGGAGGCGGCGGAGGGCGCGGAATTTTTGGCGCGCAACCGCTTCGGCAAGGCCCTGGCGGAGCTGACCCCCTATCAGAAAAAGAACTTCCTCAACGGCCCCGGCAAGCTGTGCAAAGCCCTGGACCTGACCCGGGCCCAGAACGGCCTGGACCTCACCGGGGACGAGCTCTTTTTGTGGGACGCCGGAGAAGCCCCTCCGGCGGACGTCCATGTGGGCAGGCGCATCGGCATCGATTATGCCGAGGAGGCCGCGGATTTTCCGTGGCGGTTTTACTTGTAGCAGAAGGACGTGAATCGTTTGCTTTTATTCGATCTGGACGGCACCCTCATCGACTCCAACGGCATCTGGGTGGAGGTGGACCTGGCCTTTCTGGGCCGCCACGGCCTGACCCCCACCGACGAGTACGCCTACACCGTGGGCCATTCTATCTTTCCCGTGGCGGCCCAGTACACCAGGGATTACTACCACATGGATCTCTCCGCCCAGGCGATCATGGACGAGTGGCTCTCCATGGCGGCGGACGCCTACGCCAGGGTGCCCCTCAAGCCCGGAGCGGGGGAGTTTTTGGCCCGATGCCGGGAGCGGGGGGAGCGGATGGCCCTGGTCACCGCCTGCGTGCCGGAGCTGTGCCGCTCCGCCCTGGCTCACCACGGCCTGACCGGCTGGTTCGAGGCCACCGTCTTCGCCCAGGACCTGGGCATGGAGAAACGGGACCCCAGGGTGTTCACTCTGACCGCCCAGCGGCTGGGGGTGGACCCGGCGGACTGCACCCTCTACGAGGACGCCCCCGCCAACTGCGCCGCCGCCAAGGGCGTGGGCATGACGGTGGTGGGGGTGTACGACCCCTTTTATGAGAACTACCAGGACCAGGTGCGGGAAAACAGCCACCGATACCTCCGGAGCTTCACCGAACTGCTGGCGTGACGGGCGGTCTTTGGCCGCCCGTTTTTCATTCCGCCCTGGACATGTGCTGGGCGGCGGACTTGAGCATCAGCCGCTTGGTACCCCCCTGGTCGAAGGCGATCTCCACCAGGGCGTCGCCCCCCATGGGGGTCACGTTGAGGATCATGCCGGCGCCGAAGGCCTTGTGGACCACCGCGTCCCCCTTCCGGAAGGAGGGCAGGCTTGCGGGGGCCTTCGTCTCCGGCCGCACCAAGCCGCCCCGCGGGGCGGACTGGGGTCTCCGGGGAGAGACGGCGCCCCCGGGCGCCCGAGGCGCGCCCCAGGCGCCCGGGCGGTCTGCAGACGGGCTGCGCATGCTCGGGGCGGTCCACCGCCCGGCCGCGTCGTCGTCCGGGGCGAACCGATGGCTACGGCCGCTGGCCTCTACATATTCGGCGGGGATCTCCCCCACGAAGCGGGAGGGCCGGTTGGCGCTGGTGCGGCCGAAGAGCATGCGCTGGCTGGCACAGGTGAGATAGAGCCGCTCCTTGGCCCGGGTCATGGCCACGTAGCACAGCCGCCGCTCCTCCTCCATCTCTTCGGTCTCGCCGACGGCCCGAATACCGGGGAAGATGCCCTCCTCCGCGCCGACCACAAAGACCACGGGGAATTCCAGCCCCTTGGCGGCGTGCATGGTCATCATCACCACGCAGTCCTCGTTTGGGTCGTGGTTGTCCAGGTCGGTATACAGGGCGATGGTGTCCAGGATGCCCGCCAGGGTAGGCTCCCCCTCCGCGTCCTCTATGTAGCTGTTGATGGAGGTCAAAAGCTCCCGCACGTTCTCCAGCCGGGTTCGGTCCTCCACCGTATCCTTCGCCTCCAGCATGACGGCGTAGCCGGTCCGGCTCACCACCTCCTCGTAGAAGTCGGGCAGGGACAGCTCCCCCGCCTGGCGGCGCAGACCGCTCATCAGCTCGGCAAACTGGGCCAGCCGGGCGGCGGCCTTCTGGAGCTCGGGGTAGGCCCGGGCGTTCCGGATGACCTCCCACACCGGGCGGTGCTCCGCCGCCGCGATGGCCTGGGCCCGCTGGACGGTGGCGGGCCCGATGCCCCGGGGCGGATTGTTGAGGATGCGCACCAGCCGCAGGTCGTCGGCGGGGTTGTTCACCGCGCACAGGTAGGCCAGCATGTCCTTGACCTCCGCCCGGTCGAAGAACCGGGTGCCGCCGATGATGCGGTAGGGTACGCCGTTGCGCTTGAAGGCCTGCTCGATCTGGTTGGACTGGGCGTTCATCCGGTAGAGCACCGCGTGGTCCTTCCAGCGGCGACCCTGGGAGAAATCCCCCAGGATCTGGGCCGCCACATACTGTGCCTCGTCGGTCTCGTTCATGGCGGTGTATACCTGGACTTTGTCGCCGGCGCCGTGGTCGGTCCACAGCTCCTTGCCCTTGCGGCCCTGGTTGTTGCGGATCACCGCGTTGGAGGCGCCCAGGATATTTTTGGTGGAGCGGTAGTTTTGCTCCAGCCGGATGACCCGGGCCCCCTGATACTGGTGCTCAAAGGAGAGGATGTTCTCGATGGTGGCCCCCCGGAAGCGGTAGATGGACTGGTCGTCGTCGCCCACCACGCAGATGTTCTCCCACTTTCCCGCCAGCAGGGCGGCCAGCTGGTACTGGAGGTTGTTGGTGTCCTGATACTCGTCGATGAGCACATAGCGGAACTTGTTCTGGTAGTAGCCGCGCACGTCTTCAAAGTCCCGCAGCAGGCGCACCGTGTCCAGGATCAGGTCGTCGAAGTCCAGGGCGTTGGCCTCCCGGAGGCGGCGCTCGTACTCCACGTAAACCTTGGCGATCTTGGTCAGGCGGAAATCCCCCGCCTTTTCGCACTGGGCCAGGTACTCCGGTCCGGAGAGCATGGCGTCCTTGGCCCGGGAGATGGTGGAGAGTACCGACCGGGCGGGAAAGGCCTTGTCGTCGATGCGCTGGTCCTTCAGCACATCCTTTACCACCCGCTCGGAGTCGGCGGAGTCGTAAATGGTGAAGGAGCGGTCAAAGCCCAGCTTTTCGATGTCCCGGCGCAGAATCTTCACGCAGGCGGAGTGGAAGGTGGAGGCCCAAACGTCGTTGGCGGCGGGGCCCAGCATCCGCTCCAGCCGCTCCTTCAGCTCCCCGGCCGCCTTGTTGGTGAAGGTGATGGCGATGATGGACCAGGGCATGGCGGGCTCCAGCCTGCACAGCCGTTCCGCCTCCGTCCTGCCGTCGGGGAGAGGGTGGGCGGCGTAGGCTTCCAGAAAGGCCAGGTCGTCCTCGGTCACCCAGCCGGGCACCTCGTCCGAGTCCGAGCCCCGGCCGTATTTCATCAGATTGGCGACGCGGTGGATGAGCACGGTGGTCTTGCCGCTGCCCGCTCCGGCCAGCAGCAGCAACGGCCCTTCCGTGGCCAGGGCGGCTCTGCGCTGCTCCGGATTCAGGGTGGGGAAGTCCAGCGCGATGACCGCCCGGCGCGCCCTGCAAAACCGCAGCTCCTGTTCTTGATTCAGCATGTTTTCACCAGGTCCTTTTCTCATTTGACAATAGCAGTTATTGTATAATAAAACCGCCGGTTGGTCAAGGACCCCGGTCTACGCCCGTTCCTGCATCAGGGTCCCTCCTCCCTCCCTAGTATACCACTTTACAGGGCCGGGGTATCCTGATAAAATGGTCTGGATTCCATCCCAAGGAGGACTGCTCCATGGTTCAGATGCGCGCCCGGGACTACGGCCTGAGGGTGGGCTCGCTGCCCACCGGCCCCCGGAACAAAATCACCGACGTGCCCGGAGTGCTGGTGGGTCACTGCACGGTGGACACTCCCGACCACAAGACCGGGGTGACGGTGGTGCTCCCCGGCCCCCAGAACCCCTTTACTCACAAGCTGCCCGCCGCCAGTACAACGGCTTCGGCAAGACCACCGGCCTGATGCAGCTGTCCGAACTGGGCACGCTGGAGACCCCCATCGCCCTGACCAACACCCTCAACGTAGGGCTGGTCCACGACGCCATGGTGGAGTATATGCTCCAGCGGTGCCAGGCGGAGGGGGTAGAGCTGCGCTCGGTAAACCCCGTGGTGGGGGAGTGCAACGACGCCACCCTCAACCGCATTGCGGAGCGCTGCGTGGGCCGGGAGCAGGTCTTCGCCGCCCTGGCCGCCGCCGCCCCGGATTTTGACGAGGGGGACGTGGGCGCGGGCAAGGGCACCATCTGCCACGGCCTCAAGGGGGGCATCGGCTCCGCCTCCCGGGTGCTGGAATACGACGGGCAGACCTATACGATGGGCCTTCTCGTCCAGTCCAATCACGGGGTGCTGTCCGACCTGACGGTCTGCGGGCGCCGCATCGGCCCCGCGCTGGCCCAAAGGCTGGAGACCCGCAAGGCCGACCAGGGCTCCATCCTGGCGGTGCTAGGTACCGACCTGCCCCTGGACGCCCGGCAGCTGGGCCGGGTGGCTAAGCGCGTCAGCGTGGGCCTGGCCCGGATGGGCTCCTATGTCGGCCACGGCAGCGGAGAGGTCTTTCTCGCCTTCTCCACCGCCAACCCCTTCCAGGTTCAGGCGGAGAACGCCGTGCGTCTGGTCTCCGCCTTCCACGAGGAAAAGCTGGACGGGCCCTTCCGGGCGGCGGCGGAGTGCGCCGAGGAGGCCGTCCTCAACTCTCTGCTCACCGCCCGGACGGTGGTGGGCTGGCAGGGCCGCAGGGCCGTGGCCCTCACCGACCTCTGGAGACCGCAGCCCCCCGCCGAAAAAGCGTTCGGAGACTGACCCGACAGCAAATTCATCTGCTCCATTGGCATCCTCCCCATTCTGGGCGTGCCGGGCCTCGTATATGGCCGAATCGGATCAAACGGCAGCGCGGACCGCTTCCGCGGTCCGCGCTGCCGTTACCACTGTCCGGTCCACTCCTTGAACTCGTCCCACAGCTCCATGGCTTTGAACTTCACCACATAGCCCTCGGTCTCGCCGGTGATGAGGGCGACCTCCGACCGGGTGAACCCGCCGGTACAGGCGGTCTCCTCCACCGTCTCGGTCACCGAGCCCAGGCACAGGGGCGGGAACACCACGCACCACCAGTTGCGGCCCTCCCCCTCGCCGATGACGATGCGCAGGGCGGTGTAGCTCCCGGCGGGCAGGGAGAAATCGGTGTACGTCTTGGTAGGGAACCAGACGTCGGGCTCCAGGGAGGCGGACACCGGATCGTCGTACCCGGCCTCCCGGACCACCTGGGCGCCGGCCTCGGCCAGCGCGGGCAGATGCTCCGTCAGCTTGGCCGCCGCCTCCTCCACCGTCTCCCCCGCCTGGAAATACCCAGCGGCCTCCTCCAGGATGCGGTCCCGGACCCGGAGCTTCAGGGCCTGGTCGGCCTCCGAGTCCGAGTTGGCGATCACATGCAGCCTTATCACCTTGTCCGACAGGGCGGCCTGCTCCCGGTCCAGCCACACCCCCGCCAGGAGCGCCGCGGCCACGCCCACCAGAAGGGCCAGTTCCCACCGGCGCAGGCGGCCGGATTCTCTCAGCATATCCATAAAACATCACCTTCCACTATGTAATTGCCTACATTGTGGACGGTGATGTTTTATTTTATACCGTTTCCGTCAAAAAAGTGTCCCGATAGGTCTCTTGCAGCTCTTCGCAGGCCCGTTCCGCCCCGGCGGCGCAGTCGAAGAGCCCGAACACCGTGGGGCCGGTGCCGCTCATGCCCGCCCCCAGGGCGCCATGGCCCACCAGAAGCTGCCGGATAGCGTTTACCTCGGCCCCCAGCCGGGGGGGGAGCACGTCCTCAAAGACGTTGTAGATCCGCCGGGCCACCCCGCCCAGATCCCCGGCCTCCAGGGCGGCGAGCATCCCGTCGGTGTCCGGGTGGTGGCGCAGGCGCACGCTGTCGAGCTGCCGGAAGAGCTCCGGGGTGGAGATGGAGAAGTTCGGCTTGCACGCCACCACCGTACAGCGGGGCAGCGGGACCAGCGGCGTGAGGACCTCCCCCCGTCCCTCCGCCAGGGCGGTGCCGCCCAGCACGCAGTAGGGCACGTCAGAACCCACCGCCTCCCCCACCCGGGCCAGCTCCGGAAGGGACAGGCCCGCCCCGGTGCAGTCGTTGAGGGCCCGGAGGACGGCGGCGGCGTCGGAGCTGCCGCCCCCCATCCCGGCGCAGACCGGGATGTGTTTTTCCAGGGAAATATGGGCTCCGCCCAGGTCCCGGCCGGTGGCCTCCTGGAACCGCAGCAGGGCGGAGGCCGCCAGGTTCTTCTCTCCCGTGGGGAGAAAGCCCAGGTTGGCCGAGGCCCGCACCCCGTCCCCCGTCCCCGTCTCCAGGGTGATGACGTCGGACAGGGCCACCGAGGTCATTACCATGCGCAGGTCGTGGTAGCCGTCGCTCCGCCGCCCCAGCACGTCCAGGGTCAGATTCAGTTTGGCATGGGCCCGGGTGGTCAGGGTGGGCATGGCGCGTTTCCCCCTCGTTTTATGCTATGTAGCGGGATTCAGCGGATTTTCCGCCCCTCCAGATAGAACCGCTTGTCCTGGGCCTCGCCCATGGAGAAGGTCTTGCGGGGGAGCACTCCGTCGTGGATGACGGTGGGGAAGAGCTCCTTCTTGGCCATGGCGGGCAGCAGGAAGCCCAGGTTGCCCGGCCGGGCGGCCAGCTCCCGCACCACGTCGGCCCCGTGGATGTAGTCGATGCGGCCGGGGTGGCTCTCCAGCCAGCCGTCCAGGAAGGCCTGCAGGGTGCCCACCGGAAGCTGGTGGGCCGGCCGCGGCACGGTGACCGCCCCGGAGCCTCCCTCCCACACATAGCGCAGGACGTGGCCCTCCCCCATACCGCCGTAAGCGCCGGGGAAGGCGGCGGTCAGGCCGGCCAGCAGGGCCCGGGGGTCCACGCCGAAGAGTACCCGGTGGATGGGCTCGAACTCCAAAGAGCCGTCGTGGAGGTTGACCAGCTCCGCCAGGGCGTACCGGGCGGGCAGGGCGGCCCACTGGTCCTCCGGGACTAGGGTCTTCTGCCGCTCGTAGCAGGCCTTGGCGGTGGCCAGAGAGTGGTTGCCGTCCCCCACGGCGTAGAGCAGGACGGGCTTGTCCTGCGTGCCGTAGCGGGCGTTAAAGGCGGCGGGGTCGGACAGGGCCCGCAGGGCGGCGGCCACCGCCGTCTGCTCCGCCTCCCCCAGCAGCCAGCCCCGCAGGTGGCCGGAGTGCTCCATTAGCTCAAAGTCGTAGACCGGCTCCAGCCGGTCCCGCAGAGCGGCCAAGGGCTCGATGACGGTCCGGCCCGGATCGTCGGCAAGGATCATGGCGTGGGGCAGCTCGATGGGGGCGTTCTTCCGCACCGCCACCCGGGGCGGGATGCGGCTGAGCACCGTGCCCTCGGTGGCCCGGATCAGGGTGCCGGCCCCCGGCTCGTAGTCGTACTGCTCCAGGTCCACCATGCCCACCACGCCCCGGCGGACCCGGCCGCTCCCCAGCGTGCGCTCCACATAGATCATGGCGTGCTCCAGGGTGCGCAGGCGCCCCTCCCGAAGGTAGCGGCTCATGGTGTTGTTGATGTCCAGAATGTCGGTCTCCACGCTGGGGCCCTCCAGCGAGCTCTCCGGCAGGATCAGGTGGAGGGCGGAGGGGGAATTGCCCACGAAAAATTCCACCCGCTGCCAATACTCCGGCTGAGAGGTGTATTGGTCGCAGGCCACCACCGCCCACTTGGTCAGGTCGCAGTCCCGGGGCAAAAGGATATCGGCCGGGTAAAAACCCAGGCCCTGGAATCGCTCGTCCATATGGTTTTCCCCCCCTCGCTCGCTATTCTCCGTCGAGAACGGCCTTGATGGCGGCCAGCAGGCCGCCGAATTCCTCATAGGCGCGCAGCTCCGGGTGATCGGCCTTAATCTTGTCCGTGCTCTTGAACAGAAAGCCCGCCTTGCTGGCCTGAATCATGCCCAGGTCGTTGTAGCTGTCTCCGCTGGCGATGGTCTCGTAGCCGATGGACTGCAGTGCCTTCACGGTAGTCAGCTTGGACTGCGCGCAGCGCATCCGGAAGCCGGTGATCTCCCCGTCGGGAGCCACCTCCAGCGTGTTGCAGAAAATGGTGGGCCAGCCCAGCTTTTCCATCAGGGGCTTGGCGAACTGCTCAAAGGTGTCGCTGAGGATGATGACCTGGGTGAGGGTGCGCAGCTCGTCCAGAAACGCTCTGGCCCCGGGCAGGGGGTCGATTTTGGCGATGGTGGCCTGAATCTCCTTCAGGCCCAGGCCGTGCTCCTTCAGGATGGCCAGGCGGTACTGCATCAGCTTGTTGTAATCCGGCTCGTCCCGGGTGGTGCGCTTCAGCTCCGGGATGCCGCTGGCCTCGGCAAAGGCGATCCAGATCTCCGGCACCAGCACGCCTTCCATATCCAGGCATACGAGATTCATTGCGGTCGCTCCTCTCCTAGTTTTTTTTCAGGTTGGTCAGGAAATGGTCCATCCGGGTCAGCGCCTCGGACAGGTCCTTCATGGAGGTGGCGTAGCAGCAGCGCACGAAGCCCTCGCCGCTGGGACCGAAGGCGTTTCCGGCGATGACCGCCACCTTCTCCTCCATCAGGAACCGCTCGCAGAACTCCTCCGAGCCCAGTCCGGTGGGGCGGATGTCCGGGAAGACGTAAAAGGCCCCCCTGGGCTCGAAGCAGGGCAGGCCGATGCGGCGCAGGCCCTCCACTAAGTACCGGCGGCGGCCGTCGTACTCGCCGCGCATCTTCTCGATGTCGTGGTCGCCGTTGCGCATGGCCTCGATGGCGGCGTACTGGCTGGTGGTGGGAGCCGACATGATGCCGAACTGGTGGAGCTTGAGCATCTGCTTGACGATAGGGGCGGGGCCGCAGACGTAGCCCATGCGCCAGCCGGTCATGGCGTGGCTCTTGGAAAAGCCGTTGACCACGAGGGTGCGCTCGTACATATCGGGGAGATTGGCCAGGGAGACGTGGCGCTGGCCGTAGGTCAGCTCGGCGTAGATCTCGTCGGAGACGACCATGATGTCGGTGCCCCGCAGGACCTGGGCGATGGCCTCCAGGTCCTCCCGGTCCATGATGCCACCGGTGGGGTTGCAGGGGAAGGGCAGCACCAGGGCCTTGGTCCGGGGCGTGATGGCGGACCGGAGCTGGTCGGGAGTCAGCCGGAACTCGTCCTCCGCCTTGGTCTCCACAAAGACCGGGACGCCGCCCGCCATGCTGGTCAGCGGGCCGTAGCATACGAAGGAGGGCACGGGGATGATGACCTCCTCCCCGGGGTTGACGAGGCAGCGCAGGGCCAGATCAATGGCCTCGCTGCCGCCCACGGTGACGATGATCTGGCTGGCAAAGTCATAGTGCAGGCGGAAGCGCCGCTCCTGATAGGCGGCGATCTCCCGGCGCAGCTCGGCCATGCCGGCGTTGGAGGTGTACTTGGTGAACCCCTTTTCCAGGGAGTAGATGCCCGCGTCCCGGATGTGCCAGGGGGTGACGAAATCGGGCTCGCCCACCCCCAGGGAGATGGCGTCCTTCATCTCCTCCAGGATGTCGAAAAATTTCCGGATGCCGGAGGGCCGGACCTGCTGGATTCGGCTGGACAGGATCCCGTCGTAATTCATACGAAGATCCACTCCCTCTCCTGCTCCTGCCGCTTCTCAAAGATGAGATGCTTTTCCTTATATTTCTTCAGGATAAAGTGGGTGGCGGTGGCGGTGACGCCCTCCAGGGGGGCCAGACGCTGGCCCACGAACTGGGCCACCTCCTTCAGGGTGCGGCCGGAGATGATGACCGTCAGGTCGAACGCGCCGGACATCAGATAGACGCTTTCCACCTCGTCATACTGGTAGATGCGCTCGGCCACCCGGTCGAAGCCCTCGTTGCGCTGGGGGGTCACCTTCACCTCGATGAGGGCCGTGACCGACTCCTCCTGGGTGCGGTCCCAGTCCACAATGGCCTTGTAGCCCAGGACGATCTTTTCCTCTTCGTACCGCTTGATTGCCGCCTTTACGTCCTCCAGAGGCATATCGGCCATGGATGCCAGCTGCTCCTGGGTGTAGGTGCAGTCCTCCTCCAAGAGCTTGAGCAATTTGTTGTGGTCGGTCATACAGCTTTCCTCCCGTCTCGGGGCGCCCTCCGCCCCTGGGACGGGGGCCTTTTCCCGCAAAATGTGGTTAGGCAGATATTATACACGCTTTGGGGCCAATCGGCAAGTGGTCAAATGAAGATCCGGCCTCCCATTTGCAAGCCGTGGGGGAACGCCCGCCAAAACTACCCCTTGACTTTTATTTTATTTAATATTATATTAATTTTATTAAAGTCAAAATTAAATATGGGGGTGTAAAATGTCAATCTCCGTCATACCGGAGTGGATGGCCGAGCTGGACGAGGAGGACGTGTCCTTCATCCGGAATTTCCTGCTGTGCTCCGGGTCCCTCAAGGAGGTGGCGGGCCGCTACAGGGTGAGCTATCCCACCGTCCGCCTGCGGCTGGACCGGCTGATCCAGAAGATCAAGCTGGGGGAGAACCAGGCCGCCGATCCCTATGTGGCCCTCATCAAGCGGCTGGCCGTCAACGACAAGGTGGATTTCGAGGCCGCCAAGCTCCTGATTCAGGAATACAAACGACAAAAGGAGGACCCATAAATGCGATTTGCCACGGTTCTGATCCCGGTCATGCTTCTGCTCTGCCTCATTCTCCCCACCGGCCTGCTGGCCGTGCTGGAGTATTTCCTGGCCAAGCTGGAGAGCCCCTGGCCCGGGCGGGTGCTGCCCATCCTCTCGTTCCTCAGCTCCCTGTGCGCCCCCGCCGTACTGCTGTTCAATATGGCCGCCCCCGCCGGGCTGCCGGTCATTCTGATTCCCCTGCTGGCGCTGGCCGTCCTCAATCTCCCCACGCTGGTCTTCTGCGTCGTTTACCGCAGCACCCGGCGCAAATGCGTGGAGCAGAAGGGCGTGGACCGGATGAATATTCAGGATCTCTGAGGATCCATCTGTAAGTAAAGAAGCGGACCGCCTGAGGCAGTCCGCTTCCCCGGTTTTACTTGAACTTGACGGCGGTGCCGTAGGCGATGACCTCGGCCGCCCCCTGCATCACGGCGGCGGAGGCGTAGCGCATGCAGACCACCGCGTCGGCCCCCATGGCCTCCGCCTCTCCTACCATCCGCTTGGTGGCCAGGGCCCGGGCCTCGTTCATCATCTCGGTGTAGGCCTTCAGCTCGCCGCCCACCAGGGTCTTGAAGCCCTGAGTGATATCCTTGCCGATGTTCTTGGACTGGATGGTACTCCCCCGGACCAGGCCCAGGGTCTCCAGCTCCCGGCCGGAGATCTGTTCAGTAGTTGTCAAGATCATCCTCTTCACCGCTCCTTATCTCTTTGATGCGCTCGCACAGCACGTATATGGTGACCCCCAGCAGCGCCAGGGGGATCACGGCGCCCAGCAGCTTGATCCACAGCGGGATGGCCGGCACCAGGAAAATCAGCGCCGCATAGCCCAGCAGCCAAAGGCCCACCAGTACGGAGATCACAACGGGCGCCGCCAGCTTTCCCTTCTTCATGGTCCGGCCTCCATTCCATGCTGTTTTATTTAGATTTTTATCTAAATGAATTATACCAGATTCCGTGCCCCTTGTCAAGCCGAAGCAGGGGAAACCCGCCTGAAAAAGCGGGGATTTTCCCTTGACAAAGGCTCACAGGGCTGATATACTGTTTTGGCAAAACAAAGAAGGAACGGGTACCACCGTCCTCACCCCCAGCGTATGGCGAAGGGGTCAACATCGGCATACTGAGGTCCGCCGGCTGCGGCGCGGTTTCGGCATGTTTTTGCAGCGGGTACCCTTCCGGGTGTCCGCGTTTTTCATTTTATATCGCGAACCACGAATGGGAGGTGCTTTCGTATCAGCAACATGAGTCATCAGATCAACGACGAGATTCGGGACCGCGAGGTCCGTCTGATTTCCGCCACCGGCGAGCAGTTGGGCATCCTGTCCACCCGCGAGGCCCTGGAACGGGCCGCTGAAGCGGACCTGGACCTGGTGAAGATCTCGCCCACGGCCAATCCCCCGGTCTGCAAGCTGATGGACTATGGCAAGTACAAGTTCGAGCAGCAGAAGCGGGAGAAGGAAGCCAGAAAAAATCAGCGCGTCGTGGAGATCAAAGAGGTGCGCATGTCCCCGGGCATCGACGTGAACGATTTCAACGTCAAGCTCCGGAACGCTCAAAAATTCCTGTCCGAGGGCGACCGGGTCAAGGTCACCGTCCGTTTCCGCGGCCGCGAGATGGCCCACACCGACATCGGCAGAAAGCTCCTGCTCAAGTTTGCGCAGGACTGCGCCGAGATCGCCGCCATGGACAAGGAGCCCAAGCAGGAAGGCCGCCACATGAACATGTTCCTGTCTCCGAAGGCCTCCAAGGACGCCAAAAAGTAACTGAAAGGGAGTCAAACCGATATGGCTAAGATCAAGCTCAAGACCCACAGCGGGGCGAAAAAGAGATTCAACCTGACCAAGACCGGCAAGGTGAAGCGCGCCCACGCCTTCAAGTCCCACCTCCTCAACGGTCACGGCAAGGATACCAAGCGCAAGCGCGGTCTCCGCGCCGGCGCTTACGCGGACAAGACCAACGAGTCCGCCATCAAGCGCATGATCCCCTATAAATAAGAATCATTTACCATAACATAGGAGGCTAATCGACAATGGCTAGAGTCAAAGGCGCGATGATGACGCGCAAGAGAAGAAATAAAATCCTGAAGCTGGCGAAGGGTTATTGGGGCGCCAAGAGCAAGCACTTCAAGATGGCCAACGAGCAGGTCATGAAGTCCCTGAAGTACGCCTACACCGGCCGCCGCCTGAAGAAGCGTGACTTCCGTTCCCTGTGGATCACCCGCATCTCCGCCGCCTGCAAGATGAACGGCATGAACTACTCCACCTTCATGAACGGTCTGAAGAAGGCCGGCGTGGAGATCAACCGCAAAATGCTGGCTGAGCTGGCCGTCAACGACAAGGCCGCTTTCACCGCCCTGACCGAGATGGCCAAGGCCAAGCTGGCATAAATCCTTTCATTCAAAAGGCGCCCCGCTCTGTGAGTGGGGCGCCTTTTATGGAAGGGTCACATAAAACCTTAGAGCAGACTGTCCCGGTGGATGCAGCTGTTTTCAGACGCTCCGGGGATACGGCTCCATCCGTCCCACATGGGCGTCGTAAAGCCGGGCCAGAATCTTCAGATGGTGTTCTTCATCCGCGATGATGCGCCGCAGATTCTCCTGGACGTTGGGATCGGCGATCCAGCGGAGCTGGGCCTTGTATTTCCGGATGGCCGCCTTCTCCGCCTTCACCGCCCCGCGGATCATCGGGCCCAGCCGCTGGACGTACTGGCCATACCCCGGCGACCACCAGCTCTTGCGCCCTCCCTGTCCGCTGCCCCACAGCCGGGGGTCCTCTCCCATCTGCCGGGCCAGCGTACCGAAAATCTCCAGATGGTGCATCTCCACCGCGCCAATCCCGCGAAAGGCGTCCGCCACCTCGGGCAGCTCCGCCGTCACCAGGCGGTCGTATACATACACAGCCACCGCCGACATCTCCGAGTTGCCGCCGCCCACGTTATCCAGCATGGCTTCGGCATACCGCCGGTTTTTGCCCCCCGCCTGCACTGGCGGGTAGGACTCCGGCGCGCAGTACTCGTCCGCGCTGTATCCATATCCCTCCATGACCATCCTCCTTTTATTGGGTCTCCTCCCTCCATTCCTATGAATTCTCCAGCACGTCCCATACGTGTTCTTCCCACTGCGCCGTCTCAAATATAATAATAAAAATTATATTTCGTTGTTTTTTATATTGATATTTACCGGGAGATGGTGGTATACTGAGTCCATCAAGATTGGATGCAGGTGATCCTTATGGACGAACGCATGGAATATCAACACTGCCGTTTCGACCTCCCCCGCCCCAAGGTCCGGCGGCGGCCGTGGCGCGAAGAGAAGGGCCGGGACCCCTATGACGGGCTGCGCCCCTGGTCGGCCGTCACCCACGGCGCCGGCGTGGTCCTGGGCATCCTGGGGGCTGTCCTCCTGCTGCTGCGGACGGCGCAGACCGGCGCGGCCTGGCGGCTTCTCCCCTTTGCCGTCTATGCCGCCAGCATGATCGGCCTCTACACCGCCAGCACCCTGTATCACTGCCGGAACACCGACGTGAAAGGGCGCATTGCCCTGCGGAAGTACGACCACATCTCCATCTACTTTCTCATCGCGGGCAGCTATACCCCCATCTGCCTCATCGCCCTGCCCCCCGCCTGGGGCTGGACCATGACCGCCATCGTCTGGGCTCTGGCCGCGGCTGGCACCGTCATGGCACTGCTGTGGATCAACGCCCCCCGGTGGGTCACCTCCGGCATTTACATCTCCATGGGCTGGATGGCGGTGTTTATGCTGCCCGCCCTGCTGAAGTATCTGCCCTCCGCCGGATTTTTCTGGCTGCTTCTGGGCGGCACCCTCTACACCGTCGGCGGCGTGCTCTACGCCGTCAAGCGGCCCGGCCGGAACAATCCCCGCTTCGGCTGCCATGAAATCTTCCACGTCTTTATCCTGCTGGGCAGCATCGCCCACTTCTTCCTCATGTACCGCGTGATCGTTTACCTTTAACCCATCAGGAGGATCGTATTATGGATTCCTATCAGCTGACCTGCTGCTCCACTGCTGACCTGAGCGCGGACTATTTTCAGGAGAAGCGCATTCCCTACGTCCCCTTCCACGTGCAGATGGACGGGAAGGAGTACCCCGACGACCTGGGGCAGAGCCTTCCCTTTCCCGCCTTTTACGCCCGCATCGCTGCGGGAGCCGCCCCCACCACCTCCCAGGTAAATGTGGAGGAGTTCAAGGCCTTTTTCACACCTTTTCTGGAGGCCGGGCAGGACATCCTGCACCTCTCGCTGTCCAGCGGGCTGTCCGGGGCCTGGCAGTCGGCCTGCATCGCCCGGGACGAGCTGGAGTCCCGCTTCCCGGAGCGGCGCATCCGCGTGGTGGACAGTCTGGGGGCCTCCTCGGGCTACGGGCTGCTGCTGGACACCGCCTGGGAGCGCCGGAGGGCCGGGGCCGGCCTGGAAGAGCTGGCCGGTTGGCTGGAGGCCCACAAACTGGAGGTACATCACTGGTTCTTCTCCACCGATCTGACCAGCTATAAGCGGGGCGGCCGCATCTCCCCCGCGGCGGCGGCGGTGGGGACCCTGCTGGGCATCTGCCCCCTGCTGAACATGGACCATCTGGGCCGCCTGATCCCCCGGGAAAAGATCCGCAGCAAAACCCGGGTCATCCAGCGCATGGTCCAGAAGATGGCTGAGCACGCCCAGGGCAGCGCGTCCTACCGCGGCAAGTGCTTTCTGTCCCACTCGGCCTGTCCGGAGGACGCCCGGGCGGTGGCCGACCTGGTGGAGGCCCGCTTTCCCAACCTGGATGGGCGGGTGGTCATCAACAGCGTGGGCACGGTGATCGGCGCCCACACCGGCCCGGGCACCGTGGCCCTCTTTTTCTGGGGCGATAAGCGGACGGATTGACGCGGCAAGCCCCCGGGAGCACTTATGTGCTCCCGGGGGCTTGTTTCATAAGCATCTGCGGACCGCCTCCTCCAGCCAGAACCGGCGGCGGCCGGCGCTCACTCCTCCGGCTCCGCGGCGGGTTCCTCCGGCGGCAGCTCTCCCTTGGTGCCCACGCAGCGGTTGATGGGGGTGCCCAGGTTGTGGAACTTCTCCTCATAGTCGGTCATCACCCCGCAGATGCCGTTTTCGTGCAGGTTCCGGGTGACCTCGCCCAGGGCATAGCCCGCCCGCGGGAACTGGAACAGCGACCACTCGAACAGCCCGCTGTTGTCCGTCTTGAAGTGAATCTGCCCCCTGTCGGAGAGCACCTGGCGGTAGAGCCGCAGGAAATTTTCGTGGGTCAGCCGCCGCTTGGCATGGCGGTTGGTGGGCCAGGGATCGCAGAAATTGATGTAGATGCGCTCCACCTCTCCGGGGGCAAAGAACTCCGACAGCCGGGCCACGTCGGCGTCAATAAAAAAGACATTTTCCAATCCGGCGGCCTTGGCCCGCTCCATGGCGATGACCATGGCGTCCGGCACCCGCTCCACCGCCACAAAAAGGACGTCCGGCTCCGCCGCCGCCGTCTCGCAGGTGAAGCGGCCCTTGCCGCAGCCCAGCTCCAGGCGCAGTTCACAGCCGGGTGCCCCCTTCTCCCGCCAGCGGCCCCGCCATTGCTGGGGATCGGTCACCAGATAGTCCGCACAGCACTCCATCCGGGGGATCAGATTGGGCTTTTTCCGCATGCGCATCGCGTGGTCTCCTCTCTCTGCTCGTCGTATATCCGGCAGTCAGTGTACCATATTTTTTCTCAGAAGTCGAATCTTTTTCTTGTGCTTTGACCCGGCGGCGAGGGCTTCGTCCTGCAAAAGCTCTCGGACCGGGCCGGATCGTGCACCAGACCATGCCTGTCAGCGGCTTCGCCGCCGCGCTGGCCCTCTTCTTCTCCACCGGCAACAACTGAGCCTGCATGCAATGCGCCCCGCCGGCTCCGGCGGGGTGCGCTTTTCATTTCGCTTCCGTGCGTCGGAACTTCCGGGGCTCCTGTCCCCGGGCCACCCGGGTCAGGCCGCGGATGTGCCGGGAGAGCATCATCAGCGTCAGCGCCAGCACCAGCATTCCGGCCTCGGCCCCGCCCAGCCGGAAGGCGGGCAGCACCGCCGCTGACGGGATGACCAGGGCCCCCACGGGCAGGTAGCCGGTACCGAGCACCACCGCCAGCCCCAGAATGCAGCTCACGGTCCCCCACAGCGGAAAGGCCAGCACCAGGGCGGCGCAGGTCACCGTCACCCCCTTGCCGCCGTGGAAGCCGCTCCAGAAGGGGAAATTATGGCCCAGCGCCGCGCCCAGTCCGGCGTATAGGACGGCCAGGCGGCCCAGCGCCTGAGCCAGCAGCAGGCGGCACAGGGCGCAGGCCAGGGCGGTCTTGAGCAGGTCGCCCGCCAGCACCAGGGCCCCCGCCCCCTTCCCCAGCGTCCCGGCGATGTTGGCCATGCCCGGATTTCCGGTTCCCAGCGCCCGGGCGCCCTGGCCGGTCCTCCATCGGGCCACCGCCTCGGCGGTGAGCAGGCAGCCGCAGACATACCCCACGGTCAGGCAGATCAGACGTTCCATCCTCCAAAAGCTCCCTTCTCCCATTCTGAGGGTAGTATATCCCATACCTCCGGAAAATCCACCTCTTTTTGTGAAATCCGTTGCCTCTCCCCCTACAAAATGCTATAGTAAAAAGACCAAACCAAAAAAGAGGTCATCTGCCATGCACAATGAACTGACGCAAAAGGATATCCGCCTCATGCGGGAGGAGCTGGACTACCGCCGCATCCAGCTCCGGCCCAAGCTGCTGGAGGCCGTCAAGGAGGCCCGCGGCTTCGGCGATCTGAGCGAGAACTTTGAGTACAAGGCCGCCAAGCAGGAGAAGAACCGCAATGAAAGCCGCATCCGCTTTCTGGAGAACATGATCCGCACCGCGGTGATCATCTCCGACCGGGCGGACGCCGGCACGGTCGGGCTCTACGACCGGGTGACGGTCTATCTGGAGGACGAAGGCGACGAGGAGACCTACCAGGTCGTCACCACCATGCGGCAGGACGCACTCCACGGCCTGATCAGTAAGGAGTCCCCCCTGGGTAAGGCCCTGCTGGGCAAGCGGGTGGGGGAGCGTTTCCACATCCAGGTCAATGACCGCTACGGCTACGACGCGGTGGTCCGGGCCATCCAAAAGGGTCAGGACGACGGGTCCGTGCCCCTCAGCAGCTTCTGACCGCCTGTCCCGCAGACCGGTATTCAGATTTTTCCGGCACCGGCCGCGGGCTCCAGAGCGTTATACCCCTATCCGGCGTAAGATAAGGAGAGACAGCACAATGGAATACCGCATTGAGCGCGACAGCATGGGTGAGATACAGGTCCCCGCGGACCGCTACTGGGCGGCCCAGACCCAGCGGAGCTTCCAGAACTTCAAAATCGGCACCGAAAAGATGCCTCTGGAGATCGTCCACGCCTTCGGCATCCTGAAAAAGGCCGCCGCCATGGCCAACCACGGCCTGGGCAGGCTGGACGGCGCCAGGTTCCGGGCGATCTGCGCCGCCTGCGACGAGGTGATCGCCCACAAGCTGGACGGCCACTTCCCCCTGGTGGTGTGGCAGACCGGCTCCGGTACCCAGAGCAATATGAACGTCAACGAGGTGGTGGCCAACCGCGGCAACGAGATCGCGGGCGAAAAGCTGCTCCACCCCAACGACCACGTGAACATGTCCCAGAGCTCCAACGACACCTTCCCCACCGCCATGCACATCGCGGCCGCAGTGGAACTGGAGGACAAGCTCTTCCCCGCGCTGGACGCCCTGGCCGCCACCTTCCGCCGCCTGGAGGCGGAAAACGCCGGCGTGGTGAAGTCGGGCCGTACCCACCTTCAGGACGCGGTGCCCGTCACCCTGGGCCAGGAGATCAGCGGCTGGCGGAACATGCTGGAGAAGGACAAGGCCATGCTGGAGCTGGCCCTTCCCGGCCTGCACGAGCTGGCCCTGGGCGGCACCGCCGTGGGCACCGGCCTCAACGCCCCCAAGGGCTTTGCCGAGGACGTGGCCAAAGCGGTCAGCGAGCTGACCGGCAAGAGCTTCGTCACCGCCCCCAACAAGTTCCACGCCCTCACCAGCAAGGACGAGCTGGTCTTTGCCCACGGCGCTCTGAAGGCGCTGGCCGCCGACCTGATGAAGATTGCCAACGACGTGCGCTGGCTGGCTTCCGGCCCCCGCTGCGGCCTGGGCGAGATCCGCATCCCGGAAAACGAGCCCGGCTCCTCCATCATGCCAGGCAAGGTCAACCCCACCCAGTGCGAGGCGGTGACCATGGTGGCCGTCCAGGTCATGGCCAACGATGTGGCCGTGGGCCTGTCCGCCAGCCAGGGCAACTTCGAGCTCAACGTGTTCATGCCGGTGTGCATCTACAACTTCCTCCAGTCCGTCCGCCTGCTCACCGACTGCATGGCCTCCTTCAACCAAAACTGCGCCCAGGGCATCACCGCCGACCGGGAGAAGTGCCGCCGCAACCTCTACCACTCCCTGATGCTGGTCACCGCCCTGAACCCCTACATCGGCTATGACAACGCCGCCAAGACCGCCAAGCTGGCCCATAGGGAGAACATCTCCCTGAAAGAGGCCTGCGTGAAGCTGGGCTTCCTGACGGCGGAGCGGTTCGACGAGGTATTCCACCCCGAAGAGATGGTGTGAGGCCCCGGCGCCAAACTCCACCCACGTTGAGAAAGGAAGCATTGAGTTATGGATGAAATCAGTCAAAAGTCTCTGGACCTCCACTACGCCCTGCACGGCAAGATCGAGGTCATCGCCCGGAAGCATGTGGAGACCCGAGAGGACCTGTCCCTCCTGTATACCCCTGGCGTGGCCCAGCCCTGCCTGGAGATCCAGGCCGACTACGACAAGTCCTTCGACCTGACCCGCCGGAGCAATCTGGTGGCCGTCATTACCGACGGCTCCGCCGTGCTGGGCCTGGGCGATATCGGCCCCGCGGCCGGTATGCCCGTCATGGAGGGCAAGTGCGCCCTCTTCAAGGAGTTCGGCGGCGTGGACGCCATTCCCCTGTGCGTGGACACCAAGGACGTGGACAAGCTGGTGGAGACCATCGCGCTCATCTCCAAGAGCTTCGGCGGCATCAATCTGGAGGACATCGCCGCGCCCCGGTGCTTCGAGGTGGAGCGCCGCCTGAAGGGGCTCTGCGACATCCCCGTGTTCCACGACGACCAGCACGGCACCGCCATCGTGGTGGCCGCCGCCATGCTCAACGCCATCAAGGTCACCAAGAAGCCGATGGGCCAGGTGAAGATTGTCATCAACGGCGCCGGCGCCGCCGGCATCGCCATCGGCAAGCTGCTCATCAAAATGGGGTTCGGCAACGTGGTGATGTGCGACATCCACGGCATTATCTGCGAGGGCGACGAAGGGCTCAATCCCGGCCAGGAGGAGATCTCCCATATCTCCAACCTAAACCACGAGCACGGCACCCTGGCCGACGCGCTGAAGGGGGCCGACGCCTTTGTGGGCGTGTCCCGGCCGGGCCTGGTCACCGCCGAGATGGTGGGCACCATGAACCAGGGCATCGTCTTCCCCATGGCCAACCCCGTGCCCGAGATCATGCCTGACGAGGCCAAACGGGGCGGGGCGGCGGTGGTGGGCACCGGCCGCAGCGACTTCCCCAACCAGATCAACAACGTGCTGGTCTTCCCCGGTGTGTTCAAGGGAGCCCTGATGGTCCGGGCCACCGACATCACCGAGGGCATGAAGATCCGGGCTGCCCACGCGCTGGCCGGCCTGATCCCCGACGACCAGCTCTCCCCCGAGTATATCATCCCCTCCGTTCTGGACAAGTCGGTGGCCGAGGTCGTGGCCAAGGCCGTGGCCGGCGAGGCCAAGGCGCAGGGCATCGCCCGCATCCGCTGAAATATTGTGGGCAGACGGGAGTATTGAAAGCACTCCCGCCTGTCCTATCTCTCCGATAAACGGGGATTTGCTATTCCATTTTTTCTTGACACTCACTCCATTCTCGGTCGTGAATGGAGATAATGCCACCACATTTAGGGCAAGTATATTTTGTTTTTTGTTGTTCCATGAAGCACCCTAAACCATGTGCTTGAACAAAACGGCTATTTTCTGTAAGGCTTGCTTGATACCGCTTGTTATAGCTTTTTTCAAGGCTTTGAATCAGCTTACATGGATATTCGGAACATTCAAAGCAATAGGACAGAGATTTTTCCTTGATACAGTCCTTGATTTTGCATTTGCGGCAATGTTCCGGTTTCCCTTTATCGTTGTTCAAGCAACCGGCACATGGTTTTTTGTGGTAACAGTGCTGATAACAAACCTTACAATTCATTCCGCAGGGAGCAAACATAATCGTATCAATATTTTCTTGCGGCATTTGCATAATTGTCTGCTCCTCTCTAAACAGGAATTTGTTGAGTAGTTTCTATGGATCGATTATAGCGCGGGGCGTGTAAAAGAACAAGGGCAGGAACTTTTATTCCTGCCCTTGTCCACTAAAGTACATTTTCGATAAAAATGATAAATCCGAACCCATGACCCACTTGGATCATGCAGTTCGGATTATCCGAGTGTCATTAAAGGATCTGGCAAAACTCAGTAAAATCAGAGGTTTGTAAGCAGGTGGTAAGTGGTTTTACCCATATTTTTGATGGCGAAGGGCAATTTTCAGACAACCAAAGTGGTGAATTGCAGCATATACTTCTTATAAAAACTTGCGGATGTCCACGGCAAGCTGTTCTTCCAAATGAATCAGCCGTTTCGCGATATCCTTGGAGACTTCATCGGCTGCCTCATATTGGTTCAGATATTGATTCAGCGATTTGACACCCATATTACAGCCATCCGTCATCAGGGCTGCAATCGTCTGATCGGAGTTGTCCATCCCCATTTTCATATTGGTTTTCATCCAAGACATACCTTTGGCAATGGGGTTTGGTTCTTTTCCGTCATCATGGTATTTGTTCAGTAGGGTCTGAATCTCGTCCTTTAGCTTCTCATGTTCCTTTTTGCACCCCGTCAGATACTGCTTGAGGGCACCACTGTGTACTTGCTCAAGAACGTCATCAATGGATGCGACCCCCATTTTAACGCCTGCGTCACATTCTCGAAGCAGTCTTATCGTGTCCTGTTCGACCATAGAGATTCCAGCCCCTTTATTTAAGATAAAGCTAGTCTGTATGGTTTCGCATTTTTTATTCTCTGGCCCAACACCGAAGCTTGTATATTCCACAGGAGTGAGCGTAAAACATTTTTCAGTGCAAAGCATAAAAAAGTCGTCGCAAGCAATACAAAGCTTGCGACGACTTGGTCGGAGTGTAATTATAGGATCTGGGGAAGCCCAGTCATATCAATGGTTGTAAGCAGTCGGCAAGAGGGTTTTATCCTAAACGCTTAAATCGCAATCCTTTTGTCTCTCATCCGGGACGTTATTGTATTATGCTTTGAGTTGACAATCCAGTTCTTGCGTCATAGTCTGGCATAAAGGGTGGTTCTTCACGTAGACTCATAAAAATATGTTCTATGATAAAATCCAAATAGACTTGCAACCATCTCCATAAAAACCGTACTTATAGTATGAAAGGCGCTTTTCACGGAACACCGTAGGAACGGAGGCAGAGTATGGAGGATACGAAAATCATAGAGCTTTACTGGGCAAGAATAGAGGACGCCATTCGTGAGACGGCGGTCAAATATGGGAAACTGTTCCATCAAGTCGCTAACAATATTCTTGTGAACCATGAGGATAGTGAGGAATGTGTCAATGACACCTATCTAGCTGCATGGAACAATATGCCCCCAAAACGGCCAGACCATCTTCCGGCGTTCCTGGGAAAAATTACGAGAAACCTTGCCCTAAAAAAGTATGAGTATCTTTCTGCGGAGAAGCGAAATCCAGAAGCTATCTGTTCTTTCGAGGAATTAGCGGACTGCGTTTCTGGACAAGAATCCGTCGAATCAGAACTGGAAAACAGACAGATAGAAAATGCTATCAGCAAGTGGCTGTGGAAACAGGACAAAGAAAAGCGGGATATATTTATTTGGCGCTATTGGTACTTTGAATCCATATCAAATATCTGCCAGCGTACAAAATGCAGCCAGGGCAAGGTGAAATCCATATTGTTCCATCTCCGCCGAAAGCTAAAAGATTACTTAGAAGGCGAGGGAATTACGCTATGAATAACAAGCAATTTGCTAATCGAATCGGAAATATTGATGATCGGCTGGTACAAGAGGTTGGACAAAAACGGAGCAATCAAAAGGAGTATAAAAATATGATTCGGAAATTTGTTAGTGTGGCGGCTGTCATTGCCCTTATGCTCGTCAGTGGCGCGGTTGGGGCGTATGCTTTCGGCAGGGAAACTGTGGTCGAGGTACCTGTCGAGCAGGAAACGGTTAACTTTGAGGATATCGGGCTCACGCTGATTTTGCCCGGCACCTGGAAAGATCAGTATGCCTCAGAAACCAATGAATTTGGTGAGTATATCGTCTATGCCCCGGGAATTCGTGAGGCGTGTGGAGGCGAAACTGGCGGTATGCTGTTTTACGTCCTGCGGTGGGACGAACAGCTTACCAAGGAGCAGGTAGACAATGGTGGCGAATGGAGTTTTGCAAAGTGTGAGTATATTATGACAACAAAGGATGGCACGTATCTCTTGTACTACGCAAGCGACGTGCAGTTTACGCCGGAAACGGAGGCCACATACCGCCAAATGGAGTCAGAGATCAAAGACATTCGCTTTGTTCCTACTGAAGTGTTTGGCTGACGAAAAATTACCTTCATATTGCAATGCAGGCACAGAGGTTTCATTTCTCTGTGCCCGTTGCTTATGAGGATTTATAAAATATTCTCAATAGAAATGATAAATCCGAACACACTACCCACTTGGATAATGTAGTTCGGATTATCATTAAATGGTCCGAGTGACTGGATTCGAACCAGCGGCCTCTTGAACCCCATTCAAGCGCGATACCAAACTTCGCCACACCCGGAAATCGCCGTCTGCTCCAGACGGCTTGATTATATTAACACATTCTGGCTGGACTTGCAAGTCCTTTTTCCTGTTTCGCTGAAATTTTTCGTCCGGCGTCCATGCCCCATAGCCGGCAAACAGCTCCATCATACGGCAGATAAAGCCCTCCCGGTCAGAGCCCGTCACCAGCCAGGCATTGGCCGCCCGCTTGGCGCCACTGTAGGCATCGGTCACGATCTTTCCCCGGGTCACCTTCCCGTGGCGCTCCACCCCGATCCAACAATGTTTGGACTCGAACAGGCGGCGGTCGATGGCGTCGTCATGGCCGGGGCTCCGTCCAGAAGGATGGGGATGGGATGCATGGGGTTCACCTCACTTCTCATTTTGGGCATCCGTAGGGTACAGCAGCCGGAACCGGCTGCGCTCAAACTCCACCACGCCCTCCCGCTTCAGGGCGCCCAGCTCCCGGGACAGGGCGCTGCGGTCGGCGCAGAGATAGTCGGCCAGCCCCTGGCGGTCCAGCGGGATCTCGAACATGGTCCCGCCGGCCTCCGCCGCCTGCTCCTCCAGATAAGACAGCAGCTTTTCCCGCAGGGTGCGCTTGGACAGGTGCTCCATCCGCCGGGTCAAAAAGACGTTCTTCCGGGCCAGTACCGAAGTCAGGTTGCGGATCAGCTCCCCGTGGAACCGGCAGGCCGTGGGGCAGGCGGTCAGCAGCTTTTTACAGTCCAGCAGCACCACCGCGCTGTCCGCGCTGGCCAGCACCGATACCGGCAGCGTCTCTGCCCGTGCGCAGGCATAGGCCTCTCCAAAGAGCTCCCCCGGGCCCAGGGCGGCTAGGATCGTGCGGTAACCCAGAGCATCCTCCCGGCAGACCTGGAGCCCGCCGGAGAGCACCACGCCCATCCGGTCCGCCGGGCCGCCGCTGCGCAGGACGAACTCTCCCCGACCGTACCGCCGGACCACTGCCCCCAGGCATTGCAGCATCGCGCGGGCGTCTGCCTCCGTAGCGCCTGCGAACAGCGGCGATTGGCACAGTACCTGTAAATAATTCTTCAAAAAAGCCCCTCCCGTTGCCGTTGCAACATACAGTTCTCTTTCAGTATAGTATGCTCCTATTCGAAAAGCAAGAGTCGTCTTTCCCGTCCGGGAACAACTGATAGGAGTGTCACAGATATGGTAAGAAAGATCATCAAAATCGACGAGGACAAATGCAACGGCTGCGGGCTGTGCGCGGCGGCCTGCCACGAGGGGGCCATCGGCATGGTAAACGGCAAGGCCAGGCTGCTGCGGGAGGACTACTGCGACGGGCTGGGGGACTGCCTCCCCGCCTGCCCCACCGGCGCCATCACCTTTGAGGAGCGGGAGGCCCCCGCTTACGACCACGCCGCCGTGCTGGCCGCCAAGGCCGCCAGGCAAGGTGCCGGCACACCGCTCCCCTGCGGCTGCCCCGGCTCCGCCAGCCGCGTCATCCGGCGGGAGGAGCGCCTCGCCGCGGCCGGTGAGGTTCCTTCGGAGCTGCGGCAGTTCCCTGTGCAGCTCAAGCTGGTGCCCGTCCGGGCCCCTTACTTTGACGGGGCGGACCTGCTCATCGCCGCCGACTGCACAGCCTTTGCCTATGGCGCGTTCCACCGGGACTTTATCCGCGGCCGCGTGGTCCTGGTGGGCTGTCCCAAGCTGGACGAGGGGGATTATACGGAAAAGCTCGCCGCCATCCTCGCCGCCAACGAGATCCGCAGCGTGACCGTCGTCCGGATGGAGGTCCCCTGCTGCGGCGGCATCCAGCGCGCCGCAGAGGCCGCCGTGGACGCGTCCGGCCGCAGGATCCCGCTGAAGGTGTCCGTCATCGGAATCGACGGCCAGCTCCGCAGCTGATACAAAAGGTCCGCTCCCGACTGGGGGCGGGCCTTTCTTGTTTTCCTTCAAAATCACCATGCCCGGGAACAGAGCGGACTGCGTCTTCCGCGGCCCGCATATCCGGCCGGGCTTTGCGCAAGGCCGAGCTCGGCCCCTGCATCACCGGGCTTTTCCGGGCTTGGCGCTTTCCGGCTCCGCCGCCGGGTAAAACCGCCTTACATACTCGGTAAATTTTTGAATATACGGCTTTAGAATGTCGTTTTTCTGATAGATCAGGTAGAGACTCCGCCGAGCCGCACTCTTCGGAAGCTCGAACACCAGCAGCCGCTTCTCCTCGCAGAAATTCCGGGCGGCCCGCTCGGAAAGGATGGAGATGCCCAGGCCCTGCGCCACCAGATTCTTGATGGCCTCCTGATCATTGATGCGGGCGGTGACCTGCAGCTCGGACTCCTGGATGCCCATGCTCTCCAGAAAGCGGTCCGCACTCTTTTTGCTGCCGCTCCCGTTCTCCCGCAGGATCATTGCCTCCTCCAGCAGCGCCTCCGCAGGAAACGTCCCCCGGGCCTTCAGTGCCAGGAAATGCTCGTTCACCGGCGTGATCAGCACCATCCGGTCCTGGTAAAAGGGGATGCAGGCCAGGGCCTCGTCCGTGCAGCGCATCCCCACCAGGCCCACGTCGAAATTGCCCTGCAGCAGTCCGTCCACGATGCCCTGGCTGTCGCTTTGATGGATGGAAAAGTAGGTGTCGGGATGGGCCTTTCCATACGCGGGGAGCAGCTCCGGCAGGATGTAGGCGGAGGGGATGGTGGACGCGCCCAGACGGATGATCTTCCGGCTCTCGCCATCCCAGCGCTGGAGCAGATTGTCCCGCAGGCCTAGAATATGACAGGCGCACTCGTACAGCTCCCATCCCCGGGGCGTGATCTCGATGCTCTTGGTGGTCCGGATGATGAGGCGGGAGTGGAGCTCCTCTTCCAGCTGCCGGATGTGGGTGCTGATGGTGGGCTGGGAGATATAGAGCTTTTCCGCCGCCTTGGTGAAGCTGCGGTACTCCACCACGTTGGTGAAGGATTCCAGCTGCTTAAGCTCCATGGCCGCGCCGCCCTTTCAGGATCTCCTCCAAGGCCCGGAGGGCCGCGTCTACATCTTCCTCCGTGTTCCACCAGCCAAAGGAGAAGCGGATGGTACCGGTGGGATAGGTCCCCAGGGCCTTATGGGCGGCGGGGGCGCAGTGCAAGCCCACCCGGGTCATGATTCCATAGGTCTCGTCCAGCTCCCAGGCCACCTGGGACAGCTCCCGCCCCGGGGTCTGCAGGGACACCACCCCCGTCCGGCCGCGGCGATCCCATCTCCCCGCCACCCGGATGCCGGGTATGGCCCGAAGCCCCTCCAGAAAGCGCTCCGTCAGCTTCCGCTCATGGGCCCGGACCGCGTCGATGCCGGTGTCCTTCAGCCAGGCCAGGCCGGCGTGCAGGCCCAGAATCCCCGGCAGGTTCAGCGTCCCCGCCTCAAAGCGGTCCGGCAGAAAGTCCGGCACCTCCTCCGTGTGGCTGAGGCTGCCCGTCCCGCCGGAGAGCAGGGGCTCCACCTGCCCGATCAGGTCTTCCCGGAGCACGAAGCCGCCGACGCCCTGGGGCCCCAGCAGGCCCTTGTGGCCGGTGAAGGCCAGCGCGTCGATGTGCATGTCCCCCATGTGGATGGGCCAGACGCCGGCGGTCTGAGCGGAATCCACGAAAAAGCGCAGGCCGTGGGCCGCGCAGAACGCCCCCACCTCCCCCAGCGGCAGCAGCGTTCCGCACACGTTGCTGGCGTGGGTCATGACCACGGCCCGGGTGCGGGGGGTCAGGCAGCCGGCGAGGGCCTCGACCCGCAGGCTCCCGTCCTCTGCGCAGGGGACCCTGGAAAAGGAGACGCCCCTGCGCTCCAGCTGCACCAGAGGCCGCATGACGGCATTGTGCTCCACAGCGGACACCAGCACATGGTCGCCGGGCCGGAGAAAGCCCTTCAGCAGGACGTTCAGGCTCTCGGTGACGTTTTTGGTAAAGACCACGTTCTTGCAGTCCTCTCCGCCGAACAGCTCGCACAGCATCTGCCGGGTCTCGTAAACGGTCTCCTCCACGCGGTAGGCCCGCTGGTAGCAGCCCCGGTTGATGTTGCTCCCCGCCTGAGTCAGAAAGCCATACATGGCGTCCGCCACGGCCCTGGGCTTGGGAAAGGTGGTGCTGGCGTTGTCTAGATAGATACTCCTCACGATGGCCGCTCCCTTCCGGTCTGTACTGGCTCTATTCTACTGCATTTTTATTTAAATTTCAAATAAATACTAATAAATAATCAATAATTGCGATTGGATGCCGGGCCGCTTGCATGCTATACTGAATGTGACCCAAACTATGGAAGGAGAAACAGAGAATGGACCTGAAAAAGGAAACCTCCGGCATCGTTCTGGCCGGCGCCGTCATCGGTATCCTCGCATCCCTGCTGGTGTTCTTCGGCAATCCGGTCAACATGGGCTTCTGCATCGCCTGCTTCCTGCGGGACACCGCCGGAGCCCTTGGCCTCCACTCCGCCGCCGCGGTGCAGTACATCCGCCCCGAGATCATCGGCCTGGTGCTGGGCAGCTTTCTGCTGGCCCTGACCCGGAAGGAGCTCTCCGCCCGGGGCGGCAGCGCCCCGCTGACCCGCTTCGTGCTGGGCGTCTTCGTCATGATCGGCTGTCTGATGTTCCTGGGCTGCCCCTTCCGCATGATCCTGCGGCTGGCCGGCGGCGACCTGAACGCCCTGTTCGGCCTGGGCGGCTTCGTCTGCGGCATTCTGGCCGGGGTGTTTTTCCTGAACCGGGGGTATTCCCTCCGGCGCACCTACCGGCTCCCCGCCCTGGAGGGCCGGCTGTTCCCCGTCTTCCAGGTGGTGCTGCTCCTGCTCCTGATCGGCGCTCCCACCCTTCTCCGCTTCACGGAGCCGGGCGGCGGCCCCGGCGCCAAGCACGCGGCCGTCCTCATCAGCCTGGCCGCCGGGCTCGTCGTGGGCGCGCTGGCCCAACGGACCCGGCTGTGCATGGTGGGCGGCATCCGGGACCTGATCCTGTTCCGGGAGTATAAGCTGCTGCTGGGCTTCCTGGCCATTCTGGCCAGCGCCCTGGTCTGCAACCTGGTGCTCGACGCCGTCACGCCGGACGCCTACTTCCGCCTGGGCTTCACGGGCCAGGCCGTGGCCCACACCGACGGGCTGTGGAACTTCCTGGGGATGCTGCTCACCGGCTTTGGCTGTGTCCTGCTGGGGGGCTGCCCCCTGCGGCAGCTCGTGCTCTCCGGCGAGGGCAACACCGACAGCGCCGTCACGGTGCTGGGGCTCATGGCGGGAGCCGCCTTCGCTCACAACTTCGGCCTGGCCTCCAGCGGCGAGGGCCCCACCACCAACGGCAAGCTGGCCGTGGTCATCGGCATCGCCGTGGCGGCCGTCATCGCCTGTCTCAACACCTTCCGAAAAGAAGAATCGTAAAGGAGAGGATCGTTATGAATACTCTGGACGCCCGTGGGCTCTCCTGCCCGGAGCCCGTGGTCATGCTCCGCAAGGCCATGGCCTCCCAGGAGCCCGCCTACCAAATCGTGGTGGACAACCCCACCTCCCGGGAAAACGTGACCCGCTACGCCGAGCACCAGGGCTACCGGGTGGCCTGTGCGGAGCACGGCGGAGAGTATACCCTCTCCATCACCAAGTGAGATGACCTATATCGCCACATTCTATTCCCACTTCGGCGCCATCCGGTACAAGCGGCTCTGCGAGAGTTGCCGGATGGCGGCAAAGCTCATGCCGGTGCCCCGGGACCTGAGCAGCAGCTGCGGCACCTGCGTGCGCTACGAGGGTGAGACGGCCTGTCCGGCGGACATCTGGCCCCAGGAGGTGGAGCAGGTCGTGCAGGCGCTGCCGGAGGGCTACCGCACCTGCTACCGGGCGGAAAACAGCTAAGGAGATGCGAGCATGGAGACCGAGGTAAAACTGACCAAGCTGGCCACCTGCGCCGGCTGCGGCGCCAAGGTGGGGGCCGGGACGCTGGTGCACATGCTGGAGGGCTTCCTGACCCATCAGGACCCTCGCCTGATCGTGGGCTACGACAAGAGCGACGATGCCAGCGTCTACGTTCTGGACGACGAGACCGCCCTGGTGCAGACCACCGACTTCTTCCCCCCCATCGTGGACGACCCGTTCCTCTACGGGCAGATCGCGGCGGCCAACGCCATGAGCGACGTCTACGCCATGGGCGGGGAGCCCAAGCTGGCGCTGAACATCCTGTGCATTCCTGAGCAGATGGAGCCGGGGACCGTGCAGGAGATCCTGCGGGGGGGCTACGACAAAGCCTACGAGGCGGGGGCCATCATCACCGGGGGCCACACCATCCACGGCGCGGAGCCCATCTACGGTCTGGCGGTCTCCGGCTTCGTCCACCCCCAAAAGGTCCTGAAAAACTGCGGCGCCCGCCCCGGCGACGTTCTGCTCCTCACCAAGCCGCTGGGCATTGGTATCCTCACCACCGCCGCCAAGGCCGACTTGGTGGAGCCCCCGGTCCTGAAGCGCATCTACCGGCAGATGGCCACCCTGAACAAGGCCGCCCGTGACATCATGGTCCGCTATCCGGTCCATAGCTGTACCGACGTCACCGGCTTTGCCCTGCTGGGTCACAGCTTTGAAATGGCCCAGGGCAGCGGCTGCTCCATCCATATCCAGACCGACCGGGTGCCTTTTCACCCCGAGGCCTATCCCCTGGCGGAGATGGGCTTTATCCCCGCCGGAGCCTACCGCAACCGGGACTACGCCCAGGCCGGGGTGGAGGTGCGCGGCGCCGTCAGCCGAGCCATGCAGGACATTCTGTACGACCCCCAGACCAGCGGCGGACTGCTGATGGCCCTGCCGGAGGCGGACGCCCAGTCCTGTCTGGCCGAGCTGCGGGACGTTCTCCCTCAGGCTACGGCCATCGGCTATGTGACCGAGCACAAACAGGCGTGGATCTGCCTGGAGTGAGTAGGCGCACCTTGTCTGGAAACGCCCCCTGCCCGCCGCACAAGCTGTGCGGCGGGCCGGGGGTGTTTGTGTTTCAACCAGGCAAAAGTGCAGGCCTTCCAATTAACTGAAGATCTGAGGCATCATGAGCTTGGGCAGGAAGGTGGCCACGTCCGGGATGTAAGTCGTGATCAGCAGTGTGGGAATCCAAGCGAAGAGGATGAAGATCATGATGGGCGAGAGCATCTTGTTGATCTTGGCTCCGCAGACGCGGCCGCTCAGGTACAGCATGGGCGCAGTGGGCGGCGTGATATTCCCCATACCCAGATTGACGCCCAGGATGGCGGCAAAATGAACCGGATGGATGCCGATGCCCCGTACGATCGGCAGCAGGATGGGCGTGCACAGCAGGATGCCGCTGGTGTCGTCCATCAACATGCCGATGATGACCATAAAGACATTGACCATCAAAAGAATCAGGTACTTGTTGTCCGTAATGCTCAGCAGAACTTGTGCAATCTGAGCGGGCACGTTCTGCATCGTCAGCAGCTTGCTGAAGATCATGACCATGAAGAACATCACCATAATAACGCCGGTGGCGCAGGCGGATTCCGTCAGCGCCTGATGCAGGCCGTCCCCCTTCAGGCCCTTATAGATGAACATGCCGCAGGGGATGGCGTAGGCCACGCTGATGGCGGCGGCCTCGGTAGCCGTCATGATACCGCCATAGATTCCGCCCAGGATGATAACCGGCATAATCAAAGCGGGGATGGCACGCAGTGTGGATCTGGCCGTATTCCTGCCCCAGGTCTGGAAATCCTCCTTGGGCGGCTGTACGATGTCAAACTTTTTAGTCATGACCATGTTGACCAGGCACAGCAGCGCCACCAGGATCAGGCCGGGGACGATGGTGGCTGTGAAACAGGCCAGAACCGAAGTACCGCTGGACCAGGCATACAGGACCTGGGCCGAGCTGGGCGGAATCAGCAGGCCCAGCGGACAAGCAGCCGCCAGCAGCGCTGCGGTATAGCCCTTTTCATAGCCCGCACGGGTCAGGCGCGGCTCCATGAGGGCGCCGATGCACGACAGTGTCGCCGAGGCGCTTCCGGAGATGGAACCGAACACCGCGGAGGTAATGACCGCCACCGCGCCCAAGCCGCTCTTGAACCGTCCCACAAACCGCTCCACCAAACCGATCAGGGCATCCCCAATACGGCCCTTCTCCATGACCTTGCCCGCCAGAACGAACAGCGGAATAGCCAGCAGAATGGTAGAATTGATCTGCGTATATCCGCTGGCCAGCAAGGTATTGGGATTAAAACCCAACGTGTAGGTGATCCAGAGGAATGCCCCGCCAAAGGCAAAGGGGATGGGCATTCCGACCACCAGGCAGCCAACCAGGATCATGATGCTGATTGCAATCGAAATCATCCGTCGTTCTCCTCCTCTGCTCCGGAATCCGCCGCTTCGAGCATTGCCTTGGCCTCCGCCTTATTGGGCAGCGTGATGGCGGGATATTTTTCTTTCAGCCGGTCAGATACATAGTCGCCTGGCACAGGCGTGGTATAGTAGCCCTCCCGCAGATAGGTCCGAAGGTTGCGCTGCAGATAATACACATGGTAGAACTCCATCAGCAGGAACCCAAAGAACACCGAAGCTTTCGGAATGACCAGGGGGATCTTCAGGGAGGTGGACAAGCCCCATTTGGCGATCTCGCCGGAGAAATACTTGGCGGCCCAGATCAAAACGATGGTATTAACCAGCACGGTAAGCGCCTGGGACAGCAGGGCCAGACCGTCCTTGCAGCGCATGTTTCTGATGTACACATTCAGCAAATCGGCCTTGATGTGGCTGTCCTCATAGCTGCCGTAGACAGCCCCCATAAAATACAGCCAGAAGGCAAACAACATGATGATCTCGTCCGAGCCATACAAGTTGCCCTTAAAGAAATAACGTTTGATTACCGCCCACACCATGACGGCTGTGGAGCAGACACTGCCGATAATCATCAGCCATTTGACCACATGGTGGAGAATCCTCCAAAACAGCGTCTTTTCCAAATCGAAGTGCTCTTTCGCCATTAGCAGCTCCTCGCTCTCTTAGATTTTTCCGGCGCAAAGGCGTTCCCCCCTCCCGCCGGACATCGGGTGAAGGGAGTCACATATGGCATACTGCCTGCACGTACCTGCGTGCAGGCAGTACGGGGGAGGTCACCCTGCCCGCTCAGCTGTTCGCAGCGATCAGCTCGTTCAGGATATCTTCGCCGATGTTCCCCGTCAGTTTCGGCCAGGTAACTTCGACAACATGATTCCGATAGGCGGTCAGCTCTTCATCGGTCAGCTCCAGGATCTCAATGCCATAGTCCTTCATTTTCTGGATGGCGTCTCCATCGGCTGACTCAGCCGTCTCATACGAGTTCAGGGCTTCATTCATGAAGGTCTGTGTAATCAGCTCCTGCAGGTCGGCGGGCAGCTCGTCGTATATTTTCTGGCTCATCATGTAGCCAATGTTCTCTACAAAGACATTGTAGGGGACGTAATATTTGATTACGTCGCGGAAGTCCGAGTAGTTCAGCTGGGGCGTACCGCCGATCCAGCCGTTGCAGACGCCGGTCTGCATGGCGGTATACAGGTCGGAATAGGGAATGGTGGTAGCTCCATAGCCCATATCCTGGGTCACCAGGTTGTACACCTCGATGGCAGGGGCGCGTACCAGCGTGTTGGCCTTGGCCGTGCTGGTGTCGTTCACGTCGTTGTACCCCTCGGGATAGCTGGCAAAGCCCATTCCGATCATTCCTTCTGCATAGGTGCCCAGCCACTTGATGTCCAAATCGCTCATAATTTCGGTATACTTATTGCAGAAGTAGGAGTCCGGCCCAAAGGCATCCGCCATGGAGGCATAGTCGTTGACCAGGTAGGGGATAAAATTCATTTCCAGCCGGGAATCGTATTCGGACGGGATGGGGATCAGTGCCATATCCACCGTTCCCTCTGACAATTCCTGAAAGGTCAGAGTGTAATCACCCAACTGAGAGGAGGGATACAGCGTAACGTCCAGCCGGCCGTCGCTCTTGCTCTCCAGCTCCTCCTCGATCCGGGTCAGGGAGGCATAGCCCAGGTGTTCCTGGTTGTAGTGGGTCGCGATACGCAGGGAATAGACTTCCTTTTCCTCTCCGGACTTGCCGCCGCCCTGGGAACCGGAACCTCCGCAGCCAGCCAGCATCGTCATGGACAGCGCTGCGGCCAGCATCATGCAAATCAACTTTTTCACTTTCATATCATTCCTCCGACAATTTCTTTTCTATCGACTTATGACGACCTTCTTTACTTTTAGGATACCGCGCAATGGGTGCGCCGTTTTACTTCACGCCGGTCTGGACGTACTTCAGGAGCTGCTCTTTATTCAACCCCACGATGCCCAGATCTTCGGCGCTCCGGCCCTCCTTGCGCCAATCCCGCTCATGGACCACGTTGATGATGTCGATAAAGCCGTTGGTCAGGGGCATGGGAACACCCAGAATCTCCGCGATGGCGGCCCAGGGCACCAGGCCGAAGGGGATGTCCTCCGTCAGATAACGGCTGCCGATGTCGTTGGGGCCGCAGATGGGGGTCAGGCCGATGGAGCCGTGGCCCTCTTTATACAGGTCCTGCCAGGTCCACTTGTAGTCCTCGGGACGTCCGGCAAAGTCCTCCATGGGACGCAGGTTGTAGCCCAGTACCTCGCCGATGGCCTTGCGCTCTTTGTCCATGGCGATGTTCAGGCGGCAGGCAGAGGGCGTCCAGCCGTGCTCGTACAGGAAAAAGTTGACCTGGGGACTCTCGATACGGGAAATGTTGAACAGTACGGGGCCGGCGTGCCAGTCGGGATTCACGATGGCCAGGCCGCACTCCAGAACGTCGGTGTAGATCTTCTCGAAGGGGAACAGGTCCTCCCGCATCTCGTTGATCAGGGCGGGACCCTTCTCCGCGGGCAGGAAGGCGATGTTGATGGGGTTCCGGCCGAACACGTTGACGGTGTCGGAGCCCTTTTCCACCAGACGTGCGTCATAGGGCAGGTTGTTCGCATCGGCAAAGACCGGGCAGTCGGGGTCGTCGCCAAAGACATTCTTCAAAACCAGCGCGGAGAAGGCGCCGGGGAAGGTGACGACGATCTGGTCCTTGTGCAGGTGGCCCTTCAGCAGCTTGGCATAGCCGGAGTGGGCAAAGGCCGGAGCCACGATGCAGATGTAGTGGCAGCCCTCCACGGCGGCGGCGATATCGTCGGTGACCATGTTCAGCTCCACGGAACCCTGCAGCTCGGGGATGTTGCCCTGCAGCTTGATGGTCTTGGTGTCAAAGACCTTCTTCATGCCGCTCTTGAACTGGGGCATCTCATACATGTTGACCGTGTGGCCCTTGAGGGTGAATTCCGCCGCCATGGTGTGAGCGCCGTTGCCGCCGCCCAGGACTGCAATTTTCTTGGGAGTCATAAACATTCCATCCTTTCATTTGCGCAAATTCAGAAAACAGTGCGTTCAAAATAGCCAAATCTTCCCGCGTTATCTGCCTGAATATTATCATTATTTACATCCCGTGTCATCGAGAGAAACATCGGAAAAAATGAGGAAAATTCCTCCGCATCTCATACGAATCGTACGAAAAATCAGGCTGTTTTCCGGGATTCAGGCCCTATATTGGAAAAAAGGTAGCACCATTTTTTGGCGCGCGTGCCGTCTCGGCCTCCCCGGCCGGCCAGCGGTTTGAAAGGGGCCGCCCTCCTGTGGTGCGCACAGCGGAACAGCCTTGCGGCCCTAGCCTTTGAGCTCCAAAAGGCTGCGCCGCAGGTTGAGCAGATACAGCGCCATGGTCTTGTCAAAATCATACAGGTCCAGGCCGTACAGCTCCTCGATCCGGCGGAACCGATAGACCAGCGTGCTCTTGTGGACGTGCAGCGCCTCCGCCGTCTTGGAAAAATTGAACCGGGTCTGACACCAGCAGCTGATCAGCTGCATCAACAGCTCGTGGTCCTTGGACTGCTGAATGGGGCGCAGCAGCGCGGAGCTGATGTGGTCGCAGGCGGAAGGGCTGAGGTTCAGCGCTAGCTTTTCCAAAAAGATGTCGTTCACCGTCAGGCAGCCGTGGGCCGTGCGCCGCATCTGAAGCACCCGTGCCGCCAGATGCGCGTCCTCGTATGAGGTGTGCAGGGCCCGTATTCCCTCCGCCTGGGAGCCGATCCCCAGATGCAGGACCCGGCACTCCGGGCCAAAGCGGTCCAGCACCGCCCCCGACTTCTGCCGCAGCCCCTCCAAGGAGCTGCTGTTCTCCGGCAGCAGCGCCAGCACCGCCGCCTCCGAGTCGCTCTGCGCGCAGAGAAAATCCTGGGGGTGAACAAACTGCTCCGCCAGAAAAGCCAGCAGCTTTGCCTGCAGCGGGGCGGGGCCCGCCCGGGCGCTGCCGTCGGCCGGCTCCAGCTCAATCCACAGCACGGCCCGGGGCAGCTCCAGATCGTAGCCCCGCTCATAGGCGCTGTTGTGGATGTTCTCCAGCATGTCGTCCTGGATGTCGGCGGCCAGGTCGTGCAGCAGGTTGCGCTTTTTGTAGTCCCGGTGTACCGAGGGCTGCTGCTGGGCATGGAAATCCATGAATAGCTGGGCAAGCTGCTGGATCAATATGGCGTATTTGGAGATCTCCTCCGGCGAGCCCGTGATGCCGATGGTCCCGATGACTTCGCCGTTGACCGACAGCGGGATGGTGGTGCCCGGCTTGGTGCCGGAAAGGCGGCTGGCATCGGTCTGGTTATGATAGATCTGCTGTCCGGACGCGATGACGTCCAGGGATGCGCCGTGCAGTGTACCGATCCGGGCGGGATCGTTGCTGCCGAGCACGATGCCGTTTTTGTCGGTCACCAGCACATGGTGGCCGATGATCAGGCTGGCGGACTGTGAAATGCGGTTGCAGAGCTCCTTATCCAGCATGGTGGTCGATTCCTCCTTGCAGTTGGTCTGCGATGCGGAGCCGCGTGGGATCGTGCAGACGTTTTTGTGCAGATATGCCCATGATCTACGCTCATGGCTGATCTGATTTATTATCATAGCACGAAAGCCCCTATAGAAACAATCGGCTCTGCGCAAATGATTTCATGCAGGGGAAAAATTGTGAAATGGATTGCTGCGCGCCGTAATTTGTGCTATTTTGGTAGCAGAGTATGATGACCCAAGGGAGCGTGGTACGGTATGAAACGGATCGTCATTGCCGAGGACGAGCCCATCACCTGCATGGATTTGGCCGAGACCTTGGAGGAGCTGGGCTGCCGCGTGGTGGGGACCGCCTCGGACGGATTTGACGCCATCGAGCTGTGCAGGCAGCACCGGCCGGAGGTGGTGCTGATGGACGTCAAGATGCCGGTCTTTGACGGGCTGTCCGCTGCGGAGTCCATCCTGGCCGAGGATACGGCGGGATGCGTGGTCCTGCTGACCGCCTTCAGTGACGACGAAATGATCGAGCGGGCCCAGCGGGCCGGCGTCACCGCCTACCTGGTCAAGCCGGTGGACCCGAAATCCCTTCTGCCGGCCATTGAGGTGGCCTACGCCCAGAGCCAGCGCCTGAAGGCCAGCCGTGAGGAGACCCGCCGGGCCCAGCAGAAAATTGACGAAGACAGGCGCATCCACAAGGCGCAAGCCGTCCTGGCCAGGGCGCAGCACTGCTCGGAGCAGGAGGCCTACCAGTGGCTGCGGAAGTCGGCCATGGACAAGCGCATCCCGGTGGCGGCCCTGGCCGACGCCATTCTGGCGCAAGGTGAGCGGGCCGACCCGGTGGCCTCGGTCAAGCGGCGGCTCATGGAGGAACGGGGCCTGTCGGAAGAAAAAGCCTACCGGCGCATCGCGACTCACGCAAAGGCCAACGCCCTGTCCATGGAGGCGGCCGCGCTGGACCTGCGCAAGCGGATGGAGGCCGGGCGGTAGGATGCTGAGACGGATCTGCCGGGAAAAAACCCGGCTGACGGAGGCGGAAATCGCCCAACTGGAGGAGATCGCCCGCCAGCTCCCCCTGATGGCCGAGCTGACTGGGGCCGATGTATTCATCGACTGCATGCAGTCGGAGGGTCGGGCGGTGGTGGTGGCCCAGGCGCGCCCCACCAGCGCAGCCAGCGCCTACGAGAAGGAGGTCGTGGGGGAGGACGCCCTGGCGGAAAACGAGCCGGCCGTGTTCCACGCCGTTGGCATCAACGCGCCGGTCTGCGATATCAAGGCCGTCACTCAGGAAAACCGGGCGGTCCGCCAGAACGTCGTCCCCATCCGGAACCCCGCCGGAGCGGTGATCGCCGTTCTGATCCGGGAGAAGGACGTCAGCGGGGATCTGCTCCAGGAAAAGAAATTCGAGGCTCTGGCCAAGACCTACGAGAGCGAGGACCGCTCCCTCCGCTCCGAGTGGGTGGACAGTTCCGAAACCACGATGCTGCGGGAGGTCCATCATCGGGTCAAGAACAACCTGCAGTTGGTCGCCAGCATTTTGAACCTCCAGGCGCGCAAGTGCCGGGGCACCCTGACGGAAAAAATTTTGACCGAAAATGTGGGAAGGGTCTTGTCAATCGCGGCGCTCCATGATATACTGACGCAAAATCAGAGTGGGTTCCGCTCGGTGAGCAGCCTCACCCTTCTGGAGAAGCTGCGGGCCAACATCCAGTCCTTCGTCCCGGAGGGAAAGCAGATCCGGATCGAGGTGGGCGGGGATGACGTCGCGCTCAGCGCCAATCAGGCCGGCTCCATCGCTCTGGTGGTCAACGAGCTGATCACCAACGCCCTGGAGCACGCCTTCGAGCACACGGCGGCCGGCCTCGTCCAGGTGTCCTTCTGTGCGGGCGTGATGTTCCACACCATCACTGTGGCGGACGACGGGAGCGGCTTTGTCCCCGCCGGTACGGAGAGCGGCAGCCTGGGGCTGCGCATCGTGGAGGCCACGGTCCGGGATAAGCTGCGAGGTAAGCTGCGCATCTATTCCGACGGCGGCGGCACCCGGATCTCGTTTGATTTTAAAAACGAAATAGTGTGATCCTCCGCACAACAGGGTGCGGTGATACGAGCAAAACGGCTAAGGCGATTTTGGAATCGCCTTAGCCGTTTATTGTTTTTTGTGCCAGTGGGAGGTGGAGACGTGGCCAGTATTCTGAGCGTAGGCATCGACATCGGAACCTCGACGACCCAAGTCATTTTCAGCCGGATCGAGATGGAAAACACCAGCGGATATTTTTCGGTCCCCAAGGTCTCCATCGTGGAGAAAGAGGTCGTTTACAAAAGCCAGGTCTACCTGACGCCGCTCAAAACGCCGGTGCTGATCGACGGTTCCGCTGTCCGGGACCTGGTGGAACGGGAATACCGCCTGGCAGGCTATGACCGCGGGGACGTGGACACCGGAGCTGTCATCATCACCGGCGAGTCGGCCCGCAAGGAGAACGCGGCGGAGGTCCTCGCCCAGCTCAGTGATTTCGCGGGCGAGTTTGTGGTATCCACGGCGGGTCCGGACCTGGAATCCATCCTTGCGGGCAAGGGCAGCGGCGCCTTTCAGTACAGCATGGACCACACCTGCACAACGGTCAATCTGGACATCGGCGGCGGGACCACCAACCTGGTCCTGTTCGACTGCGGCGAGATCGTCTCCAAGGGGTGCCTGGACATCGGCGGAAGGCTCATCCGGGTCAAGCCGGACCTGGAGGTGGAGCACATCAGCCCGGCGGCGAGCCGGGTCGCCGCAGCCCTGGGGCTTCCCCTGCGGGCAGGCGGGCGGACCAGCCTGCAGGCTCTCTCGGCGGTGACCGACAAAATGGCGGACCTGCTGGCCCAGGCGCTGGGCCTGGCCCCTCAGGAGCCCCTGCTCCGGCAGCTCCAGACGCCGGAGAGTTCCTGGTTCGAACCGGCCGGGCCGGTGCGCTTTCTCTGCTTCTCCGGCGGCGTGGCCGACTGCATCGGCGACGGCCCGGCGGGTGTGCGCTATGGCGACATCGGCGTGCTGCTGGGGCGGTCCATCGCCCGGGGCCTGCTGTGCCGCTCCATCCCCCGCATCTCGAACGCCGAGACCATTCGGGCCACCGTGGTGGGCGCCGGCGCTTACACCACCAGCATCTCAGGCAGCACCATCGCCTATGCCGAGGGGCTGCTCCCCCTCAAGAATCTCCCCGCCCTGCGCCTGACCCCCCGCGAGCAGGCGGAGTGCTTCTCCGGGCAGACCGGCCCCCTGCGGGAACGCCTGCGCTGGTTTCTGGAGCAGAGCGGGGCGGACAACGCAGCGCTGGCCATGGCCGGGGTCCCCGACCCGGATTATCCGGAGCTCCGCAGGCTGGCCGCCTGTCTGGCCCAGGATATGGACGCAGCGCTCCCGCCCGGGAAGCCGATGGTCGTCCTTCTGGAGTGCGACATTGCCAAGGCCCTGGGCCTGGCCCTGCGGGAGGCCTTGGGGGACCGAAGAAAGCTCATCTGCATTGACGGCGTCAAGGTGGACCAGGGCGATTACGTGGACATGGGAAAGCCGGTTTTGAACGGGATGGTCATACCGCTGGTGGTAAAGACCCTTCTGTTCGGCGAATAAGGGATAGGAGACGTTGCTATGAAATTATCCACCATACTGGCGGGGAAAACGTTTGAATTCCGCTCGGTCAAGGAAGTCCTGGCCAAGGCCAACGAGGAGAAGTCGGGCGACACGCTGGCAGGGGTAGCGGCCTCCTCTGATCTGGAGCGCATTGCGGCCAAGGAGGTCTTGAGCCACTTTCTGGTCCGCGACCTGCGGGAAAACCCGGTGGTCCCCTATGAGGACGACGAGGTGACGCGCATCAACCAGGACTCCATCGCGGAGGAGGCCTATTCCAGGATCCAAAACTGGTCCCTGGCAGAGCTGCGGGAGTACATCCTCTCCTACGGCACCGGCGAGGAAGACCTTAAGACCCTGAGCAAGGGGCTGACCAGCGAGGTCGTGGCCGGCGTGTGCAAGCTGATGAGCAACCTGGACCTGATCTATGCGGCCAGCAAGGTCCGGGTGACCGCCACCTGCAACACCACCATCGGCCGCCGTGGCTGTCTGTCCACCCGGCTGCAGCCCAACCACTCCACCGACAACGTGGAGGGCATCACGGCCTCCCTGTTCGAGGGACTCAGCTACGGCTGCGGCGACGCCCTGCTGGGGCTCAACCCGGTGAACGACACCGTGTCCAGCCTGGCTGAGGTGCTGAAGCGGTTCGACGAGATCAAGCACCGTTTTGAGATTCCGACTCAGATCTGTGTGCTGGGGCACATCACGACGCAGATCGAGGCGGTGAAGCGGGGGGCGCCCACCGACATGATCTTTCAGTCCATTGCCGGGAGCCAGAAGGGCAACAGCGCCTTCGGCTTCACCGCGGATACCGTGCGGGAGGCCCGGCAGCTCCTCCGGGAGCGGGGCACGGCCAAGGGCCCCAACGTGATGTACTTCGAGACCGGGCAGGGCTCCGAGCTCTCGTCCGACGCTCACTACGGCGCCGATCAGGTGACCATGGAGGCCCGCTGCTATGGCTTTGCCCGGGAATTTGAGCCCTTCATGGTCAATACGGTGGTGGGCTTCATCGGGCCGGAGTACCTCTACGACAGCCGCCAGGTGATCCGCGCCGGCCTGGAGGACCACTTCATGGGCAAGCTCACCGGCATCCCCATGGGGTGCGACTGCTGCTACACCAACCACATGATGGCCGACCAGAACGACATCGAAAACCTGGCCCTCCTGCTGGGCAGCGCCGGCGTCAACTACATTCTCGGCGTCCCCACCAGCGACGACATCATGCTGAACTACCAGACCAACGCATACCACGACTCGGCGGCCGTGCGCGAGATTCTGGGACTGCGGCCCATCCGTGAGTTTGAGCAGTGGCTGGAAAAAATGGGGATCATGGAAGACGGAAAGCTGACCGCCCGGGCCGGAGATCCGACCATCTTCATTTAAATGAGAGGGGGAAGAGCATGGATCAGCAACTGATCTCACTGATTGTGGAGGAGATCCTGAAGCGCCTGCAGACCCCGGACCAAACCGCCGGGTCCGACTGCGGCGTCTGCCGGGACATCGCCTCCCCGGAGTGCAAGGCGGTTCCGCTGCTGAAGGCGGCGGCGGACCCCGAGGCCCTGCTCCGGATGAAAAAGCGGACCACCGCCCGGATCGGCGTGGGCAAGGCCGGTCCCAGACTAAACACCCAGACGATGCTGACGCTGCGGGCCGACCACGCCAAGGCGCGGGATGCCGTCTTTGCCGACGTGGACCCCAAGCTGATTGAATCTCTGGGGCTGTTCACCGTACAGACCACCTGCGAGGACAAGGATGCCTATGTGACCCGGCCGGACCTGGGCCGACAGCTCAGCCAGGCGGCCGTCCGCACTCTGAAGGAGCGATGCGTCCACAATCCCGACGTGCAGATCTACGCCGCCGACGGTCTGAGCTCCACCGCCATCCAGGCCAATCTGGCCAAGATTCTCCCCGTTCTCATCGACAGCCTCCAGGCCAAGGGCCTGACGGTGGGGACCCCCTTCTTTCTGCGCTTCGGCCGGGTGGGCTCGGAGGAATACGTAGCGGAGGCGCTGGGCGCCAAGGTGGTTTGCGTCCTCATCGGGGAGCGGCCGGGCCTTGCCACGGCGGAGAGCATGAGCGCCTATATCGCCTACAACGCCTATGTGGGCATGCCGGAGGCCAAGCGCACCGTGGTCTCCAACATCCACAAGGACGGCACCGCCGCCGTGGAGGCCGGGGCCTATGTGGCCGAGGTGATCTGCAAAATCCTGGAGCAGCAGGCCAGCGGCGTGGACCTGGTCAAGTAGGAGGTGTCCGATATGCGGGGAGACCCGATCCAAACGCGCATCCTGAGCGTACACATCATCCCCAACGCCGACCGGATGCTCCTGGCGCAGCTTCCCATCCCGGAGGGGCACCGGAGCCTGGGGCTTATCACCACCGACTGCGACGACGTGTCCTACGCGGCTCTGGACGAGGCCACCAAAAAGGCCGGCGTGGAGGTGGTCTACGCCCGCAGCATGTACGCGGGGGCCGGAAACGCCAGCACGGCCTTGGCCGGGGAGTTCATCGGCGTCCTGTCCGGCGCCAACCCCGAGGAGGTCCGCAGCGGTCTGGAGGCGGCGGTGAGCTACATCGAACACGACGCCTCTTTCATCCAGGCCAACGACGACGGCTCCATCGTCTACTTCGCCCAGTGCATCTCCCGGACCGGCAGCTATCTGTCCAAGGCGGCCGGCGTACCGGAGGGCACGGCCATGGCGTATCTCATCGCCCCGCCGCTGGAGGCCATGGTCGGTCTGGACGCCGCGGTCAAGGCATCGGAGGTGACGCTCAGCCTTTTCTATGGTCCGCCGTCGGAGACCAACTTCGCGGGCGGACTCCTGACCGGCGATCAGGCAGCCTGCAAGGCCGCTTGTGAGGCGTTCGCAGATACGGTCTGCGCCGTTGCGGACGCGCCCATAGTACTGAATGAAACACAACAAAGGAGGTGAGACACTTGGAGTTCGACCGCGATCTATCCTCCATCCAGGAGGTCCGGAACCTGGTCTCCAAGGCCAGGGAAGCACAGGAAGCATACAGCACCTATGATCAGGCGCAGGTTGACGCCATCGTACGGCAGATTGCCCAGGCCTGCGCCGCGAACGCCGAGCGTCTGGCAAAACTGGCGGTGGAGGAGACCGGCTTCGGTGTCTGGCAGGACAAGGTCCTGAAAAATCTGCTGGGCAGTACGATGACCTACGAAAGCATCCGGGATATGAAGACCGTGGGCATCCTGCGGGAGGACACGGCCCGGGGGCTGATGGACGTGGCGGTGCCCATGGGCGTGGTGGCGGCCCTGATCCCGTCCACCAATCCCACGTCCACGGTGATGTACAAGTCGCTGATCTCTCTCAAGGCTGGAAACGCCATCGTCATCAGCCCCCACCCCAACGCCAAAAACTGCATTCTGGAGACCTTCCGGGTGATCCAGCAGGCTGCAAAGGCGGCAGGGGCCCCAGACGGCATCGTCCAGTGCATCACGACCCCCACCATGGAGGGCACGGACGCTCTGCTGAAACACCGGGACGTGGGCATCATTCTGGCCACCGGCGGCGAGGCCATGGTCCGGGCGGCCTACAGCTCCGGCAATCCCGCGCTGGGCGTGGGGCCCGGAAACGGTCCCGCCTACATCGAAAAATCCGCCGATATCCCGCTGGCGGTCAAGCGCATCTTCGACAGCAAAACCTTTGACAACGGAACCATCTGCGCCTCGGAGCAAAGCGTCGTGACGGAGGCCTGCGTCAAGGACCGGGTGATGGAGGAGCTGAAAAAGCAGGGCGGCTACTTTCTCACCCCCGAGGAGAGTGAAAAGGTGGGCCGGTTCCTCATGCGGGCCAACGGCACCATGAATCCCCAGATCGTGGGCCGCTCCGCACAGGCCATCGCGGACATGGCAGGCATCTCCATCCCCAAGGGAACACGGGTGCTGCTCTCCCCCCAGACCACCGTGGGCCGCGGCAACCCCTATTCCAGAGAGAAGCTGTGCCCGATCCTGGCCTTCTATGTGGAGAAAAACTGGGAGAACGCCTGCCGGCGCTGCATGGAGATTCTCCACAATGAGGGGGCGGGCCACACCATGACCATCCACAGCGAGGACAAAAGCGTCATCCGGGAATTTGCCCTAAAAAAGCCGGTCTCCCGGCTGCTGGTCAATACGCCGGGGGCCCTGGGCGGCGTTGGCGGGACCACAGGGCTGATGCCGGCGCTGACGCTGGGCTGCGGGGCGGTGGGCGGAAGCGCCACCTCCGACAACGTCAGCCCCCTGAACCTCATCAACATCCGGCGGGTGGCCCGGGGCCTTCGGGAGCTGAGCGACCTGCGGGGCGCGCAGCCCGCCGCGGACCCCCCCTGCGCCTGCCCCTCCCCCGCCCCGGCGGACTGCGCCTGCTCCGAAAGGGGGATGGCCAGCCTGAGCCGCGAGGACATCGAGGCCATCACGCGGGCCGTTATGGCGCGGCTGGGCAAGTAATCCGGTCCACCTAAAATCCACTGTGATCCAACCATTTTATTTTAATCTATTTTGGAGGTAATGAACATGACGACTCTGCAGGCATTGGGTATGGTAGAAACCAAGGGGCTGGTGGGCTCCATCGAAGCAGCCGATGCGATGGTCAAGGCGGCCAACGTGGATCTGATCGGCAAGGTACATGTGGGCGGCGGTCTGGTGACCGTGATGGTCCGCGGCGACGTGGGCGCCGTCAAGGCCGCCACCGACGCCGGAGCGGCGGCCGCCACCCGCGTGGGGGAGCTGATCTCCGTACATGTGATTCCCCGCCCCCACAGTGAGGTGGAGATGATTCTGCCCACGCTGGAAACCAGTGACCGCTGAACTCCGCATCAATCCCGCAAACATAAAGGGGTGGCAAAATGAAGGATACCAAGCTATTGACGGACATTGAACTGCGCGCCCACTGGTTTCGGACCCGGCAGAGCCGCTACACCGTGGCGGAGGGCACCTATGTGACCCAGTCCGCCCGGGATTTCTTAAAGGAGCACGGCATCGAACTCCATTTTGCCGCCCCCAAGGCCGCCTTCTCCCCCATGACGGTGACGCCCGTACCCGTGGAGGGAGGGAAGGCCCGCTATGTGGACTTTGCCACGGGCAGGCCCCTGCCGGAAAAGGCGGAGCACATGACCCATCTGCGCGGGAACCTGCTGGTGCCAAAGACGCACCCCCGCATCGCCTTCCGCGGAAAGCTGGACTCCCTGATGGCCCAGATGATGGGAGTCCAGCTCGTGGCGGCGGAAGCGGAGCGGGAGCCGGTCGTCCAGGCGCTGGAGGAGCTTTTGTCCTTCGTCCGGAGCATTCTGGGGGCAGAGGTGAAGGGCGAGCCGCTGGAGGAGATCCGCCTGCTGGGTATGGACAGCCAGCAGCTGCGGGAGGTCTCCCACCATGTAAAAGAGCACATCGGGATTCCCCATCCGGTCCCCAGCTACCGGATGGGCCGGCTCTGCGTGGCCCTCAACCGCCTGCGGACCCAGGTCCGGGAGGTAGAGCTGAGCGCCGCCCGGGCCTTTGACCCCGATGGGCCGGAGGAACGCGCTGATCTCATCGAGGGGCTGAACCGGCTGTCCAGTTGTGTATATATCCTGTTCTGCCGGGCGGTAGCGGGGTATTATGACGAGGTGAAATAACCATGCACTACTACAGTGAAAGCGAAATACGGGACATCATCGAATCCGTCGTCACCCAGGCCGGCGGGGCCCGTACCGGCCGCCGGACCCCGGAGCGGCCCATCCCGGTGGAGGTCTCCGCCCGCCATGTGCATCTGACCCAGGAGGCGGTGGAGCGGCTGTTCGGCCCCGGTTATCGCCTGACCCAAAAACGGGAGCTGAGCCAGCACGGAGAGTTCCTCTCCGGCGAGCGGGTGAAAATCGTCACCGCCAAGGGCGAATTTTCCCATGTGGCTGTCCTGGGCCCGGTCCGGTCCGCCGTACAGGTCGAGCTGTCCATGACCGACTGCAAGCTGCTGGGGGTCCGTGCGCCGGTCAACCTGTCCGGGAATCTGGAAGGAGCCGCCGACGTGCTTCTGATCGGACCTTGCGGCATCTATCAGGCGGACCGTTCCGCCATCGTTGCAAAAGCCCACATCCACATGACGGCGCAGGACGCCGCCAGCCACGGCGTACGGGACGGCCAGGCCGTCCGGGTCCAGGTCCGGAGCCCCCGCCCCGTCACGCTGGACGACGTGATCATCCGGGTTCGGGACACCTTCGACCTGGCGATGCACATCGACTTTGACGAGGCCAACGCCACCGCGGTATCCGGCGATACCACGTGCGTCATCTGCTGAGAGGGATGGATATGGACCAATCCATGGAAGCGATCATACAGGCCGTGACCACCCAGGTCCTGGCCGCACTGGAACAGGAAAACAAGCTCCCGGACCGCCGAAGCGAGGGAAAAACCCGCTGTCTGGTCCTGGGAGATTCCGATCATATACCGCAGGCTCTGAGGCGGGACGCGGTCCTGCTGGGCCTGGAGGACTACCAGACACACCAGACGATCACAAACTATGCCCGCGTTCTGATCACACGGCTCGACTTTGCCGATCTGGCCGATATCGCCCTGGGCCGGGGCGGAACTCCGGCGGCCCGCGCCGTCTGCTGCGCGCTTTTGCAGGGGACGGAGGTGCTGCTGCTGGAGTGCGCCCTGCCCCACCGCGCCTTTGCCGGCCGGGGCAGCACCGCCCTCTATCAGCTCCTGGAGCGCTACGTCAACACGCTGCTGGTCTTCGGCGTCAAGCTGCTTGGCAGCGGCGATGCGATGCCGGCCCTCCGGGGCGGCCTCCTGGAGCCCAAGGCCCCCGTCGTGCGGCGGGAAGTCCGGGATGTGCGCCTCATCACCGAGGCGCTGGCCCAGGCCCTGGCGAAGGACGCCCAGGAGCTGGACATCCCGGCCAGGACGCTGATCACCCCGGCCGCGATGGATATTTTCCAGGCATCCCACACCACATTGATACGGAGGTGACGGCATCCCATGACGATTTGCAAGGTGATCGGCCACGTATGGGCCACCAAAAAGGAAGACAGTCTGAACGGGCTGAAGCTGATGATTGTTCAGGACGACTCCCCCGGTCGCCGGAGCAAGGCCACCTATGTGGCGGCGGACACGGTGGGGGCCGGCATCGGCGAGCAGGTTCTGGTCGTGTCGGGCAGCACCGCCCGGAAGGCCTTTGGCCGGGACGACGTGCCCGCCGACATGGCCATCGTCGGCATCATCGACACGCTGGAAGTCCGCCGGGAACAAACTTAAAACCGTTACGGGGAGAGGTCTGAGCCATGAATATCACAGAAAAGATTGCCGCCGCCGGCGTGGTGGGCTGCGGCGGCGCTGGGTTCCCCACCCACGCCAAGCTGCGGGGGACCATCGAACACCTGATTGTAAACGGCGCGGAGTGCGAGCCGCTCCTGCGGACCGACCGTTATATCATGGTACATAAGGCGCAGGAGCTCATCTCGGCGCTTCTGGAGCTGAAGGAGCAGCTCTCCATCCCCCGCTGCACCATCGCACTGAAGGGGAGCTACCACGAGGAGCTCGCCGCCCTGCGCCAGGCCATCCAGCGCGCCGGTGCGGAGATCCAGCTGCATGAGCTGGCGGGGTTTTACCCGGCGGGAGACGAGCAGACCATCACCTACGAGGTGACCGGCCGGGTCGTCCCCCCGGCGGGCATCCCCATGGCCGTGGGCGTGGTGGTGGACAATGTGGCCACCATCCTAGCCGTCCACGACGCGCTGGAGGGCCGCCCGCTGACCCACAAGTATCTGACAGTGACCGGTGAGGTCCGGCACCCCGTCGTGCTCCATGTCCCGATTGGGACCGCCTTTACCCAGTGCCTGGAGCTGGCCGGCGGACCCAGCCGCAGCCGGTATGTCGTCGTCGCCGGCGGGCCCATGATGGGCAGGCCGCTGTCCATGGAAGCGGCGGCCCGGGAGGTGGTGACCAAAACCACCTCCGGCATCTTGGTCCTGCCCGAGGACGGATATCACGCCGGACAGAGCGGCATCAGCCCCCGCCATATGCTCAACCGGGCGCGCTCCGCCTGCATCCAGTGCAGCGCCTGCACGCAGCTCTGCCCCCGGCGCCTGCTGGGGCACCCCCTGCAGCCCCACAAGATCATGCGGAAAATGGCGCTGTGCCAGGATGTGGACGCTCTGCTGGACGACCCGGTCATCCAGAGCGCGCAGCTCTGCTGCGAGTGCGGCGTCTGCGAGGTCTACGCCTGCCCCATGGGGCTGCAGCCCCGTCGGATCAACAGCCTGCTGAAGCAGAGGCTGGGGGCGGCCGGGTTCCGCTACGCCTCCACGCCCGAGGTGGTCTGTACACCGGACGGTGACCGGGCTCTGCGTAAGGTGCCCAGCAGACGTCTGGCCGCCCGCGTGGGGGTCCTGCCGTATGATTCTTATGATGTGAAAGAACTGGTGGAGGACGAGCCGGAGCAGGTCTCCCTTCCGCTGAAGATGCACATCGGCGCGCCGGCGGTCCCAATCGTGGCCCCCGGCGATTCGGTCACCTGCGGACAGCAGATCGCAGTCTGCCCCGACAGCGCGCTGGGCAGCCACATCCACGCCAGCATTTCCGGACAGATTGTCTCCGTGGGGGACGTCATCGTCATTCACAAGTAACGCTGAACAGGGAGGATGCTATGGATTCGATTGGATTTTTGGAGCTGAACAGCATTGCCAAGGGGATCGAGGCGGCCGACGCCGTCATCAAGGCGGCTGAGGTGAGTCTGGTTTTTGCTAAGGCCGGCTGTCCCGGGAAATACTATCTGCTGTTCTCCGGCGAGGTGGCCGCCGTCCAGGCCTCTCTGGACGCGGGCTGCGCCATCGGCGGGAGTCATGTGGTGGATCAGTGTGTGATCCCCAGGGTCCACCCACAGGTCATCCGCGCCATTGGGATGAGCAATCTGCCCGAGGAGTCCGGCGCAGTGGGCGTGATGGAATTTTACAGCGTGACCGCCTCCATCTACGGCGCGGACGCGGCCGTCAAGGCTGCGGACGTGTCTCTTCTGGACGTGCGGCTGGGCACGGGCATCGGCGGGAAGTCCTTCGTGATCCTGGTGGGCGATGTGGCCGCCGTGACCGAGGCCGTCCGCTGCGGCATCCATACGCCCAACGCCGAAGGGATGCTGGTCTCATCGGTGGTCATACCGAACCCCAGCCCGGAGCTGTTCAACAGTCTGTTGTAACAAGGGATGAGTGAAATGCAGGAACACGCGCAGGCCGAAAAACAGCGCATCATACAGGAGTTTGTGCCTGGAAAGCAGGTCACGCTGGCACACCTGATCGCCAACCCGGAGCCCGAGCTCTACAAGAAGCTGGGGGTCATCGGGAACAGCTCGGGGGCGCTGGGCATTCTGACCATCACCCCCAGCGAAGGCGCCATCATCGGGGCCGACGTGGCCACCAAGGCCGCCAACGTGGATGTGGTGTTCGTGGACCGGTTCAACGGCTCACTGGTGATCAACGGCGACGTGTCCAGCGTGGAATCGGCTCTGCGGGATGTGCTGGACGTGCTGTCCGATGTGCTGGGCTTTACCCTGGCCACCTCCATTACCCGCACATGAAGCGGATCATTTTGGTCGGGCCTACCGCCTCAGGCAAGACCACGCTGTGCCAGCGACTCAACGGCCTGGAGCAGGTCTATAAAAAGACCCAGGCCATCGAGGTGGTCAACTGCACCATCGACACGCCGGGGGAATATCTGGAGCACCGCTCCTTCCTCCAGGGGTTGGTGGTCACGTCGGTGGAGGCCGACCTGGTGCTGTTCATTCAGGACGCCACCGCCCAGCGGTTCCTGTTTTCCCCCGGCCAGGCCGCCGCCTTCCCCATCCCCACGGCCGGGGTGGTGACCAAAGCCGACATCGCCACCGAGGAGCAGTGCCGCCAGGCGGAGGAACTGCTGGAGCTGGCCGGCGCGGACCCCATCTTACGCGTGAGCTCGGTTCGAGGGGATGGAATAGAGGAATTGCTCCGGTTCCTGGACCCGGACCGGGGCGAGCCGTGAAGCGGTCCTGGCAGGGGCCGACAGCGGCGCTCATCAGCAACGTGATCTTCGGGCTCGGCTTTTGGTCGCCCGGGTCCGGATGAATTACGCCACACCGTTTCTAATGCTCTCCTGCCGCTTCGGCGCCGCCGTCCTGTCCGAGCCCTTTGGCTGGCGTCAGCTTTTGGGCCGCCTGCTGATCCTGTACGGGGTGTACCGGGCGACCCTGGCCGGAACTGGCGGTTAACCCCGTGCGTCTGGGCAAACCCCGACTCGAATTGTAAAGCGACCGGGACCTGTCAACACAGGTCCCGGCCTTTGTTTCCCCCTTTTGGGGCAGCCTTTGCAGCAATTTTTCCTTGGTCATCAGGCCCTGATCATAGCTCTTGATCTTGTCGTTGAGCCGCTCCAGAGATGCCTGCATATCGGCCATGCGGGGCACCGGTGGGATCAGACCGATGCGCTCATAGTAGCGCAGGGTGCCGACGGACCGGTCGTGCTTCTTGCTCCCCCCGGCAATGGTCATACTCTACCTCCGCCCTTTCGCTCAGGCGCCGAACAGAGCCGCCGCCTGGCGCATGTTCTCCGCGGCGGGCACACCGAAGGGGCAGCGGGCCTCGCAGGCACCGCAGGAGGCGCACTCCCCCGCCTTATGGGTCTGAGCGGCGTAGTGCTCCCGCACCGTCTCCGGCACCCCGCCCTGGGCTACCGCCAGATTGAGAAACTTGGTAAGCGTGGCCACGTCGATGCCCCTGGGACAGGGGGCGCAGTGGCCGCAGTACATGCAGTGCCCCTCCCATTTGATGCGGGGGAAGGAGGCAAAGGCGGCGGCCGGCCGCACCCGGCGGCCCGACTGCGCGCCTTCGCCGATGGTAAGCGCCAGCGCCAGGAAGACGCCCAGATAATTCAAAAATGTGGTTATCCCTTTAGCTCAGCCGGAAAAGAGTCCGGACTATGGGACAGTCAGGGTAGTATAATCGAGCCATGAAACCAGAAA
>CABUJV010000010.1 GCA_902492005.1 uncultured Eubacteriales bacterium
CGCCGCCGGACCTCCGGTACAGCGGAAGAAGGGCATCTGCCGCCATGGGCAGGACATGCTGCTCCGCCGCGAGCTGCCAGAGCATCTGCCATTCCTCCGGCTGTGTCAGCAGGCACCGAGCCTCTCGCCGCCAGAGGAAGGCCTCCAGCCCCTCCAAGAGCTGCCGCTCATGTAGCTCCACAGGTATCCCCCCTCTCCGGTCCATCTGCCGGCACCAAATCCAGCACCATGAGCTCCGGCGGATTGTTGAATCTGGGCAGCCGCTCCCGCTGGCTGCCCAGACCGCTGGTGATGGCGAAGGTCAGCCGGCCCTTTTGATAAACGCCATGGATGTAGGTCGGAAAAAGGCCCTGATCCCCGCCGAACACACCGCCCAGCAGGGGCAGGACCACCTGCCCGCCATGGTCGTGGCCGCTGACGACCAGGTCGATATCCCAGGTCGCCGTGGCCTCTCCAAACAGGAAGCTGTCCGGCCGGTGGGACAGCATAATCTTATAGGCATCCGTATCCTGGAAGGCCCGCAAAAAGGAATAGACCTCCGGGGCCATGCTCTCCGGGTCGCAGGTGTTGTGGTCATCCTGCGCAAAGGCATAGTCATACAGCCCTCCCAGACGAATCGAAACGCCTCTTACCTGAATATCCGTAAAGGACTTTTCCAGTACAGTTGCTCCCGCCGTCTCCAGTTCCGACTGGAGATCAGATGTGCCCGCGCGGAGGTAATCCCGCTCATGATTGCCCCAAGCATAGTAGACAGGAGCGACGCCGCTGAAACGGCGGACCAAAGCGGCCACTCTTTCCGCATTTGGGGAATCGGAATTGAGCATATCCCCGTCCAGCAGGATCAGATCCGGCTCCGCTTCGGCAGCAAGGTCCAGGAGCGCACCATCCGCTTCGGTCAGGCAGCCGTGGAGATCAGACAAGACCAGCAGGCGGACGGGTGCACCCAGGCACCCGGCTTCGATTTCCCAGGTCCGCAGGACAGGGCTATGATAGGACCGCCAGATGGAATGACCCACCCAGAGGACCAGCAGAAGCAGAACGCACCCCGCCGCCCGCCGCCGGTATCTCGGCGCTTTTGTTCGGTCCATTCCGCGCCGCAGCCACGCGCTCATCCCCGATCCCCACGCCGCTTCATAGGATCTCCATTTCACGCAGCCGCCCCAAAAACTCCGCTACGTCCTTGTCCAGGGTCTCCCGGCTGACGTCGTATTCCTCCAGCAGGGCGTCCACCAGGGCCGCCTCATTCTCCGCCTGGGGCAGCAGCTCCCAAATGCGGGCGGCTGCCTCGGTCAATACGAACAGACCGTTATCCTTCAGGACGGTGCTGCCCACCGGGATGAGGGCGTAGTCCCCTGCGATATCCCGCAGCACCAGCTCCTTTTTAATTTCCATCCCCTTCAACCTCTTTCCCGTATTTCTCCCAGGTCAGTTTGCAGAGTGTTTTCGTCATGGTACAGACATACTCCGGCTTACCGCTGAAGCGGCCCGTCTCTGCAAAGCAGGAGGCGGCACAGACGGCGCACTGCTGGCGCAGAGGGCATCCCGTACACTCCTGCGGAAGCCGAATCCGTTCGATCTCCTCCCGGGCCGAACGCCAGGCGGCCGCAAAGCCCTTTTCCAGAACGGAGACGCCTGGGGAAGTCATCATGCCGCAGGGTATCATACGGCCATCCCACGTCATCCAGAAGGAACTGCGCCCAGCCCGGCAGCGGACCGCTTCGCCCTCGCCGCCGGTACAATCCTCCCGCTCCGGTGGCAGGCCTCCCTGGGCCGCCGCCCGCCGCAACGCATCCCGGCTCATGCTCTGCTCCCGGCAGAGAAGCTGGCAATGCGCCGCATCCCGGGCGTCAAGCCGGTGCTGCGCACTGCCTGCCCGGCCGCCGCTCAGCCGTACGGGGGGAAACATATATGCGGTCGCTTTGACCTGCAGGTTCAATTCCCGGGCCACCTCATAGATTTTTGCAATATCGCCGCAGTTATACGGCGTAATCGAGGCATTCAGGCGAATCGACAGCCCCGCTTTCCGGGCGGCCTTCAGGTTGGCAATCACCTGGTGAAACATGGGCCTGCCGCACAGGCGCTCATAGGTTTCATCGCTGCCTCCATACAGAGTCACGTTCAAACGGAGCGGCGGGTCTTTCCGTAAAAACTCCAGCAATTCTCCCTGCAGCAGAGACCCGTTCGTGTTCACCGAGATCAGCAGGCCCATTTGCTTCAGCTCATGGAGCAGCCGGGGAAACTCCGGACGAAGCAGGGGCTCGCCGCCGGTGAGCAGCAGGAATACCATCCCGGCCTCTTTCGCCTCCCGGGCAATGGCAAGCCACTCCTCTGCGGCGAGCTCCCGGAGGTCCGGACGTTCCTGGTGGATATAGCACATCTTGCAGTGAAAATTGCAGCGGGGCGTCAATTCGAAGGTCCCGCTGACCGGAAGGCCCAGGCGGTTCCCCTTCTGATGGATATAGGCAGACCACATCGGCTCTGCTTCGCCGCCCAGCGGACGTCTCTGTTCGCTCATAAATATCTCTCCAACATCTCCACCGCACTTTGATCGGCTCTGCAGTCCAATTTCCAAATGGGCGCCTCGCCAATCAGGCGGGACAGAATCCCGGTCACGTTTCGTACGTCCTCGGGGTTCCAAGTCTGGTAGGAGCACTGTGGAAGCAGCGCCCGAAATGCATCCAGGCCCCGCATGGGCCGGATGCTGGTTTTCGGGGCCTTCCCCGGCAGGACCAGCGCCGCAACCGGCGCACTGTCGTTCTTACAAATACCGGAAGTGCCGGAAAAACAGATGCCGTGCGCCTGAACGCGCCCCTGCTCCGTCCGGAGCAGCACACGATCTCCGTTGATGACCTCCGCGCGGCGATGCTGTTCCCACAGCGCGGCCTGCGTCGATTTGCCGGCGCCGCTTGCCCCCGAAAAGAGCAGGCCCTCTCCATTCTCCAACCGGATATACGAAGCGTGAAGAATCAGCCCGCCCGACTCCAGCAAAAGTCCGGACAGGTCCGCAGCCTCGAGCACATCCAATACGCGAATGCCCGGACCGCCGTTTGTCTCCCAGTACAGGTCAATGCTGCTCCCTCTGCGCACCCGGAGGCAATAGGGATGGAACAGATCGCCCGGCGCCCGCGGGGCGGTCAGCACTCGCCTCTCCCCGTTCCCGTCCTGCCAGACACAGCATTTGTTATTTCGCATCCAGGGCGGATCATTCGGCACGCGGACCGCATGGACTGGGCGCACACAGATCCGGAAAACCGGGACCCCGCCGGCTCGAAATACCTTCAGCTCATTCCCTTCGCAGAGGGCGGTCTGGCTCTCGATGCGAAAACCCACGCCGCCGAAGCGGTAATCCAGCGTATCCATGTCGGATATTTCTCCCTTCGCCCCGGTCATATGGCAAAGGCCCCGCCCTTTATGGGGCAGGGCCTTTGTGGATGCTTACGAGGAAAAGAAGCCGTGAAGATCGGTGGGACCATGATAGCAGTAAGTGTCGTACTGTCCCGCCACAGACCACTGCTGGCTGCTGCAGTTATTATTCATAAAGAGGAAGAAATCTCCACTGCCAATTTGTATGCCGCAGACGTCCCAGTCGCCCTGATTGGCCGTCCCCGCCTCGGCGCCGCAGCTTCTTGCGATGTTGGCGCTCAACTCAAAGCTCTCAAACATGATCTCGGGCTTGCAATAAGTCTTTTTCATTTTGCAACACCCCTTTCTCACTGCGCGGCGACGGTTGCGCCGCCGGTCACTTTCAATGTCGTGACGGAAATCATGCCTGCATTGCCCTCCCCCGCGTGGATCTCCAGCGTATCACTCAGGGAAATCGTGTAATAGAGGTCGGTGGCGGTATCCAGGGCGATCTCCTTCTCATTCACCGTGACCGTCCCAGTGGTCCCGGACGCCAGGCGCAGTCCGAGCTGAACGTCCGCCGGAGTACCGGTGACGGCAACGGGAATGGAGACAGACTGCCCAGCCGAGAGGTAGACCTCGTTGTTGGGGCCATACTGCTGGTACTCGTCATAGGTAACGCCGGTGTCCTTCCCGTCGATGGTCACGGTACCGAATTCATCCTTTTTATCTGCATAGGCCTCCAGCAACAGGTCGCGCACCTCGTAGTACTTTGGCGCGTTCTCTCCATCCGAAGCGTAGCCGGCGGGTTCGGGGCTCAAGGTATCGTAGATGCGGACGGCATCCAGAACAAAGTCCACATTGCCGCCGCCCAGGAGGGCGATGGAGGGCACCTCGACGGTCACGGTATAGGTCCCGTGGTCGAGACCCGTGACCCGCATCACGGGAATCTGATAGAGCGTACCGTTGTCTTTCTGGGTCCATGTGCCGTCAGCCTGATACTCCAGGCCGTAGTAGTTGTACACCATGTGCTGCCCGACCACGGCTCCGCTGCTGTCCTTCACCGTCACGAAGATCGCCGCGGAATCCCGGGCTGTCTCGCTGATGAGGTCGAAGCCGGTGCCGGTAAAGGTAAACTCGGCCTTGGGTGCGGTGGAACCCAGCTCACCGGAAGCCGTGATCGTCCTGCTTCCGCCCATGCTGATGTTCTGGAAGCCCGCATAGGCGTCGTCAAAGCCGTAGTTGTTGGAATCGCTGCCCAGCCTCGCCGTATTCTGCATGGCCGTCACAGAGCCGGTCGTCTCCACCACGTTCTCTTCATAGTAGACCGTAGTAGCCGGATAAATGTAGATGGTATGCGTAGCCGGACCAGTGTCATCGGTAAGGGTAAGCGTCAGTCTCTCAACGCCCTGCAGGATCTCCGTTGGGGTGTACACCAAGCCCTCACCCACCGCCACCTCAGCCGTGCCATACCGTGCGCCCGATACCGTGACGCTGGTCCAGCCTCCGGTCAGCCCCAGGTCCTGGGGGGTGATGGTGAGGGGCAGACCGTAATCCATGACAAAGCTGGCGGCATTATCACCAAAGGTGTAGTACAGGGAAACCGTCTTTCCGTCCTCGCTGCGCTCCACCCGGACGCAGGTATAGCCGCTGTAGCGGTACTGCGCGCCGATGGCGGGCATGGTATCCAGATCCGCCGAGACCGTCTGGGTTTTGCCCTGGAGATTGGTCACGGCGCCGTGGACCAGGTCCCCTTTCCATGGGTCGCCCAACCCAATGCCCGCATCAAAGAGCGTGCCACCGGCAACGGCGATGTGGTAGGAATAGAATTCGGCGTCTGCCGTCTGGTCGACGTAGCGGACCGTGAGGGAATCCTCGGTCGCCTTCGTACGGACGTAATAGGTGACCAGCATGCCGTGGCGGTTGAAAATCTCCAAGCCCGGAACAACAGGGTCGCCGCCCTCCTTATAAAGCATCTCACCGGAGATGTTCGTATAACGCAGGCTCTCATCCGCGAAGTCACCCAGATTTGCCGGGTCATCCACCCAGACAACCTTTTCTATGCCGTTATATGCATAGCTTGTAGCATATTGCGCATTGCTGGCAACCTGCGTGGACTGGTTATCATTGGTTGCCCTCACCGTGATCATATAGACCTCGTAATCCTCCGTCTCCTCCGCACGGATCATGCCGATTTCACGGTAGTTATGATACCAAGTGTATCTGTCGCCGCCGTATTGATGGACTGTGGTAGTGGCGTTAGGATCACAGTGGAACGCCATCGTTTTAGCAACAGGAAAAGCACTGGGGGTCTGCTCGCCGGATTCATACTTTACGGCAAAATCGACCAGGACAAAATTCGAGCTGTTATAGCTGGTGGAAGGCACTACACCCCAGTCCACCACTTGTGTTTCCACCTCAGTGGTAACATCCGTCTTCTGCAGGTAGTAGGCCACGATCTGATCGCCGTATGCCACGTTGGTCCAAGCCGTACCGTCTCCGGAATAGGCCCAGGCGCCGTCCCAGTAGCGGATACGGGTAAAGTCCGTGCCGGACTTGGTCTGATCCAGACTGGTCGTGGTCTGCGTATGGCTGCTGTCCAGCCGCGTCCCCTTCCAGAACACCATCCCATTACCATCAGAGGTGCCCGTGGCGGGAACCAGGTCACGGAACAGAGCGCCGTCCTCGCTGTAAACACCGGGGGCATCGGCGTAGATCGCCATACTGGTGCCTTCGGTCGTCGTGACCCGGCGGTTGGTGATCCAGAACTCCACGGTCTGTGGGGTGACGAAGCTCAGGTCCTCGGGGGTAACGGTGATGATATACTGCACGTTTCCGATGACCACGGAGGTGGTGCCCGCCGAATGTCCGGTGAAGGTCACGGTGGTGGAAGCCGGGACAGCCGCAGAGCCGGACGCCCGGTAAACCGTGATGCTGGGAGTATTGAAAGTATTCTGAGTTCTCTCCTGGTTTCCATATTGCGTAAAGCTACTTCCGTTGTCTGTGGAGTAATACCAAGTATAGGTATAGGTGATTGAAAATATACCACTGCTGGTCCGGGTCGCATACAGCGGATAATAGCTCTCGCCTACCTTTACATAGTAGCCGGTAGACGCCCGCGTGGAATTTCTGCCGAGTAGATCATTATACGTCACATGCGCCTCACCATAATTCGTGGTGGACTCCGAGCCATCCGTACCGGTCACCGTCACCGTAGCGATGCTCTCGTCGCCGGTCGTATAGCTGCCGGCGTAGTTCGCATCCGCAATCGTGTCGGCAGCGGTCGCTCCCACCGCGACGGTGATTTCTCTCGTCTCCGCCGCCTCCACCGCGTCTCTGACCGTCAGGTCATAGGTAGAGGTAAAGCTCTCGCCGTTCACCGTATCGCTGGCACGGGACAGTAGGGCCGCGTTCCGGGTGGCGGTGCCGGTCACCGTAATGGTGGCGCTGCCCTGCCCCACGCAGGTCACCAGGCCGGTGTCGGGCCCCACTGTGGCCACGCTCTCGTCACTGGAGGTAAAGCGCAGGTCAGAGAAGTCATACCCATCCAAAGAAGGAATCAGGGTGAAGGCGTCGCCCACCGCCGGTGGCCCGCTCAGAGGCTCCGTCGGGACAAGCGGCACCACAAAGTCGGTGGAAGGCAGCGCGGCTCCGAAGGCCGTGATCACATCCGCCGTGCGGCTGACCACACCGGCCCCGTCGTCCTGCCCGTCGGCGCTGCCCACATCGCACCAGATGCAGAACATCGCGCCGGCGGGGTCCGAGATTGTGCCGCCCTGGAAGGCGGTATAGTCAAACCCGGCCGCCTTGTTGGCACTGCACTGCCAGGAGCTGTTGCCCAGGACCCAATAGTAGTCGCCGTGGGTATTGATCATGGCGTGGCCCTGACCGGCGATGGTGGAAGCGGAGGCCACGTCATAACCGCTCCAGCCGGAGCTCCAATAGCAGACCTGGATATCGGGGTCGATCGCATAGCTTGTATCATTATTATAGTAGATGCCGTCGTTAAAGGCCCGGGGGGTCATGCCGTATTCCTTTATAATCCCGGCGGCGGCGTTCAGGTAATCCGCAAATTCCGGATACTCGCCGGAACGGTAAAGACCCGCAAAGCCCATGGTGGTCAGATCATTGGCATATTCGTCCGCGCCGATGTTAAAATATTCGACGCCCTGGCCGGCAAAATATTCCGCGTATTTGTCCACGATACCCAGCGCAAAAGCCACGGCCTCGGCGTTCCCCAGGTCAATGGAGCTCTTGGAGCCGGAATACCGGAACTGCGGGAATTCCTCCAGAATCGCCCCCATATGGCCCGGAGTATTGATGCAGGGGACGATCTCGATGCCTTTCCGGTTGGCGTAGTCAATGATCTCGTCCATCTCGGACTGCGTCAGATACTGGCCGGAACCGTCGGGATACTTGCCGCCGTCGCTGTACCCGTCGCCCAAAGCTTCCGCAAGGTTGTAGCTCGTGGTCCCGCTCACCACCGGCTGCGTACCGCTGAGTTCGTTTTCCACAGAGGTGCTGCCCTCGGGCTCACTCACCACAGGCTCGCTCTCCACAGGGGCGCTGGTCTCCGCGGGTGCGCCGGTCTCCGCGGGGGCGCTCTCCACAGGGGCACCGGTCTCCGCGGGGGTGCTGGTCTCCACGGGGGCGCCGGTTTCCGCGGGGGCGCTCTCCACTGGAGCGCTGGTCTCCGCGGGGGCGCTCTCCACAGGGGCGCCGGTCTCCGCGGGGGCGCTCTCCACGGGGGCACCGGTCTCCGCGGGGGCGCTCTCCACTGGAGCGCTGGTCTCCACGGGGGCGCCGGTCTCCGCGGGGGCGCTCTCCACTGGAGCGCTGGTCTCCACGGGGGCGCTCATCACAGCCGGCGCGCCGTATGGGGTGACCACCATATCATCCAATGCAAACCGGAACCCCTGGTTATCCGAAAGATAGAGTTCCAGCTGATTGTACCCGGCGGCATCCATCGTATCAATTATCTTCTTGATATTCTCGACAGAGAAATACTTTCGGCCGGCATCCAGATGTACGATTTTATAAAATGCATTCGTGCTCCCGCCCGCGGCAAACGCACCGGCAGGAATCATACCAAGCAGCATCACTACGCACAGTAACGCTGCAACCGCACGGGACCTTCCCTTGGTGGATACACTCCTCATAGTCTCTTCCTCCCTTGTGTCTCGCCGTCCAAGGTCCTTTTTGACCGGATGGGCAGCCTTTTTCGCCGGAAACAAAAGCTGAAAGCCAGTAAAAGCTTGAATCACATTATTTGTATTAGTATATCACAGTCTTTTTCCAAATTCAAGAATTCCCGCCCGCAAAACTCACAAATCTATCACTTTTTTCTCGCATACACTTTTCCAATTTGCCGTTCACTCTTTTATTTTAAATCGAAAATGTCACGTACCTGGTTACATTTTAAAATTATGTGGAAAAATCTTTCATTTTGCGTCTTTTTCAGTTGCCCTTCCAAAACCGCTATGCTATAATTTACTCACTTATATGTGTTCCTTGTGTGCCGTCAGGCGGCGATTCGTCCGCAGATTCCAATGGAATGGCACCGAATGACCACTGTAAATGGAGGTAGTATTATGCGAAAGCACAGGTTTTTGGCCGTATTGTTGGCCGTCGTGATGCTGCTGGGCATGTTTCCTTCTGCACTGGCTGCGGGCGACAAGGTTCTTCTCGACCCCGAAGCCATCTCTTATCCCAGCGGCATCACACTGGACAAGGACGCCGGAGGATTTACCACCGGACGCAGAACATCCATTACCCTCTCCCTCACCGCGCCTGAGAACAAGGCCCCCATCGCCATCGAGTTTGTTCTCGACTGCACCCAGAGTCTGATGGTGGACGAGCAGACCGGCCTGCCCTTCATCACCAGCTGCGCCAGCGCGGTTGCGGAGAGCTTCGCAGACAAAAACGTGTATGTGGGCGTAACCGGCTTTTCCAACGACGCCGCCGAGCTCTACGCCATGCAGCAATTCGATGCGGAAGCCGCAGAGACGTTGGAAACCGAGACCTTCCGCAATGCGGTGGCCGCCCTCATCGGAAAGACCGGCACCAACGTACAGGCCGGCATCCGGGCCGGTCTGGCCAGTCTGGCGGAAGGCGCTGAAGCCGCCGGCATTCCCGCAGAACGCCGTTATCTGGTGCTGATCACCGACGGCGGCAGCTTCTGGTGGCTGGACGGCGCAGGCAATCCCGCCAACGCCAGCGCCAACGGCGTTCCCATGCAGAACAACGACGCCGCCGAGCTGTGCATCGGCGGACACGGCGACGCTCTGGCGGCTGACTTTGACGCTCTGATGGCCGCCGCCGATATGGACGCCGCCCCCGCCGCCTATACCTCGACGGACGGCGAGGCCCTGGCCGATGTGCTGAACCAAATCGCCGCCAACGGCGATTACACCAACTTTGAAAAGGGCGTCTATTACGCCGCCAAGGAGCTGGACACCCTGGCCGGCCAGGCCAATCTCATCACCGTGGGATTCCCCTACTACAGCCAGGACGAACGGCTGGATCCGCTCACCACACTGGCCGGCGGCTTTGTGGGCTATGCCGTGGAGCAGAGCCTGGACAGCTCCTTCATCGCCTCCAGCAAAGACGAAGTGGCCGGTCAGATCGCCACGATCATGGACGGCATCTACTCCGAGTCCCAGGTCATCGTCCCCGCAGGCAGCACCGTTACCGACTTCCTGGGGTATGAGACCGAGCCCGAAGCCTACAATTTCAACCTGGAGACCAGCCAGTCTATTACCCTGACCGTCAAGAAAAATGGCCAGCAGATCGGCTTTGACGCCCAGAAGCTGCCCGCCGACGGCAGCAACAAGCTCGCCTTCCAGACCGCCGAGGGCGCACCCATCTATGAGCTGGAATATTTCCCCGCCGAGGACGGCACAGAGCGGCTGGTGCTGACGCTGGGCGACGACATTTCCAGAGACGACATCGTCACGCTTACTTACACCGCCCGTCTGGCGAGCCGCGATACCTCCCGAGGGCGGCATTATGTGGACCCCAACGTGACGGCCTATCTGACCCCCGCCGGGACGGATGAACCGCTTCTCTTCCCCGTGCCCACCCTGAGCTACTACATCGGCGGCGGCACCACCCCCACCGATCCTCCGATCGACATCCTCGATCCTGAGACCCCGCTGGCTCCCCTTCCCGAACTGAACACCGAGGACCACTACGCGTATATCATCGGCCGCGACGACGGCCTGTCTCACCCGGAAGCCAGCATTACCCGCGCCGAGGTGGCCACCATCTTCTTCCGGATGCTTACCGAGGAATCCCGCAATCAACTGTGGACCACCACGAACCCCTACTCCGACGTGGCCCCTGAAAACTGGTACAACAATGCCGTCTCCACCCTCACCGGCTCCGGTGTCATCACCGGCAAGCCCGGTAATCTCTTCGACCCTGACGCCAGCATCACCCGTGCCGAGTTCGCCACCATCGCCGTCCGCTTCTTTGGAGGCGAATATGAGGGCGACGACCTGTTTACCGACATCGCCGGCCACTGGGCCAACAAGTACATTAACCGCGCCGCCATTCTGGGCCTTATCAACGGCAAAGGCGACGGTACCTTTGATCCCAATGCCAACATTACCCGCGCCGAGGCCATGGCCATCATGAACCGCACCCTGGGCCGCAAGCCCAACGCTGACCATATGCTGCCCAATATGATCACTTGGGAGGACAACCTGGACGCCTCCAAGTGGTACTACGCCGACGTACAGGAAGCCACCAACTCCCATGACTTCGATGTCGCCACCGAAGGCGCCGAGCAATACGAGGTCTGGACCGCCCTGCTGCCGGTCCGTGATTGGGCCGCGCTGGAGCGCGAGTGGTCGGAGAGCAACTCCTCCTCCAATCCAGGCGATGTGGTCTCCGGCCTTCATCCCGGGACGGAGTCCGAACCCGAAACTCCAATCGAATGACAACCAAGCCATACGAACAGGCCCGGCTTTCTACAGAAAGCCGGGCCTGTTTTTTATGGTCTGACTGTGTTCTGCCCTTTCCTGTACCGGGTCCCGTAACGAGACTCCAGCTCCTCTGCCGTAACCTCCTCCAGCCGCGTATCCCGAATCCGGTAGACATGGCTGCACAGGGAAAATACGGTCGGCCGGTGGCTCGTGACAACACAGGTGCGTCTTGGGGCATCGGTCAGTAAATTTTGCAGGACTTGACGCTCCGTCTCCACATCCAAAGCCGAGGTGGCCTCGTCCAGAAGCAGAATCGGCGCGTTCCGGACCAGCGCCCGGGCAATGGACAGCCGCTGGTTCTGCCCTTCTGAAAGGCCCGCCCCCTGCTCCCCCAACACGGTGTGGATTCCCTCAGGGAGACGGCTGACAAATGTATCGGCGCAGGCAATTTTCAATGCGGCCATGATCTCCTCGTCGGTTGCCTCCGGCCGCAGCATCCGCATACTGTCCGCAATCGTCCCGGAGAAGACGGCCTTTTCCTGCGGCACATAAGAAAACAGCGGCCGGGCGGCAGGGGTGAGCGGCAACGGCAGCTCCCCTTCGGCCGCGATGTACCCTTTCCCCGTCTGCGGACGGACCAGGCTGAGCAGAAGGCGGAGCAGGGTCGTCTTCCCGTCGCCCGAGGCCCCCATCAGAGCCACGATCTCCCCCGGGCGGGCCGTCAGCGTGATCTCCCGCAGGACCGGCTCCTCCGGCCGGTAGCCGAAGCAGATATTTTCCAGCCGAATCGTCAGGCCCGTCCTGCCGGCGGCAGCCTGCATTCGTTCCACCTGGGCGGTCACCTCCGGCTCGGCCTCCGGTTCAGCGGGCAGGTCCAGCACCGCCAGGATGCGTCCGGCGGAGACGGTGGCCGAGATGGCCCCGGGTACCAGCCCGACCAGCACGGAAAAGCTGGCGGAGAGCTGCCCCGCCAACTGGAGGAACATGACCATCAGCGCCAGGTCGATCCGCCCGGTCCAGAGCCGGTAGACCCCCCAGGCCAGACAGGTATAGGACACGGCCTGGCCGACCAGAGACAGAAAGGAGGAGATCACGATGGAGAATTGATTGAACTCCAGGCTGGCCTCCTGGTACCGCCGCTGCACCCCCAGCAGGCGGCGGCTGAACGGCTCGATCAGGTTGAAGGCCTTGATGGACTGGAGATTCTGGAGCGTCTCTTCATGGAAGGCCATCAGATCGCTGCTGACGGCCCGCACCTGTTTCTGGTGACCCCGCATCTTTCCCACTAGGATGCGGGAAACGCCCAGCGTGACCGGCGCGCTGAGCAGCGCCAAGCCCGCCATGACCGGGTCATACCGCAGGATGAGAGCCAGACAGGCGGCAAACTGAAACAGCCGGATGACCAGGCTTGGCAGCAGACTGAACACGCTGGCCGCCACCGTGCTCACGTCGCTGGTCAGGCGGTTGAGCAGATCGCCGGAGTGGTAGTTCAGCAGGGCCTGCCACTCCGCGCGGAGGAACCGCCGGAAAAGATCGGCCTGCATCTCATTCTGGATTTTCAGATTGATCCTGGCGGAGATGCGGCTGTTGACGGCACCGAGACCGATGGAGGCCAGTCCCAACAGGATGTAGAGCCCGGCCAGCAGCAGCACGTCCCGCCAGGGCCCGCGCGCCTCCACCACGGCGGAGGTCAGTTCTCGGGACAGCAGACTGCCGCCCAGTCCCAGCGACGCTGCAGCCAGCCCCAGCACCATGTAGAGCAGGATCTGCCCCCGGTAGCGCCGCGCATATTGATCGATCCAGCCCAGCTCCTGGAGCATCTCCTTGAGGTAACCCTCCCGCAGCTTGCTCCAGACCTTTTTCAGTACCGTCAAACCATCGCCTCCTCCGTAAAAAGAAGCCGCCGCACCAGGCATCAGGCGGCGGCTCCAGACCGGTCAGACCGGTTCTTCTTTCTTCGCGTAGGAGCTGTACTTGCCGTAATGATAGCCCCCATAGCCATAGCCACCCCCGTCTGCCTGCACGCCGTTGAGCACGCAGCCCATCAGGGGCGTCGCACTTCCTGCCAGGAACTGGAGGCCGTCCACGATATGGGAGACCTGTGCCGTGCCGGAGCGCACCACATACAGGGTGCTGTCCGCCAGCCGGGCCAGGGCCGCGCTGTCCGCCAGAATGCCGCAGGGCGGGGTGTCCAGCACAATAAAGTCAGCCTCCTGCCGCAGCATGCCAAGGAGAACGGCCAGCCTGCGGGATTCCATCTGGCGGCGTGGGGCCGTGGAAGCCTCATCCCCCGCCAGCAGGCGGACCTGGGTGCCCGGCACCGGCAGCAGGCTGTCCAGCACGTTCCCCCCCTTGTCCGCCAGGAGCTCCGGCACGCCCCTGGACGGGTTCTGGAGCCCAAGGCACTTTTTGACAGAAGGCTTACGCAGGTCCAGGTCCACCAGAATGACCCGCGCCCCGTTCTGGCTGAGCGTCAAGGCCAGATTGACCGCCACCGTGGTCTTCCCCTCTCCGGGCAGCGTGCTGGTCACCATGACGACCCGGCTCTCCCGCTTTTCCGCCTCCCGCAGAAACTTGATGCGCATGCTGCGCACGCTCTCCTGAAAGCTGCTGGAGACCTTGGGATTCCGAATGGAAATATTTTGGTCAAGGGACCCGGAGCGCCGTTTGAAAGCCACCCGCGGCAATGCGGCCACGCAGGTCTGATTCAGCAGCCGGCGGATCTCCTCCGGACTGCGGATGGTCCGGCGGGTGGCGGCATAGGCCAGAATGATGAGCAACCCCAGCGCCAAGCCCGCTAAGACTCCCTTACAGACGGTCCGTGCCAGGCGGAAGGGATTATACGGGGCCGCAGCCAGCACCGGCGGAGTGAGGATGTTCATCTCTGTGCTGCCGATAACGTAGTCGGCCACCCGGGGGTAAAGCTCAATTACTGCGTTGAGGATATCGAGGGCGTCCTGGGCGCTGGTGCTGGTGACCTTCAGGGAAAACAGGTTGGTGTTGTTGACGGTCTGAGCCGTAATGCTGCCGTTGAGCCAGCCCACTCCCATCTCCTGCCGGAGCATGGACTGGAGCAGTTCGGACTGGATAATGTAGGGAAAGGTCTTGGCGAGCTGTTCCGCCGCAGCCTTGCTGTAATAGCTGCTGGTGCTCCCGGCGAGATCGTTCAGGGCCGAATCGGTGGTTTGGATGGTAAACGTGGCCTCTGACATATAGCGGGGCGTATAGCTTCTCCAGGCCCGCAGCCCCAGAGCCGCTCCGCCCAGGATCCCCAGCGCCAGCGGCACCCAGAACAAGCGGCGGACGGCCCTCCAAAACTCCTGAAGGAGCCGGAACAGGTCGATCTTTTCCTCCTCGCCGGTCTCACGCTCTGCCTTATGCTCTTCCATGCTTTTCCTCCGACTGCCCGGCCGGAGCTCCGCCGCGCTTATTCTTCTGCTGGCCGTACCCATAGCCATAGCCGTACTGGTAGCCATATCCATAGCCGTAACCATAGCCATAGCTATGGTGGTCGTTGGAGAAGGGCACGCTCCTTACGTCGTTGAAAATGCAGCCTAACAGCTCGGCTCTGCTCTGTGTGAGCATGTCCGCGGCGTCATTGATCCGTATGGCCGGGACGCCGTCCTGACGGACCACCAGAAGGCAGGCGTCCGACTGGTCTGCCAAGGCCTCCACATCGGAAAAAAGGGCGATGGGCGGCGAGTCGATGATGACGTAGTCCATCTCCTCCCGGGCCCGCGCCAAAAGGGCGGCCATCCCCCCGGAGGCCACCAGCTCGGCGGCCCGGCTGCTGGACTGCTGAGAGAACAGGACATACAGCTTCTCCTGCTCCAAATATTCCGGTTCATAGGGGGCAGAGCCGGTCACCATGTCCGCCAGCTCCCGCCGGGGCCTATGGCGGAAGAGCTTATGCTGGGCCGCCTTGTGCAGGTCGGCGTCGATCAGTAAAACCTTCTTGTCCCTCTGGGCCAGGCTCAGCGCCACGTTTGCGGCCACGGTGGACTTGCCCTCGTTTTCCGCCACGCTGGTGATCAGGATCACCTTGTAGCCGCCGCTCTTTGCGGCGTAGGAGAGCTTCATGCCCAGCTTATAGAATTCCTCGGTGAAGTGAAAGCTGGCCACCGGCATCGTGATGAGCAGTCCCTTGTTGACCCTTTTCAGCTTGGCGCGCAGGGTCTTGTTCTTCACCTCGTGATGGAGGGTGGCAAAGAGCTTGACATCCAGCTTCCTTCGGACCGCCGCCGTGGTCTGCACCGCGTCCGACAGCAGCGCCGCCGCCAGAAGCAGGGCCGTCATGACCGCCGCCCCGCCCAGAAAGGCCAGCTTCAGGACCCGCCCCCGGTCCACCGGATTGGAGGGAACGCGGGGGACCGTCGGGCTGTCCAGCTCTTTCAGGATGACATTCTGAAAGACATGCTCGGAGACGGTGTCATAATTCTCCAGCATCAGCTTGAGCGTCCGGAACGCGTCCTCCGGCGAGGATGCCGTCACACGCAGATTGAGCAGGTTGGTCTCCGGCAGCACTGACGCTGACAGCCGTCCCGGCAGGCTGGACGCCCCCGTCTGGCTGGCGGCCACCGAGCCGAACACATTGCTTTCAAAAAGCTGCGTAAAGGTATCTGCAATCTCGGCGGACACCGACAGATTGGACAGAACGGAGGAATAGCTGCTGTTCTTCACGCTGACGGCCAGGGTGGCGCTGGCCGTATACTCCGGCCAGTACAGATTCTGCAGAACCACAACCGACAGCATCAGGGCAATAAGCCCTGCGGCAAGGATCAGCGGCAGATCCCGCAGCAGCCGCCGGAGCAGGCACAGGGGGTTCAGCTCCGACCAGCGGAACGTCTGATTTTCTTCCATGCTTCCTCCCTACCTCACTCGACCACGACATAGAGGACGGTGGAGCCGATGCTCCCGTTTACGGCGGTACAGGAATAGCTCACCGGATAGACCCCCGGGACCCAGCGGTTCAGATCCGAGGCCACCGAGACCGACTCAGGACTCCCTCCGCTCACCGACTCCAGATAGTCCATCGGCTCAAAGGACCCGCCCGCCTTCATATACACTAGATACTGGCTCAGGTAGATCCGGGGTTCTCCGCTGACATAGTTGCGGACCACAATGTCCAGCGTCAGTACAGAGGAGTCCCCCAAGCTGTTGGTCACCTCGAAGGTGACGGGGTAGGTCCCTTCGCTGTAAGCCGTCAGGCCGCTGCTGGTCACCTTGATGCGGTCGGAAATATCGCCATCCATAACGTCCTCTGCCGTGAGACGGTCCTTGACCTGCACCATCCCGCCGACGGTATAGCGCAGTTCGCGGGACAGCGCAAAGCGGGGCTTTGTATAGTCTGTATACGTTACCGGTCTGGAGCAGGTGGAGACATGGGCGTCGCTGTCCACCACCGCGTAGGTGATGGTGGTCGTATCCCCCTCGATCCGCTTGGATATTCCCTGAATGAGCACCTTCTGTGTCAGGTCTCCATCCTTGTCATCCCATGCGGTCACGCCTTCCAGCAGCTTCGCGTCGCTGTGCTCGCCGACCGAGAGGATCAGTGGTTCCTCCGGACAGGTGATGACGGGTACCGTCGCGTCGTCCATCTGCATATGGTAGGCGTATGAAGCGCCCAGCAGTCCTGCGGAAAGCAGGAACAGGACCAGCGTGATGATTCTCAGCTTTTTCATAACCTCTCCTTGGCGCGCTTAAAATTGAGCTAAAACCGGCCGGATGGGCTCGTCATTCAGAATGCTGAGAGGGTTTTCCTCCAGCAGGAAGTCGGCAATCTCCGGCGAGATGTGCTCCGCCACATATTCATGCACGTCCCCCAGACGGGTCGTGCGGCGGTATGGACTGTGGGCGTCGCTCCCGATCAGATGGACGCAGCCCTCTCCCAGGCACCAGTGGGCGGTCCTGGCAACCCGCCGGCCAAAGAAACCGAACAGGCTGCCCTTATTGAGCTGGAGAACGTACCCCGCTTCGATCCATCTCAGCAGGCGCTCCCGCTCCTCCTGAACAAATTCGTATCGCTCCGGATGGGCCACAACTGGAATCAAGCCGAGCTCCATAATCTCTTTCAGCATGTGGTCCGCATACCGCCCGGACTCCCGAAACCCGAACTCCACCAGCAAATAATGGCTTCCGCCCAGCGTCAGCAGCTGTTTCCGGCGGATCAGCTCCGGCACCTCCGGGGTTACATACACCTCCATGCCTGTGCGCAGCCCGATCGGGATCTGGTTCTGCCGCAGGAGGCGCGCCAGGTGGAGGAAACGCTCTCGAAGCGCATCAGAATCATAATTGTCAAAGCAGCCCCGCACATTGCAGTGGGGCGTGGCGGCGATTACGGTCACGCCGCTGTCCGCGGCCAGCTGGGCCATCATACAGCTCTCCTCATCCGAGGCGGAGCCGTCATCCACGCCCGGCAGTATGTGGCAGTGCAGATCAACCATGCCGTTTCTCCCTTCCGGCGGGATCAGCCGCTCTGAAATTCCTGCAGATAGTAGGCCTTTTTCAAACTCTTCTGATCCTCGTAGGTCTGCTCCACGAGTTTGGCCAGGGAGTCGTCCTGGCCGGTGATCTTCAGCAGTTCCCGCAGACGGGCCACTACTGCAGCCACCTGCTGGTCGCACTCCTGCTCCAGCGCCGTAAGCTCCTCGAACTTGCTGTATACCACCTTGGTGCGGTTTTCCGAAGTGTGCTCCCCCGCCGCATATTCGTCAATGGCGGATTGGACCACTGCCTCCAGCTTTCCCACATAGGTGGTGCGCAGGGCATACATGGTGGCGATCTTTTCCCGGATCTCCGCCTCTGCCTCCGCCGCCACATCGTCTGCCGGTACGGCGGCGGATGCGGCCTCCGGACTCTGTCCGGCTGCGGAAGTCTGCGGGACGGAAGGCTCCGGACTCTCTTTGGACGGTGCATCCATGCTGTCCAGCATCTGTCTGGCGGCCTCTTCCGGGGTCAGGCTGCCGTCCTTGAGCCGGCTGATCTCGTCCTCAGAGAAGGTATAGCCGCCGACCTGATAGCTGGCCATGGCGTCGTCCAGAGCATGCTGATTTTCTTCCAGCCTTTGATCCAGCGTATCCCGGTCCATCGACAGCATGTAGGCGGCGGCCTTGATGTTGCTCCACTGCCAAGCCGTCAGCGCCGCGCCGGTTACGACCACGGCTCCCAAAATACCCAACGCGATCTTTGCGCCCTTTTTCATTGTTTGCCTCTCCCCTCCAGTTGCCTTTCCTACCGACGCGAAGCAGCGGTCAGGGTCCCCTCCTGCGGCTCGCTGTGCGCCTTCAGCGCCTGAATGGCGGCCTGATTGACCTCCTCCGGCTCCCGGAAGGTGGGTACCAGACGGTGAAGGATCCGAAAAATCTGCTCCCGGCTGCCGCTCTCGGCCGCTTCCGCCAGATCGTCCAACACCGCCGTCATGCGCCGCGGGTCCACCTCAGGCTTCTCTTCCACAAAGATCTTTTCATTCGCGGTGCGCCGCAGGTCCGCACTTCTGGTCAACAGCTCTTCATACAGCTTTTCGCCGGGCCGAAGGCCGATCTCCTTGATCTCCACGTCAACATAAGGCGTATAGCCCGACAGGCGGATCAGATTTTCCGCCAGCTCCAGGATGCGGACCGGCTCCCCCATGTCCAACACGAACACCTCGCCGCTTCGGGCGAAGGAGCCCGCCTCCAGCACCAACTGCACCGCCTCCGAGATGGTCATAAAGTAGCGGATGACGCGCTTGTCGGTGATGGTCACCGGCCCGCCGTAAGCGATCTGCTTTTTGAACAGGGGGATGACCGAACCGCTGGAGCCCAGCACGTTGCCGAAGCGGACCGCCGCAAACTCGGTCTTGCCGTCTGCGCGCAGCCCCTGGAGCACCTGCTCGCACAGGTATTTGGTGGTTCCCATAATGTTGGTGGGATTGACCGCCTTGTCCGTAGAGATCAGGACGAATTTTTCGGTCCCATACTTCTTGGCCGCCAGCGCCGTATGATAGGTTCCGAACACATTGTTTTTCACCGCCTCCTCCGGACACTGCTCCATCAGCGGCACGTGCTTATGAGCTGCCGCATGGAACACCAGCTCCGGCCGGTAGCGGGCAAAAAGCTGGTCCATCTTTTCCTGGTCCCGTACCGAAGCGATCTCCACCGACAGCTTCAGACTGTCTCCATACTGGTGCAGCAGATCGTTCTGGAGCTCATAGGTGCTGTTTTCCGCGAAATCCACCAGAACCAGGCGCTCCGGCCCATAGCGGGCGATCTGGCGGCAAAGCTCGGAGCCGATGGAGCCGCCCCCGCCGGTGACCATAACGGTCTTTCCCGCCAGGAAGGCGGCGATACGGCGGTTGTCCAGCTCGACCGCCTGCCGCCCCAGCAGATCCTCGATCTGCACCTCGCGCACGTTGGCCGCAAGAGAGGTGGACCTGCCCCGCCGTTCCAGCTGCATCAGCGGATCGGACAGAATGTGCAGGCGGCAGTTGGTCTTGGCGCACAGGCTCAAAATCTCCGCCCGCCGGGCAGGACTCAGGGTGGGGATGGCCAGAATGATCTCCGTCACCGGCGTATTTTGGAGGATCTGACGCAGGTCGTTGATAGGGCCCCGGACCGGCACGCCCTGGACTATCTTGTCGATCTTATCAGGCGCATCGTCCAGCATGCAGTACGGGATATAGCGCCCCGCCGCATTGTTCTTCAGCTCGTACAGCAGGGACACGCCCGCCGTGCCCGTGCCGATGATGGCCGCATAGCTGCGCCCCTCTGTGCTCCGGCTCATCACATCCGAGCGGTACATGCGGTAGAGAAAGCGGACCGCCAGCATGAGCAGAAGGGCCAGCACCGTGCCGGTCAGCGCCTGGGTGATCCAGATCAAATTGGTGTCCAGGAGCAGATTGACCGCGCTGTAAAGGAGAAAGCCCAGCGACATGCCTGCCAGAAGCACGAAATATTCCCGGCTCTCCGCATAGCGCCACAGACTTTCGTAGGTGCGAAACAAAAATTGAAAAATATAGACGCAGACGGTGAGCAGGCCGATGTGGAGCACCAGATTGAGCAGAAGAATGTCATGGCGAAACAGGGCCGGGAGGAAAAGCGCAAAGTTACAGGCGAAGATTAATAGGATGTCCATCAAAAGGACGATCTGCGCGCGGTACTTGGACCAGTTCAATTCGGACGCCCCCTTTCCCCCATTTTCTTCCCAAAATCACAGGTTTTCTCTTTATTATATCGCCCGTCCTGGGGAAAGTCAAACACTGGCGGCGATGAAAAGCGGCGGTATTTCTTGCCCATTTCCGGGTGTTTTTCCCTGTTTGAGGCGATCCGGGCAGCCCGTCTCCGCCGTTCCAAAAATAACTGCCGGATGCTCAAAGGGCATCCGGCAGCGTCCTATGTCTTTGGTTTTGGCCCCATGAGCTGGGAACTCAGCAGCGCCACCAGCGGGACTGTCAGAACGATGCCGATGGAGCCCGCCACGCCCCGGATGACCTCGATGGCCATGGCGTCGGTATTGGCGATCTGAATCAGGGGATAGTCATAGACGCGGAACAGGATCAGCATGTTCAGCGAAGCGCCGGCAAAGGCCAGAATCAGCGTATTGGCCATGGTGCCCATGGCGTCCCGCCCGATGTTCATACCGGAGCGGAACAGCTCCGCCCGGGTCAGATTCGGATTCAGCTCTCTCAGCTCGTTGCAGGACGACGCGATGGACATGGCCACATCCATGACCGCCCCCAGGGAGGCGATCAGGATGCCGCTGACCAGCAGCCCGCTGATGTGCAGCTCCGAATCGCCGGCCCGGAGCACCAGTTCCTCTGCCTCCGACAGATTGAAGCCGTTCAGCGGAGAGATGGTCCCGGCCAGGGCGGCAAAGATTCCCGCCGCCGCCACGCCGCCGACGCAGCCCAGCGTTGCGCACAGCGTCTTGCGGCTGAAGCCGGTGAGCAGCAGAAGGGACGCCGCCGTAGTCAGCGCCACCACGCCGATGGAGACCAGAATCGGGTCCATCCCCCGGAGAATCAGAGGGACCAGCAGATACCATAAGCAGGCCAGCGTATAGGCCAGCCCCAGCAACGCCATGGCCCCTTTCTTCCCTCCGATGAGGACAAGCAGCGCTCCAAACACCGCCAGCAGTCCAGCCAGCACGAGCCCCCGGTCGTAGTTGGGCACGGAGATGATGTAGGGTTCCCCGTAATCGTCGTAGTCCAGACGCACCACGATGCGCGTTCCCAGGCGGCAATCCACGTTGGTATAGGCGTTGAGGTAGTTGGAGGTCTCCAGGACCATACCTTTGAACGGGCCGGTGAGCAGCTCCACTTCGATGTACTGTTCCCCCAGCCGTCTGCCCTCGGTCCAGGTGTCCTCTGCGCTGTGATCCGACAACACATCCGTAACTCTGGCGATGGCGAACAGGCGTTTCCGGGCGGCCCGCACCTCCCGCTCGGCTTCATTGCCCCGCAGAGCCGCGGCCGTGACGACCAGCACCGCCAGCAGGAGCAGTGCCGCGCCGATCTCCCAGACGCGCCGCCGTCCCTTCAACGGCTTCGCCACAGACTGTTTCTTCCCCTTTGACTGCTTCATGGCGTTCCTCCCCGGGCAGGAATGGCCGGGGCCGCCTCCCATGGGAGCGGCCCCGGCATACATGGAATGAGATGCTTTTTTAAGTCCGTTCCCGCTCGACGTACCGCATCAGCATGGCGGCAAACTCGGATCGGGCCGCCTGGTCCAGAGGCCGCAGGCAGCCGGTGTCATCCCCCTTGAGCAGGCCCACGCCCGCGGCCCACTGGACAGCAGGGACGGCCCATTCGCTGATCTGCCCCGCGTCCTGGAAGCCGAGGAGATTGGTATCCTCCCCAACCGATATGTCCTCGCCCTTGTACTGGGCATAGCGGTACAGCATGGCGGCCAGCTGCTCCCGGGTGACCGGGTCATTCACGCCAAACAGTCCATTGCCGTAACCCTTTGCGATCTCCTTGGCGGCGGCCCAGCTCACCCCCGTACCATACCAGGCCCCGGCGGCCATATCCCCGAAGGAGGCCGCTGTGCCGGTGTAGGTCTCGCCGGAGAGCCGGTAGAGCACCGTGGCGGTCATGGAACGGGTCATGGCGTCATTGGGTCCAAAGGTGGTTTCGGACGTGCCCTGGAAGAGCCCGGCGTCATAGACGCCGCACACCGCGTCATAATACCAGGCGCTCTCGTCCACATCCAGGAAGGGCAGCGCCTCGCCCGGTTCGGGCTCCAGCGGCACATCGGGGTCCGGAATGGCCTGCCCGGCGCTGGAGGAGCCGGAGGAGGGACGCCTGCACACCACATCCGCGCGGTCCCGAATCCGAATCCGCGGGAAGGGTCCGTCCGGAGCATTGAAGGTGTTGTCGTAGGACGCCAGGCCGGTCGCGGTGATTTTGCGTCCCACCCGCAGGTTCTGCACGTCCTTGCCGGTGGTGATATAGCCGTCGATGAACACCCGGGCCAGCTCACCGTTCTTGTCCCGGACCATAATGGTCTGCACCAGGCCGTTTGCCTCTTCAAAGCTGGCCACCGTGCCGGAGACGGTCACAAGGCTGCCCAGGACGCTGCCGTCATTGAGCTGCCCCGCCGTGATCACCGTGGGCTTCACACTGCCCTCCCCGATGACCTTGATGGAGGTCACGGCAATCTGGCGCTCGCCCTGATAGGACGAGGTGGTGCCGGTAATGCGGACCTTGTCGCCGACCTTGTAGTCGCCCGCCACGGGGAAGGCGTTGATGCCGGCGGTGCCGTCCTGAACATAGATACAGTCGAAAAAGGCGGTGTCCTTGTCATAGCCCGAGGCATTGGAGGTGACCACGCCCTCGATGGTGAACTTGACGCCTTCGGCCTCCTCCGCCTGAACATCCGCGATGGAGGTGATGGTGGTGGGATTGAGATACTGCACCAAATTCTCGCAAATGGTGTAGTTGGCGTAATTCTTCTCGGAACCGGAATCCTCGATGGTGGCCTGGACCTCAAAATTGGACATGAAGGCCGCGCCGGAGACGACGAGCATGCCCCGGTCCGGCTGCTGCTCACTGGCCATCACCAGCAGGCGGCCGTCATTTTCGGCATAGGCATACTTGGGGATACCGTCACCGCCCAGCCCGTCTTTGTCCACGTCCACGGAATAGGTGGTGGAGTGGCCGAACACCACCGGGCTCACGGTCTCCGGCAAGGTATCAACCGGGCTGCCGGAAGCGTCCACCGCGTAGATGGAGGCGCCGCCGTAGTGGCTGAACACTTGGGTATACATCCGGTCAAAGGGGTGGTCCGCATCAAATTCGACGTTTTCCGTCAGAAGGTTTTCCCAGTTGTAGCTGGAGAAGTAGAGCCTCCATTTGTCGACGCCGTCGGCGGCGCTGCGGACGTCGTCATACGTGGCGTCGTCGCTGATGCGCAGGCTGGAGCCCAGCGCCGCCAACAGCTCGTTCTGCGTCGCGGCCATGTGCTTGATGGCCGGATTGCTTTGAATCACGTCATAGTTCTCATAGTTGTCCGACCAGCCGGCCAGAATCACCATGCCGCCCGCCTCGTTGAAGGCCTTGACGGCGGCCAGTTCGTCCACGGAGTAGGTCCTGGGGTCGCTCTGCGCATCGGCCAGACGGCGGGAAGGCGCGGTAAAGATCATCGCCTTGTACTTTTCGTTGGAACAGGCGGCGATCAGTTCTTCGCTGGACTTGAGCTCCACCGTCCGCACGCCGTAGCCCGCGGCCAGGTTGCCGAAGTTGCCCATCGAGTCCTTATAATTGCCCGCCACATACTCGTTGTAGTGGGAGGCGTCGATGCCGATATACACCAGCTTGGCGGAATCCAGCACATCCAGCGTCACGTCCATGGCGTATTCATACTCCACGCCCTTCTGCTCCATCAGGGCCGTCACGGTGATGGTCATGACCCTGGCCGCCGTCGGGGTATACCGGAACGGGATCGACAGCGACCCAGAGGCGGGAACCGTGTAGCCGCCGGCGTCCATACCAAGGGTCTCGCCGCCGCTGGTGTAGGTCACCGATTTGACGGCGGCGTCCGCGCTCTCGCTGTTGAACAGAGTGGTGGTGATGGTCAGCTCCTCGTTGGTAACAGGGGTGGAGGTACCGCACACCACGCTGGAGATGCCCAGCTTCAGGGTCTCTCCCACCCAGACCGGCGCGGTGACCGCCAGATCCCCGTCGCCCTCGGTGACACGGATGTAGTAATAGCTGTATGTGGGGTCCAGGGTACAGCTCAGCATGCCGGAGGCCAGCTCAGCGGGATCATCCCAGGTGTAGGCCACCCGGCCGGAGTTGACGATGACCTCGACCTTGGAGATAGAGTCCGTCCGGTCGGGGTCGGAGACCTGGACGCTGACGTCCAGCTCTTCCGGAATCTCCTCGAGGATGGAGCCCAGCGGCAGGTCGTTGACCGTGTAGTAGATCTCCAGGTTCTTGTCCTCTGTGGCGTACATCCGATGGCTGCGGATGGCATCGTAGAGGCCCTGCTCGCTGAAGTCGTCGGTGAGGATGACGTCCCGCGCGTCGTTGGCGTTGCCCCACTTGCCCTTGTGGTTGTCCTGGTTGTTGGTGGGGGCCACATGCCAGCCCTTATCCAGCGCCATGGTGTAATACTCATAGCTGGGGTAATAGCCGCCGGCGCCGATGGCGCCCTCGCCGTTGCCCACCTCGACCATATACATCCGGCTGTCAATGAGGGCATCCCAGTAAGAGAAGTCGGAGAAGGTGCCGAAGGTAGATCCGGGATGGTTAAACTGGGACAGGGAGTCCACGCCCTCCGGCTGACTCAGCAGGGCGTAATAGGCCTTCATGCCTGCGTCGTCGGTCTTGTTGTTCAGGGTCGTGTTGTTCCGGGAGACGATACCTGCGGTATTAAAGGTGTTGATGTGGCCGGGGCCGCCGGACCAGGTCATCTCAAAGCCGCCCAGGGCGATCTTGCCGTTGCTCTCGGCGTTGAAGGCGTCGATGGCCGTCTTGTAGGAATTCCAGGTCTCCTGGCTGTACGCGGTGGCCAGGCTCATATCGTAGAGGGCCCCCTCCGGGTTGGCCGCGCCGGACTTGTCAAAATAGTTGGAGTGGTCGGTAAAGGCCACGAAGTCCACGTTGGCGCTGTCCGGCAGGTTGGCCACATAGCTCAGGGCGGACTCTAGGGTGCCGGAGCCGTCGGAGTACTGGGTGTGGGAGTGGAGCTGGCCGAAATAGAGCTGCTCGGCAGACTGCCCCACCGTGAAGCTCCAGGTCTTGCCGGAGGACTTCCCGTCCGCGCGGGTGACGGTAACCGTGGCGGTATACCGCCCGTCCTGCAGATCGGTCTCCGGCGTATAGACGGCCTTGCCGCCGTCCACCGTCATGGCCGCCTCATGCAGCGCCATGCCGCTGGACTTCAGCGTCAGCACAGCGGCCGGGGCCTCTCCCCCGTTGCTGAACTGCGCCGAAATGACGGGCCGCTTCTCCTCTCCGGTCTCAGCGCCGGCCGCAGGCGTCACCGCTCCGATGACAGGTTCGTCCTTGACAGCGACGGCAGCCGTCCCTGAAATGGCCGTACCCTTGGTGTCCTGACCGGTCACGGTGATGGTGATGCTCTCGCCGGTAACTGCGTCCACAGGGATGGTGTAGGCGCCGTTCCCGTCGGCGGTGAGCACGGTCTCCCCCGCCTTCACGGTGAGTCCTGCCTCAGACACGCCGAACACCGCGTCCACGGTGAAGGTAAAGGTATACGCCTGGCCCACGTAAGCGTCCGGCAGGGTCCCGAACACCACCTGAGGGAGATTGACCACGCCGTCGGTCACCTTTACACCGTCCGCCACAGGGCAAAGCTGGAAGGTATAGATGTCCTTGTCGGTGACGTTGTACATACTGTAGGTCTTGTAGGCTCCGGCATAGTATTCCAGATACTGGCTGTACTTACCGTTAAACTTGGCCGTCCGGCTCTCCAGCGTATAGCCGCCGTTGTACTCCGCCAGCGTCCAGTCGGCATCCTCCGTAGCCTCCTGCTGATAGAAGGCGTTGTTGCCGGTGCCGTTGGAACAGAGGTAGCCGTCATGGGCCGTCTTGAAGCGGTAGTAGTCTCCGTTCTTCTCTATCGTGAAGACCCGTCCGCCATTGGCCGCCGCAGCTTTTCCATCCGTGATCTCAGCCGAGGCGCTGGTGATGGAGGGGCTCTCCGTATTGTCGTCCTGCCCGGCCAGCACGCCCTGGGAGGAGAGGTTATACAACACCACCTGATCGCCGGCAGCCGGGAGGTCGCCGCCGGGCGTCGGGATGTCTCCAGAGACCTTATAGAACGCCTGCGCAAAAAGGCCCTCCTTGTCAGCCGCGATGGTTCCATAGGCACTCCAATTACTCTTTTCCGCATACCACTCCAGGTACATACCGCGTGCCGCATTTTTAATGTAATAGCAGTTCTCCGTCGCTGCGTCAGAGACCTCCCAAGCGGTATTTACATCATCGAGAGGCGTACTGGAGTAGCTTGCTCCCATAGACAGTTTCTTGCCATCAGCGGTCGCAAAAGTATACGTTCCGTCCGCATTCACGCCCACTGTCCACACATCGGCCGCCGTAAATCCGGAGAGCGTACCCTCCGACATCGTCACGTCTGTGCCCAGGTTATAGTACCCATTATAGGTCGTGGAAAGCGCCTTGCCATTGGCAGGGTTGTAAATCACTACCCTGGCGCCATCGGTCAACGGGCCCTCAGGTTCAGGATCGGGGTCGGGCGTGGGGTCCGGCTCACTGGAGCCTTCGTCCAGCTTATATAGGGTAAAGTCGGAGGGATATCCAGCCGGATTGCCGGATACCGTTGCACTCTTATATGCCCTGAATTTGTTCTCCGATCCCTTATTGCTGGCCAATATCACCGTGTCCTCGCCATGTCCAGCAAACTGGAAGGTCCCTGTTTCAGAGCAGGTAACGCCCCAGCTATAGGTACCGGATTGGATGCCGTTATTATTTCCTCCCTTCGGAGCAATCGTGACCCCGTTGCTGTCCGTCAGGGTCACCACAGAATCTCCTACCGTGATATCCCAAACCGTATTTGCAGCCGGATTCACCACTTGATTGTCAGATGATGATGTAATGGCTTGGGCAGATACCCAAGTCCCATCCAAAACGCCGGGTCCATAGCCTGTATCGACTGTCATTACATACTTGCCTGAGACCAGCTCCTCCATGGAACTGATTTTCGTGTATGTGCTCTCCTCTGCCGCCCAAGCCACCGCCGGCAGCATGGTCACAGCCATCGCCGCAGTCAGCAGCAGAGCCAGCATGCGGCGTCTGAGTCTGTTCATAGTGATCCTCCTCTGATTTTTCACAGGATTCCTTCATGGCAATCTCAAAAAATGTCCGGGGTCTGACTTGCTTTCGCCCAGTATGTTTTGACCCATCACTCCTCTGTCAAATCGTCATTCGCCCTCTGATCCAGCCGTTCCCGTTCCATTTGAACTGTTTTAAATCCAAGCTCTTCTGTGCAGATTCACCTCCAATTGTTACATTTTCACGAGATCCAATTCGCATGGGTATATTATAGCGTTTATTCTGGTTACATGCAATGTCCCGCTGTAAAATTTACATATATTTCTGTAAATTTCCGGTCATGTTTTCAGCAAATCCGCTGCCGCGCTGTGATTTCCCCGTGGAAAGGCCAAAAGAGCCGCGCCGTGGATGGAGCCCATCCACGGCGCGGCTCTTGCTCTCAGAATGGTCAGCGGACCGCCTTGACGGCATCAAATTCATCACAGATTTCCTGCGATGGAGAGGCGGTAGCCAGGGAGACCGCCACAATCGCCGCACAGGCCGCCAGGAAGGCGGGCAGCAGCTCGTAGATATCCCAGGCCCCGCCGACAGGCCGCACCAGGTATTTCCACACAAAGACCATGACGCCGCCGACGATCATGCCGGACAGCGCGCCCCATTTGTTGCTCCGCTTCCAAAACAGCGCAAAGAGCATTACCGGGCCAAAGGCGGCGCCGAACCCCGCCCAGGCAAAGGAGACGATGGTAAAGACCGAGCTGTTGGGGTCCCAGGCCAGCACGACGCTGACCAGCGCAATGGCGATGACCGTCCCGCGGGCGGCCAGCATGGAGGCCCTTTCGCTCATTTTGATGTGGAAAAAATCCTGAAGTAGGTCCTGCGACACACTGGACGCCGCAGTCAGAAGCTGGGAGTCGGCCGTGGACATGGTGCAGGCCAGGATACCCGCCAGCACCACCCCGGCTACCAGGGCAAAGAACACGCCGTGCCGGCTGAGCAGGTCGGCCAGCTGAACGATCACGGTCTCCGACTCCGCGCTGGAGGAAAACATGGGAATCTTCCCGTTCAGGGATACGCTGTAGCCGATGATACCGATGAGGATGGCCACGAACATGGAGATCACCACCCAGACGGAGGCGATGCGGCGGGATACCTTCAGCTTGTTCTCGTCCCGGATGGCCATAAAGCGCAGGAGGATATGGGGCATTCCAAAATAGCCCAAACCCCAGGCCAGGGTGGAGACGATACTCAGCGTACCGTAAGTCGACGCCTCGCCCGCCGCCATGTTGTGTCCCTGGGTCAGGTTCAGGTAGCCGGGCAGAGCACTGGCATTCTGCAGGACCGTATCCCAGCCGCCTGCCTGCTGGATGCCGAAAAAGACGATGACCACCAGGGCGATGGACATGACGATGCTCTGGATCAGATCGGTCGTCGATACCGCCAGAAACCCGCCCAGAACCGTGTAGCCGATGATGACCACGGCGCCCACGATCATGGCCACATGGTAATCCACCCCGAAGAGGCTGTTGAACAGGGTGCCCACCGCCTTAAAACCGGAGGCCGTATAAGGGATGAAGAAAATCAGAATGACCACCGCCGCAATGCACGAGAGCACATGGCGGTCATCCCGATAGCGGCGGGAGAAAAAGTCGGGAATGGTGATCGCCCCGGTGCGGACCGAATAGCGGCGCAGCCGTTTGGCCACAATCAGCCAGTTGAGATAGGTGCCCGCCGCCAATCCGATGGCGGTCCAGCCGGGTTCCGCAATGCCGCTGAGATAGGCCAGCCCCGGCAGGCCCATGAGCAGCCAGCTGCTCATATCCGACGCTTCCGCGCTCATGGCCGTGACGATGGGCCCCAGCTTCCGGCCGCCCAGATAGAACTCGTGCGACGACGAGCCGCTGCCCTGCCGGCTGAAGTAAAAGCCCACATAGATCATAAGGATCAGATAAATGATGATTGCCGCGATGATACAGAATTGTGCCGTAGTCATGGAAGTCCCCTCCAAACCTTGCCGCAGCCGTGCACACCCAGAGCGCGAAATGCGGCGAAACAAGAATAGACTTATCATACCACGACAAAAAATAGACTGCAATGCAGAACGAGGTATAGACTTTAGTCTATACCTCGTTCTGCATTTTTCGTAAAACCATCTGTAATTTCAGGCCTGTCATTCCAGACCTTTTTTAGGCGTTTTATCAGGCAATAACCCGCTCAGAAAAGAGGGCAGTACCTGAGACGCATAATCCCGCAGGGAATATTCCCCGCCGCACAGGCACCAGTCGTACATCAGCGCCCGCTCACACAGGGCGTAGAGCTTGACCATATCATTGACGCTGCGCCGGGCGGACAGCTCCCCGGCGGCCTGCCCTGTGGAGATGATGCGCCGCAGCAGGCGGTAATAGGTCCGTTTGTGGTCCAGCAGGTGCTTGGCCCCGTTGGTCACCAGCTGGGTGGACAGCAGCCGGGCCAGCAGATCCATGGAGACGCTGTTTTCGATCATCCCGAACAGCTCGCCGTTGAGAAAGAGAAGCTGCTCCATGGCGGTCATGCCGGGGGACATGGTCGCCTGCAGCGCCTCGTACTTCTCGTCAAACAGGTCGCTCAGAGTACTCAGGAGCGCATCCTTGCCGTCAAAGTAGTGATAAAAGGACCCCTTGGAGGTCTGGGACAGATCAATGATTTCTTCCACCGTAGTGTGCTCGTAGCCCTGCTCGTAAAAGAGCTGCCAGGCCGCGCTGACGATCCTGCCCCTGGTATTGCGCGCGTTCTTCTTGGCCATAAGCGCACCCTCCTTTTCCTTTTGATGAGAAAGGGGGAGGGCGGAACGGCATGGCCGTTCCGCCCTCCGCTCTGATGGATGACCCGCCGGTTTCTTATGCGTCCACATCAGAGCAAGGATTCATTGTCTTGACGGTTACTCCGCCATGCTGCGGCAGAGGAAGGTCACGATCTGCCCACGGGTGCAGTCGGCATCGGGGCTGAAGGCCGCGGCGCCGGTGCCGTTGGTGATGCTGTTCTCCACCGCCCACTGGACGGCGGCGGCATAGTAGGCGTCGGCGGCAACGTCCGCAAAAGCGCCGGCATAAGCGGCCGCCGGGGAACCGTTGGCCCGGTAGAGGAAGGTCACGGTCTGGCCGCGGGTCACGGTGGCGTCGGGGCTGAAGGCCGTGGCGCTGGTGCCCTTGGTGATGCCGTTCTCCACCGCCCACAGCACGGCGTCATAGTAGTACGCGCCGGGCAGGACGTCGGTAAAGGGATTGACCTCGCTCTTGGGCGCCGGGGAGCCCGCCGCTCTCCACAGGAAGGTCACGGTCTGAGCCCGGGTGCAGGAGGCGTCGGGGGAGAAGGTGGTGGCGCTGGTACCGTTGGTGACGCCGTTCTTCACGGCCCAGGCCACGGCGTCATAGTAATAGGCGTCGGTGGGAACGTCGGTAAAGACGGTGTCCGACGGTTCGCCGGTCTTGGCAAAGGCGGCCTCCACCGTGACCCTGCCGTCGGGCATGGTGAAGGTATATTTGCCGTCGCCCTTGTCGGTCAGCTTGATGGTATTGCCGTCCTTGTCGGTGACCGTGAGGTCGTCCAGCTCATAGCCGGAATCGGGCTTGACGGTAATGGTCACGGTGCTGCCTTCACTGGCGTTCTTGGGGGAAACGGTCACGGTGCCATTGTCGGCGCTGTCCACGCTTACCGCGTAGCTGGTCCCGCCGGAGGAAGAGCTGCCGCTGGATTTCTTTTTCCACTCGGCTTTCAGCGTAGTGTCTTCATCGGGAACGGTATACTCCGCCCCGGCCTTATAGGAGGTGGTCCCGTCGCTCCAGCCCTGGAAGCGGTAGCCGGACCGGGAGGGGGCGGCGGGCAGCTCGATGGCGTCGCCGGCAACGGCAAACGTCTCGGTCTCATCCTTCGCAGTCCCGCCGTTCGCATCAAAAGCGACCTTTGCCAGTTTGATTTCCGCAGTGGCAACGGCGGTGGTGGTATCGTCGCCCTGATACAGGCTGACCGTATAGACGCCGGAGGCCAGCTCGTTCGTGCCTACGTGATCGTCCCTCTCAAAGGTGAAATAGACCACGGCTCCGCTCTTAACAGTGCCGGTCCAGGTGTTGATTTCGGCGCCGTCCTTCGTTACCTTCACGGTATATTCTTTTTCCTCGCCGGTGCCCTGGATGACGGACCACATCGTATTCTTGTCGCAGTCGCTCACATAGCTTGCCTCGGGCGCGCCCATCGACTTGAGGACCTGGTTGATGGCCTCATTGGCCTGTGCGCCGTCAGCCTTGAACCAGGCGTCGGCCAGGCTCGCGGACTCCTTTGTCAGAGGTGTAACCGTGTCGCCCTCTTCCGCAGCGGCCAGAGCCTCGCTGACGGTGGCATAATAGCTGTAGGGAGTCTCCCCGGAGCTCTTTTTCAGCTCTGCATTCAGGCTTGCATCGACGTAGTCGGCAACCGATTCCGAATAGCTGCCGCCTTTCACGGTAAGGCTGCCGGTCTTGTCGCCTTCCGCCGGCGCGCTCGTCTCATCATCGACGACGCCGACCTTGCCGATATAGGAGCCGCTGTTGAGGATCGCTGTGGCGCTGCCGGCATAGGCCTTATTGTTTACCATGACGACCGCATAGCCGCTGGTGGAGGAGCCATCCGTGCTGCCGGAAGGATCCGCCGGGGTGCCGGTCGCGGTGATGGTCGGGTTGCCGTCAACCGAAACGGTGGTCTCTCCCGCCTTGGCCTCGATGCCGCTTGTGCCGGTGATCACGCCGCCGTTGATGGTCAAGGTACCTTTCTGGGGATGATAGATGGCGACATTCCCCGTCGCCGTCAGCTCCGCGCCGTCCTCAACGGTGATTTCCGTGCCCGTCTGATCCATCCCGTTGCCGGACAGAGCCGACGCTTCGCTGGTGGCGTGGATCTTACCCTTGACCACGACAGACTCCGTGGTGTCGGAACCAAACGCGGACACGCCATAAGTATCGGGCGCCGCAACGGTCACGCCGCTGTCAATCACAAGGCCCGCTTTCAAAGAAGCCGTGGTATTGGTCCAGCTGCTGCCATCTCCCACGCGGATGACGGAGCTGGTTACCACAAGGGCTCCATCTTCCGCCTTCTTCTCGCTGGTCACGGTGCCTGTGCCCGTCAAGGTCAGCGTGCCGCTCTTCACATGGAAGGCGCGCACACCGTCGCCGGTGATGGTGCTGCCCTCGCCCAGATCGATTGTGACGTCCTTGGAAACCGTGATGGTCTCTTTAAGCGTTACCTCATCCAGCAGCAGGGTGACCGGCTCGCCCTCTGCTTCTGCCGCCTCTACCGCATCCGCTAAAGTGGCGTAAGGAATGCCGTTGACTGCGGCCTCGGCGTTCTCCTTCTGCTCGATGGTAAACTTCCCGTCGGTCCCCTCTACCGCATCCAGTCCGCTGGGCATACAATCCGTGGGAACGGAGGCGGAGTATGTACCGCCGGTGACCAGCACGGAGGCGCCGTCGCCATGTTTGTCAATGATGGAGGTACTGTTTTCCGCGACCGTGAACTCGCCGCCGGAAATCTTCACTTCGCCCATATCGCCGCTGGAGCCGTTCATGGTGCCGATCGCGGTCGCCCCAGTGGTTTCAAACGCGCCGTCCTCAATGGTCAGCTTTCCCTGGTTCAGGACCTCTCCGCCGTCCGCGGTATTGGTCGTGTCCCGGCCATTCAGCACAACGGCGTAGTTGGTCTCGACCTTAAAGCTGCCGCCGGTAATCGCGGCAACATTCCAGTTCAGCACGGCAGACTGGGTCGTATTCGCAAAGGAGCCGTCCTCGATCGTCAGGGAGCCGCCGTCATCGTTCTTTACCGTGTTCAGGCCGCCGCTGAAGGTTCCGCCGCGGATGGTCAGCTCCGGGTTGGGGGCATTCGTACCCGCAACATGGCCCGTCCGCTCGTTATTGGACCCATATTTCTGGTAACCGTTTTCAATCATGCTGGAGTAGGTGCTCTTGGAGGTGACCTCGACGTCCTTTTCAATGGTCATCGTACCGTGGTTCAGCAGGACGTACCAGGTATTATCCTTGCTGTCTTCCGCGCTGCGGGCATAGGTCCCGCCCTCCAGGACGACCGTACCGTTGTTGAATACGGCGGCGCGGCCGTTGGAGACGTTATCCACCGTGCCGGAGCCCGTAATGGTCAGCTCGGCGCCCATGGCGACGGTAATGGTGTCTTTGCCCTCCTCGTTGGTCAGGGTGAAGGTCCCCAAATCCAGCGTGAGCGCTTTCTTGCCGGAAATCGTGATGCTCTCCGTCGTGTTTTCCGTCAGTTCGATGATCGCTCCAGATTCCGCAGTCTCAATCTGTGCTTGAAGGGTATCCGCCTTGGGCTCCTCGTCCGGCGCGACTTCCGCCGCAAGCGCCGCAGCCGGAAGCAGTCCGATTACCAGGACCAAGGCCGTAAGAGTTGCCAGTATTCGCTTTTTCATGGTCGCATCTTCCTTTCTGTTTCATCTATCATCCATCCGCTCGTTTCATGCGCGTTCTCAAAGCGGCTGCGGTGATTTGCCCGCCGGATTCCGCAGGCCGGACAGGCAGGCATGCTCCGTCCGCGACTGCAAAGGTTCCGGCCGGTCCGGGAAGACCGCGCGCTTCTTCGAGAATCCTTTATCACCGCCTTTTGCAAAAGTGCATCTCTGAAAACCATTGAATAAACAGTGATCCGATTCTATCATATCTGAAATCCCTTGATTATTCAATCCTTTTTTCACAAAATGCGGACAAAATCATCCGCATTGGAAAAGATACGCTTTTGCCGGTCATGAGGCGGCCGCCGTTTCGCCGCCCGCCGCTTCTTCCTGCGCGCTTCATCACCCCCCTTTGTCAAAAAGTGTACCTTTTGACAAAGGGGGATTCGAAGGCCCGTTTTGCGTTTTTTCCGGCCAAACTGCCGGTACCTGCCAAAAAGCACTTGCAAATCCGCGGACGATACGGTAATATTATGTAATAATCGTGGCTGTCAAAAGGTACACCTTGTGACAGCCGCCTATTTTTCAGCCGGCTGTACCAGCCGGTGTTCCCGCAGGCGGCGATAAAACGTGGACTCCCCCAGCCCGCTCCGCTGCAGAGCCTCCGTAAATGGAATCTGCTTGCCCTCCCACTCTGCCACAATACGCGCAAAGTCCTCCGGGGGCGGAAGAAAGGGCCGGCCGAATTTCACGCCTCTGGCCTTCGCGGCGGCGATCCCCTCCTCCTGCCGCCTGCGGATATTCTCCCGCTCACTCTGCGCCACAAAGGACAGGATCTGCAGCACCAGGTCTGCGATAAAGGTGCCCATGAGGTCTTTTCCACTGCGGGTGTCGAGCAGGGGCATATCCATGACGCAGATATCCACGCCGATCTCTTTCGTCAGCATACGCCACTGGTCCTGTATCTCCACATAATTGCGGCCCAGGCGGTCGATGCTCAGAACATAGAGCAGATCGCCGGGTCTTAACCGCCTTAACAGCCGTTGATAGCTTGGACGGTTGAAGTCCTTTCCGGACTGCCGGTCCATAAAAATGCGGTTTTCCGGCACAGCTTTCGCATGCATGGCGGCAAGCTGCCGGTCCTCGTTCTGGTCTTTTGTGCTGACCCGGATATATCCATAGCTCTTCAAAATCAGTCCTCCATCATACTTGATACGGATAGGATTTGCGGAACATAAAATTTTATGGCGGGACGCGGAGACTGGCAAGCCCATACGCCGCGCTCCGCGCCTTTCTTTGCGCATAAGAAAAGACCAACTCGTTTTGAGTTGGTCTTTTCTTATGTCTTTTCACTTGTCCCGGTCATGGTCCTGGGGACCGGACCCTTCGGAAGCGCGGCTCATCCCTGCAGGTCCTTGACCATGACCAGCTCGCCGATTCCGGGCTTTACCGCGTCGGGGAGCGAGCCCAGCAGCCAGTATCCCCGGCTCCGGTAAAACGCCTGGGCCCCCTGGTTAAAGTCGCTGACCATCAGCGTCACCCGCCGGGCGCCGGCCTGCCGGGCCATATCCTCCAAATGCTCCATCAGGAAACTGCCTACTCCCTGCCCCCGGAAGGTATCCCGGACGCCGATCAGGCTCAGATAGGGGTACAGGCCGCAGAAGCCTTTCATCACCACCCGCATGGCGCCGGCCAGCTCGCCGCCCCCGCTTACGGCCAGGTACAGCTCGCCCTGCGCCGCCGCACGCCGCAGGCTCGACTCCAGGCGTCCCGGGTCCTGAAAGTACCGCTCGTAAATGGAGCTGTTCCGAAAAACTGCCTCGCAGTCCGCCGGAAGCTCCGGCGCCGCACGTTCCAGCCTCAAATGCATGTTGCTTCCCTCCCCGCCGGCAGCGACAGCTTGCCCATGACCGCCGCTTCCCGGGCCCCTGTTACACTGGGAAGGGTGTTGGGCCTCTCACGCACGCAGCAGTCCGCCAGAAGCGCAAAGGCCACGGCCTCCTTGGCGTCGCTGTTCCAGCCCAGGTCCTCCTGGGTCCGCACCGCTACGCCGTGGGGGGCGAAGCGGCGCTTCAGAAAGCCCAGCAGCGTTTGATTGTAGCTGCCTCCCCCGCCGACAACAATCTCGCTGGCGTGATACCGCTGGTGCACATACCGCTCGTAGGCGTCCACAATGGACCAGGCCGTCAGATCGGTGACCGTGGCCACCAGATCGGCGTCGGAGATCGGATGGGTCCTCCGCCACTCCAGAATCCGGGCCGTGTACTGCTCTCCGAACCGCTCCCGGCCTGTGGTCTTGGGCAGCGGCCGGGTGTAATAGGGCTCCTGCTGGAGCAGGGCGAGCAGCTCCGGGTCCGCCCGTCCCGCCGCGCCCAGACGGCCGCCCTCGTCAAAGGTCTTACGCCCTTCAGACAGGGCGGTCACCACCGCGTCGATGATCATATTTCCGGGGCCGGTGTCAAAGGCATAGACCTCTTCCGGCTTTGCCGCCACGGGCAGAACCGTCATGTTTCCAATGCCGCCGATGTTCTGGAGCAGGATGGTCTCCCTCTCCCGGCGGTAGAGCAGGTATTCGGAAAAGGGCACCAGGGGAGCGCCCTGCCCCCCCGCCGCCATGTCGGCCACCCGGAAATCCGACACGGTCGGGATTCCGGTGCGCGCCGCGATCACAGAGCCCTCGCCGATCTGCACCGTATAGCGGATGGGGTAGCCGTCCTTCCCGCAGGGGGACGGCTCATGCCAGATGGTCTGGCCGTGGGAGCCGACCACGTCGATGTCCTCCGGCCGCAGTCCGGCCTTCCGGATGACCGACAGGGCGGACTGGGCGTAGAGCTCCCCCAGGAGGAAGTTCATATAGCCGACCTTGTCCACGGTGGCCGTCTCCGGGCGGAACAGGGCGAAGATCTGCTCCCGCACCGCCGGGGGATAGGGCCGGTTCTCGAAGGCCAGCAGCTTCACCTGCGGCTCCCCGGCGCTCCCGCCGATCTCCACCACCGCGGCGTCTACGCCGTCCACCGAGGTGCCGGACATCATGCCGACCACCCGGCGGACCGGCTTTTCCTGGATCTCCCGCAGCATCACCGGCCGCCCCCTTCCGCGCTCTGAATCGCCTGGGCCAGATGCCCGCCGCACTGCTCCAGCAGCGCCCGGGCCGCCCCGGCGTCCAGGCCGCTTTTCCGCATCAGAATGGCCAGCTTCACATGCCCGCCGGCCTGCTCCAGATACCGGCCGGCCGTCTCAGGGTCCGCGCCGGTGGCGTGGATGATCAGACGGCGGGCCCGGTCCTCCAGCTTCTTGTTGCTGGCCTTCAGGTCCACCATCAGGTTGCCGTAGACCTTGCCCAGCTTGATCATCGAGCAGGTGGTCAGCATATTGAGGACCATCTTCTGGGCGGTGCCCGATTTCATCCGGGTGGAGCCAGAAATGACCTCCGGCCCTACCAGCGGGGCGATGGTCACGTCGCAGAGCCCCTCCAGCCGGGAGTGGGCGTTCGTGCACAGCCCGATGGTGACGCTTCCCCGCTCCTTTGCCCGGCCCAGCGCGGCCAGGACATAGGGCGCGCTCCCGCTGGCGGTGATCCCCACCACCGCGTCGGTGCTGCCCACCTCCAGGCGCTCCATCAGGGCAATGCCGTCCTCCTCGCTGTCCTCGCACCCCTCCACCGGGTGCCGCAGCGCCGTGTCGCCGCCTGCGATATAGCCCTGCACCAGGTCCGGGTCCACTCCGAAGGTGGGCACGCACTCCGACGCGTCCAGTACGCCCAGGCGTCCGGAGGTCCCGGCTCCCAAATAGATGAGCCGTCCCCCCTTCTGAAAGCACTGATAGATCAAATCCACCGCCCGGGCAATCTGACGCCGCTCGGCGGCCACCGCCCCAGCCACCAGGGCATCCTGGCGGTTGATCAGGTCCACCATCTCCTGCGTCGAACACAGGTCGATATTCCGGGTATCCTCATTGATGCGCTCCGTCGACAGCCCTGCCAGATAGTCATCCATGCCGCCACCTCCAACTCGTTCCTCCTCAGACTATCTTATCCATCCGGCTCTGTCAATAAGATTTTGCATTCTTTTGTGAATTTTTGAAATTTAATTTCAAAACATATGGACTTATGCCCTTCCCTTTGCTATACTGGATAAAAAGCATGGGAGAGTTACTGTTATGGGTTGTACACTTTTGATTAAGGAATGCCTGAACAGCCTGACCGAAACCGAACAGCGGCTCGGCTGCTATCTGCTGGACCACACCTCCGAGGTCATCCATATGAACGCCAAGGAATACGCCTCGGCCTGCGCCTCCTCCCCGGCGGCGGTGGTCCGTTTTTCCAAGCGGCTGGGCTTCAAGGGCTTTACCGCCCTGAAGCTGGACCTGGCCCGGGAGGCCGGGCAGGGCGACGTGGACGATTTCCAGGCCGTCATCCGGGATAACGACGATATGGAGACCATCGTCCGTAAGGCGGAGCGCATCCATCTGCAGAACACCTCCCTTACCTATCAGATGCTCAACGTCTCCATTCTCTCCCAGGCGGTGGACGAGATCTGCGCCGGCCGGCGCATCCACCTCTTCGGCGTAGGGGCCTCCGGGCTGCTGGCCATGGACTTTCTCTACAAGTCCTCCCGCATCGGCATCCCCGCCGCCTACCACGCCGACGCCCACACCAACCTGGCCACCGCCTCCCTGCTGGGGCCTGAGGACATCGTCATCGCCATCAGCTACAGCGGCGAGACCCGCGAGACCGTGCTGGCCGCCAAAGCCGCCAAGGAGCGCGGCGCCAAGGTGATCGCCATCACCCAGGCCAACCGCAACACCCTGTCCCGGATGGCCGACTATCCCCTCTTCGTCCCGGGCGAGGAAAAAGAGCTGCGGGTCGGCGCCATGACCTCCCGCACCTCCGGCCTGCTGATCCTGGACCTGCTGTACCTGGGCATCGCCAAGCATGATCCCCAGCGGACCGAGGAAAATCTCCGCCAGACCCGGGACCTGATCCGGGCCTTTCAGGGGGAATAAAATTTCAAATTTTTCATCTTTTTCTTGAAATCTGATTTTATATATGCTACGCTAGGCACCAAGAAACACAAGCGCATAATCCGAAGGGCGCAGCCTTTCGCACAAGGTCGTGTATTCCTGGAGCGGAGTGGAATATGGGGCCCTTTTTTGTATCCAAGTCCGCGGCAGCGGCAGGACGGAGGCATTTTTCATGGATTTTTCGGCGGTCAGCCGTATTTTGGAGGACTACCGCAGGCGGGGCTACTATCCGTCGGCGGTGTGCCAGATTTTCGATGAAGAGCACACCCTGTACCACAGGGCCTTCGGCGGTGTGACGCCGGACACCTGGTTCGACCTGGCGTCGGTCAGCAAGATCATCTGCACCACCCTGCTCCTCTCCGCCATGGACGAAGGGCGGCTCTCCCCGGAAGACCGGGTCCTGGACCTCCTCCCGCCGGAGGGCCCCGGTCCCGTCACCCGGAAGCGCCTGGAGCGGGTGACGGTGTTCCAACTCATGACTCACACCTCCGGCATCGTCCCCTGGTACCCCTTCTATGCCGATGGGCGGGCGTTCTACACCGTGCTGGAGCACGTCCTGAGCAGCACCCCCGTGGAGCCCGGCATGGCCTACAGCGACCTCAACTTCATGCTGCTGGGTCTGATCTTCACCCAGGTCACCGGCCTCAGCCTCCGGGAAGGGCTGGAACGCTGCATCAAGGGCCCGCTGGGCATCGCAGATCTCTCCTACGGCCCCGTGGACCCCGAGCGGTGCGCTCCCTCCTGCTACGGCAATCAGATCGAACAGCGCATGTGTGCCGAGCGGGGCATCACCTTCCAGGGCTGGCGGCCCAACGGCGTCCCCGTCCGGGGCTCCTGCAACGACGGCAACGCCTATTACTACTGGCACGGGGCCAGCGGCCACGCCGGGGTATTCGCCACCTCGGCCGCCCTCACCAGGCTCTGCCAGTTCTATATGACCACGCAGAAGCCCATTTTCCTCCGCGCCATGGCGGAAACCGTCTGTGAGCGAGGCCTGGGCTTTGACAAGAGCGCCGTGTTTCCCGACGGCTGCGGTCACAGCGGCTTTACCGGCACCAGCCTGTGGCTGAGCCGGCAGCATCACATCGGCGCAGTCATTCTCACCAACAAATATTTCAGGCCCCAGGGCGAGCCGCCCGGAACCTCCAACGAGTTCCGGCGGGACGTTCACTACGCTCTGCTGGGCCGCACACCCCCGGCTTCGGTATAAGCAAGGAATCTCCCTTGTGAAATACGATCACCTTATGAAAGAAAAGAGGTTATCTCCATGAACAACGTGAAGAAGTGGCTGTCTCTGTCTCTTGCGGGCGCCATGCTCATGGGCGCCCTGGCCGGCTGCGGCGGCGGAAGCTCTGCCGGTTCCCCCTCCCCTTCCGGCTCCCCCGCTCCCAGCGAGTCCGCCTCCGCACCCACCGGCACCATCCTCCGCTGGGGCACCGACTCCGAGCCTACCGGCTTCGACCCCCACACCAACTCCGAAGAGGCCTCCCTGCGCGTCATGAACCAGCTCTATGAGACCCTGGTCAGCCGCAACGAGGATATGACCTTCTACGGCCGGCTGGCCGAGAGCTGGGAGATCCCCGACGAGACCACCTATGTCTTCCATCTCCGCCAGGGCGTGAAGTTCCACTCCGGCCGCGAGATGACCGCCGACGACGTGGTCTACACCTTCGACCGCATCTTGGGCAAGACCGAAGCCGGCGACATCGGCGCCTTGGGCAGCAAGGCCAGCTACTATGGAGGCGTCACCTCCGTGGAGGCGGTGGATACCTACACCGTGAAGTTCACCCTGGCGGAGCCCAACGCCGCATTTCTGGGCAACCTCACCAGCAACTACGGCGCCATCGTGGACAAGGACGTCATCGCGGAAAACGGAGATCTGATGCGCGCCGACGGCGGCACCGGCCCCTTCCAGCTGGGCGAATGGCTGCCCGACAACTATGTGACCATCACCAAGTTTGCCGACTACTGGGAGGCTGACCGGGTGAAGCTGGACGGCATCACCTACTTCCTCATCGGTGACGAGGCCGCCCGTCTGGCCGCCTTGCGCACCGGCGAGATCGACTTTGCCGGACTCTCCGCCACCAACGTCACCGCCGCGGAGAAGGAGGCCAACCTGAAGGTCATCAGCTATCAGACCAACGACTACATCGCCGTAGGCTGCAACCTCTCCACCCCAGCCCTCCAGGACAAGAATGTCCGTCAGGCCATGAGCTACGCCATGGATCGCAGCGCCATCATCAACGTGGTCTACGGCGGCCAGGCGCTTCCCTGCTCCATGGTGCCCCCCGCCATGGGCCACTGGTCCCTGGACGTGTCTGACATGGACCTCTACCAGAACAACGTGGAGAAGGCCAAGGAGCTGATGGAGGCCGCCGGCTACAGCGACAGCAACCGGCTGACCCTGAAGGTGGCCGCCGGCCTTATGGATTCCATCCGTCAGGCCGCCGTGGTGCTCCAGCAGCAGTTGGCTGAGATCTACATCGACCTGGAGATCACCAATCTGGAATCTGGTGAGTATGTGGATATCTGGGGCAAGATGAACACGCCCGAGGCCGGCTTCGACCTGATGATCGTCAACGACGGCGCGGGCACCGATCCCAACCGCTCCATTTCCTTCTTCTTCGGCACCGGCGCCGGCGCCAACGTCTTCGGCTTCTCCAACGAGCGCGTGGACGAGCTGTGCGCCCTGGGCATCGCCACCACCGACGAGGCCCAGCGCGAGGAGTACTACAATGAGGCCCAGCTCATCTGCATCGACGACTGCACCAAGATCTGCATCGCCAGCCCCATGAAGTACTTCGTGACCGCCTCCTATGTGGAGGGCTTCGCCCCCTCCGCCGCCGACGCCAGCAACTTCCGCGACACCAATCTGGCCCGGTAAAATACTCTGCGGGGATGAGGCAGGGGAAAACTGCCCTCCGCCTCATCCCTTTTCATCCTCCATCTTTGAGGACTGACCATCCCCCATCGGCCGGACCATTCGGTTGGGGATGGTCAATGCTCAATGGACTGCCAGGAGTGTGACCGTATGAAAAACTATGCCATTCGCCGTGTCCTGCAGCTGATCCCCGTCCTGCTGGGTATCAGCATCCTTATCTTTGCCGTTATGAAAATGATCCCCGGCGATGTGATCTCCGGCATCCTCGGTGTGGAGGCCACACCGGAGCTCCGCGCCCAACTGGCTGCCAAATACGGCCTGGACCGGCCCTATGTGGTCCAATATCTGGACTGGATCGGCGGCGTGCTCCGGGGGGATTTCGGCGAGTCCATCCGGACCTCCGCCCCCATCCTCCCCGAGATTCTCACCCGCTTCAAGGTCACCGCGGAGCTCACCATCCTGGCCGCCGTCATCTCCTGGTGCATCGCCATCCCCCTGGGCGTGCTGGCCGCCGTAAAGCGCAACACCCTGGCGGACCGCTTCGTCCGGGTCTTTGCCCTACTGGGCGTCTCTGTCCCCGGCTTCGCCCTGTCCATCCTGCTGATCCTGGTGCTCTCGCTGGCCTTCAACTACTTCCCGCCGCTGGGCTATGTGAGTTTCTTCGAGGACCCGCTGCGCAACCTGCAGATCATGATTCTGCCCGCCGCCATTCTGGGCGTGAGCATTTCCGGCTCGGTAATGCGCATGACCCGCTCCTCCGTGCTGGAGGTCCTGCGGCAGGACTTCATCAAGACCGTCCGCGCCAAGGGTGCCAGTGAGCGGGTGGCCATCTTCAAGCACGCCCTGCGCAACGCCCTCATCCCCATCATCACCCTCATCGGAATGCAGATCGGCTCTCTGCTGGGCGGCGCCGTCATCGTGGAGCAGATCTTCTCCCTGCCCGGTCTGGGCCAGATGACCCTGACCGGCATCAACCAGCGCGACTACCCCGTGGTCCAGGGCTGTGTGCTGTTCATCGCCTTCGTCTACGTACTGGTGAACCTGGTGACCGACCTGCTTTACGCCTACATCGACCCTCGTATCTCTTACGACTGAGGTGATCCGCCATGAAAAGACTTGGACAGACCATACGGGAGCTCTGGCGCGATCCCATGGGGCGCATCGGCATGCTGGGCATCCTCCTCGTCATTCTGATGGCCATCTTCGCCCCCCAGCTTTCCCACTTCGGCCCGGAAAAAATGGTGGGGCTCCCCAAATCTCCCCCTGACGCGGAATTCTGGTTCGGTACGGATAACTACGGGCGCGACATCTTCAGCCGCATCCTCTACGGCGCCCGCGTCTCCCTTCAGGTGGGCATCATCGCCGTCGGCATCGCCGCCACCGCGGGCTACGTGCTGGGCCTCATAGCCGGCTACTTTGAGGGCTGGGTGGACCGCGTCATCATGTGTGTCATGGACATCTTTTTCGCCTTCCCCTCCATCCTGCTGGCCATCTTCATCTCCGCCGTGCTGGGCCGCGGGCTGGTCAACACCATGATCGCCATCGGCATCGTCAATATCCCCGTGTTCGCCCGGACGGTCCGCGCTTCCGTCATCTCGGCCAAGGGTCTGGAGTACGTCCAGAACGCCAAGTCGGTGGGCGTCAGGACCGGCGCCATCCTCGTCCGCCACATCTCCCCCAACGTGGTGGCGCCCTTCACCGTGCAGGCTACGCTGGCCCTCTCAAGCGCCATCCTCACCGAGGCCTCCATGAGCTTTCTGGGCCTGGGCATCCAGCCTCCGGACCCCTCCTGGGGCTCTATGCTCTCCGAGGCCCGCACCTACATGGAGCAGGCCCCCTGGATGGCGGTCTTCCCGGCGCTCTTTATCATCGTCACCATCCTGCTCTTCAACATTCTGGGCGACAGCCTCCGCGATGTGCTGGACCCCAAGCTCAAACTCTAAGAGGGGGCGAACGCTATGGATCATTTACTGGAAATACGCAATCTGTCCATCGAGCTCCCCAGGGGGAAGCGGAAGCCCCCCGTCAAGCTGGTGGAGGGCGTCGATCTCTCCATCGGCAAAAGGCAGAACTTCGGTGTGGTGGGCGAGTCCGGCTGCGGCAAGAGCATCACCTGCTCCTCCATCATGGGGCTGCTCTCCTTTCCGCTGACCGTGGGCCGCGAGAGCTCCATTCTTTTTCAACAGAGCGACGGCCGCGAGGTGGACATCGCCTCCCTCCCCCCCGCCGAGCTGCGCAAGCTCCGCGGCAAGGACATCTCCATGATCTTTCAGGAGCCCATGACCGCTCTGGACCCCATGTATACCATCGAGGAGCAGATCTGCGAATCCCTGCGGTTTCACGCCGATCTGACCAGGAGCGGCATGCACGAGGCGGCCCTTGCCATGCTCAAAAAGGTCAAGATTCCCCGGGCCGAGCAGATCCTCCAGGATTACCCCCACCATCTGTCCGGCGGCATGCTCCAGCGGGTGATGATCGCCATCGCCCTGATTAACAACCCCCGGCTTCTCATTGCCGACGAGCCCACCACCGCCCTGGACGTGACGATCCAGGCCCAGATTCTGGACCTGATGAACGAGCTGCGGGAGAGCTACGACACCTCGGTCATCATGATCACCCACGATCTGGGCGTCATTGCCGAGACCTGCGAGGAGGTGGCGGTATTCTATGCCGGCCAGGTGGTGGAGCAGGCCAGTGTGGACGCCATCTTCCACGAGACCGCCCACCCCTACACCACCGGGCTGCTGCGGTCTGTGACCTCGCTGGGAGGCGCGCAGAAGGAGCTCTACACCATCCAGGGCACGGTCCCTACGGCGGGCCATTTCGGCTCCGGCTGCCGGTTTGCCGACCGCTGTGAGCACGGCACGGCCCTCTGCCGGGAACACGCCCCAGGGCTGACGGAAGTCTCTCCCGGACATCTGTGCCGCTGCTGGCTCCACGCCGGCGGGCAGGAGGAGGCGGCGGTATGAGGGAACATAACGTGATTTTGGACGTCCGGAGCCTGCGGACCTACTTCCCCATTAAGGGCGGCGTCATGCGGAAAACGGTGGGCTATGTCCACGCGGTGGAGGACGTCTCCTTCCAGATTCGGGAGCAGGAGACCTACGGTCTGGTGGGAGAATCCGGCTGCGGCAAATCGACCACGGGCCGGACCATTCTGCGACTCATCGAGCCCACCGCCGGGCAGGTCCTTTTCGACGGCGAAGACCTGTGTACACTGGACAGGGAGGCCATGCGGCAGAAGCGCCGGGATATGCAGCTCGTCTTTCAGGACCCCTATGCCTCCCTGAATCCCCGCATGACCGTGCGGAAGCTGCTGGAGGAGCCTCTCCGGACCCATTTCAGCCTGGCCCAGGCCGAGCTGGACCAGCAGGTGTCGTGGATCGCCGGCGCCGTGGGCCTGGCGGAGGAGCAGCTGGAGCGCTATCCCCATCAATTTTCCGGCGGCCAGCGCCAGCGCATCAGCATCGCCCGCGCCCTCATCACCAAGCCCCGCTTTGTGGTGGCCGACGAGCCGGTGTCCGCCCTGGACGTGTCCATCCAGGCCCAGATCCTCAATCTGCTGATGAATCTGCAAAAGGATTTGAAGCTGTCCTACCTCTTCATCTCCCACGACCTCAATGTGGTGCGCCACATCAGCAACCGGGTGGGAGTCATGTATCTGGGCCGCATCGTGGAGTCGGGCGATACGGAGGACGTGTACTGCCGGCCCATGCACCCCTACACGCAGGCCCTCCTCTCCGCCATCCCCAAAAAGGACCCCGCAGAGGAAAAGGTCCGCATCCGGCTGGAGGGCGACGTGCCCAGTCCGGCCTCCCCTCCCCCGGGCTGCGCCTTCCACAACCGCTGCCCCCACTGCATGGATATCTGCACAGAACAGGCGCCGGCGTCCAGAGAGCTGGAGCCCGGCCACTGTGTCGCCTGCCACCTCTATGACGCGTCCCGTTCCTGAAATCACGAATCCCCCTGAACCAGGTTTAGGGGGATTTGTTCGTTCTTTTGCCGGATCAGTGGAAAGACAGCCGCCTGGACCGGCGCCCTTTTCCCTCTTAAAATTTTTCTTTAAGATTTCTTAAGAAATTGGAAACCATTTGTCATGTTTTTACGTCTATAATCGTTACAGATATAGGAGTGGTATATTTGCCGCCCTATCACAGGAGTTTGGAAGGAGCCGTCTCTATGAAAACGAAAAAACTGTCCCGTTTTCTGTCCACAGTTCTGGCGCTGGCCCTGCTTGCGGGCCTCATGCCCGCCGCATTTGCCGCCGAGGGCGAGGAACCCCCGGTCGTCGAAATAACAGAGTGCAAGGTTACCCTGGAGGTAGGCGACAATGTAGAGCTTACCTGCATCGTTTCCCCCGACGCCCGCGTGGAGTGGAGCAGCGACGACGAAGACGTCGCTACCGTCAGCAATGGCAGGGTGACCGCAGTCGGCGCGGGTGAGGCCACCATCACTGCCGCCGCAGGCGACAGCGCCGATACCTGTTCGGTCACCGTGGAGGAGCCCGCCGCGGAGCCAAAGGTCACCGGGATCACCGTCACCCCCGCCACGCTGGACCTGACCGTCGGCGACACCGAGACCCTCAGTGCGGAGGTCGCCGCCGACGAGGGCGCCGACACCACCGTAACATGGAGCTCCAGCGACAGCGGCGTTGCCACAGTAAAGGATGGCAAGGTCACCGCCGCCGGCCCCGGCTCCGCCACCATCACCGCCAAGGCCGGAGATCAGGAGGACACCTGCGAGGTCACGGTCTCGGCCAAGGAACCGGCTGCCGTCAGCATCACCGTGGCCCCTGCCAAACTGAGCCTGATTGTCGGGGAATCCGATACGCTGGCCGCTGCCACCGTCCCCGAAGGCCAGGCGGTCTCCTGGACCTCCAGCGACGATAAAATTGCCTCCGTAAGCGGCGGCAAGGTCACCGCCGTGGCCAAGGGCACCGCCACCATTACCGCCTCCGTCGAAGTCGAGGGGCAGACGAAATCCGCCGCCTGTGAGGTCACCGTCTCGGAAGCGGCAGCGGTTCCCACCCTCAGCAAGACCTCCCTCACCCTGCCCTTGAAGGACTCGGAGACCCTGACCGTGGCCAACGCCCCCTCCGGCGCCTCCATCTCCTGGCAGAGCAGCAAGACCGCCGTGGCTACCGTCAGCTCCAGCGGTAAGGTCACCGCCGTGGCCGCCGGCACCGCCACGATCACCGCCTCCGTCAACGGCACTGAGTTCAAATGCGAGGTAACGGTCAAGGCTCCCTCCCTCAGCAAGAACAGCCTGTCCATTGCCGTCAAAAAAACCAGCACCCTGTCGGTGGACAATCTTGCCTCCGGCGCTGCGGTATCCTGGAGCAGCAGCAAAACCGCCGTGGCCACGGTCAGCTCCAGCGGCACCGTCACCGGAAAGGCCAGCGGCAGCGCCACCATCACCGCCGCCATCACCTACGCGGACAAGAGCACGAAATCCCTGACCTGCTCCGTCACGGTCACCTCCGGCACGGACGACATCACCTATTCCGTCAAGGCCGGTGAGGCGGTCACTCTCTCCCGCTCCGATTTCAATGATGCCAGCAACGACGCCACCGGATACGATTTAAGCTACGTCAAATTCTCCGCTTCCTCCACCTCGAAGGGCCTGCTCTGCTACAACTACGACAGCGGAGATTACGACAAGAAGGTCTCCACCAGCACCTCCTATTACTATACTGGCAGCTCCAGCAAGTCCTATCTCTCCAAGGTATCCTTCCTGGCCGACTCCGACGCCTCCGGCGAGACCACCTTCTCCTACACCGGCTACGATACCAAGGGCAGCTCCTTTACCGGTTCGATCGTCATCACCATCAGCAAGAGCTCCGGCGACATCAAGTACACCACCGGCCTCAACGAGCCGGTCTCCTTCAGCCGCAGTGATTTCAACTCCTACTGCAAGGATGAGACCTCCTCCAGCTCCACACTGGACTATGTGAAGTTCACCCTTCCCTCCTCCAGCAAAGGCACCCTCTATTACAAGTACGACAAAAGCGGCCAGGAAAAGGTCTCCTCCTCCGACAAATTCTACTACAGCGACTCTCCCGCCTTGGAGGATCTCTCTTTCGTGCCCGCCAAAAACTGGTCCGGTACGGTCTCCATCGACTTCTCCGGCCGGAACTCCAAAAATGCCAGTTTCTCCGGCACCGTGTCCATCACCGTCTCCAAGTCCAGCCAGAGCATCTCCTACACCGTGGATAAAAACGAAAGCGTCACCTTTGACGACAGCGACTTCAACTCCTACTGTAAAGATGAAACCGGCTCCTCCATGGATTACGTGAAGTTCACCCTTCCCTCCTCCAGCAAAGGTACCCTCTACTATAAATACGATAAGAGCGGGGAAAAGGAGGTCGCTTCTTCCACCAAATACTATCGCTCCGACAGCCCGGCCCTTGAGGACGTCACCTTCGTCCCCGCCAAGAACTACACCGGCACAGTCTCCATCGACTTTACCGGAAAAAGCACCGACGACGAGAGCTTCTCCGGCACCCTGAAGATCTATGTGGGCACGAGCGCCTCCGGGGACATCACCTACACCGCCGCCACCGGCGCCTCGGTCACCTTCAAAAGCAGTGATTTCAACACCTTCTGCAAAGACGAGACCAGCTCCAATCTGGACTATGTGAAATTCACCCTCCCCTCCTCCAGCAAGGGCATCCTCTACTACAAATATGATCAGAGCGGCGAAAAAAAGGTCACCTCCTCCACCAGCTACTATCGCTCCAGCAGCCCTTATCTGGAGGACGTCACCTTTGTGCCCGCCAAATCCGTCACCGGCAGCGTCAGCATCGACTTCAGCGGCAAGAGCACCAGCGGCAAGTCCATCTCCGGCACGGTCGTCATTCAGTACAGCACCATCAAAGACGCGTCCGTGATCAACTATACCACCGGGTATGCTCCGGTCAAGTTCCGCAGCAGCGACTTTTCTGCCGCCTGTTCCGCCCGCGGCGGCGGCACTCTCACCAGTGTCAAGTTCAACCTGCCCGACGCCAGCACCGGCCGCCTCTATTACAGCTACGCCAGTCCCACCTCCTATGGCGGCACGGTAAGCAGCGGCACCTCCTACGGTGTGAGCTCCGGCTCCAGCATCGACAATGTGACCTTTGTCCCCAAGGCCGGATATAAGGGCACCGTCAACCTCACCTATACCGGCACCGATAAGAACGGCTCCACTTTCACCGGGTATGTCCAGATCACCGTGACGCCTCCCACCGCCTCCTCCCACTTCACCGATATGGGCAAATACGGCTGGGCGGCTCCCTCTGTGGACTTCCTCTACGAAAGCAAGGTCACCACCGGCACGACCTCCACTACCTATGGGCCCTCCGGCAATATCACCCGCGGCGATTTTGTCCTCATGCTGTCCCGCGCCTTCAGCTTTTCCGATTACGGCAGCGACAACTTCTCCGACGTGCCTGCCAACAGCTATTACGCCAAGGCCATCGCCTCTGCCAAGTCCATGGGCATCGCTCAGGGCAGCAACGGCAAGTTCAATCCCACCGCCGCCCTCACCCGGGAGGACGCCATGGTGCTCCTCCAGCGGACCATGAGCCGCACCGGACGCTCCATTGCAGACGCCTCCAGCTCTTATCTGGATCGGTTCTCCGACGGCAGCGCGGTCTCCAGCTATGCCAAGAGCGCCGTGGCTGCGCTGATTCAGGCAGGCATCATCCAAGGTGACAATACCGGCAAGATTAACCCCAAGGGCTCCCTCACCCGTGCGGAGATGGCCGTTATCCTCCATCGGGTCCTGACTCTGTGACCATTTGCTTTTCCTCCAAAGCGGCAGGCGGGCGTTCCAATGGAACGCCCGCCTGCCGCTCTTTTCAGATAGGATCCTCCATCGCGTCCTTGAGCTTTTTCAGCGCCTTCTTCTCAATGCGGGATACTGTTCGCCGGGGCTATTGTAAGCGATGGCCCCTAAGAAATCGCTTCCATCTCCCGGAAGCGGAATTTGATGATGATCTGTTTGTCCTCGGTGAGTTCCACCCGCTCGATCAGGCTGACCAGCAATTCCCGGCTGGTAAAGGCGCTGTCGATGAAACGCTGTACCAATTCTTTTGCAATGTTCTTTCGGGGGATGGGGCTTGCTTTTTGTCGCTCCAGGTCTTTCAGCTTTTCCTCCAGCCCAACCCGTTCCAGCTTGACCCGCTGATAGATGCGCTCAAAATCTGCCTCCGCCAAGAGGCCGCTGAGTTTATCCAGGTACATCTGATCCAGGTTGGCGGTCAGGCTGTCGATTTTACTGCGAAGGGCTTGCAGTTCTATCTCGTGACTTTCCGCCTTTTGAGCTTCTCCTACTGCTTTTTCTGCGATGGGCAGCAGCTCCGCCGGGTTCAGGTAGGCTTCGCAGACCTCCCGTACCTTGACGAGTACTGCGTCAGTGACCGTTTTCTCCTTGATGGAATGGCAGGTGCAGACCCCAGCCTTGGTAAACCGCTGATAGGTGCGGCAAACAAAGTACAGTACATCCTCTCCCGCCGCATTTTTGCGGTTGAGCACCGCCAGCGGGTAGCCGCACTCATGGCAGAAAATCAAACCTTTCAGCAGGAAGTCGTATGTTCGGCTCCGGGTGTGTTTGCGGCTGTTCACCAGCATCCGCACCTTGCGGAAGGTCTCCGCGTCGATCAGCGGCTTGTGGGTGCCCTCCACCACCACCCAGTTGGCCGGGTCTTGCTTCAGGCATTTTTTGGACTTGTAGCTGATCTTCACGCTGCGGCCCTGCACCATGTTGCCCATGTAAGTCTCATTTTGCAGCATATCGGAGATGCGCTCGCTACTCCAAAGCCCAGTGTATGGGCCGGGTCTGGCAACGGGCAGTCCCGCGTAGGTGGCCGGGGTGGGAACGTCCTCGGCGTTCAACTGAGTGGCGATTTGCCGGCAGCTCATGCCGTCCAGGGCCATGCCGAAGATTCGCCGCACCGTGGGGGCCGCGCCCTCGTCGATGACGATCTTGTTTTTCTCCGTGGGGTGCATTTTGTAGCCGTAGACCGGCTTGCCTCCGATAAATTGCCCCTTGCGCTGCTTATCCCGCTTGACGCTCTTGATCTTCTTGGAGATGTCCTTGGCGTACATGTCGTTCATGATGGCCCGGAAGGGGGTGATGTCGTTGGCGGTGGAGTCCACGCCGGTGTCGATGCCGTCCAGCAGGGAGATGTACCTCACCCGGTGCTCGGGGAAGTAGCGCTCCATGTAGTGGCCGGTCATGATGTAGTCGCGGCCGAGACGGGAGAGGTCCTTGGTGATGACCATGTT
>CABUJV010000011.1 GCA_902492005.1 uncultured Eubacteriales bacterium
AACCACTTGCCGTTGTATACCAGATCGGCAAAGTCCACCGCGAGCTTCTGCTTCATGTGCTTGGTGTCCTTGTCGATGGTGATCATCTCCAGCACCTCGTGGGCCCGGTAGAGAATGGTGCCGCCGGGGGTCTCGTACACGCCCCGGTCCTTCATGCCCACCAGCCGGTTTTCTACAATGTCCAGCAGGCCGATGCCGTTGGCCCCGCCCAGCTCGTTGAGCTTGCGGATGATGTCGCTGGCCTTTTTCTTCTCGCCGTCGATGGCCACCGGCCAGCCCTTCTCGAAGTCCAGGGTGACGTAGGCAGCGGCGTCGGGAGCCATGGCCGGGGAAACGCCCATTTCCAGAAAGCCGGGCTTGTCGTACTGGGGCTCGCTGGCGGGGTCCTCCAGGTCCAGGCCCTCATGGCTCAGGTGCCACAGGTTTTTATCCTTGGAGTAATTGGTCTCACGGCTGATCTTCAAGGGTACGTTGTGGGCCTCGGCGTAGTCGATCTCCTCGTCCCGGCCCTTGATGTCCCACTCCCGCCAGGGGGCGATGATCTTCATCTCAGGAGCAAAGCGCTTGATGGCCAGCTCGAACCGGACCTGGTCGTTGCCCTTGCCGGTGCAGCCGTGGCAGATGGCGTCGGCCCCCTCGGCCTTGGCGATCTCCACCAGGCGCTTGGCGATGATGGGCCGGGCAAAGGCGGTGCCCAGCAGGTAGTCCTCGTACTTGGCGCCCATCATCATGGAGGGGATGATGACGTCGTCCACCATCTCGTCCGTCAGATCTTCCACATACAGCTTGGAAGCGCCGGTCTTGACGGCCTTTTCCTCCAGACCGTCCAGCTCGGTGCCCTGGCCCACGTCGCCGGAGACGGCGATGATCTCGGGATCGTTGTAGTTCTCCTTCAGCCAAGGGATGATGATAGAGGTATCCAAACCGCCGGAATAAGCGAGTACGACTTTCTTGATCTCTTTCTGGTCCGCCATGGTGAAAAACCTCCGTGTCGTTCGATGTTGGAGCTATGATACCACGGCCCTGTATAAAATGCAAGAGTAATTTCGCATAAATATTCGTACTATGCCCCCTTTCTTCCCGTATACTTTTCATCTATTCGGCCAAATATTCATAAATATATGAATATTCATTCCTATGGCTGTCCTTGCGTTGGACCAGGGCCGATTGCGGAGGAAGAACCGCCCGGCTTTTGCATGCCGGGCGCTTTTCCGTCCGTCACATGTGGAACCGCCGCCGGGCCTCCTCCCGGAGGGCGGGACGGTGGCGCACCACCAGCAAAGGGATGACCAATGCCGCGCACACCGCCAGCACCACCAGCGACCAGCCCGGAGTCCAGCGCCCAAACAGCCAGCGGTCGATGAAGGCCTCCACGCCCACCAGGAACAGCCCCACGAAGCCAATGATGAGGGTGATGCTGGAGAGGATGGAGCGGCGTCCCTTGTCCAGCAGCAGGCCCAGGGCGGCCATGATGGCTCCGCCCGTGAGGATGATGGGCAGCGCCAAACCCATATACCAGTCCTGGCCCCGCAGGTCGATGGAGATGAGATAAACGTAAGTCCCCACCGCCGCCACGTCCAGCAGCAGCCGCAGCCACAGGGGCATGGTCCGGTGGAGCAGCGGCGGCACCAGCCAGATCCACAGCATCACCGCCGCCCCGATGACGTAGAGGGACCAGGGCCGGTCGGAGCGCAGGAAAAACAGGTTCAGCAGCCCGCAGCACACGGCCACCGACGCCTGCATGGCGGACAGCAGCAGGGCCACCTCCCATTTGTTCACCGGCTGGACCTCGGCCCGCCGGGTGGGAAAGGGAGGCGGAGCCTCCTCATCCGCCGGCCGGCCCGGATTCACCACCGGGGTATGGCACAGGGGGCAGGCGCGGGCGCTGGGGTCCAGCTCCACGCCGCAGTTGACACAGTAGGACATCCCGTTTCACTCCTCCCGGTTGGAAAGTATCCGGACATAGAGCCCCTCCCGCACCAGATGGCGGAAGAAATCCCGCTCCACGTCGGTCTCCTTCACCGTGCCGGCGAAGGTGATCTCCATGGTGTTGCCATAGCTGATGGAGGCGCAGTTGGTCCGCGGGGTATAGGACTGGCCCAGCACCACCTCCATGCGCCGGATGCTGGGCTCCATCTCAGCCGGAACCCGGAAGGCTCCGGGGTTGGTATACGTCGTGGAGTACGGTCGGCTGCCCACCAGCCTGTAGCTGAGGGCCATGGCCAGGTCCTTGATGGAGATGGGGACGATCTGGAGCAGCTTGTTCCGCCGCAGGCCCACGTTTCGGGTGAGCTGGGCCTGCATCTCCTGGCGGTTGATGTGCAGGCGCATGTAGTAGTGGACCTGGCGGACGATCTCCGGAAAGGTGTAGTCCCCCAGCTCCGGGTCGATGGAGGGCCGCACCGTCAGAATAAAGTTGCGCAGGGTCTCCGACGGGAAGTGGGGCCGCAGGTTGATGGGCACGGCCAGGGCCACCGGCAGCTCCCGCCGCCGTCCCTCCCGGCGCTGCTTGGCCAGCAGGGACTGGATGAGAACCGCCGCCAGGTATTCCGTCACCGAGGCGTCGTAGCTCCCGGCCACCGTGCGCAGCTGATCCAGCGGCACCAGGCCCATGGTGACGTTGAGCGTATAGAAGGGCTCGGGAGTGCCGTTGCCCTGGTACGCCTTCCGGTCCCCCATGCCCAGCTTCACCCGGGCGGTGGCGTAGCGGAGGTAGGCGTCCTCCCGCTCCTCCCGCCGGGGCGGCTCGTCCACGTCCAGGATGCCCTGAGCGTTGGGGACGGAGTGGCCCAGCTCCCGCAGATAGACTGCCAGCAGGGTCTTGAAAAAGGTCAGGGACCCCGCTCCGTCGGACACGGCGTGGAATACCTCCAGGGAGATCCGGTAATGGTAATAGAAAAAGCGGACCAGCCAGCCGTCGTCCTCCCGGTAGCGCACCGGTTGGCAGGGGTTCTGCATGTCCTCCTTGACAAAGGGGCCCGGGGCGTCGTTGGGCTCGAAGTAGTACCAAAAAGCGCCCCGGCGGATGCGCACGCGGAAGTTGGGGAACCGGGGCATGGTTCGGTCGATGGCCCGCTGGAGGGCGGCCGGGTCCACCAGCTCGGTCATCACGGCGGAAAAGCGGTAGATGGCCGAGTAGTCCTCCCGCTGGATGGCCGAGTACATCAGGGCGGCGTTGTCCAGCGGATACCAGTCCTTTTTCTGCTTTTTCTCCCGGGCCAAGGCCGTCCCTCCCTTCCTTTTCATGGAACAAATCATACCACGTCTGCGTCTTATGCACAAGAAGTCTTTTCATCCGTCCCGGCTTGTGTTAGAATATGGAACAAGTACCTGCCGCCCCCGTCTGGAGGAATTATGGACAAGGAAAAGACCAAGCGGAGGAAATTAACCCTCCGCAGCCCCGAGGAGCACCAGGCCGCCGAGCAGAGGCGCACCAGCGCCGTGATGGGCGCGCTCAGGGCCATCCACTCCGCCGCATCCCCCGACTCCATGGACCCGGAGGACCTGGAGCGCCAGCGCAAGGGCCAGGAGCTGCTGGGACGGCTCGTGGCGCCCATGCTGGGCATGAGCTGGGAGCCCTTCGATCTGGGTGGGATGCCCGCCGCCTGGACCCGGCCCGAGCGGGGCCACGACAAGCGCCGCATCATTTTGTACTGCCACGGCGGCGGCTATACCAGCGGCAACCTGGGCTATTCCCGCATTCTGGCCGCCAAGCTGGCCAATGCCACCGGCTACGAAGTGCTCTCCTTCGAGTACCGCCTGGCCCCCGAGCACCATTTTCCCGCCCCCCTGGAGGACGCCATGCGGGCCTGGGATTATCTGATGCACCTGGGCTACGGGGCCCGGGAGGTAGTGGTGGCCGGGGACTCGGCCGGCGGCAACCTGGCCCTGGTGCTGGCCATGCAGCTCCGGGACGCCGGGCGGCTGCTGCCCCAGCGTCTGGTCCTCTTCTCCCCCTGGACCGACATGACCGCCAGCGGCAGGTCCTACGAGACGCGCCGGGACGCCGACCCCATGCTCACCATGGACTATATCCGGGCCGTCCGCTCGGCCTATGCCCCCGGCCGGGAGCTCTCCTCCCCCCTGCTTTCTCCCCTGTTCGGGGACTTTGACCGCTTCCCTCCCACCCTCATCCAGGTGGGGGAGAACGAGATCCTGTTCTCTGATTCCCTGCGCCTGCGGGACCGGCTGGTCCAGTCCGGCATCCCCTGCCGGATGGAGCTGTGGCCCGACATGTGGCATGTCTTTCAAATGTTCCCCATGAAAAAGGCGGCCGAGGCCATGGAGAGCGTAGGCCGCTTTTTGTTAGAAACCGTCTGACCGACAGGCGGAGCTTCTCCGCCGGAAAGGAGTCCCATAAATGAAAAAGATACTGGCCGCCCTGCTGGCCGCCGCCCTGCTCACCTGCCTCTGCACCGCCTTCGCCGCCGACCCCTCCGCCTCCGGCTGGGCCCAGGACAGCCTGGACCAGGCCATCGCCCTGGGCTTCGTCCCCGAGGACCTGCAAAGCGCCTATCAGCAGGACATCACCCGGGGCGAATTTGCCGCCATCGCCATGCAGTTCCTGGCCGCCCAGTACGGCTATGACGTCGAAAATTTCTATTTCGCGCTGACCTGGCGCTCCGCCCAGAACCCGGACGCTCCCCAGCTGGAATCCCCCTTTGTGGACGGCGTGAGCGAGCACGTGGACTGGGCCTACTCCCTGGGCGTGGTCAACGGCCGCATGATGACCGAGGATGAGACCGGCTTCAAGCGGGGCACCTTCGACCCAGACGCCCCCATCACCCGGCAGGAGGCGGCGGCCATGCTGTGCCGGGCCTACGCCGTCTACGGCGGTTCCCTGGAGGATGCCGCCGGTCCGAGCTTTGCCGACACCTTCACCGACGCGGGCCAGGTAGCCGGTTGGGCCCTGGACAGCGCCGAGGCCATGTGGGCGCTGGGGGTCATGGGGGGCACCGGCGACGGTCTGTTCTCCCCGCTGGGCCTCTACACCCGGGAGCAGTGCATCGTCACCTTCCTGCGCCTGTGGCAGAGCGGGCCGGTGAGCCGGGCCAGGGAGAACGTCCCCGCGCTGGAAGGCCCCACCCAGGCCGAGGCGGTGAAAGCCGTGGAGGAGGGTATCGTCAACTTTAGAGCCCCCTACAATGTCCTGCCATTCCACGTGCTTGAACGTTGGGACACCAAGCTGTGCGTGGTCCTCTACGGGGAATACGGCGGACTGCCCCACCCGGTGGGTCCAAATCTGATTCTGGTCTACCCGGATGGGACGGTTCAGCGGATAAACGACGGCATTCCGCCCGCCGGCGTCTGGGGCACCGCTCCCAACCTGGAAAATCTGACCCTCAGCCAGGACGGGACCACTCTCACCTACTCGGTCACCTACACCGACCGGCTGGAGGTGGATGGCGCTGTGTTCCATGAGCCAGGGATATACCATGTCACCCTGGACCTGGCCACCGGCGCGGCTACTCTCACCGTCACTCCTCTCAACCCGTAACCGGAACCATGCGAACGCGCCCCCGGATCTGTGATCCGGGGGCGCGTTTTGTCTACGCTACCTCCGCTGTGCTCTCCACCGGAAAGCGGGCCACCGGCAGGCAGCGGCGGTGCTCCCCGCAGCCGCAGGAGCATTGGCCGTGCATAGGCGCTCTCCCGTCTGTCCCGTTTGGTTCCATCATAGCGGGCCGGGCCGCCGCAGTCAAGGGGCGGGGCGCAGCCGCGACAGCGCCGCCCCCAAAAGCGTGCCGGCCAGGGCGGGCAGTAGCCAGCCCAGCCCCTGGGCCGCCAGGGGCAGCAGTCCCAGCGCATCCCCCAGGCCGGCGGGCAGCAGCTTCAGGTCCCGCAGCGTATACAGGATGCTGGCCGCACCGGTGAGCAGCACGGCCGCGGGGTAGACCAGCCGGAGCCCGCACAGCCAGCGCTGGAAGAAGGACAGGGCGATGAGCACGATGGCCACGGGGTAGAGGATGCTCAGCACCGGCACCGAGACGCGGAGGATCTGGTCCAGCCCGGCGTTGGCAATGAGCAGGCTCACCGCCGCGAAGAGCGCCGCCCAGGCGCGGTAGGGCAGCCGGGGCCACAGACCAGAGAAATACTCCGCGCAGGAGCTGATGAGCCCCACGCACACGTTGAAGCAGGCGATGAGGAAGATCGCCGCCAGCAGAAGGCTGCCCGGCACGCCGAACAGGGCGGAGACCAGATTGGTCAGTACCACCGCCCCGTTGGTGGATGCCCCCGGAAAAGCCCCGCCGGACAGGGCCCCCACATGGGCCAGCATGGAGTAGACCGCCAGCAGCATAGCTCCGGCCACCCAGCCGGCCCGGATGGTGCCCCGGACCACGTCCCGCTCATCCTGGACGCCCCTGGCCCGCAGATTCAGGGCAATGACGATGCCGAACACCAGCGCGGCGATGGTGTCCATGGTCTGATAGCCGGCTAGGAACCCGGCAATCACGGGGTGGGTCTCATAGCTGGCGGTCTGGGGCGGGCCGTACCCCTCCAGCGGGTTGAGCAGACACCCCACAAAGGTGACGACGATCAGGGCGATCAGAATGGGGCAGAGCACCTTGCCCAGCCGGTCCGTCAGCTTTTCCGGCCGGAGCGCCACCAGCAGCGCCCCGGTGAAAAACGCCAGGGAAAAGAGGAGTCGAAGCAGCTCCAGCGGGGCATCCGGCCCCGCAAAGGGGGGTACCGCCATCTCAAAGGAGGTGCTGGCCGTGCGCGGAATGGCCAGGCAGGGCCCGATGGCCAGGTAGGCCGCCACAGTGAACACCCGGGCGAACATCGGGTGGACCCGGCCGCCCAGGGCATCCAGCCCGCCCGAGCGGGCCACCGCCACCACCCCCAGCACGGGCAGGCCCACGGCGCTGATGGCCATGCCGGCCATGGCCGGCCAGGTGTGAATCCCCGCCTGGGCCCCCAGTCCGGGGGGAAAGATCAGGTTGCCTGCTCCGAAGAACATGGAGAACAGAGTGAAGCCCACCAGCAGAAGCTGTTTTCCATCCTGTTTTTTCATAGCGTCCCCCAAATATGCATATTCCGACGGGCACGGGCCCGTCTGCTTCCAGTATATCCGGTGCAGGAGGGTTTTGTAAAGTCCTTCCGTTCCCCGGAGCAAGAGAAAAACAGCGGCGCGCCAATGGCGCGCCGCTGTTTCATGTGCGTATGTAGCTCTGCGTCTCAGCCCTGGGAGATAGCTCCGGTGGGGCAGGCATCGGCGCAGGAACCGCAGTCGATGCAGGTATTGGCGTCGATCACATACTGGGAATCGCCCTGAGAGATAGCGCCCATGGGGCAAGTATCCGAGCAGGCGCCGCAGCTGACGCAAGCATCGCTGATGACATAGGCCATTGGAAACACCTCCAAATATCAATGTGACTTCATTCTACCACAGTTTTTCGAAATTGCAATCTTTATTTTCTTCAAAATTCCCGTCCTAAATCCTCTTTTGCCCGGGTATATTCTTCTTAGAGGGGCGTTAAACGGCCAGCCTGTTGTTTTATGGCAAAATTTTCTTGATCCGGAGCTTTTTAGACCGACCCGAACCGGGCACAATACCTTCTGTTCCCTCTCCGCCCTGTTTTAAGAGGTGTTTTTATGAGCGAATCCAAAAACCGCTTTTCCGCCGAGCTGGCCGGCTCCCTCACCCCCGAGCTGGAGGGGGCCTCCCACAGCGCGGCCCATGCCGCCCGGCTGCCCCGCATCCGGGCGCTTCCGGGGCCGGCTTCGGCCAACACACCGCGCGCCTCCCAGTCCGGGCGCGCCTCCAAGGAGTGAGTTCCATCAGCGAAAACAGATTCACCCAGCGGGCCCAGGCCGCCCTGCGTCTGGCACAGGAGGCCTCCGCCCAGTTGGGTCACGGCTACGTGGGCTCCGAGCACCTGCTGCTGGGCCTGTCCCGGGAGGGGCAGGGCGTGGCCGCCAAGGTGCTGCGCAACGCCGGTCTGGAGCCCGAGACCATCCGCAGCTCCATCGCCCGGCTGGTGGGGGTGGGAGCCCCGGTCCCCATGCCCTCCCAGGGGCTGACCCCCCGGTGCAAAAAGATCATTGAGCTGGCCATGTCGGAGGCCGCCGGACTGGGCCACCGCTACGTGGGCACCGAGCACCTGCTGCTGGGCCTGCTGCGGGAGGGGGACGGCGTGGCCGCCCGGATCCTGGCGGGCAGCGGCGTGGAGCTCAAACGGCTTTACGACGACCTGATGAGCGCTCTGGGCGGGGAGCCCACGCCCCCCTTCCGCAGCCCCGGCCGGCCCAAGCCGGAGCGGGACTACGCCGAGCGGGGGGACACCAAGCTGCTGGACCAGTTCTCCCGGGATCTGACCCGCATGGCGGCCAATGGCGCCCTGGACCCGGTCATCGGCCGGGAGGAAGAAATCCGCCGGGTCATCCAGATCCTGGCCCGGAGGCAGAAGAACAACCCCGCCCTCATCGGGGAACCCGGCGTGGGCAAGACCGCCATTGCCGAGGGCCTGGCCCGGCGCATCATCTCCGGCGAGGTGCCCGAGGACCTGCGGGGCAAGCGGGTCATGGCCCTGGACCTGTCCAGCATGGTGGCGGGCACCAAGTACCGGGGCGAGTTTGAGGAGCGGGTGAAAAACGTGCTGGCCGAGGTCCGCCGGGCTGGGGACGTAATCCTCTTTCTCGATGAGCTGCACACCATCGTGGGGGCGGGCAGCGCTGAGGGTGCCATCGACGCGGCCAACATCATCAAGCCCGCCTTGGGCCGGGGGGAGATCCAGGTGGTGGGGGCCACCACGCTGGACGAATACCGCCGGTATATCGAAAAAGACGCCGCGCTGGAGCGGCGCTTTCAGCCCGTCACCGTCCATGAGCCCGATCCGGACACCGCCCTGGCCATTCTCCGGGGCCTGCGGGACCGCTACGAGGCCCACCACAAGCTGACCATCACCGACGAGGCGCTGGAGCACGCCGTCTCCCTGTCCTGCCGCTACCTCACCGACCGTTTTCTCCCCGACAAGGCGGTGGACCTGATCGACGAGGCCGCCTCCCGGGTTCGGATGGAGAAGTTGTCCACGCCCCCCGACCTGCGGGAGCTGGAGGAGCGGGCTGACCGGGCCGCCCGGGAGAAGGAGGAGGCCATCCGGGGCCAGGACTTTGAGAAGGCCGCCATGCTCCGGGACGCCGAGCGGGACTTCCGACGGGAGCTGTCCCGGCAGCGCTCCCTGTGGCATTTGGACCATACCGTCAACCAGGTGACGGCCGAGGACGTGGCCGCCGTGGTGGCAGGCTGGACCGGCATCCCGGTCACCACGCTGACCCAGGCCGAGTCGGAGCGGCTTCTCCATCTGGAGGAGGAGCTCCACCGGCGGGTGGTGGGTCAGAACGAGGCGGTGCGGGCAGTGGCCCGCGCGGTCCGTCTGGGCCGGGTGGGGCTGAAGGACCCGGACCGGCCCACCGGCGCGTTTCTCTTTCTGGGCCCCACCGGCGTGGGCAAGACCGAGCTGTGCAAAGCCCTGGCCGCCGCCCTGTTCGGCACTGGGGAGGCCCTGCTCCGCTTCGACATGTCGGAGTATATGGAAAAGCACACCGTCTCCCGGCTTCTGGGCGCCCCGCCGGGCTATGTGGGCCACGACGAAGGGGGACAGCTCACTGAAAAGGTGCGGCGCAAGCCCTATTCTGTGGTCCTTTTCGATGAGATCGAGAAGGCCCATCCCGACGTGTGGGGCATCCTTCTCCAGATCATGGAGGACGGCGTCCTCACCGACGCCCAGGGCCACAAGGTGGATTTCCGCAACACGGTGGTGGTGATGACCTCCAACGTGGGGGCCACCCGCATCACTGCCAAGGGCAGCCGGCTGGGCTTCTCCGCCGCCGGCTCTGGGGAGACCCGGCCGGTGGAGGAACTGCGGGAGGCCATTCTGGGGGACCTGAAAAAGGTCTTCCGGCCGGAGTTCCTGAACCGGCTGGACGACGTCATTGTCTTCCGTCAGCTTACCCGCCCGGAGATCCGAGACATTGCCCGCCGGATGCTGGACACGGTCGGGCAGCGTCTGGAGAAGCTGGGGGTGGCCCTGCGCACCGGCGAGGAGGCCCTGGACCTGCTGGCCCGGGACGGCTTCGACCCGGCTTACGGAGCCCGGCCCCTCCGGCGCACCATCCGGGCCCAGGTGGAGGACCCCGCCGCCGAGCTTCTGCTCTCCGGGGCCCTGGAGCAGGGGAGCGCCCTGCTGGCGGATGCCCGGGAGGGAAAGCTGGCTCTCACCGTCCTGCCCCCGGCGCCCGATCCACCCGCCGTTCCGCCCACGCCGTCAACACCAATGAAAAAGGAGGAACCCCGCGAATGAGACGCACTCTTCCCCTGGTCCTGTCCGCCCTGCTGCTGGCGCTGGCCCTCGCCGGCTGCGCCGGCGGCAAGCCCGCCGAGAGCCCCAAAACCCCCGAGGAGATGACCGCCGCCTACAAGGCCGCCATCGAAGGGGCCCGGAGCGAGGAGGACAACGAGTACAACGACATCCTCACCTCGTCCGGCGACGACATGGCCGAGCTCATCTTCGGGATGCTGAACGTATCCGAGGAGGACATGACGGCCTATGCCATCTCGGTCTCCGCCATGAACGTCCGGGCCTACGGCGTGGCTGCCATTCTGCCCGCCGCCGGCAAGGAGGACCTGGTCCTGGAGGGCCTCAACAGCTTTGTGGAGAACCAGAAGCGGAGCTTTGAGCAGTATCTGGCCGATCAGTATGAGATCGCCAAGGAGGCCAAGGTGGGCACGCTGGAGGACGGCACTGTGCTGCTGGTCATGTGTGAAAACCAGGACGCGGTCTACGACTCCATCAAGGATGCCCTGAGCTGAAAAACCGGGGAGACGGGATTCCATCCCGTCTCCCCGGTTTTTCTGCCCCGCATTCAGGCTCCCGCCGGGCATTCCGTCCCGCGGCGCAGATCCTGTAAATACGCTTTTTTTGTCATCCCGGACCCTCTCTCCTCTGACTGCCCCTATATGATAGAGCATTCCCATGAAGGCGGCCATAAAAGAGTTCTTAAAACTTTATAAGAATGGCTTCGGTGACCTGCCCCATATATTCCTCTATTTCCCTAGGTTTTTCTGCCTTTTGTTTACACTTTTTTATTGTAAACGCCGTCGATTTGTTATATGATAGAGGGCACGAAAACATGTTCCGCCGGGCTTCTCCGGCGTCTTGAGGTGAACCTATGAGCCTTCGTATCGGCATCGACATCGGCTCCACCACCGTCAAGGTGGTGGTGCTGGACGAACACAATAAGCTGCTGTTCCGCTCCTATGAGCGGCACTACTCCAAGGCCCGGGAGCGGGCCTGCGAGACTCTGCACGGCATCCAGGACAAGCTGGCGGGCAAGGACGTGCGCCTGGTCATCACCGGTTCGGCGGGCCTGGGCGTGGCCAAGGCCGCCGGCATCGACTTCGTGCAGGAGGTCTACGCCACCGCCGCCGCCGTCAACACCTACATACCGGGCACCGACGCCGTCATCGAGCTGGGCGGCGAGGACGCCAAGATCATCTTCTTCGGCGGCGCCCTGGAAGAGCGCATGAACGGCTCCTGCGCCGGGGGCACCGGGGCCTTCATCGACCAGATGGCCACGCTGATGAACGTGTCCATTGACGAGCTGGACAAACTGTCCCTCCGGCACGAGAAGATCTACCCCATCGCCTCCCGCTGCGGCGTGTTCGCCAAAAGCGACATCCAGCCCATCCTCAACCAGGGCGGGCGCAAGGAGGACGTGGCGGCCTCCATCTTCCAGGCCGTGGTGGACCAGACCGTGGCCGGCCTCACCCAGGGCCGTGAGCTCAAGGGCAAGATCGTCTTTCTAGGCGGCCCGCTGCACTTCCTCTACGGCCTGCGGGAGCGGTTCGTGGAGACCCTGCATCTGGACGGGGAGCACGCCGTCTTCCCGGCCGACGGGGACTGCTTCGCCGGCATCGGCGCGGCCCTGTGCGCCTCGGACTACCCCGAGCATCCCTTCGACGAATTGCTGAAAAAGCTGGAGGAGAGCGTGGACGCCACCAATACGGTGGACACCATGCCCCCCCTGTTCACCGGCCAGGCCGACTTTGACGCCTTCCTGGCCCGGCACGACGCCAACCATCCCCCCGAGGTGGACGTGAGCACCTATTCCGGCGGCGCCTACCTGGGCATCGACGCCGGGAGCACCACCACCAAGCTGGCCCTCATCGCCCCCGACGGCGGCCTGCTGTACACCTATTATCAGTCCAACCGGGGCGACCCCGTGGCGGTGGTGCTGGACCAGCTCAAGAAGATCTACGCCCTGTGCGGGGGCCGCATTGTCATCCGGGGCTCGGCCGTCACCGGCTACGGCGAGGACCTGATCAAAAACGCCTTCGGCTGCGACCTGGGATTGGTGGAGACCATGGCCCACTACAACGCCGCCGCCCACTTCCAGCCCGACGTGGACTTCATCATCGACATCGGCGGTCAGGACATGAAGTGCTTTAAGATCCGCAACGGCGCGGTGGACTCCATCATGCTCAACGAGGCCTGTTCCTCCGGCTGCGGCTCCTTCATCGAGACCTTCGCCCGGGCCCTGGGCTACGAGATCGCAGAGTTCTCCCGGCTGGGCCTTTTTGCCAAGCATCCGGTGAACCTGGGCTCCCGGTGCACCGTGTTCATGAACTCCAGCGTCAAACAGGCCCAGAAGGATGGGGCCAGTGTGGAGGACATCTCCGCCGGCCTGTCCATCTCCATCGTAAAAAACGCCGTCTACAAGGTCATCCGGGCCGCCAACGCCGACGACCTGGGCCGGCACATCGTGGTCCAGGGCGGCACCTTCCTCAACAACGCGGTGCTGCGGGCCTTCGAACAGGAGCTGGGCCGCAACGTGACCCGGCCCACCATCGCCGGGCTGATGGGGGCCTTCGGGGCCGCCCTGGCCGCCCGCGGCCTGGGGCTGGAGCGCTCCGCCCTGCTGGACGCCAAGGCTCTGGAATCCTTTACCCACACCGCAAAGCCCGTCACCTGCAACCTGTGCACCAACCACTGCTCCCTCACCGTCAACCTGTTCGACGGCGGGCGGCGCTTCCTCTCGGGCAACCGCTGCTCCCGCCCCCTGGGCAAGGAGAAGGTGGAGAACCCCGATCTGATGACCTATAAATACCAGAAGCTCCGCGCTCTGGAGGGCAAAGGGGAGGGCGACGGCTCCCGGGGCCGCATCGGCATCCCCCTTGGCCTGAACATGTACGAAAACCTGCCCTTCTGGTTCGCCTTCTTCACCAGGCTCAACTTTGAGGTGGTCCTCTCTCCGGAGTCCTCCCGGAAGCTCTACCTCAAGGGCCAGCACACCATCCCCTCGGATACGGTGTGCTATCCGGCCAAGCTGCTCCACGGCCATGTGGAGGCTCTGGTGGAGGCGGGCGTGGACGCCATCTGGTACCCCTGCATGTCCTACAACAACGATGAGGGCATCGGGGACAACCACTTCAACTGCCCCGTGGTGGCCTACTACCCCGAGCTTCTGGCCGCCAACGTGCCCGTTTTGAAGCAGACTCGCTTCCTGGACCCCTATGTGGGCCTGTGGCGGCGCAGGGACTTCAAAAAGCGCGCGGTCAAAATGATGCAGGCCGATTTTGGGATTCCCAGGAAGGAGACGGAGGGGGCCGTGGACGCCGCCTATGCCGCCTACGACGCCTACGTCCAGGACGTGCGGCAGACCGGCAAGGCGTACATCGACTACGCCCGGGAACACGGCATGCCCATTATTGTGGTCTGCGGTCGGCCCTACCACATCGACCCGGAGATCAACCACGGCATCAACGACCTCATCACCTCCTTCGGCTTTGTGCTGGTCACCGAGGACGCCCTGAGCTATCTGGAGGGCTACGCCCCCCGGAAGGTCCTCAATCAGTGGACCTTCCAGAGCCGGATGTACAACGCCGCCCGGTACGTCTGCACCCAGAGCGACATGCAGGTGGTGCAGCTGGTCTCCTTCGGCTGCGGCACCGACGCCATCACCACCGACGAGCTGCGCTCCATTCTGGAGAGCGGCGGCAAGCTGTACACCCAGCTCAAAATCGACGACATCAACAACCTGGGCGCGGTGAAGATCCGCATCCGGTCCCTGATGGCCGCCATGGACGCCCGGAAAAAAGCCGTTCCGGGATAATCCTCCATGGAAATTCTGGCTGTTTCGCAGAACAGAAGACGTTATCTCCCCCTGCTCCTTCTGGCCGACGAACAGGAGGAGATGATCGACCGCTACCTGGACCGCGGCGACATGTACGTTCTGGACGACCACGGCGTGAAGGCCCTGTGCGTGGTCACGGACGAGGGCGGCGGCATCCTGGAATTGAAGAACCTGGCCGTGGAACCGGCCTTTCAGCGCAGGGGGTACGGCACACGTCTGGTGGTCTTTCTGCTGGAGCGGTACCGTGGAACTTTTTCCACTCTCCAGGTGGGAACGGGGGACAGCCCGCTCACGCTTCCGTTCTATCAGCGCTGCGGTTTTTCCCCCTTCCACCGGGTGAAGCGGTTTTTTCTCGAGAACTACGACCATCCCATCTTCGAGGGCGGAACACAGCTGATCGACATGGTCTATCTGAACCGGCCCATCCCATGACACCCCGGCAACGTCTCCCGCATTCCCAACACCGAAAGGAAATCTGAATTATGGCACAACTCGTTTATGATCATACCGGCCGTCTCCTGTTCACCAAGGAGATGAAGGAGGAGTACACCCTCCTGGTGCCCCAGATGCTCCCCATGCACTTCGCCATGCTGGTGCGGGTCATCCAGACCATGGGCTACAAGGTGGAGATGCTCAACACCTCCGGCAAGAGCATCCTGGACTACGGACAGAAATACGTCCACAACGACGCCTGCTTTCCCGCCATCCTGGTCATCGGCCAGCTCATCGACGCGGTAAAAAGCGGCAAGTACGACCCCCACAAGGTCGCCCTGGTCATCACCCAGACCGGCGGCGGCTGCCGGGCCTCCAACTACATCCACATGCTCCGCAAGGCGCTGGAGAAGGCCGGCCTGGCCTTCGTCCCCGTCCTCTCGGTGAACCTGTCCGGTCTGGAGAAAAACCCCGGCTTCTCCCTTACCCTGCCCTTCATCCGCAAGGCCCTTTACGCCGTATTCTACGGCGACCTGCTGATGAGCGTCTCCAACCAGGTCCGGCCCTACGAGGTAAATCCCGGCGACACCGACCGGGCCATCCGCGCGTGCATGGACTTTCTGCTGGACGACATGGGCCGGGGCAAGGGCATGAGCTACAAGTCCATGATCGCCAATTTCGACCGCATCATCGACTGCTTCCAGGCCATTCCGGTGGCCGGAGAGCCCAAGGTCCGGGTGGGCGTGGTGGGGGAGATCTACGTGAAATACTCCCCCCTGGGCAACAACAATCTGGAGCAGTTCCTCCTCTCGGAGGGGGCTGAGCCGGTGGTGCCCGGCCTCACCGACTTCGTCATCTTCAAGATCTATAACCGGGATGTGGACGTGGACATCTACGGCGGCAAGTGGATCAAGCAGAAGTTCTGCCAGATCTTCGCCGGCTACATCAAAAAGTACCAGCGGGCTATGATCGACGCCCTCAACCGCTCCGGCCGCTTCCGGGCGCCCGGCGACTTTGACGAGCTGCACCGCTACATCAAGGGTTATCTGGGGGACGGCAACAAGATGGGCGAGGGCTGGCTCCTCACCGCCGAAATGCTGGAGCTCATCCACACCGGGGTGCCCAACATCGTCTGCACCCAGCCCTTTGGCTGCCTGCCCAACCACATCGTGGGCAAGGGCATGATCCGCAAGCTGAAGGACGACTACCCCAACTCCAACATCGTGGCCATCGACTACGACCCCGGCGCCACCAAGATCAACCAGGAAAACCGCATCAAGCTGATGCTGGCCAACGCCCGGGCCCTGGCCAAGGGGGAGCGCTCCGCCGCGCCCGCCCAGGCGGAGCAGGAGCCTGCCGCCGTATGAGCGCGCTTGCTTTTGTGGACGCCTGCTCCGACGAGCACTTCCGGGCCATGAGCCTCATCCACGCCCTCGGCTGGCGGGATACGTATCGGGGCTATGTGCCCGACGACTACATGGCCCGGGAGATCACCGACGACCGCTGGGTCCCATACTTCCGGGAGGACCACCGGGCCGGCCGGTGCCGCGGCCTGCTGCTCTGCCGGGACGGCGACCCGGTGTCCTGCGTCAACTATGGCCCCGCCCGGGTGGAAAACTACAATGCCGGTTCGGTGTGCACCTTCGATTCCCGGGGCTATGAGAGCTGGGGAGAGATCATCTCCTTCTACACCCACCCGGCGGAGCGGGGCAAGGGCTACGGCGGAAGACTCTTTGAAGAGGCCCTTGCACGGCTACGGGCGAACGGGCATCGGAATGCCTTCGTCTTTGTGCTGCGGGAAAATGAGAAGGCCCGCCGATTCTATGCCGCCCACGGCTTCGCCTGGGACGGCACCCACGCCGACATTCCCTTTCCTCCGGACGCCGTCTGCGTGGATCTGCGCTATGTAAAGGAGCTGTGATGGTATGAAACGGCTGGCCCTGGTTCTGGCCCTGCTGCTCCTGCTCGCCTCCTGCAAGGGCGGAAGCGGGACCGCCGCCTCCCCCTCCTCCCGGCCGGACCCCACGCCCTCATTCGCGCCGGAGCCCTCCCCCGTCCCCGACCCGGACGCCCCCTGGTGGGAGCGGTTGACCGCGGGCGACCTGCCCAACGCCCTGGCCGCGCCGGAGGACCTGTCCGGGGCCGGGGAGCAGTGTTTCCTGCTGGGCAACCTCAAGGACCCGGACATCTCCCTTTACGGCGTGGCCGGGGAGGACGTGGTCCTGCTGCGCCAGGGGGAGACCCTGGCCGCCTTCGAGCAGGTCTACCGGGCCCGGCCCCAGGCCGTTCTGCCCGAGCTGTGGTGGACAGACCTGGACGGCGACGGGGCGGAGGAGCTGGCCGTCCGCTACCTCAGCGGCGCTGACGAGGACCATCTGGTCTACGACCTGCACATCTACGCCTGGGACGGCGAGCGCTGGTCCGACTGCGCCGTCACCAAAAACGCCTGCGCCGACCGGGCGCTGAGCCAGGTGGAGGTCCGGAGGGAAAGCGGCTGCATCACCCTGTCCTGCGGCCGGACCAGCGCCGTGTACCAGCTGCCCCAGGGCTCCGGCGACGGGCGGCTGGTTTTGGACAGCGGCTTCTTCCGCTTCCAGGACGGCGTGTTTACCGTGGTCCTGGGGGCCCGTGTGGACCAGCTCTCCCACTTTGCCAACGTCCTGGCCGACATCGACTACGCGGACGGCTCCTTCACCCTGCGCAATCTCCGGGTGGAGCCCACCATGGGAGTCTGAGCCCGCCCCTTTCTCCACTCCAACCCCAATAAGGGCGGCGCGGCCGCCCAGGCCTTTGATCCAAGGGAGGAGTTGCGCCATGGAAGAAAATAAAATGGGAGTGATGCCGGTGCGGCCGCTGCTCCTCCACATGGCCTGGCCCATGATGCTCTCGATGCTCATCCAGGCCCTGTATAACATGGTGGACTCCATGTTCGTCTCCCGGCTTAACCGGGAGGCCTTCGAGGCCCTCTCCCTGTCCTACCCCGTGCAGATGTTCATGGTGGCCGTCTGCGTGGGCACCGGCGTGGGGGTCAACGCCCTGCTCTCCCGCCGCCTGGGGCAGCAGGACCCGGCGGGCGCCAATGCCGTGGCCCTGAACGGCGTGTTTGTCTATCTGCTGTCCTGGCTGCTCTTCCTGTTTTTTGGGCTGTTCCTGACCCGCCCCTTCTTCGGCTTTTTCACCGGCAGCGCCGCCGTGGCCGGCTACGGGGCGCGCTATCTCTCCATCGTCACCGGCTGTTCCATCGGCATGACCATGCAGTTCGTCACCGAACGCATCCTCCTGGCCAGCGGCGACCCGGTGGGCCCCATGGTCATCCAGGGGGTGGGTGCGGTGATCAACCTGATCTTCGACCCCCTGCTCATCTTCGGCCTGGGTCCCTTTCCCGCCCTGGGCGTGGCGGGCGCCGCTGCCGCCACCGTCATGGGCCAGCTCACCGGCATGGCCGTGGGCTTTGCCCTGGTGGCCCGGTGCCGGACGGTCTCCCTCTCCCCCAAGGGCTTCCGGCCCCAGGGGGAGGTGATCGCCGAGCTCTACCGCATCGGCCTGCCCGCCATCGTCATGCAGTCCCTGGTCACCTTCATGACCCTGGGCCTCAACAAGATCATGGCCCTGTTCTCCTCCTCCGCCGTCTTTATCCTGGGGGCCTATTTCAAGATCCAGTCCTTCATCTTCATGCCGGTCCACGGCCTCAACAACGGCATGATCCCCGTGGTGGGCTACAACTACGGGGCCAGGCACCGGGAGCGCATCGCCGGCCTGACCCGCTTCGCCCTGTTCCTCGCCTTGGTCATCATGGCGGCAGGGACTCTGCTCCTGCTGTGCCTGCCCGGGTTCTTCCTGGGTCTTTTCAACGCCGAGCCGGAGGTGCTGGCCGCCGGTGTGCCCGCCCTGCGGATGATCGCCCTGTCCTTCCCCTTCGCGGGCGTCTCCATCGTGCTGTGCGCCGTGCTCCAGGCCGTGGGGGAGTCCCTGCGCAGCCTGGCGGTCTCCCTCACCCGGCAGATCCTCCTGGTCCTCCCCGCCGCTCTGGTCCTGGGGCTGCTGGCCCCGGAGCGCATGTGGCTGTGCTTCCTCCTGTCCGAGCTGCTCTCCTGCGGGCTGGCTCTGCTGCTCTACCGGCAGGTCTCCCGGCAAAAGCTGTCCCTCCTTTTGTAGCTGTGAACAGTTTGTAGTTGTTTTCTGCCCCTAAAACGGGTATAATTGGGTATCATCCAAACTCATATCCGTCTCTGATTCAAAGGGAGGACCCTTCCATGAAAAAGTTTGCGCTGCTGTGTGCTGCGCTTTTCGTCCTGTCCGGCTGCACCAGAAATACGGAGCCCGGGTCCCCCAGCCCGGAGGGCAGTTCGCCCAGTCCCGTCTCCAGCCAACCGCTGGCCGGCGCCACCCCCGCCGTCCCCACCGTCCCCGACAGCCCTGCACCGGAGGTCACGCCCACCCCCATGCCCACCGTCTCCCTGCCGGTGGAGCCGACGCCCACCCCTGCGCCCCCCGGCGCCGCCGGGGGCTGGGATGGTGAACTGAGCTCCCTGACCCTGGCCGACTTTCCCACCGAGCTGTCCGACGGCGCCGCCGTGGCCCAGGGGACCGAGCCTCTCTATCTGGTGGCCCAGCTCCCCGAGGCCGACACCTGGCTTTACGGCCTGAATCCCGCCAACGCCAATACCCTCATCCTGCGGGTAGGGGAAAAATGGGAGCACTTCGATCTCAATTGGCTCACACCCGGAGTCATCCTTCCCCGTATGGCCTACGGCGACTTTGACGCCGACATGGACCTGGAGCTGGCTCTCATCCTCTTTGTGGGCTCGGGCACCGGCGTATCCGTGGAGGAGCTGCATGTCATTGAATTCGGGGACAGCGGCGTGTGGACCGACAACTCCTTTGCCCCGGACGACTACCGGGCCATTTTGGACCAATCGGTGGAATACCTGTATGACGGGCCCTCCCGCACCCTCACCATTCAGACGGAGGGCGGCTCCGTCTCCTATGCCGTCCCCGAGGATCAGACCTATACCGGTCCTTACGGCTTCGGCGCCGTGGTCTCTTTCTTCGCAGAGGGCGACGCCTTGGGCGCGGTCTTCGGCGCGGCCTATCCCCCCGATGGCTACTACGGAAACGGCCAATACGTCGCCAAGATCCAGGCCGATGTGGTCTACACCGGCGCCGCCTTCGGCCTGGCCAACCTCCAGGCTGTGCCTTACGGCTGATTGGATCCGAAAAAGCGCTGTGGAATGAATTTCCACAGCGCTTTTTGACCGGTCGGGGCAAACTGATCTCATCCGATTTGGAAAGGAGATCTTGCTCATGAACTCCCTGAATCCCCTCGCCGACCTGCCGATGGGCTTGGGCATGGCCCTGGCCCAGGACGTCCCTGCCATGGAGCGCTTTGCCAATCTCTCTCCCGATCAGCAGCGAGACGTCATCGACCAGACGCACCGCATTACCTCCAAGTCGGAGATGCAGGCCTTTGTCAGCCGGCTGGGACAGGGCGCCTCGCCCCAGGACCTGGCCCCCTGACCATGCGCAACGCCCCGGCCGTTTTTGGCCGGGGCGCCGCGTGCCTTGCCGGTTCAAAGCAGGCCGTCCAGCTCGTTCTGGAGCCGCTTCAAATCCTCCCGGATGGACAGGCGCTGGGGACAGGCCTCCTCGCACTGACCGCAGCAGACGCAGTTTTTCCCCTTGCGCTCCTCCTCCAGGTCCTTCCAGCGGGACGCGGTCTGCTTTTCATTGCCGTAGATGCCGTATTCGTTCCACAGCGTGAAATTCCGCGGAATATCCACCCCTGCCGGGCAGGGCATGCAGTACCGGCAGCCGGTGCAGCCGTTGCGAACCCTGCGGCGGTAGATGGCCGCTGCCTGCTCCACCACCGCCCGTTCCCCCTCGTCCAGGGGGCGGAAGGCCTGAAACGTGGCCAGATTATCCTCCACCTGCTCCAGGGTGGACATACCGGAGAGCACCGTCATCACATTGGGCAGGCTGGCCGCCCAGCGCAGGGCCCAGGAGGCCGCCGAGGCCCCCGGTCTGGCCCGCTGGAACAGCTCCATGGCCTCCGCCGGCGGATTGGCCAGAGCCCCGCCCTTCACCGGCTCCATGATGACCAGCGGCACGCCCCGCTCCTCGGTGAGGGCATAGCCCCGCAGCCCCGCCTGCTCGTTGGTGTCCATGTAGTTGAGCTGGAGCTGGCACAGGTCCCATTCCCGGGCGGTCAGGATCTCCTCGAACTCGTCATAGCTGCCGTGGAAGGAAAAGCCGAACCGGCGGAACAGCCCCTGCCGCTGGAGGTCCAGGCACCAGTCCACCACGCCCTGGTCCCGCAGCAGCCGCCACCGCTCCCCGTTCAGGTTGTGGAGCAGGTAGAAGTCCAGGTATTCCCGGTCCAGCCGCTTCCACTGCTCATCAAAAATCCGCTTGGCCTCGTCCAGATCGTGGACCAGCACCGTGGGCAGCTTGGAGGTCAGGTAGTAGCTCTCCCGGGGGTATTGGGCCAGTGCCCGGTTCATAAAGTTCTCGCTGGCCCCCTTGTGGTAGAAGTAAGCGGTGTCGAAGTAGTTGACCCCGCCCTCAATGGCCCGGTCCAGCAGGCGCCGGGCCTGGGGCTCGTCGATGGACGCGTCGTCCTGGGTGGGGAAGCGCATGCAGCCGTAGCCCAGCAGGGAGGGCGCCGCCCCCAGTGTTTCAATGTTCCGGTATTCCATCTCTGATCCGCTCCATATCCGTTGAAATGTGTGGTTTCTTCCCTAGTTTATCACACCGCTTTCCGTCCGTCTACATAGACTGAAGGGGCGGGGGTGATTTTATGACGCCGTTGGAGTGCGTGAACGGAGAGGCCATGGTGCTGGCCGGGGCGGCCATCGCCATCCAGATCGCCCAGACCAGCACCGAAGCCGAGCTGCTGACTCTGGCCGCCTTTTTTACCATTCTGGGCGACAATCTGGCCATGGTGGCCACCCAGCGGTCCAACCTCTCCAGCCAGCAATGCCAGAGTCAAGATTCTGTAAATTCGTCCGATTCACGTTGCGCGGCGGAGCAAAAGCGTGTAGAATGGGACAACGATACCACCACAGAAAGCGGGAATTCATCATGATGTGCGGAATTGTGGACCTGGGCTCCAACACCATCCGCCTGTCCATCTATCAGTACGAAGGGGAGCGGTTCCGGCTGCTTCTGAACCAAAAGACCATGGCCGGCCTGGCGGGCTACGTCCAGAACGGGGCGCTGTCCGGCAGCGGCATCCTGGTGGCCTGCCGGGTGCTGTCCAGCTATCGGGCTCTGCTGAACAACTTCTCCGTCTCGGAGATGCACGTGTTCGCCACCGCTTCCCTGCGGAATATCTCCAACACCGGCGAGGCGGTGGAGGCCATCCGGGACGTGACCGGCGTCACCGTGGAGGTGCTGGACGGCGAGACCGAGGCCGCCCTCTCCTTCAAGGGCGCGGTGCTGCCCGGCGGCGTACCCACCGGCCTGCTGGCCGACATCGGCGGCGGCTCGGTGGAGCTGGTGTCCTACCGGGACATGGCCATCACCTCGGCCCGCTCCCTGCCCATGGGCTCCCTGTCCCTCTATACCCGGTTCGTGGACGGCCTCTTCCCCACCCCGGAGGAGCGCCGGGCCATCCGCACCTGCGTGAGCGCCGGGCTGGACCGGGTCCGGACGGAGGGGCTGACGTGCCGGCACCTGTGCGGCGTGGGCGGCACCGTCCGGGCGGTGTCCAAGCTGGCGGTGGACGTGTTCAGCAAAGACCCGGAGAGCCGCATCCTCACCGCCGGCGAGATCCACGCCCTCTATAAGCGGCTCAAAAAGGGCGGCAAGGACACCCTGCGGCAGATCCTCCACACCGCGCCCGACCGGGTCCACACCCTCCTGCCCGGCCTGCTGCTCCTCAACACGGTGGTCAAGGCCTACGGCGTGGAGACGGTCTCCGCCTCCTCCACCGGCGTGCGGGAGGGCTACCTCATGGACCGGGTCCTCGGGAGGTGAGCAACATGTCTGAGCTTCCCATCATCGACACCCGCTACACCCAGGAGCGGGAGCTGTCCTGGCTGCGCTTCAACGAGCGGGTGCTGGACGAGGCCCGGGACGAGTCCGTCCCCCTGTTCGAGCGGCTCAGGTTCGCCGCTATTTTTACCAGCAACCTGGACGAGTTCTTCATGATCCGGGTGGGCTCCATCTACGACATGACCCTGGTGAAAAAGGCCCATGTAGACACCAAGAGCGGTCTGACCCCCGCCCAGCAGCTCTCCGCCATCTTTGCCGCCGTGGGCCCGCTCTGCAAGCAGCGCGACAAGGTGGTCAGCCAGTTGGAGACCCGCCTGCGGGCCTGTAATATCTGCAGTCTGACTATCTCCGAGCTGGACGCCAAGGAGAAAAAGCAGGTGGAGCGGTATTTTCGGGATTACATCGCCCCCGTCCTCTCCCCCCAGGTGGTGGACGCCCGCCACCCCTTCCCCCATCTGCCCAGCAAGTCCCTCAACGTGGCCATGACCCTGCGCCGGGGGGAGGGGCAGTATTTCGGCATCGTGCCCATCCCCAAGAGCCTGCCCCCCTTCCTCCAGCTCAGCGAGCGGGGGCTGCGCTACCTGCTCACCGAGCAGATCGTCCAGGAGTACGCCGGAGCGATTTTTGATCAGTACCAGGTGGTGAGCAAGGCAGTGATCTCGGTCACCCGCAACGCCGATATCTCCCCGGAGGATGAGGACTACGACGTCAGCGGGGACTTCCGCCAGCATATGCGCAAGGTGCTCAAGAAGCGCGCACGGCTGGCCCCGGTCCGGCTGGAAATCCAGGGGGCTGCCGACGGGGCGCTGGTCTCCTTCCTGTGCCAGCGGCTGAACCTGGCCCGGGAGCAGGTGTTCCGCACCAAGGCCCCCATCGACATGGGCTACGTCTACGCTCTAGAGGAAAAGCTGCCGCCGGAGAGCGCCGCCGCCCTGCGCTTCGCCCCCTTCGCCCCCCGTTTCCCCATGGGACTCAGCCGGTGCGAAAAGCTCATCCCCCAGATCCTGCGGCGGGACGCTCTGCTCTACTATCCCTACCACTCCATGGATCCCTTCCTCCAGCTTGTGAAGGAGGCCGCCCACGACCCGGCGGTGCTGTCCATCAAGATCACCATCTACCGCCTGGCCTCCAAGGCCAAACTCATCGAATACCTGGCGGCGGCCGCTGAGAACGGCAAGGACGTGACGGTGCTGATGGAGCTGCGGGCCCGGTTCGACGAGCAGAACAACATCGCCTGGGCCGAGCGGCTGGAGGAGGCGGGCTGCACCGTCCAGTACGGCTTCGAGGGGATCAAGGTCCACTCCAAGATCTGCCTCATCACCCGCAGGGAGCGGGGCCGCATCCAGCGCATCACCCAGGTGGGCACCGGCAACTACAATGAAAAGACCGCCAAGCTCTATACCGACCTGAGCCTGATGACGGCCAATCCGGCCATCGGGGCAGACGCCGCCGCTTTCTTCCAAAATATGTCCACCTCCAATCTGGAGGGGGAGTACCGCCACCTGCTGGTGGCCCCCAACGGCCTGAAGGACCGGCTCATCGCCCTGATCGACGGGGAGATCGCCAAGGCCAAAAGCGGCCGGACCGCCCGCATCTTCCTCAAGTGCAACTCGGTCACCGACCGGGAACTCATCGACAAGCTGGCCGAGGCCAGCCAGGCCGGGGTGGCGGTTCGGATGAACGTGCGCGGCATCTGCTGCCTGCGGCCCGGGGTGCCCGGGCTCACCGACCGCATCCGGGTCTTTTCCATCGTGGGCCGCTATTTGGAGCACGCCCGCATTTTCGCCTTCGGCGCGGGCCAGGACCAGCGGGTCTACATCGGCTCGGCCGACCTGATGACCCGCAACACCGAGCGGCGGGTGGAGATTGCCTGTCCCATTCTGGACGAGGGCGTCCGCCGCCAGATCGCCCACTACGTGGGCGTCCTGTGCCGGGACACGGAAAAGGCCCGCTTCCTGGATGAGCAGGGCCACTATCACCCCGTCCCCGACGAGGGCCAGCCCCCGCTGGACGCCCAGGCCGCCCTGATGGAGGAGGCCGTCCGGCAGGAGCCGCCGGCGCTGGCGGCCTCCCCCGCCCCCGCCGCCAAACGCGGGCTTCTGGACCGCCTGTTCGGCCGCCGGAACCGCCGCTGAACGGATAAAAAACCGCCGCCGGCAACTGCGCCGGCGGCGGTTTTCTGCGCTGTTTCAGCCCTGCCAGAAGGCCCGGATCTCGTCCAGGCGGGACAGGGTGTGGTCGTACCCGTCCCTCCACAGCTTCATGATCTTGCCCACGTCCTTTTCCGTGCGGGAGAAGCCCTGGGTGTCCTCCGGGACGATGAGGAGCACCTTTCCCTCCTTCTCCAGGCGGAACAGCCGCTCCCGGCTGTCATTGTAACGCTCGGCCCGGGCCTCCATGGTGTCGCAGAAGTTGGGGAACTCTGCCCGGTAGCGGGCGTTGATGGCGGGCAAAAGCTCCGGCCTGCGGCGGTAGCTCCGCTCCCGGGTGAGGATGACCACCACCCGGTCGCATCCCATCCGGAAGGCCCGGTCGTAGGGGATGGCGTCGGAGGCGCCGCCGTCCAGATAGGGCCTGTTGTCCAGGTAAAAAATGGGGAAGAGCAGCGGCATGGCGCAGGTGGCCTGGAGCACCAGGAACTTTTCATCCCGCCGGGGCACCGGCAGATATTCCGGGCAGCCGGTGTCCAGATTGGTGACCACCGCCTCCACCTGTCCGGGATAGGCCGCGAAGGTTTCGTAATCAAAGGGGATCAGCTCGTTGGGGATGGTCTCATAGGTGAATTTCAGGCCGAAATAGCAGCGGTTGTCCGGCTCAAGCAGGTTCTTGGGGCCCATATACCGCTTGTCATTGGCATAGTTTGTGAGGATCTGGAGGTTGCGCCGCTTCTGCTTGGAGATATAACTCACCCCATAGGCGATGCCCGCCGACACGCCCACGACGTAGTCGGGCATCAGCTCCCCGTCCAGCAGGGCGTCGCAGGCGCCGCTGGAAAAGATGGTCCGCAGGGCTCCGCCCTCCAGCACCAGTCCGGTTTTCATGGTATCACTCCCTTACTGGCCCTATTATATACCGTCTGGAGGAAAAAGGAAAGGGTCCGTCCAAAACCGCGCTCAGCAGAAAGCTGCCCCCACGCCCGCCAGTCAGGCCGCCGCCTGCCCCGCCCGGGACAGGGCGGAGTCTGCAGGAAGGCCGGGGCATTTGCCCCGGCCCTCTCTTGGTATGCGTACCAACCGCCGCATCACAGGTTGCCGTACTCCTCGAAGAAGCGGTCGTGGATGACCTGGACGGCGTTGTCGGCGTCGCTCTTGTCCACCAGGACAGAGACCTTGATCTCGCTGGTGGAGATCATGTGGATGTTGATGCCGGCGTTGAAGAGGGATTCGAACATCAGGGAGGCCACGCCGGGGTTGTTGATCATGCCGGCGCCCACGATGGAGACCTTGGCAATGTCGTCGGTGACGTCGATGTGGTCGAAGCCCAGGGTGTCCTTCATCTTCTCCATGGCCTCCCGCGCCTTGTCCATGTCGGAGTGGGTGACGGTGAAGCTGATGTCCTTGGTGTCGTTGCGGCCGATGGACTGGAGGATGATGTCCACGTTGATCTTATACCGGGCCAGGGTGGAGAAGATGCGGAAGGCGGTGCCGGGCTTATCCGGCAGGCCCACCAGGGCCAGACGGGCAATATTCTTATCCTTGGCTACACCGCTCACATAGGGCTTTTCCATGGTTTTTGCAACCTCCTTGACTTTGGTTCCGGGCTGGCCGGAAAAGCTGGAGAGGACCTCCAGATTGACATTATATCTCTTGGCCATTTCCACCGAGCGGTTGTGGAGCACCTGGGCGCCCAGGGTGGCCAGCTCCAGCATCTCGTCGTACGTAATCTCGTCGAGCTTTCTGGCCCCCTTCACGCAGCGGGGGTCGGCGGTGAAGACGCCGTCCACGTCGGTGTAGATCTGGCACAGGTCCGCGTGGAGTACGGCGGCCAGGGCCACGGCGGAGGTGTCCGAGCCGCCCCGGCCCAGGGTGGTGATGTCGTCGTACTTGTTGATGCCCTGGAAGCCGGTGACGATGACGATCTTTTTCTTGTCCAGCTCGGCCAGCACCCGCTCGGTCCGCAGGGTCTTGATGCGGGCGTTGGAATAGGAGGAGTTGGTGCGGAAGCCCGCCTGCCAGCCGGTGAGGGAGACCACCGGATAGCCCATGGCCTCGATGGCCATGGCGCACAGGGAGCAGGAGATCTGCTCGCCGGTGGACAGCAGCATGTCCATCTCACGCTGGGAGGCCCTTGGATTGATCTCCGCGGCCTTGGCGATGAGATCGTCGGTGGTGTCGCCCTGGGCGGAAAGGACCACCACCACGTTGTGTCCGCGGCGGTAGGTCTCGGTGATGATGCGGGCCACGTTGCGGATGCGGTCGGAGTCCGCCACCGAGGTCCCGCCGAACTTCTGTACAATGAGTCCCATGTATATGTACCCCCTAAGAGTGTTTCCGAATCAGCGCCCGGCCCCGGCACAGGCCGGGACCTACGCCATTCTATGTCCTCAGTCCAGCACGCGGAACAGCGACTGCGGTTCCAGAGCGCCCAGCCGTTCCAGCACCTCGGCCCCGGTCATGACGGGCGTCAGGAAGGCCACCTCTTCCGCCGGAGCGCCGGAGCGGGACAGCAGGGCCACCCCGGGGAACCCGGCCCGGACCGCATCCACGCGCCCCTTGGCCCGGACATACCAGGCGGTCTCCAGGCTCTCGGGGGAGGCGGTCACGTCCTCCCCGCCGGGGCCCCACTCCACCCGCTTCCGGGATTTGATGTGGCGGGCGGCGTCCATCACGTCGGCTACCACGGCCGAGGCGGTGGGCAGCTTGCCGGCCCCCCGGCCGTAGAACATCACGTCGCCGATGGCGTCGCCCTTGACGGTGATGGCGTTGAACACGTCCTCCACGCCGGACAGCGGGTCCTCCCCGTCCAGCAGGTGGGGGGCCACATAGACGCAGATTCTGCCGTTGTCCTGACGGATGGCCCGGCCCAGCAGCTTGATTTTTTTGTTGCAGGACTCGGCGTAGGCCACGTCGGCCAAGGTCACCCCGGTGATCCCCTCGGTGGGCACCTGGCGGGGGTAGATGTGGCGGCCGAAGGCGATGGCGGCCAGGATGCAGATCTTCCGGCAGGCGTCGTGGCCCTCCACGTCGGCGGTAGGGTCGGCCTCGGCGTAGCCGTTGGCCTGGGCCTCCTTGAGGGCGGCGTCAAAGGACAGGCCCGCCCGGATCATCCGGGTAAGGATATAGTTGGTGGTGCCGTTGAGGATGCCGCAGACCTCGGTGAGCTCGTTGGCGGCCAGGCACTGGCTCAGGGGCCGCAGAATGGGGATGCCGCCGCCCACGCTGGCCTCGAACAGGTAGCTGGCTCCCTTCTGGGCTGCGAGCTGGAGCAGCTCGCAGCCGTGCTCGGCCACCAGTTCCTTGTTGGAGGACACCACGCTCTTGCCCGCGCTCAGGGCACGCCGGGTAAAGTCCAGGGCCACGCCCGCACCGCCGATGGTCTCCACCACGATATCCACCTCGGGGTCGTTCTCGATGACGCTGAAGTCGTGGATGATCTTATCGCCGAAGGGGCTGTCGGGAAAATCCCGCACATCCAGGATATATTTCAGCCGCACCGGGGTCTCCACCTTCTGGTCGATGTGGGCGCTGTTTTTGGCCAGCACCTCCGCCACACCGGAGCCCACGGTCCCAAACCCCAGGATCGCTATGTTCACCATTTGTTTCACCTCGTTGTGTGTATTATTGTCCCGCCAGAATCTCACACCGCAGCACTCCGGTCAGCCGGGAAGTCCGGCTGACCAGCTCTTCCACCGGGATCTCCAGCCCGGAGGTCTCCGCGCCGATGGTCACCAGAGCGCAGCCGCTGATGGGGATACCCTGGTTGATGGTGAGAATATTCCCGCCGGAGACGGCAAAGCTATTCAGGACTGCCGACAACACGCCCGGCTCGTCCCGCAACATGAACTGGAAGGTGACGATCCGGCCGTGGAGCATGTCGTTGAAGGGCCGCACCGCATCCTTATATTTATAAAAAGCGCTGCGGCTGATGCCGGTCATCACCGTGGCCTGGTGGACAGTCTTGGCCTCGCCGGTATCCAGCAGGCGCTTGGCCTCGGCCACCTTGCGGAAGATCTCCGGCAGGGCCTCCGCCTCCACGATAAAGTGCTTGGGCGGCATATGCATGGTTCCTACCCCCATTCTAAGCGGCGCGCACTGTCTTTGTTACAGAGCCATTTGTCCGCGTATCAAAACCTATTGTAGCACAGCCCGCCGCCGCACGCAACGAAAAAGCGACAGGAGATCCCACGATTTTTTCTCGTCGGCAGGGAAAAAAATCGTCATTTGGACCAAAAGGAGGCCACACCATGCCCGAAAACAAGCACCTGCGCCTGCTGCTGGTCCTGCTTTACATCGCCCTAGGGACCCTGGGGCTGTGGCTGACGGCCCGGTTTCTCGTACCCTGGCTGCTCCCCTTCCTGATCGCCTGGGCCCTGGCCGCCCTGCTGGAGCCGCCGGTACGCCTGTGCATGGATGTGCTCCATCTGCCCCGCTGGGCCGCCGCCGCCCTGTGCACCCTGCTGCTGACCGCCCTCATCCTGGGGCTGCTCTTTCTGGGCGCCTGGCGGGTGGGCTATGAGATGGCCGTTCTCCTGCGGCAGCTTCCCGTACTCCTGTCCGGTCTGCCCGCCCTGTCGGACTGGCTGGAGCAGGCGGTCTACCGGCTGGTGGTGGCCGCCCCGGTCTCCCTTCAGGACTGGCTGCGCCAGGCGCTGGAGGGGCTGATCTCCCAAGGCGTGGGTCTCCCCAGCCAATTTTACAACTGGCTGCTGACCGCTGCGGCCGGGGCCGCCTCCGCCCTGCCGAATCTGGCTTTTTTTCTCTTCACCACCATCTTGGCCACCTACTTCACCAGCGCCCGCCGTCCCGCCCTGCTGCTCTTTCTCCGGCGGCAGGTGCCCCGCCCCTGGCTGGCCCGGTTCCGGGGCGCGGGCCGCCGGCTGAAATCGACCTTGGGCGGCTGGCTCCGGGCCCAGGGTCTTCTGATGCTCATTACCTTCGGCCAGCTGGCCGCCGGTCTGCTCCTGCTCCGGGTGGACCTGGCCCTGCTGCTGGCCGCCGCCATCGCCCTGGTGGACGCCCTGCCCGTATTCGGCACGGGCACCGTCCTGATTCCCTGGGCGGCGCTGGAGCTGCTGGGCGGGAACCTCCGCCTGGCCCTGGGGCTGCTGGCCCTCTATCTGGTGGTGTGGCTGGTGCGCAGCCTGCTGGAGCCCAGGCTGCTGGGGGCCCGGGCGGGACTGCCCCCTCTGCCCGCCCTCATGGCCATGTATGTGGGGTTTCGGGCCTTCGGCGTGGCGGGCATGGTCCTGGCTCCCCTGGTCCTTCTGCTCCTCAAAGAGCTGCATGACGCGGGATTTCTCCGTCTCTGGCGGGATTAGCTCTTGCAAATATCGCCACGATACGCTATGATGGTCTACGCCATTCCGATTCTGTTGAGATTACGCACAAAGGATGTGGAGTCTTGAAGATCATCATCGTAGGCGACGGTAAGGTGGGCTTTACCTTGGCCGAGCATCTCTCCCGCGAGGAACACGACGTCACCATCATCGACACCAGCGACGACGCTCTGCAGAAGGCCTCTGACACGCTGGACGTCATGTGCATCAAGGGCAATGGAGCCTCCCTGACCGCCCTGAAGGAGGCCGGCACGGATACCGCCGACCTGCTGATCGCCGTCACCAACCTGGACGAGGTAAACATGGTCTGCTGCCTCACCGGCAAGCGCCTGGGGGCCAAATACACCATCGCCCGGGTCCGCAATTTTGAGTACACGGCCGCCCAGGGGATGCTGAAAATGAGCATGGGCATCGACCTGCTCATCAACCCGGAGAACGACACCGCCGTGGAGATCTCCCGTATCCTGCGCTTCCCCTCCGCGGCCAATATTGAGACCTTCTACCGCGGCCGGGTGGAGCTGATGAGCTTCCGGGCCCGGGAGGAGGATTTTTTCATTGGCCAGCCCCTTTCGGCCCTGTCGCGGAGGGTGCGGGACCTGCCCATCCTGTTCTGCGCCGCCGAGCGGAACGAGGAGGTCCTGATCCCCGACGGCTCTTTCGTACCCCGGGTGGGGGACAAGCTCTATCTGATCGGGGCGCCCCTGGGCCTGCACGGCTTTTTCGAGCTGATGGGCCGGTACGCGCCCAAAATCCGCAATGTCTTTGTGGTGGGCGGCGGGCGCATCACCTTCTATTTGGCCGCCCTGATGGAGCGGATGAACATGAAGGTGACCGTTGTGGAGCGGAAGGAAGAGCGCTGCCGCCAGCTCTCTGAGCTGCTCCCCCACACCCTCGTCATCAACGGCGACGGCACCGACCAGGAGCTGCTGGAGTCGGAGAACATGGCGGCCAACGACGCCTTTGTGGCCCTCACCGACCGGGACGAGGACAACCTGATCATCTCTCTGTACGCCCTGCAGAAAGGGCTGAAAAAGGTGGTGGCCAAGTGCAACCGCCAGAACTATACCGGCATCGTCCAGCACCTGGGACTGGACAGCGTCATCTCCCCCAAGCTCATCACCGCCGGGCACATCCTTCAGGTGGTCCGCGGGATGCAGAACTCCAAGGGCAGCGTGATGAACGCACTGTACCGCATCGCCGAGGGCGGGGCGGAAGCCGCTGAGTTTGCCGTCAACGGCACCACCCGGCACCTGCACACCCCCCTGAAGGACCTGCGGCTGAAGCGCGGAGTCCTGATCGCCGTCATCATCCACCAGGGCCAGGTCATCATCCCCGTGGGCTCCTCGGTCATCAGCTCCGGCGACACGGTCATCATCATCTCCCGGGGCATGGGCATTTTGGATGTCAACGACATCTACGATGAAAGCAGCATGGAGGCGGACGTCTGACCATGAACTTCAAGCTGGTTTTTCGGGTGTCCGGCAAGGTGCTGCTGGTGGAGGCCGCCTGTATGCTCCTGCCGTTGGCGGTGGCTCTGCTCTACGGTGACGACCCCCGCCCCCTGCTCCTCTCCGCCGTGGTCACCGCGGCCGTGGGCGGACTTTTGTCCCTGCTGCGGGCCAAGACCGACTTCTTCGCCCGGGAGGGCTTTTTCACCGCCGGACTGATCTGGGTGCTGATCGGCGTGTTCGGCGCTCTGCCCTTCCGCATCTTCGGGCTGCTGTATCCCGAAACGGGGGCCTTCCCCACCTACGTCGACGCCCTGTTTGAGTCGCTGTCCGGCTTCACCACCACCGGCGCTTCCATCCTCACCGCCATCGAGGGGCTGCCCTACGGACTGCTGTTCTGGCGCTCCTTCACCCACTGGCTGGGCGGCATGGGCGTGCTGATCCTTACCATTGCCCTGCTTCCCTCTCTGGGAGCCCGCACCCTGCACCTGATGAAGGCCGAGTCCCCCGGCCCCATTGTCTCCAAGCTGGTGCCCAAGTCCTCCGAGTCCTCCAAGATCCTCTACGGCATCTATTTCGCCCTCACCGTCCTGGAGGTGATCGCGCTCAAGCTGACGGGCCTGCCCCTGTATGACTGCGTGGTCAACTCCTTTGCCACCGCGGGCACCGGCGGCTTTGCCATCCTGAATCTTTCCATCGGCGGCTACCACAGCCCCGCCACCGAGATCATCATCGGCGTGTTCATGCTGCTGTTTTCGGTGAACTTCGCTCTGTACTTTCTGATCCTCCAGGGGAAGTGGAAGCAGGCCCTTGACAGCGACGAACTGCGCTTTTTCGGCGCGGTGGTGGGCCTTTCGGTCCTCCTTATCACCTTGAACATCGCCGGCCAGTACGCCTCGCCCCTCACCGCTCTGCGCCACGCCTTCTTCCAGGTGGCCTCTATCATCTCCACCACCGGCTTTTCCAGCGTAGACTTCAACTTGTGGCCGGAGTTCTCCCGGGTGCTGCTGGTCATCCTGATGTTCTGCGGGGCCTGCGCCGGGTCCACCGGCGGCGGCGTCAAATGCTCCCGGGTGCTGCTGCTGCTCAAGAATATCCGCCGGGAGGTCCGCCGGATCATCCATCCCCGCTCGGTCAACGTGGTCAAACTGGACGGGCGTGTCGTGGAGGAAAAAGTCCTGCACACCGTCACCATCTTCTTGGGCGCTTATATGCTCATCATTTTCGCCGCCTGCCTGGTGGTGGCCCTGGACGACTTCTCCTTCGGCACCACCTTTACCGCTGTGGTTGCCTGCATCAGCAACATTGGCCCCGGTCTGGAGGCGGTGGGTCCCATGGGCAACTTTGCCCTGTTCTCGCCCCTCAGCAAGCTGGTCCTCACCGCCTGTATGGTCATCGGCCGGCTGGAGGTCTTCCCCATCCTCATCCTGTGCAGCACGGCCGCCTGGCGGCGGGTGTGATTGTTTCTTCCATCGCTCCGGACGGGAGCGGGCTGTGCCCGCCCCGTCCTTTTTCTCTGTTTTTCCCCGGCGAACACAAAAATTTTTCACAAATTTTTTCGGCGCTCCTCTTTTTTATATTTGCCGTCTTCCGCCGCTCGTAAGAAGGCAAACTTTTTATTTAAATCTCTTTCGCTTTCGAACCTTCTATGTTTTGGAAGCGCCATGGTGACAATGCACGGAAAGCCGCATTTCGCACTTTTTATTTTCGTTTGAATTGTAAAATCGGTCATGTTGGCTGGAAACGGGACCGCGCCGCCTTGCAAAAAGAATTGGTTATGATAGAATATTCAGCAAGGAGTTCTCCCCCCTGGCAGAGGGGGCGAACAAGCAAAGGAGTGGAGATTTTGAACTTTGAAAATTTCTTTTGGGTCGGGCTGGTCGGAGCGGTCGTTGCTCTGATCTTTGCCTGGGTCCAGCGGAAGAACGTCCTCAAATTTTCTGAGGGCACCGACCTGATGCAGAAGATTGCGGCCTCCATCCGGGAGGGCGCCAACGCCTACCTCAAGCGGCAGTACACCACCGTGGCCAAGGTATTTCTGGTGGTCTTTGTGCTCCTGCTGATCATCGCCTTCGCCTCCAACGGAGAGATGCTCTCCAAGTTCACCCCCTTCGCCTTCGTTACCGGCGGCATCTGGTCCATGCTGGCCGGCTTCATCGGCATGAAGATCGCCACCCAGTCCAACGCCCGGACCGCCCAGGCCGCCTCTGAGAGTCTGAACCGCGGCCTGCGGGTGGCATTCTCCTCCGGCTCGGTCATGGGCTTCACCGTGGTGGGCCTGGGCCTGCTGGACATCTCCATCTGGTTCTTCCTTCTTCACTATGCCTTCGGCATCACGGATCCCAACACCCTGGCCAACATCATGGTCATGAACGGCATGGGCGCCTCCTTCATGGCTCTGTTCGCCCGTGTGGGCGGCGGCATCTACACCAAGGCCGCCGACGTGGGCGCCGACCTGGTGGGCAAGGTGGAGGCCGGCATCCCCGAGGATGACCCCCGCAACCCCGCCACCATTGCCGACAACGTGGGCGACAACGTGGGCGACGTGGCCGGCATGGGCGCCGACCTGTATGAGTCCTATGTGGGCTCCATTTTGGCCACCTTCGCCCTGTCCGCCGTGGCCGGCTACGGCTACGCCGGCATGATCCTGCCCATGGTCATCGCGGTGGCCGGTATTGTGTGCTCCATCATCGGCTCCTTCTTCGTCAAAACCAAGGAGGACGCCGACCAGAAATCCCTGCTGAAGAGCCTGCGCACCGGCACCTATCTGGCCGCCATTCTCTCCGCCATCGCCGCCGCCCCCCTCACCTACTTTACCGTGGGCAACTGGGGCGTGTATGTGGCCATTCTGGCCGGTTTGGTGGGCGGCTGCGCCATCGGCTACTTCACTGAGTACTACACCTCCGACACCTATAAGCCCACCCAGAAGCTGGCTGCCTCCTCTGAGACCGGCTCCGCCACCGTCATCATCGGCGGCATTTCTCTGGGCCTGAAGTCCACCGTGGCCTCCATTCTCATCGTGGCCGCCGCCGTGCTTATCAGCTACTTTGCCGCCGGCGGCTCCCTGAACGTGGTGGACAGCACCGGCCTGTTCACCGCCGCCTTCAACCAGGGCCTCTACGGCATCGGCATCGCCGGCGTGGGCATGCTGTCCACTCTGGGCATCACTCTGGCTACCGACGCCTACGGCCCCGTGGCCGACAACGCCGGCGGCATCGCTGAGATGTCTGGCCTGCCCGAGCAGGTCCGTGAGCGTACCGACGCCCTGGACTCTCTGGGCAACACCACCGCCGCCACCGGCAAGGGCTTCGCCATCGGCTCCGCCTCCCTGACTGCTCTGGCCCTGCTGGTGTCTTACGTGGACATCGTCCAGACCAAGACCAGCGAGGTCCTGAACTTCACCCTGACCAGCCCCACCGTGCTGGTGGGCATGTTCATCGGTGCCATGCTGACCTTCGTGTTCTCCGCCTTCACCATGTCCGCGGTGCAGACCGCCGCCGAGTCCATCGTGGTGGAGGTCCGCCGGCAGTTCCGCGAGATCGCCGGCATCATGGAGGGCAAGGCCGATCCCGACTACGCCGCCTGCGTGTCCCTGTGCACCAAGGGCGCCCTGCATGAGATGGTGGCCCCCGCCCTGCTGGCCATCATCGTTCCCATCGCCACCGGCCTGATCCTGGGCCCCACCGGCGTGGTGGGCCTGCTGGGCGGTGTGTCCGTCACCGGCTTCGCCATGGCCGTGTTCATGTCCAACGCCGGCGGCGCCTGGGACAACGCCAAGAAGTATATCGAGTCCGGCCACCACGGCGGCAAGGGCTCCGACTGCCACAAGGCCGCCGTCGTGGGCGACACCGTGGGCGACCCCTTCAAGGATACCTCCGGTCCCTCCCTGAACATCCTCATCAAGCTGTGCTCCACCGTCTCCATCGTGTTCTCCGGCCTGGTGGTCAGCTTCAATCTGCTGGGCATGCTGTAAGTTACGCCGCCTCGGCCCGGCCGTCCTCCCGGACGGCCGGGCCTTTCTGCTCTATCCGCCCCTGTGCCAGATTTCTATGAGGGTCTTTCTTCCGCCTCTTGTCACCGTCCAAGCCTTTTGGTATAATAACTTTATTCTGCTAAATTAAAACGGAGGGATTCCTATGATACGAATCACCAACTCTCCCGTGACCTATACAGGGGCGGGCTTTGCGCCCGCCGCCGGGGGCGAAGGCCGGGACAGAACCATGGCCTATTCCATCCTGAAGGCCCACAACACCGCCCCCGACATGGACCGGCTGAAGCTCCGGTTTGACGCTATGACCTCCCACGACATCACCTACGTGGGCATCATCCAGACCGCCCGTGCCTCCGGCATGACGGAATTCCCGGTGCCCTACGTGCTTACCAACTGCCACAACTCCCTGTGCGCCGTGGGCGGCACCATCAACGAGGACGACCACGTCTTCGGCCTGTCCGCCGCCAAAAAGTACGGCGGCGAGTTCGTCCCCGCCCACCAGGCCGTCATCCACTCCTATATGCGCGAGCGGTACGCCGCACCCGGCCGGATGATTCTGGGCTCCGACTCCCATACCCGCTACGGTGCCTACGGCACCATGGCCATCGGCGAGGGCGGTCCCGAGCTGGCCCGCCAGCTCCTGTGCAAGACCTACGACGTGGCCTATCCCAAGGTCATCGCCGTCTACCTCACCGGCGCCCCCCGCCCGGGCACCGGCCCCCAGGACGTGGCTCTGGCCCTGATCGGCGCCACCTTCCGGCAGGGCATTGTGAAAAATGCCGTGCTGGAGTTCTTCGGCCCCGGCGTGGCCAGCCTGGCCATGGACTACCGCTCCGGCATCGACGTCATGACTACCGAAACCGCCTGCCTGTCCTCCGTGTGGTCCACCGACGATACGGTGCGGGAGTACCTGGACATTCTGGGCCGCGGTGAGCAATACAAGGCTCAGACCCCGGCCGCCGGCGCCCGCTACGACGCCCTCATTGAGATCGACCTGGGCACGGTGGAACCCATGATCGCCCTGCCCTTCCACCCCTCCAACGCCTTCACCATCCGGGAGTTCAAGGCCAACATGGCCGACCTGCTGCACCAGGTGGACGAGGACGCAGTCCGGCAGCTGGAGCTGAGGAATCCCCCCGCCTCGCTGACCAAAAAAATCGTGAACGGCCAGTTCCAGGTGGACCAGGGCGTCATCGCCGGCTGCTCCGGCGGCGTGTATCAGAATCTGGTCCGGGCGGCGGAGATCCTGGGCCGCCACCCCATCGGCTCCGGCGAATTCTGGCTGTCCTGCTACCCCGGCTCCATGCCCGTCATGCAGGAGCTGACCCGCAGGGGCTATATCAGCACGCTGATGGCCGCCGGCGCCTCCATTCGCTCCTGCTTCTGCGGCCCCTGCTTCGGCGCCGGAGACGTGCCCGCCAACGGGGCTTTCTCCATCCGGCACTCCACCCGCAACTTCCCCAACCGGGAGGGCTCCAAGCCCGGCGACGGCCAGGTATCCTATGTGGCCCTGATGGACGCCCGCTCCATCGCCGCCACCGCTCTGAACGGCGGCGTGCTCACCGGGGCGGACGAGCTGCCGGAGCCCCCGGCGGACCCCGCCCGGGAGCCCTATCAGTATGACGACAGCTCCTACCGCTCCCGGGTCTACTATGGCGTGGGCAAGCCTCAGAAGGACGCCGAGCTGGTCTTCGGCCCCAACATTGCCGACTGGCCGGAGCAGGTGCCTCTTCCGGAGGATCTGCTTCTCACCGTGGCGTGCGCCATCTACGACCCGGTGACCACCACGGACGAGCTCATCCCTTCTGGTGAGACCTCCTCTTACCGCTCCAACCCCCTGCGCCTCAGCGAGTTCGCTCTGAGCCGGAAGGACCCCCAGTATGTGCCCCGGGCCAAGGCGGTCCTGGCCGAGGAGCGCAGACGCCGTGCGGGCGAGGCCACGGACGCCCTGCTGGGTCACGACCCCAGGACCACCGGTCTGGGCTCTCTGGTGATGGCTCTGAAGCCCGGCGACGGCTCTGCCCGGGAACAGGCCGCCTCCTGCCAGCGGGTGCTGGGCGGCTGCGCCAACATTGCCGAGGAGTACGCCACCAAGCGCTACCGCTCCAACGTGGTGAACTGGGGAATGCTGCCCTTCATCTGCGACGGTCTGAAGGAGAAGAACCTCCAGCCCGGCGACCGGGTCTATATTCCGGGGATTCGGGCCCTGCTGGAGGGCGACGGCGAGGAAGTGACGGCCACCCTGATCCAGAACGGCGTGGAATCCCCCGTCACCCTGCGCCTGCCCGGCCTGACCCGCGAAGAGCGGGACATCATCCTGGCCGGCTGCCTCATCAACTTCTACGCAAAATGATGGAAAACAGGGGCCTTCCATCGTCTATCTGGATCGAAAGGGGTGCCACCATGAAACGCACACGGTCCCTTGCCTGCGCGCTGCTGCTCTGTCTGGCTCTGCTCCCGGTCCGCGCCTCCGCCGACACGGGACCCAAGCCGGAGCTCACCATTTTGGTGAAAAATGCTCCGGACGGGCTCTACTACCTGGACCTACTCATCCCGGGGGAGACGCGGGGCAGCTATGACAACCTGCACGGCGAGCCCTACGACCAGGCCCTGCTGGCCGGGCTCCATGTCTGGGAGGGAGAGGGCTGGTATCCCGCCCTCGCCGGAGGCACCGGGGCCCCGCTTTTCGGGAACCTGACTCCCGACGCAAACGACGCCCACCGCTTCACCTACCACGGCCTGCCAAAGACCTTCCGCATCGCCGTCTCCACGGCGGAGGGTTCCCAGGCCACGGCAGAGTCCTTCACCCGCACCGCTTTTTATACCAATCTGGTCTATGACTGCCAGACCAACTCTGTCACCCGGGCCACCTCCGGCTGGCTGGCCAGGCTGATCCAGCTCCTGGCCACCCTGGTCCCCACCCTGATCGTGGAGGGGATCATCCTCCTCCTCTTCGGCTTTCCGCTGCGGGAGAACACCCTGGTGTTCCTGCTGGTCAACCTGGCCACGCAGCTCGGGCTCCACCTGGCGATCGGCAGCGGATTTGTCACCTTGGCCAGCTCGTTCCCCTTCTATCTGCTGATCCTGCTCCCGGCGGAGGCCGTCATCTTCGCGGTGGAGGCCGTGGTCTACGCCTTCCTGCTTCAGGGCGGGCAGACCCGGGGCCGGCGTGTGCTCTGCGCCCTGGCCGCCAACGCCGCCAGCTTCGCGGCGGGCTTCTTCTCCCTCCAGCCCGTTCTCTCCCTGCTGAAACAGCTCTGATCCCCGGAAACCGGAGCGGCGAATGCCGCTCCGGTTTTATTTACAAATCGGCACAGACAGGGTATAATAAAGCGTTGACAATCCATACCAACGATTTTCCGGTTATGAGGTGTTCGTTTGAAAAAATCTCTGTCTTCCATTTTTCTGGCCGCGCTGCTCCTGCTTACCGCCTGCGGCGGGGGGCAATCGGCCTCCCCCGCCCCCACGGAGGGCGCCGCACTGCGGGTCCTGTGCACCACCTACCCCGTCTATCTGTTTACCACCGCCGTCACCGGAGGGGCGGAGGGAGTACAGGTGGACCTGCTGGTCCGGGAGCAGATTTCCTGCCTCCACGACTACACCCTCACCGTCAGCGATATGAAGGCCATCGAGGCCGCCGACGTCATCGTTGTGAACGGCGTGGGGCTGGAGGACTTCATGGCCGACGCCCTGTCCACATCCGCCGCCGCGGTCATCGACTGCGCCAAGGGTCTTGAACTGCTTCCGTATGAGGATCACGAAGAGCATGACCACGGGGCCGGCGAGGAGGAAGGGGAGCACTACGACCCCCATATCTGGATGGCCCCTGCCAATGCGGAATGGATGCTTCAAAATATTGCACAGGCGCTGGCGGCCGTCGATTCAAGCCATCTCGATCAATACCGCTCCAACAGCAGCGCAGCCGTAAAGGAGATTCAGAGCGGCATCCAGCCGGACGGGGATGCGCTGGCTGCCCTTCCGGGTCTCATCACCTTCCACGACGGGTTCCAGTACTTCGCCCAGGCGTTTGGTCTGGACCTGCTCAAGGCCATCGAGGAGGAGGAGGGCTCAGAGGCGTCCGCCGCCGAGATCAAGGAAATCGTCTCTCTGGTGGAGGAGCACCATATCCCCGCCGTCTTCACCGAGAAAAACGGCTCCGAAGCCACCGCCCGGGCCATCGCCCGGGAGACCGGCTGCGCCGTCGGTACGCTCGACATGATCATGAGCGGCAGCGGCAGCGGCATCCAGCCCTATATCGACGCTGTAAATGCCAATCTCGACACCATTCTGGAGGCTCTGCAATGAGTGTCAGAAAGCACGAAAACGCCGGCTCCGGCTGCTCGGGGGCCTGCTGCCTGAAGGTGGCGGACCTGTCCGTCTCTCTGGGGGAGCAAACCATTCTGGAGCACGTCAACTTCCACCTCCACTGCGGGGAGATCACCGCCCTGATCGGCCCCAACGGGGCGGGCAAATCCACCTTGTTCCGCACCATTCTGGGCCAGCTCCCCCATGAAGGGGCCATCGACTTCCAGCAGGCGGGCGGGCGGCGGACCCGGCCCCTCATCGGCTATGTGCCCCAGTCCCCCTCCTTTGACCGGGGCGATCCGGTGAGCGTGCTGGACCTGTTCGTCTCCGCCATCGACGCCTGGCCGGTGTTTCTGCCGATGCCGAAGAGGGTCCGCGCCCGTGTGGCGGCTTGTCTGGAGCGGGTCCACGCGGAAAACCTCATCGACAAGCGCATCGGCTCTCTGTCCGGCGGGGAACTCCAGCGGGTGCTGTTGGCCATGGCCCTGGAGCCGGTGCCCCACATTCTGATCTTGGATGAACCCCTGTCCGGCGTGGACATAGAGGGGGAAAAACAGCTTCTGGATATGCTGGACGAGGTGCGGCGGTCTTACGACCTGTCCATCCTCCTGTCCACCCACGACTTCGCCACCCTGGAGGAGTACACCGACAAGGTCATCCTGCTCCAGAGCGGAGTGCTGAAGGCGGGCACGCCGGCGGAGGTCCTCTCCTCTCCGGAATTCCGGGCGGTCTTCCACCTCTCGCTGGGAAGGGGGCGGGGCTGATATGGAACTGTGGTATTCGCTGGTGGACCTTCTGCCCTTCGACTGGGCCCAACCCGGAAGCATGTTCTTCATGAAGAACGCCCTGCTGGCGGTGCTGGTCATCTCCCCCCTGTTCGGCCTGCTGTCCACCATGGTGGTGGGAAGCCGCATGTCCTTCTTCTCCGACGCGCTGGGCCACTCCGCCTTTACCGGCATTGCCATCGGTACTCTGCTGGGCGCGTCGGTGAAGCTCTTTTCCGGCACCGATCCCATGTGGTTCGCCGTGCTGTTCGCGGTGGTCTTTGCCCTGTTGTTCACCTTTGTCCGGCGGCGGACCGCCCTGGCCAGCGACACCGTCATCGGCGTTTTCTCCTCCACTGCCGTGGCCCTGGGCATCTTCATCGCCACCCTGGGCGGCGGCAGCTTCACCAAGTACAACGCCCTGCTCATCGGCGACATCCTCAGCGTGGAGCCCGCCAAGATCGGCCTACTGGCCCTCATCCTGCTGGTCCTGGCTCTGCTGTGGGCCCTGTCCTTCAACCAGCTCATGCTCGCCTCGGTCCACCCTGCCCTGGCGGACAGCCGGGGCGTCAAGGTGTTCTGGCAGGAGGCCCTCTTCTCCGCCGCCATCGCCGTGGTGGTCACCGTATCCATGACCTGGGTGGGACTGCTGGTCATCAATTCCCTGCTGGTTCTCCCCGGCGCCGCCGCCCGCAACGTAGCCCGGAACATGAGGGAGTACCACCTGGTCTCCATCCTCTCCGCTGTGATCGCGGGCGTGGCCGGACTGATGACCTCCTACTACATCGGCTCCTCCGCCGGCGCCTCCATCACGCTGTACCTGGCCCTGTTTTTCGCCTGCACCTTCGCCCTGCGCAAAAAACGCCTGTAAGGAGAAAAGAAAGCATTTCTGAGGAAAGGAGGCGGCCGGTATGGGCGCCTATCTGCTGGCCCTGGACCAGGGCACCACCAGCTCCCGGGCCATTCTCTTTGACCGGGAGCAGAACGTCGTGGGCGTGGCCCAGAAGGAATTTACCCAGCTCTACCCCCAGGAGGGCTGGGTGGAGCACGATCCCATGGAGATCTGGTCCTCCCAGTACGGGGTGATGATGGAGGTCATCGCCCAGACAGGGGTCGCCCCCGCCCAGATCGCCGCCATCGGCATCACCAACCAGCGGGAGACCACCATCCTGTGGGAAAAGGACACCGGGCGGCCCATCTGCAACGCCATCGTGTGGCAGTGCCGCCGCACCGCCCCCATCGTGGACAAGCTGCTCGCAGACGGCCTGGGGGAGCACATCAGGCAGACCACCGGCCTGGTGCCCGACGCCTATTTCTCCGCCACCAAGATCCGCTGGATGCTGGACCAGGTGGAGGGCGCGCAGGAGCGGGCCCGCCGGGGGGAGATTCTCTTCGGCACGGTGGACACCTGGCTGCTGTGGAAGCTGACCGGCGGGGCCGTCCACGTCACCGACTACACCAACGCCTCCCGCACCATGCTCTACGACATCCATAAGCTGTGCTGGGACGACGCCCTGCTCGCCGCCCTGGACATCCCCCGGGCCATGCTGCCGGAGGTGCGGGACTCCAGCGCGGTGTACGGCTACGCGGAATTCGCCGGGGCGCGGGTGCCCATCGCGGGCATCGCCGGCGACCAGCAGGCCGCCCTGTTCGGGCAGACCTGCTTCCGCCCTGGCCAGGCCAAGAACACCTACGGCACCGGCTGCTTTCTGCTGATGAACACCGGGGCGAAACCCTGCGTGAGCCAGAACGGCCTCATCACCACCATCGCCGTGGGCCTGGGCGGGAAGGTGCAGTACGCCCTGGAGGGCTCGGTCTTTGTGGGCGGCGCGGTCATCCAGTGGGTACGGGACGAGATGCGCTTCCTCACCGAGAGCCGGGACGCGGAATATTACGCCCAAAAGGTCCCAGACACGGGGGGCGTGTATCTGGTGCCCGCCTTCACCGGCCTGGGGGCCCCCTACTGGGACATGTACGCCCGGGGCTGCATCGTGGGCCTGACCCGGGGCACCCGGCGGGAGCACATCATCCGGGCGGCTCAGGAGTCCATCGCCTATCAGGTCTGCGACCTGGCCACGGCCATGGAGAAGGACACCGGCATCCCCCTGGACCAGCTCCGGGCCGACGGCGGGGCCAGCCGGGACGGCTTCCTGCTGCAGTTTCAGGCCGATATTCTGGACCGGCAGGTCCGGCGGCCGGTGGTCCGTGAGACCACCGCCCTGGGCGCGGCCTATCTGGCCGGGCTGGCCGTGGGGGTATGGAAGGACCAGGAGGAGATCGAGGGGCTCTGGAAATGCGACGTGATCTTCGATCCGGACATGGAGCCCCAGCGGCGGGGGAAGCTGCTGTCCGACTGGCACCGGGCCGTGGACCGCAGCCGCGGCTGGGCCAGATGACGCGAAAGGATGGGTTGAGGCGGTATTGGATCACCTTATAAACACACGGGGCCGTCCCAGTGGGACGGCCCCGTATCCTTTATGAGCTCTTTTTCTCCATCTCCGCCGCCGCCAGCTCCACGGCCCGCCGCAGGTATTCCTCCAGCTTCATCTCCTCGGTCCCGGCAATCCGGGTTCCGCAGGCGTTGGAGGGGATCAAAATCTTGACCCCCTCCGCCCCGGACACGGCGGAGGCCACCGCCGGCGGCACCTCGCCCATGAGACCGTTGGCCAGGATCACGCCGATGGGGCCCAGAATGATGTCCGCCCGGACCGCATTGACGGCGATGGCGTTCTCTCCGGTGGCGCCACGGCCAGCCCCGGCTTTGAGCATAGCGTTGGTGGCCAGTACGTTGGTGCCCGCCGCCAGCAGCTCCCACCCCGGCAGGAGCCGGGGCTTGAGCAGGGCCACCAGACGGCTTCCGATGCCGCCGCCCTGCCCGTCGATGACTAAAATGCGCATCTCTCGTTCCCTCCACTCAGGTCTGATCATACATCACGGCCCGGAAGCCGTCGGTGCAGTGCTCGGTGCCGTCCGGCTCCACCCAGAAGGCCTCCACCCCCTCCAGGGATTCCGCCAGCTCCTTGCCCGCCGCATAGGGCAGGTTGAACAGGGCGGTGGACAGGGCGTCGGCCTCTCCCGAATCGTCCGCCAGTACTGTGACGGAAGTAAAGTAGGCCGCCGGCATCAGGGTGTCCGGGTCAATAATGTGGTGGTAGTCTCTGCCGTCCACGGTGTAATAGCGCTGGTAGCTGCCGCTGGTCACCAGATTCTGGCCGGCGACGCGCAGGGTGTGGAGGTAGCCGCTCTCCCCCGGGAAGGGGTTCTCCACCCCCACCGGCCAGGGGTCGTCCGCCCCCAGGCGGCTGCCGATGGCGCAGACGTTGCCCCCCACGCTGAGGAGCAGGGACTCCACCCCCCGCGCCCGGGCGCTGTCGCAGACCCGCTGGGCGGCATAGCCTTTGGCGATGGACCCCACGTCCAGGCTCATGTCCGGGTCGGCCAGATAGACGGTGGAGCGCTCCTCGTCGATGACCACGGCCTCCGGGTCCGTGTGCTCCGCCGCCGCCCGCAGCGCCTCCATGGGGGGCAGCTCGGCCCGCTCCGGGTCCAGGATGCCCGCCTCCCGGTAATCATGCCAGATGGACAGCACGCTGCCGAAGGCCACGTTGACCTTGCCGCCGGTGACGCCGTACATCTCCCGGGCCTCCAGCAGCAGGTCGATGATCCGCCGGTCCACCTCCACCGGGGCTTCTCCCGCCCGGTCGTTCACCGTCTTGAGGTTGTTGAGACCGGGGTGGTCGTTGTAGATGTCGTAGAGCCGGTGATAGTCCAGCAGCTCGTCGTGGATGCGCCCGGCCTCCGCGCTGAAGTCCTCCCCGGTCCCGCCGTAGGCCACCAGGGTAGTGACGGTGTCAAAGACGTCCAGGTAGGTGAGCTCGTGGCGCTCCGGGGTCTGGCTCCGGGGCGTGCAGGCGGTCAGCGCCAGCAGCAGCGCGGCGCACAGGGCCGCCAGCAGTCGTCTCATGGGATTCCTCCTAAAATTTCACCAGCAGAAGCAGGGTCCCGGCGGTGAGCAGGGACAGCCCCACGCCCGCCCGGCGGCTGAGGCGCTCCTTCAGCAGCAGGGCGGAAAAGGCCACCGTGACCAGGATGCTCAGCTTGTCGATGGGGACCACCACGCTGGCCAGTCCGTCCTGGAGGGCCCGGTAATAGAGCATCCAGGACAGCCCCGTGGCCAGGCCGGACAAGGCCAAAAAGACCCAGCTTCTGGCGTCAATGGCGGGGATCTGCCGCTGGAGGCCCTGTGCAAAGACAATGCCCCAGGCCATGGCCAGCACCACCAGAGTTCGGATGGCGGTGCCCAGGTTGGACTCCACCCCCTGGATACCCGCCTTGCCCAAAATGGCGGTGAGACTGGCAAACACGGCGGAGAGCACCGCCCAGACGAGCCAGCCCTTTCCCTCCGGCTCCGCCTCGCCGCCCTCCGGTCTCTGGAGCATCAGCAGCGTCCCTCCCAGGATGAGCGCCATTCCCAGCAGCATGTTGAGGGAGATGCGCTCCCTCAGCAGCAGAAAGGCCAGAAGCATGGTGAGCACGGTGCTGGACTTGTCGATGGGTGCCACCTTGCTGACGCTGCCGAGCTGGAGGGCCCGGAAATAGCAGATCCAGCTTGCCCCGGTGGCCAGGCCGGAGAGGCCCAGGAAGAGCCAGCTTCCGGCCCGGATGTCTCCTATGGTGCCGCCGGAGCCCACGATGAGCACCATCAGCCAGGCGAATACCGCCACCACCACGGTGCGCAGGGCGGTGGCCAGATGGGAGTTGACTCCCTTGATGCCGATCTTGGCCAGTACTGCCGTAATGCCGGCGAAGAGGGCAGAACCAAACGCATAGAGAACCCACATCGTTCCCGCTTCCTTCCGATTCTATTACTATACACCGCCGGCCGGGGCTTTGTCCACCCTATTCCCGCCGGGCAGGTATGCAAAAACGCGGCCCCCGCGGGGGCCGCGTTCCGCTTTTCACTGGGGCGGGCGCCGTATGCAGGCTCATTCCTGGCCCGCCGGAGCGCCGGGGAGCTGCACCTCCGGCATTAACTCCCGGCTCAGGACGGTCAATATCTCCTCGAGCTGGGCGCACTCGGCCGGAGAGAACCGCTGGACCACCCGGCCCATCACCGTCTGGATGTAGTCGTTGCTGATGTTATAGTAGTCCAGATATTTTTGGGTAGGCCGCAGGTGGTACTCCCGCTTGTCGCTCTCCGAGCGCACCTTCACCAGGTACCCTTTTTTGATCAGGCTGTTCACCTTATAGGCCGCGTTGGGCGAAGATATCTTCATAAAGGAGGCAAATTCGTTTACCGTCGGCTCCCCCAGCGCCTTAATGGTCTCCATGGCAAAGGTCTCCACCGTGGTCAGGCTGGCCTCCCGCTTCTGGAACCGCGCAAACGTCTCCAGGTAGAAGTGGAGCTTGAATTTGGTATAGACCTCCGCGAATTTCTCTTCCAGCATGCGTTCCGCCCCCACGTCGATGTTCTTGTGCTTTTTATTGTATCAGACGGCGGGAAAAACGGCAAGCCTCACTGGTCGGTCAGTACAAAGGTCAGCTCCGCCACTGCGGCCGTCTGGCCGTTCACCGTGGCCTTGGCCGCGCCGATGCCCACCGGGCCCTTCCGCTTCACCATTGAGCATTCCAGCTCCAGCACGTCGCCGGGCACCACCCGGCGCTTGAACCGGGCATTTTTGATGCCGCCGAAAATGGCCAGCTTGCCTCTGTTCTCCGGCAGGGACAGGGCCGCCACCGCGCCCACCTGGGCCAGGGCCTCGAGGATGAGCACCCCCGGCATCACGTGCTTCTGGGGAAAATGGCCGCAGAAGAACGGTTCGTTCACCGACACGCACTTGACGCCTCTGGCCCATGCGCCGGCCTCGCAGTCCGTGATCCGGTCCACCAGAGCGAAGGGGTAGCGGTGGGGCAGCAGCTCGGCAATCTGATTGGAATCCAGCTCCATTTACCGCCCCTCCCATCTCTGAAACAGCAGGCTGGCGTTGTGGCCTCCGAAGCCCAGGGAGTTGGACAGGACGCAGCGCACATCGGCGCTCCGGCCCGCGTTGGGCACCACGTCCAGGTCGCACTCCGGGTCGGGCTCCCGGTAGTGGATGGTGGCCGGGAGATAGCCGTCCACCAGGGCAAGGGTGGAGAAGATGGCCTCCACTGCCCCGGCGGCCCCCAGCATGTGGCCGGTCATGGACTTGGTCGAGCTCATGGCCAGCTGATAGGCCCAGTCCCCAAACACCGCCTTCACCGCCGCGGTCTCCCCCTTGTCGTTCAGGGGGGTGGAGGTGCCGTGGGCGTTGATGTAGTCCACTTCCTCCGGCCGGGTCCCTCCGTCGGCCAGCGCCAGGACCATGGCCGCCGCCCCGCCCGAGCCGTCGGGGGCCGGGGCAGTCATGTGGTAGGCGTCGCAGGTGGCGCCGTAGCCCGCCACCTCGGCATAGATCCGGGCCCCCCGGGCCCTGGCGTGGCCATATTCCTCCAGGAGCAGGATACCGGCCCCCTCCCCCAAAACAAAGCCGCTGCGCTCCTTGTCGAAGGGGATGGAGGCCCGGGCCGGGTCATCCCCGGTGTGCAGGGCCTTCATGGAGGTGAAGCCGCCGATGGCCAGGGGGGTGACCACGCTCTCCGCCCCGCCGCACAGCATCACGTCGGCATAGCCGTCCCGGATCTGCCGGAAGGCGTCGCCCACCGCATTGGCGCCCCCGGCGCAGGCGGTGACCGGGCAGGTGCACATACCCTGGAAGCCGTGCCGGATGGCGATGAGCCCAGCGGCCATATTGCAGATGGTCATGGGGATATAGAAGGGAGAGACCCGGTCGAAGCCCCTGGTCTGGCCCTTCACCAGCTCCTCCACCGTGATGGACAGCCCGCCGATGCCGCTGGAGACGATGACGCCGCAGCGCAGGGGATCCTCCCGCTCCATGTCCAGCCCGCTGTCCGCCACGGCCTGCCCGGCCGCCGCCGCCGCAAGCTGGGCAAAGCGGGCCATGTGCCTGGCCTCCCGCCGGTCCATCCAGACCGTGGGGTCGAAGTCCTTTACCTCGGCGCACAGCTTGACCTTCTGGTTTTCCGCGTCATACTGGGTGATGGGCCCGATGCCGCACACCCCGTCCTTCACCGCCTGCCAGGTCTCGGCCACGGTATGGCCCAGGGGGGTGACACACCCCAGGCCGGTGATGACGACCCTTCGTTTTTCCATAGAACCAACCTCCTTCATACGGCCATGCCCCCATCCACGCAGAGGACCTGACCCGTGAGATAGCCCGCCTCTTCCGAGGCAAAAAAGGCTACGGCGGCGGCCACGTCCGCTCCGGCGCCCAGCCGCTTCATGGGGATGGCTTCCAGCAGGGCGGCGCGGGCGGCCTCGGGCAGGGCGGCAGTCATATCGGTGTCGATGAATCCGGGGGCCACGGCGTTGACGGTGATGCCCCGGGCGGCCAGCTCCTTGGCCAGAGACTTGGTCAGACCGATGAGCCCCGCCTTACTGGCGGCATAGTTGGACTGCCCCGCGTTGCCCCGCAGGCCCACCACCGAGCTGACGTTGACGACGCGGCCGAAGCGCCGCTTCATCATGGGGCGGAAGGCCGCCCTGCAGCACAGAAATGCCCCCTTCAAATTGGTGCGAGTGGTGATACAGAACTTTTTGAAAAAGCCAGAAATATCAACGGTTTTCAAGGCGGACGAGTAGCAAATAACTTGTATATATCCCCTTTTCGGGCGACTGTTTTTAAGACAGCCGCCCTTTTTCTATACCTAAATTCAAGTGTTGTGATTAGGGTGCGAAAGCCTCTGTTTTTTCCTCTCTGACCGCCGCAAGCAGGCGGGCATGGATGTTTTCCTATGGATCACATCCGAGAGGCAAACCGGAGGCTTTTTTCATCGAAATCAACACTTTTCATTTTCAGAGGAAGGAGGTGCGAAGATGGCTGTATTCCGTATCGAAAAGACCAGGGATTACACGGTCATGTCAAACTATCATCTGCGGGATATGTCGCTGTCGCTGAAAGCGAAAGGGCTTTTATCTCTCATGTTGTCTCTGCCGGAGAATTGGGACTACACCATGAAGGGTCTTGCCCGTATCTGCAAGGATGGAATTGACAGCATCAGTGGTGGCATCCGGGAGCTGGAGGCGCACGGCTATCTGATCCGTGCGCGTGTCCGTGGCGCAAACGGGCAGCTCGGCTCTATCGAATACACTATTCTGGAACAACCTAAAGCGCCATCACCTACACAGGAAAAACCTATACGGGAAAATCCCGTACAGGCAAATCCAATGTTGGACGCTCCAATTCAGGAGAACCCCGCCCAATTAAATAAAGAAGAATCAAGTAACTATCCATCAAAGACAGATTTATCAATTACGCAAGAATCAAGTCCTATCCTATCAAGTCCCCCAGTCCCCAGGGAGCGGAGCGGGCAGGACGGGATGCGAAAGCGGGAAAGCTATCGGGCATTGATCTTGGAGAACATCGAATATGACGTTCTTTCGCAGAACGTGCAGTTGGATAAAGACCGGCTGGACGAGCTGGTGGAGCTCATGGTGGATACCGTCTGCTCCAACCGGGAGATGATCCGTGTCGCCGGGGACGACTACCCTGCGGAGGTCGTCCGGTCACGGTTCCTGAAGCTGAACGCCTCGCACATCGAGTATGTCCTTGACCGGATGCGGGAGAACACCACCTATGTCCGCAACATCAAGAAATATCTGCTGGCGGCGCTGTATAACGCGCCGGTCACGATGGACAGCTACTACACATCCCTTGTCAGCCATGACCTGTACGGCAGCGGAGATCGGAGGTGAACGCCTTGCAGGAAGAAATCACGCAGAAAACCCTTGCGCTTTGTGTGGAGGCCAGCAAAATGACCGCCCAGCTCTTGCAGCAGGCCATGAAGAAGGTGCTGGCAGACATGGAGAAGCACAAGAAAAATCCCCAGCTCCGGCACGGCAAGCAGACGCTCCGGCAGCTTATGAAGCACAACACCAGCGTTTCCAACATCGAGATCACGGATCAGAATATCCGGGCCTTTTCTTCCACGGCGAAGAAGTACGGCCTGGATTTTGCGTTGAAGAAGGACACTTCCGGCGAGCATACCCGTTACCTGGTGTTCTTCAAGGGCCGGGACGCCGATGTGATTACAGCGGCCTTCCGGGAGTTTTCCGCTAAAAACCTGAGCCGCGAGAAAGCCCCTTCCATCCGGCGCAAGCTGGAAAAGGCGCAGGAGCAGTCCAAAACGCAGCACAAGGAGCAGGAGCGCGGCGAAAAGGTCAAGACCAGAGAACGGAGCGTGGAGCGATGAAGGACAAACTCAAAAAATATCTTCTGCCAAACCTGCCGTATCTGTTCTTTGTGTATCTCTTTGATAAGCTCTGCCAGGCGGTCCGGCTGGCGCCGGGGCCTGACGTCTCGGAAAAGTTGCTGCATATCGGACAGGGCTTTCAGACAGCCTTTGCCAGCTCCGCACCCAGCTTTCACGCGCTGGATATCTGCGTCGGCATCCTCGGCGCGATCCTTGTCCGGCTGGCAGTGTATGTCAAAGGCAAGAACGCGAAGAAATACCGCAAGGGCATTGAATACGGCTCTGCCCGCTGGGGTACGGCGGCGGATATTGCGCCCTACATAGACCCCGTTCCCGATTGGAACATCCCCCTGACCAGGACAGAAAGCCTCACCATGACCAGCCGCCCGAAGCAGCCAAAGTATGCGAGAAACAAAAATATTCTCGTCATCGGCGGCTCCGGCAGCGGCAAGACGCGGTTCTTTGTCAAACCGTCCATCATGCAGATGCACAGCTCCTATGTCATCACCGATCCAAAAGGGCAACTTTTGACGGAAACAGGAAAAATGCTCCTGCACGGCGCACCGAAGCTGGACGAGAACGGAAAGCCGGTGCGGGACAGTCGCGGCAAGGTCATCTATGAGCCCTACCGTATCAAAGTCCTGAACACCATCAACTTTTCCAAGAGTATGAAATATAACCCGCTGGCCTATGTGCGCTCCGAGAAGGATATCCTCAAACTGGTCAATGTCATCATTGCCAATACGAAGGGCGACGGCGAAAAATCCTCCGAAGATTTTTGGGTCAAAGCCGAGCGGCTTTTATACTGCGCCCTGATCGGCTACATCTGGTATGAGGCAGAGCCAGAGGAACGGAACTTCATCGCGCTTCTGTACCTGCTAAACGCCTGCGAAGCCAGAGAGGACGACGAGACCTATAAAAGTCCCGTAGATATCCTCTTTGACGATTTGGCAAAAAAGCAGCCGGAGCACTTCGCCGTCAAGCAGTATGTCAAATTCAAAATGGCGGCGGGTGTTGTATGCTCTAAAAGACTTCTTAATCAAGCGGTTGGGAAGT
>CABUJV010000012.1 GCA_902492005.1 uncultured Eubacteriales bacterium
TGCCATGCCGGTCTCCTTGTCAAATCGCCGCGCGGGCGCTTCCAGAAAGAGGAGGGCGTAAGAAAATACACCATTTTCTTACGCCCCGCTTTATCTCTCTCGTTATTAGGACTTGATGAACAATATGTGCCGACTCACTGGAAATATGCCTGAAAACCGCTCAAAATCTCCCTGGTCCTGTCCAAGAGACCGCCTTTTTCCGTTCCGCCCTCGGGCTGGTAGCGGACCACGGTGTCGGGCTCGGACATGTCCAGCATCACGATCTGCCCGCTCTGGGGCTTGGTCATGGAGCCGTCCGCCGTCACCTGGGCCTCGATGGCCGACAGATCGAAGGCCAGATCGTACCGGGCCATCAGCTTGGACTCCTCGGTCTTCAGAGTGTCCAGCTCGCTGCGCAGGCTCACCACTTGGTCGGACACCACGGTGAGCTGGACGTAGCTCATCATCACCAGTGCGGCGAACACACCCACGGCCAGGAAGCCCACCACGGCGAAGATCGAGATCCGGCCCTGCTCCCGGACCTGTACCTTGGGGCGGGCGACGGCGCGCTGGCGTGTGCGTACCTTTGGCTGCGGGCGGAGGACCTCCGCCCCTCCCCGCTCCGCGGGACGGCGGACCGGCTGGGCATAGGCCGGATCATAGGCCACGTTGCCGTAGGACTGATATCGGGTTCTTCTTCCGGCCGCAGCTGCCGCCATGGGTCGTCAACTCCTCGTGTTTACAATTTCTCCGCCAAGCGCAGCTTGGCGCTGCGGGCTCTCGGGTTTTCCTTTAATTCCGCTTCCCCGGGCAGGATGGGCTTGCGGCTCACCAGCCGCACCTGGGGCGTCTTGCCGCAGACGCACACGGGAAAGTCCGGCGGACAGGTGCAGCCCTTGGCAAAGGCCGCCAGGGCGTTTTTCACGATGCGGTCCTCCAGAGAGTGGAAGGAAATGACCGCCAGCCGTCCCCCCGGGGACAGCCGGGGCACCGCCGCCCGGAGCATCCGGTCCACCGCCGCCAGCTCGTCGTTGACCGCGATCCGGATGGCCTGAAAGCTGCGCTTGGCCGGGTGCTGCTTCTCCCGCAGGGCCTGGGCGGGCATGGCGCCGCGGATGACCTCCACCAGCTCCAGCGTGGTGCCGATGGGCTTGTCCGCCCGCCGGCGGGCGATGGCCCCCGCGATCTGGGGGGCGTAGCGCTCCTCCCCGTACTGCCAGAGGATGCGCTTGAGCTCCTCCTGGGGCCACTCGTTGACCACCACGGCGGCGGTCAGGGCCTCGGAGCGGTCCATGCGCATGTCCAACGGGGCGTCGTGCATATAGGAAAAGCCCCGCTCCGGGTCGTCCAACTGGGGGGAGGACACACCCAGGTCGAAGAGCATTCCGTCAAAGGGCCCCAGTCCTCTGCCGTCCAGCAGCTCCGCCAGGTCCCCGAAGTTGCCGTGGATCAGCTCCACCTTGTCCAAACAGCCGGCCAGCCGGTCCCGGGCGGCGTCCAGCGCCGCCTGGTCCCGGTCCAGGCACACCAGGCGTCCGGCGTCCAGCCGCTTTACGATCTCCCGGGAGTGGCCCGCCCGGCCCAGGGTCCCGTCCAGATAGAGACCGCCGGGGCGGATACGCAGCCCCTCGATGCACTCGTCCAGCAGGACGGGGCGGTGGGAATAGGTCTGTCCTTGTTCCATGTCACAGCTCCAAAGAGTCCATCAGCGCCGCCATCTTCTCGGGAGTCATCTCTTCCTCTTCGGCGTTCCAGCGCTCGGCGCTCCAGATTTCCGCCCGGTCGTGGACGCCGATGATGACCACGTCCTTGCCCAGGTCGGCATATCTGCGCAGCCGCTGGGGCAGAACGATGCGCCCCTGGCTGTCGGGCACGCACTTGACGGCGTTGGCAAAGAGGGAGCGCATGGCCTTGGATTTGCTCACCGGCAGGGAAGCAAATTTCTCCGTAAATCGGTCCCAGCTCTCCTGGGGATAGACGGCCAGGCAGGTGTCCACGCCCATGGCCAGATAGAACGAGGCGCCCAGCTCCTCCCGGAGCTTAGCGGGGATGAACAGCCGGCCCTTGGCGTCGATGCTGTGCTCATAGGTGCCGGTGACGCTCCCCACGCTGGTTCACTCCCTCCACTTTACCCCATTTAGGTTCCACTTTACTCCATTTCACTCCACCAGTATGTTCAGTATAAAGGGTTTGTCACAAAATTGCAAGAGTTTGTACCAGCTTTTTTCACCAAAAATACGGAATTTTTCGAGGAAAATCAGCCCTTTTCGGTATAAAAACAAATGTTCGGCATTTTTCAGATTACAACCGGTTACACGGTGATTTTCTGCAGTTCAAATGGAAAAGCACACATTATTGTATGACCAATTCCTTCCTCCCCCAGATATAGTGTCTGTGCAGGACGTTTTCCGCCGGCCGCCCGGAATTATCCATTGTAAAGCCCTGGCAAATCCCGTATAATGGTCTTCACAAGGCTTTCCCCCTCCCAAACCACATCTGATTGGAGGCGCGTCCCATGACCGGACGTTCCAGCGGCATCCTTCTCCCCATCTTCTCTCTCCCTGGCGGCTACGGCGTGGGTTCCCTGGGAGAGAGCGCCCGAACCTTTGTGGACTTTCTCGCCGCGGCAGGACAGCGCTGGTGGCAGATTCTCCCGCTGGTGCCGCCGGGCAGCGGCGATTCCCCCTATATGTCCCCCTCCGCCTTCGCGGGCAACCCCTGGTTTCTGGACCTGGAGGACCTGGCCCGCGACGGCCTGCTCACCCCGGACGAGCTCCGGGAGGCCCGGTATCCCGACCCGGACCGGGTGAACTACCGGTGGCTGGCCGAGACCCGCCTTCCCCTGCTGCGCCGGGCCTGGGAACGGGGAAGGGCTGCCTGCCGGACGGAGCAGGACGCCTTTCTGCGCACGCAGGCCGGCTGGCTGCCCGACCACGCTCTGTTCACCGCCCTGCACGCCCATCTGGGCGCTCTGCCCCTGGCCCGGTGGCCGGAGCCCCTCCGCCGCAGGGACCCGGTGACGCTGGAGCAGTACCGCGCCCGGCTGGCCGGCGAGATCGACTTTCAGGTGTTTTTGCAGTATCAGTTCTTTCGCCAGTGGACCGCCCTGCGGACCTATGCCAAGGCCAAGGGAGTCTCCATCCTGGGCGACCTGCCCATCTACGTCTCAGCCGACAGCGCGGAGGTATGGGCCCAGCCCCAGCTCTTCCAGCTTGACGAGGCGCTCCGCCCCAGGGCTGCGGCCGGCGTACCCCCCGACGCCTTCTCCGACGTGGGCCAGCACTGGGGCAACCCCCTCTATGACTGGGCCGGCCACAGGCAGGAGCTCTTTACCTGGTGGGTGCGCCGGATGGAACACGCCGCCCTGCTCTACGACGCGGTGCGCATCGACCACTTCCGGGGCTTCCACACCTACTGGTCCATCCCCATGGGGGCCTCCGCCGCCCTGGATGGCCGCTGGGAGCCCGGCCCCGGCCAGGCTCTGGTGGACCACCTGCGCCAAAAGGTACCGGGTCTGGACCTGATTGCGGAGGATCTGGGCGATCTGGACCAGGCCGCCCGGGACTTTATCGCGGGCTCCGGCCTGCCCGGTATGAAGGTCCTGGTCTACGCCTTCGACCCCATGGGAGAGAGCGCCTATCTGCCCCACAACTGCCCGGCGGACGCGGTGGTCTATACCGGCACCCACGACACCCCCACCTTCGTCCAGTGGCTGTTTCAGGAGGCCAGCCCCGCCGAACGGGCTTTTGCCTCCGATTACCTGCGCCTCCAGGCCGGCGAGGGCTTCGGCTGGGGGGCCGTCTGCGGCGCCTGGGCCGCCCCGTCCCGGCTGGCCATCGCCCCCCTGCAGGACGTGCTGGGCCTGGGGGCGGACGCCCGAATCAACACCCCCGGCACCACCGGCCCCCACAACTGGTCCTGGCGGGTTCGTCAGGACGCCCTCAACCCCGACGTGTCCGGCCGGCTGAAGCACATCACTCGTACCTACCGCAGAGGCTAAAAGGAGGAATCGCTTATGTCCCCGTTTATCGACGCCAAGGGCCAGCGCTGCCCCGTGCCCGTGGTCCTGGCCAAAAAAGCCATCGCCGCCGGGGAGACCGGCTTTACCATTGAGGTGGACGACCCCGCCGCCGTGGAAAATCTGTCCCGGCTGGCCGACCATCAGGGCTTCACTGTCGCCGTCCGGGTCCTTCCCGGCGGCGGCCACGCCCTGGACTTCACCCGCGCTTCGGGGGCGCCCGCCCCCACCGCCTGCCGGTGGGAGGCCGGCGCCCCCCTTTCCGGCCGGGGCTGCGCCGTCTTTGTGGGCCGGGACATCATCGGCTCCGGCGACCGGGAGCTGGGCGCCAACCTGATGCGCATGTTCTTCTACACCCTAGCCGAGGGGGACGCGCTGCCCGAGAGCGTGCTTTTCATGAACGACGGGGTCAAGCTGCCCACCCTAGACGACCAGGTGGCCGCCCACGTCCAAACCCTCATCGACCGCGGGGTGGAGGTACTGGTCTGCGGCACCTGCCTCAGCTTCTACGGCCTGACCGAACGGCTCCAGGCGGGCACGGTGAGCAACATGTTCGACATCGTATCCCGGATGCGGTCCGCCGCCAAGGTTATCACCCTGTGACGGAGCCGGACTACTGCCTGATCTCCTTCGCCTCCACCCATGCCGCCATCCGGGCCCGGCAGGCCCTGGCCGGGGTCTGTCCGGCGGTGGTCATGCCGGTGCTGCGGGAGATTTCGCTGGGCTGCGGTATGGCCCTCCGCCTTCTTCCGGCCCATCTTAAAGCCGCACGGGCTGCCCTGGCGGAGAGCGGGCTGCCCCGCGAGACCTACGCCTTTTACCGGGTGACCGGCTCGGGCAGCGCGCTGCGGGCTGAGCCGCTGGAATAAGCGCAGAAAAGACGCGGGACCCCAAATGGGGTCCCGCGTCTCTATTTGTTTTCCGTTACTGTTCCGCCTCGGCGTCATAGACCGCGCGGCCCTGCGCCGCCGCAGCCCCACCCGCCGCACCGGCGGCGGCCGCCCGGAACCGGGCCCGGGAGCGCTTGATCTCTTCGTGGGCCTCGCTCACCGCCTCCTCCGTCCGGCGCAGAGCGTCCTCGCAGTACTCGTTGGCCGCCCGGCGCAGCTCCCGGCTGCGCTCCTCGGCCACCTTGACGATCTCGTTGGCCCGCTGTCTGGCCTGGGCCATCAGCTCGTCCTCGGCCAAAAGCTGCTTGGCCCTGTCCTCCGCCTGCTTGCGGATCAGGTCGGCCTCCCGCTTGGCGGAGGCGATATAGTCTGCCCTTGCCGCCAGCAGCTTCTTGGCCTCGCCAAGCTCCATGGGGAACTGCGCCTTGATATCGTCCAGCAGGTCCAGGGCCCGGTCCCGCTCAATGATGCACTTCTCACTGCTCAGCGGTACGCTCTTGGCCTCGTCGATCATGGAAAAGAGCATATCCACCAGTTCTTCCACACCAGTCGCCATCTATTTTTCCCTCCTGCTGTCGTCCATTTTCTTTTTTACGTCTTCGATAATCTCCCGAGGCAGGAAGTCGGACAGGTCCGCCCCATAGCGCACCATCTCCTTCACCACCGTGGAGCTGAGATAGGTGTACTTCTCATTGGAGGGCAGGAACATCGTGTCAATGTTGGGATTGAGCTTGCGGTTGACCACCGCCATCTGCACCTCGGCCTCGAAGTCGGAGAAGGCCCGCAGCCCCTTGACGATCACCCGGGCCCGGCGCTGCCGGGCGTACTCCGCCAGCAGCAGGGCGGAGGCGTCCACCTCCACGTTGGGAAGCTGCTTCACCACCCGCCGGATGAGCTCCACCCGCTCCTCCGGCGAGAACAGCCCCTTCTTCTGGGAGTTCACCATAACGCAGACGATGAGCTTGTCGAAGCAGCGGGCCGCCCGTTTGATGATGTTCAAGTGGCCCAGAGTCAGAGGATCAAAGCTGCCGGGATAAATGGCGATCTTCATGGACACACGCCCCCTATGGGTTTTGAACTGGTCCGGAGACCGTCACACCGTGCGCCGGCAGGTGGTCAGCTTGATCTTGCCGTAGCGGTATTCCCGCCCCACCGCATAGGGGGCCGGCAGCTCCGGCAGGACCGTTTCCTGCGCACTTTCGCAGACTATTATACCATTTTCCGACACGATGTCAATCGCGGCAATGGTTTCCAGGGCCTTTTCCAGAAAACCGCTGGCGTAGGGCGGGTCCAGAAAGACCAGGTCGAACTTCTCCCGGCAGCCGGTGAGGAAGGCCAGATAGTCCCCCTGGATCACCCTGGCCCGGCCGGTAAAGCCGCAGTGGGCCAGGTTCTCCCGGATGAGGGCGGCGGCGTCCTTGCGCACATCCACAAAGACGGCGGACTCCGCCCCCCGGGACAGGGCCTCGATGCCGAGCTGGCCCGTGCCGCCGAACAGGTCCAGCACCTTCCGCCCCTCAATGTCGAACTGGACGATGTTGAACATGGACTCCTTCACCTTGTCGGTGGTGGGCCGGGTGTCCATGCCGGACAGCTCCTTCAGCCGCCGGCCCCGGGCCTCTCCTGTGATGACGCGCATAGGTGCCTCTCCTTTTTCTCAAATCTAGTCCGCCCTCCAGGCATACGCGGCCGCCGTGGCCTCCGGCACATTCCGATAGTCCCACTGGTGGTCGGTCTCCCGCAGATAGGCGCTGGTCACGTTGAAATAGCGGTGATGACTGCCGTTCTTGGCCGCGCCGGTGGGGTCATCCCAGGTCACGTCCACGCAGTACCACTCCCCGTCCAGCTTCACCATGTTCCAGGCGTGGTCCTCCTGGGAGCCGAAGGCCGCCCCGACCACGGTGATGCACTCCACCCCGGACAGGTCCATCAAAAGCTGGAAGGTGCTGGAGTAGCCCAGGCAGTTGCCGTAGCCCCCCACCAGCATTCCCCAGGGGTCCCGGTAGCCGGTGCGGCCGCTGTGGTTGGGGTTGTCATACACCGTGCGGTCATAGCTTCCCCATTCCACCAGCCAGTCATGTACCGCCAGCTCCTTTTCATATTCGCTCATTCCCTCGGCGAGGACCTCGCCCAGCACCTCCCGGCACCGCTCCAGAATCTCCCGGTCCTTGCCGCTGAGGCCGCTGCCGTCTCCGCTCTCCCACGCCCCTTGAATGGCGCTGGTGTCGTAGAGGTCCATCACGGAGACATTGGGCTGGACATAGGGCACGAAGCCGCTGACGTCCAGGTCCGGGTTCAGCACCCCGGTGGGGGTGGGCTCCGGCTCCGGCGGCGGAGCGGGGGGGCTTGCCGGCTCCGGCAAGGTCTGCGTGGGTTCCGGCGGCTCCGCAGGACTTGGAGCAGGGTCGGGGTCCGGCTTCTGCGTATGTACGGGGGCAAAGACCGTCTCTCCGCTCAGGGCGGCCTCAAAGGCGGCCCGGGCTGCGTCCATGTCCTCACAGACCAGCAGGGCGGCAAAGCGCCCGGCGGTCAGGACGGCGGCGCTGTCCAGCCGCTCCGCCTCCTCCGGGGCGTAGCCGAAAAAGTCCCCCTGGCGGCTCCGGCGGTAGGCCTCCAGAGTCTCCCCCGCCGCCTCGGCGGCGTCCCCGTCGGGCAGCAGCGCCACCGTGATCTCCCGGGCATCCATGCCGGAGGCGGCATACACCGCCCCTTCCTCCCAATCCTCCAGTCCGCAGAAGTCGGTCAGATGGCTGGTCAGGCTGTCCCCCTCCAGGATCTCCAGTCCCTCCGGATCGGGCTGGCTGTTCCAGACGGCCTGGGCCGCCTGCGCCGCGGTTACACCGGCGGCGGGCGTAATCTCCGTCCCGCCGCCCCCGCCGCATGCGGCTGAAATCAGGCACAGCATCAGCACAGGGAGCAGTACGCGCAGTCGTTTCATGGTTGTGGTTCCCCCTCCGGCCGGTTGAAAAAGTCGTACACGGCTCTGGCCGTGTTCTTGGGCACCGCCTCCTCCAGCTCGGCCAGAGATGCGGCTTTGACGTTCTTTACGCTCTTGAAACGCCTGAGCAGCTCGGCCCGGCGCTTGCCGCCCACGCCGGGGATCTGGTCCAGCACCGAGCCCTGGACCCGGTTCTTCCGCTGGAGCCGGTTGAACTCGATGGCAAAGCGGTGGGTCTCCTCCTGGATACGGCCCACAAAGGAGAAGATGGCCTGGTTCTGCCGGATGCCGATCTCCCGGCCCTCCGGGGTCACCAGGGCGCGGGTCCGGTGCCGGCCGTCCTTCACCATGCCGAACACCGGGATGTCCAGCCCGTGGGCCTCCAGCACCCGGACGGCTACCTTGGCGTGGTTCTCGCCGCCGTCGATGAAGAGCGCGTCGGGCAGGTCCCCAAACTTCTCGTCTCCATCCAGATACCGCCGGAACCTTCTCGTGAGCACCTGCTCCATGGAGGCGTAGTCGTCGGCGTGCTCCAGGTTCCGGAGTTTGAAGTGGCGGTAGTCCCGCTTCAGAGGCCGGGCATGGACAAAGACGGTCATGGAGGCCACGATGTCGGCGTCGCCGGTGTTGGAGATGTCGTAGGCCTCGATGCGCTCAGGGCCCCGCTCCAGGGCCAGCATCCGGCCCAGAGCCTCCAGCAGCTTGGACTGCCGCTCCTCCCGGCTGGTGGCCCGCTCCACCTCCTCCACAGCGTTCTTGTTGGCCAGGCGGATGAGGTCCATCTTGCCCCCCCGCTGCGGGGTCATCAGGGCCACCCGCCGTCCGCAGGCCTCGGAGAGCATCCGGAGCACCGGCGCCTCGTCCTCGATCTCGCAGGGCAGCAGGATCTGCCGGGGCAGGTTGCCCCGTCCGCCGTAGTACTGCTTCACCAGGGCGGAGACGGTGTCCTCCCGCGCATCCTCCACCGGAGTCTCGATGAGCTCCATGTCCTTGGCCGCCAGGTCGCCGTCCACATAGTGGAGGACCACGAAGCAGCTTTTGGCCTCCCCCCGGTGGAAGCCCACCACGTCGGTGTCGGCCAGACTGCCGGCCACCACCTTCTGCCGCTTGCCCAGCAGCTCGATGGACCGGATGCGGTCCCGCAACTCGGCGGCCCGCTCGAAGCGCAGCTCGGCGGCTGAGCGCTCCATCTCGCTCTGGAGGTCGTTCACCACCTCGTCGTACTTGCCCTCCAGCAGCCGGACGGCCTGGTCCATGGCCTCGCCGTACCGGCTCTGGTCCATCTCCCTGCGGCAGTAGCCGTCGCACTGGCCCATGCGGTAGTAGAGGCAGGGCCGCTCCTTACCGATGTCACGGGGGAACCGTTTCTGGCACTGGGGCAGTCGGAGGGCGGCCTTCAGCGCGTCGATGATATCCTGACTGGCTCCCCGGCTGCCATAGGGCCCGAAGTACCGGGCCCCGTCCTCCGCCGGCCGGTTAACCAAGGAAAAGCGGGGGTAGGGCTCGTGCGCCGACAGGCGGATATAGGGGTAGCCCTTGTCGTCCTTCAAAAGGATGTTGTACTTGGGCTGGTGCCGCTTAATGAGGGAGCACTCCAAAATAAGGGCCTCGAACTCCGAGTCGGCGATGATGACATCGAAGTGGTCGATCTGGCTCACCATGGCCCGGGTCTTTTCCGTATGGGAGGCCAGATTGGCAAAATACTGGGACACCCGGTTTTTCAGAGCCTTGGCCTTGCCCACGTAGATGACCTCGTTTTTGGCGTTCTGCATGATGTAGACGCCGGGCTTCAGCGGCAGGCCGTGGGCTTTTTCTTTCAGTTCGTCAAAGGTCAATGGGATTGCACCACCTTTATCCCGGCAGCATGGGTGAATACATCATCAGGGCGTGGTTCTCGCATACGAATTCATCCCCCATCAGAATGCCCTCCAGGTCAAAAACCCGGCGGTGCAGGGCATTATGGCGGGTATAACCGCCCCAGTATTCCCCCTGAAAATAGTGTTCCTTCTCGTACACCTCATAGCGGAGGGTCTGCGGAGCGCTGCACCGCCACTCTCCCTCCAGATGGGTGTCCGTCACCCGCAGCATCAGCCGCCATGTGTCGGGGGTATCGTTGCGGATCGTCAGATCCAAATAGTTGTAAAAGCAGGTGGCCCCGCTGCCGAAGGGCTGAGTCCGGTCCGCGTCGGGAAAAACGTCGTACCCGTGCCGGTGCCGCTCGGTGACCGTAAGCGGCGTGTGGAGGGTCATCCAATAGAGGAGGTTGGAGCACTGGCACAGGCCCCCGCCCACGCCGGGGACCACCCGGCCGTTTCGCAGAAGCATCCCCTCCGCATAACCCTTTCGCCGCGTGGGGTTGCCGATGCTCCGCCAATAGGAGAGCGTCTCCCCGGGCAGCAGAGTCATTCCGTCCAGCCGGGCGGCGGCCAGGCGCAGGTTTCGCACCTTATTCTCCTGCATCCACAGGTCCACATCCCGAAGCCTCCGCACCAGGGGCGTGGCGTGGGCCATCCACAGGTAGGGACAGTCGGGGGCGGTCCTCCGGCGTGCATAGGCCGTCCCGCCCATATGCCACCCAACCCATCGCCGGGCGCGGAAATACCGGACTCCCAGCCACATGCGCAGTCTTCCCCGAAGCACCGGCTCCGGCGTGATCTCCTTCTTCATCACAGCCCTCTCCTCTTCTTCTCCAAAAACCGTTTCTGGTATTTCAAATTGGCCACCTCGGTCACCCGGCGGCTGGCGGAAAAGTTACAGGCGCCCCCTACCACGCCCACGACGGCGGTGCCCTGGATAAACTTCACCACCAGCATGGCGTCAGCCAGGGCCCTGGAGGTCTCCCGCAGCTGGGCGTCCAGGTCAAAGGACAGCCGCTCCTCGTGGTCGACGGCCCGCCCAAACCCGTCGGCCCGGTCGCTGTAGTCCTTCCGCTCCGCCCCCCTGGTCAGGGCGGCGCACAGCAGGAGCAGAATGTAATACCGTTCCTCCTTGGTATCGTAGGCAAAGCCGTAGCGCAGGGCGGTCTGATACACCGCCCGGAGGAGCAGGGTCATCAGAATGGGGATATCGGGCAGTCCCATCCCCAGCAGGCCCAGAGCGCAGCCCTCCAGGGTGGCCGCGGCGGTGGCCGCCGCTCCGCCCCGGCTGCCGCTCTTGTGGAAGGCGCGGACGTGCTCGGCGCTGGGGTCCTCCTTGAGGAAATACTCCCGGATATACCGCTCCCCCCGGAGCTTTTTCTCCGGGATGGTCTTTTTCAGCAGTCCGGTGCCCTGCTGGAACAGCACCTGAAAGGCGGTGTAGAAGGCGGTGTCGAGGGTCCCCCGCAGCTTTTCCGGAATTTTTTCCTCAATTTTGGCCATCAGGCTCCCGCCGGGCGCGCTCCGCGGAGCGCGCACCCGGAACAGCCTGGCCTCCCGGCGCCGGATGGCGTCCAGCTGGCGGTTATACTGGTTGACGCAGGGATTGATCGGCATGGCTCACCCCTCCCGAGGTGAAAAAAAGCGCCGCTCAACGCGGCGCTTTTTCTACAGTTCAAAGGTCTTACTCCGAGAAGTTGGACGAGATGAGTTCGATGAGCGCCTCCACGGCCTCCTTCTCGTCGGGTCCGTCGGCGATGAGGTTGATTGCGGTGCCCTTTACGATGCCAAGAGAGAGGACACCCAGCAGGCTTTTCGCATTCACTCTGCGCTCATCCTTCTCCACCCAGATGGAGCTCTTAAATTCATTGGCCTTCTGAATGAAGAACGTGGCGGGTCTGGCGTGGAGACCTACCTGATTGTTCACGACCGCCTCTTTGATATACATTGTGTTCTCCCCCTCAAACAAAAACATTGTTTGCACCTCTATAGTGTACCAAATTTGTGTCAAACCGTCAATGACATTTTGCACAAATTCCCGCAGAGCCCTTTGCACTTTTCACAAACGAAACCATCGAAATGACGATATGCTCCACGTTGGCTTTGTTTCCGAAACCTATTTCAGCTCCACCACCGTCACGCCGTCCTCGCCTTCGCCGTAGCGGCCGGGCCGGAAGGTCTTGACGTAGCGGCTGCGTTTTAGGTGCTCGCGCACCGCCTTGCGCACCGCGCCGGTGCCCTTGCCGTGGATGACGGTGACCTGGGTCAGCTTGCCCATGACGGCGCTGTCCAGGAACTGGTCCAGCGCCCCGATGGCCTCGTCGGTCATCATACCCCGCAGGTCCACCTCCGGCGAGGCTCCTAAGGAGCGCAGCTTGTGCTCCGCACGCTGGACGAACCGCTGGGCCTCCTTCTGGGCCTTTTGGGCCTCGCCCTCCACCACCCGCACCTCCGACTGCTTGGCGGTGATCTTCAGGATGCCCGCCTGGAGCTGGAGCCCTCCGTCCTTGTTCACCGATAGCACGGTGGCCCGGGCGCCCATCTTTACCAGCTCCACCGTGTCGCCGGCCATGGCGGGCCGGGTGGGGGGCGGCGCGGGCAGTTCCTCCCGTCCGCCGCCGATGGCGTTCTCCGCCTCGTTGAGGCGGCGGCGCAGGCCGGCCCGACGGTCGTTCTGCTCCTGCCAGCCGGCCTCCTTCTCCTGGCGGCGGCGCATATCGTTGAGCTCGGCAAAGACCTGGTCGGCGGTGTCCCGGGCCTCCCGGATGATGGTCCGGGCCTCGGCCTGGGCCTTCTCCACCGCCTTAGCCTTCTCCTTCTCCAGCCGCTCCCGGTACTCCCGGGCGGTCCTGGCGGAGTCCTCCATCTCCCGGCGCAGCTTCCGGGCCTCGTCCTTCTCCCGCTCCATCTCCTGGCGCTGGCGGTCGAGCTGGGTCAGCACGTCCTCGAAGCGGACGTTTTCCGCATCGATGCGCTCGGCGGCCTTGTCGATGATGCTCTGGGGCAGCCCCAGGCGCCGGGAGATGGCAAAGGCGTTGGACTTGCCCGGCACACCGATGAGCAGCTTATAGGTGGGGGCCAGGGTCTCCACGTCGAACTCGCAGGAGGCGTTCTCCACCCCGCTGGTGGTCATGGCGTAGACCTTCAGCTCGGCATAGTGGGTGGTGGCGGCCACCAGCGCCCCCCGCTCCCGGGCGGACTCGATGATGGCGGCGGCCAGGGCCGCGCCTTCCACCGGGTCGGTGCCGGCGCCCAGCTCGTCGAAGAGGATCAGGGTCCCCGGTCCGCACTGGTCCAGGATGCCCACGATATTCACCATATGGGAGGAGAAGGTGGACAGATTTTGGGCGATGGATTGCTCGTCCCCGATGTCGGCCAGCACATGGTCAAAGACCATCACCCGGCTGTCGCCGGCCACCGGGATGTGGAGACCGCACTGGGCCATCAGCGTCAGAAGGCCGATGGTCTTGAGGGTCACGGTCTTGCCGCCGGTGTTGGGGCCGGTGATGACCAGCGTGTCGAAGCCCTCCCCCAGCCGCAGGTCGTTGGCCACCGCCTTGGCCGGGTCCAGCAGGGGATGGCGGGCCTTTTTCAGCTCGATACCGCTCCGGCCCAGCCTGGGCTCGCTGGCGTTCATCCGAGCGGAAAGCTTGGCCCGGGCAAAGATCACGTCCAGCATCACCAGCAGATCATAGTCCTGGACAATATCCTCTTTATGCCCGGCGCAGTCGGCGGAGAGCTCCCGCAGAATGCGCTCGATCTCTTTTTCCTCCCGGGCCTGGAGCTCCCGCAGCTCGTTGTTGGTCTTGACCACGCCCATTGGCTCGATGAAAAAGGTGCCGCCGGAGCCGGACACGTCGTGAACCAGGCCGGGAACGTCGTTTTTGTGCTCCGCCTTTACCGGCACCACGTACCGGCCGGAGCGCATGGTGATGATGGATTCCTGAAGGTACTTGGCCTGGGAGGAGGAGATCAGCTTTTGTAGGATGTCCCGCACCTTGGAGGCCGAGGCCCGGATGTGCCGCCGGATGTCGGCCAGCTCCGGGCTGGCTGCGTCGGCGATCTCGTCCTCCCCCAGGATCGAGCCGGAGATCTTGTCCTCCAAAAAGCGGTTGGCGGTCAGGCAGGCGAAGAGGTGGTCGATGCAGGTTTTCTGATTGCCCTCCCCGGTGGCGTAATCCCGGGCGGACCGGGCGCAGCGCAACAGGGCGGCGATGTCCAGCAGCTCCCGGGTATTCAGCGCGCCCCCCATATCGGCCCGCTGGAGGGCGGCGGCCACAGGCTTGACCCCGGACAGCGACGGCGTGCCCCGCAGGACCAGCATGCTCAGGGCCGCCGAGGTCTCCGCCAGGCGGCGCTGCACGTCGTCGGCATCCGTGAGCGGCCGCAGGGCGCGGCAGCGCTCCTTGCCCGCCTCCGTCACTGCCTGGTCGGCCAGCAGCCCCAGCACGCGGGGCAGCTCCAGGGTCTGAATGGATTTTTCAAACAAATCAGTCATAGCTCCTGCTTTCCTTCCAAGCATTGCGGTGGTCGTTTGCAGGCTTCCACCCAATCGCATTGGATATACCTGATGGATCGTATTTATCATAGCCTGTTTTTGCATCGGATGCAATACTTCGCGCATTGTTTTCTCTCCGCAGATCGCTCCTCCTGTCTGCAGCAGCATAGAGTCGCCGGAGTTCTGCTCCAGGATGAGGAAGGGGCCGGAGCCGACCACCTTGTCCCAGAAATCATCGTCACCCCGCCGGTCTGAAAATCCTTAAGGAACGGCATGCAGACCTCGACGTGCTGATCTCCCGCCGCCGCAGTTCCTTGGCGACAGCGGACAGGCTGAAAACGAAGAATCGCTCATCCTTGGTCTCATCCCGCATATGGGGGATACGCTCGCCGGAGATGGTCCGGAAGGCACCGCCGAACTCCAGAACATCGGTCTATACCAGCGGTTTCACCGGGTAATCCGTCGGTCCGGAGGCAAAGACAAAGTTCGGGGTCTTGATGGCAGAATTGCCATGATCAATTGCAAACGGCATATCCATCACCCCTACACTGGCATATATCCCTATTCGCAACGGGAATGAGCATGTTAAGCATATTTGTGTATTGATTCGGAGCTAGGGACATTTCTGGATCAAAACGATACTCAAATTGATTGGGATGCGCAGGTTCTAACAGATAATGGGCAGCCTTATGATATTTCTTATGGACCACGCCTCAGAGAAGATAAAGATGCTGATAATCGCTGGTTAGTGGGAAGAAAGTTCTTTTCCGATTACACCGCTTGCGGATTCTTATCCTTGTCGGAAGATTGCCCCTATGGGGGCAGGCACACCGCAGACCAGAGATTTTGAACAATAATAGATGATTTTCTCCATCTGGACCTATCCAGAGCATGGGTGTGCGCAGAGGAGAGAGACCAATCCTTTCGGGCTGGCCTCTCTCCTTGCTTTTCTGGACCTGTTATTTTACAACGTGTCATTTTTCGCCGTGTGGCGAAAGAGAAGGGGAATCAGATCGTACCGTCCCCCTCATAGCCGGAGAACTCGTCTTCGCTCAGGCCCAGCCAGTCCACGAAGATTTCCCGGTTATGCTGGCCTACCGCGGGGGCCAGGCCGGTGGGATCGGCGGGGGTCTCACTGAGCTTGATGGGGGTGCCTACCACACCCACTTCGCCCTGCGGATATTGGGTCTTGACGATCATGTTGCGGGCCAGGATCTGGGGATCCTTCACTACCTGGGAAACATCCTTGATAGGAGCCATAGGAATCTTGTCCCCCAGTCCTTCCATCAGCTCGTCCACGGTATACTGGGCGATCCACTCGTCCAGTTTGGGCTTTACCAGCGCGTCGTAGGTCTCACGCACATGGCGCTTGACCATCGTGTCAACCTCGGGCTTTTCTGCATACTCCGGCTCGCCGAAAAACTCGCACTGGAGCTTCCAGAACTTATCGGTGTAGCCGCCGTCAAAGATGTACCCATCCTTGGCCTTAAAGGCGCTGTACGGCATAACGAAGGGATGGTCATTGCCCAGGGGCTTGGTGATCTTCCCCTCTACCATGTAGTTGGTCACCATGGTCTCGGTTAGGGCCAGAGTGGAGTCCAGCTGAGCTACGTCTACCAGCTGCCCCTCCCCGGTGTTTCGGGCGTGATGGAGGGCGGCCAGCAGGCCGATACACCCAAACAGAGAAGCAGACAGGTCGCCGATGATGGTGCCCACCCGGCAGGGAGGCCGGTCGGGATAGCCGTTGGTAGACCAGATGCCACTGAGGGCCTGGGCACAATTATCAAAGGCGGGGCGGGTAACGTAGGGGCCATACTGGCCGTAGCCGCTGATAGAGACATAGACCAGCTTGGGATAGCGCTTGTGCAATGTTTCATAATCCAGACCCATCTTGGCCATGATGCCGGGGCGGTAATTCTCCACGAGCACGTCCGCCTTGTCCAACATCTTCAGGAGCAGCGCCTTTCCCTCATCGCTGCGCAGGTTCAGGGTGACGCCCTTTTTGTTGCGGTTATACTGGGCAAAGTAGCCGCTGAGCTGCTCTTCCCCCTCACCCAGGAAAGGGGTGAAATTGCGTGCATCGTCTGTTGAGCTGCGGGACTCCACCTTGATGACAGTGGCGCCCAGATCCGCCAGCTGCATGGTACAGAAGGGCCCGGCGGCAAAGCGGGTCAGGTCAATGACAATTACATCTTGCAGTGCGTTCATGGTTTGCCTCCAATCTTGCTGTTAAGGCTGTTATAGGGGTCAGGGTTCGCGTGAGGGTTTCTCAGTCCTCGTCGGCGCTGCTCTTGTCGTGGAGAGCCTTAACCATCTCGTTGGGCTGGTCGGGCAGGGCCAAGGTAAGTACCACATAGACGGCAGTAGAAGCCAAAGTGCCGATGACTGCAGCGTTGACAGGAAGAGCAAGGCCGGTGAGAGAGGTAAGTACCACCAGGCCAAAGGAGCCGATCATACCCACGATACCGGCGGCGATGGCGGCGTACTTGTTGCCGCGCTTCCAGCGGGAGCCCAGCACCAAGATCGGGATTAGAACCGAGGCGCAGATCCCCCATGCACCGTTCCCCATCCACATGAGGAACTGGGGCGGATCGAATACCAGCACATAGGCAACGATCAAAACCAGTGCCATGACAATGCGGGTATAGAACATCTCTTTCTTCTCATCCATTTTCTTTTTGTAGAGATAGCGGAAGATCATGTCGCGACAGATACCAGAGGTGACCGTAACCACCTGGGAGTCGCAGGTGGACATCATGGCGGCCACGATAGCAGCCATCATAATGCCGGCTATGACGGGCGGGAAGAACTCAAAGGTAAACAGCGAGGACATATTGTTCACGTTGTCCAGGGTATCCACGAAGGTGCCCTTGATCGTCATGGCGCGGCCGCCTGCGCCAGCGAAGTGGGACAGACCCACCAGGAAGTAGGACAGCGTGGCGATGAACATGGACTTTTTCCATTTGCTCTTCTTGTTAATCTGGTAGAACTTGTTCACCACGTGGGGCTGGCCGCCCACACCCAGGCCATACATCAGCGCAGTGCCGATGAAGTAGACGATATTGTAGTTGGTGCCGGGGCGGACGAAGGAGGTCAGGTTGCCCTCCACGGTGTTGAGGGTGGCGTTCATCTCGGTAAAGCCCCCGGCATTGGTGATTGCCACCACGGCGAAGGCGACGCCCAGGAGCATCATCAGGACGGCCTGGAACGCATCGGTGATGGCCGCAGCCAGCATGCCGCCCATCAGTACGTAGATGCCCACAACGATAACACCAACGGTGAGAGCAGTGAAGTAGCTCCAGCCAGTAACCAGCGCCACCACGGTGCCCAGAGAGGCCAGGTTCGTCATAATATAGCCAGTGACACCGATGATGGTGGAGATGGAGACCACCAGCCGGGCACCCTCGCTGTTACCAAAGCGGTGGTAGGCGAAGTCCGACAGCGTGACGTAGCCGAACTTTCCGGACACCCGGCGCAGAGGTTCAGCCAGCAGCAGGTAAGACACCATAGTGCCTACCGTAGCGAAGATCATGATGGTCATGGGGGCATAGCCGTCTTTGTAGATGGAGCCCACTGAGCCCACAAAACCCATGCCGCTCATAATGGTAGAGGATACGGCCAAACCCAAGACCACGGGACCGAGGCGCTTGCCAGCTACATAGAACTCATCCGCATTGGTCTGGAATTTGGAACTCCAAATACCGATGCCGGCGCAGATGATAATGTAGATGATCAGTACGATTTGAACGGTTGTCAAAGATATCCCTCCTAAATTTTACTCTTCTCTGCAAAGCGGAACAAAGGGGGTCACTTTTTCTTATCAGACTTGAATGCAAGAATGGCAGTGATTAGCACAGGGATCGGGTACACAATGAATATCAGGATGAAGCTAAAGATTGGCATACCGAGAACCATGGTCTTACCTCCTCGTATAACAAATTTCAAAGTTAATATCTTCAGGTATCAGCAGGCTTTAAAATATCAGGGATACAATTGTCATAGGACGGCAGGATCAAATTCTTAAACTTCCAGTTGAGTTGGAAACTTGCTTCGTCTGGGGTCTATCTCCTCTTATTATTTTCGACCAAACTCCGGGATCTCCTTGTTGATGAAGGCATCGATTCCTATGGTACTGTCCTGAGTGGCATAGCAGTCCCGGGCCGCCGACAGCTCCTCCGCCAAGGCCCGGTCCAGCGACGCGCCCCGGCAGGCATTGAGCGTGCGCTTATCGGCCTGAACCGCCAGCGGGGCGTTGGCCGCAATCAGCTTGGCCAGCTCCATAGCCCGGTCCATCAGCGCCTCGGGTTCCAGCACCTCCTCCACCAGCCCCAGGCGGAGGGCCTCGTCGGCGGTGATGTGCATGGCGGTGTATATCATCTTCTTGGCCGCGCCGATCGGGATGGTGCGGGGCAGCCGGGCCGTGCCGCCGTAACCGGGCATGATCCCAAGCTTGGCCTCTGGCAGACCTACCTTGGCCTTGGACGAGGCCAGGCGAATGTCGCAGCCCATGGCGATCTCTAGCCCGCCCCCCAGGGCGTAGCCGTTGATGGCCGCGATGACAGGAGCCGGGAATTCCTCAATCTGGTTCACCAGGGCCTGGCCCTTTCCGTTGAGCTTCAGAGACGCGTCCGGCGTCCAGCGCTTGAGTTCCTTGATATCCGCGCCCGCCACAAAGGCTTTCCCTGTTCCGGTCAGGACAACTACCCGCACATCCTCTTCCAACAGTAACTTTTCGAAGGTATTGCGCAAGCCATCCATTACTTCCACATCCAACGGGTTCATGGGAGGGTTGTCAATGGTGACGACAGCGATGTGCTCTTCCAGCCTATAGCTCACCTTTGGCATCTCTTTGTTCACCCCTCTTTTTTCGGCATGGTGACGCTCTCGCCGTCCATGACCACCGTGCCGTTCTGATTGGTTAGGCAGATATCCAGTGTCAAGCGGTTGCGCTCCACGTTTATATCCTTTACCGTTAACGTGCATGTGATAGTGTCACCGATGAATACCGGGGCACGGAAGCGGATATTCTGGCTGACATAAACTGAGCCGCCGCCAGGCAGCTTCTGCCCCAGGACGCTACCGATCAGGGTGGCCACATAGGGCCCATGCACAATCCTGCGGCCGAATTTAGTGGTCTTGGCGAAGTCCTCGCTGATGTGCACCGGATTCATATCGCCGGTGAATCCGGCAAACACAAACACGTCGCCCTCCGTAAAGACCTTGGTAGTGGAAGCGCTCTGCCCAATCTTGAGCTGAGACATGGTGTAGGATTCCATAGCAACCTCTCTTTCTTACACTAAGACGGATCTGTCAACTTTTTTACCGGTAATGTTTCAGCAGCTCCTGGGCATACTCCAGACGGACATTCTTCTCGGCCACCATCTGTTTGACGATCTTTTCCAGCACCTCTCCCGTAGCTCCAGCGGTGGCCGCCAGGTTACGGGCGTGAAGGGACATGTGCCCCCGCTGGATCCCCTCGGTAGCCAGAGCCCTCATGGCAGCCATATTCTGGGCCAGCCCCACGGCGGCGATAATCTGGGCCAGCTCGGCCGCAGTCTTGATCCCCAGCATCTTCACAGCTACCTTGGCGGCGGGGTGGATTTTGGTGGCGCCGCCTACAAGGCCCACCGCCATGGGCATCTCAATGGCGCCTACCAAGTCGCCGTCCGCGTTCTTCTCCCAGATGGCAAAAGGGGAATATTTTCCACTGCGGGCGGCGTAAGCATGCACACCCGACTCAATGGCTCGGGTATCATTTCCGGTGGCAATGACTACGGGGATCACTCCGTTCATAATGCCCTTGTTGTTGGTGGCGGCGCGGTAAGGGTCGGCGGCAGCAAAGGCGTAGGCAGCGAGCATTTTGTCCACCACTTCCTCGCCGCCGATGGCATCCTTCTTAAAGACGGCCCGGGCGCGGGCGAGCCGGCGGTCCGCCAGGTTGGAAAGAATGCGCAGCTCGGCGCGGCCGCCGGTGAGTTCCTCCAGATAGGGGGCCACGGCTTCTGCCATCGTGTTGACGGCGTTGGCGCCCATAGCATCGCCGGTATCCACCAGCAGGTGCACAATCACCATAGGCCCGATGATGGAGTCTATCACTCGAACTTCCACGTCCTTCATGCCGCCGCCCAGGCTGACCAGCACCGGGTCCTTGGCGTTGCAAATCTCAGCAATCTTGTCTTTGTTTTTCAGAATTTTGCCTCTGGCATAGGCGGGGGCGGGCACATCCAAAATCTGGACCTGTGCGATCATGATATTTCCGGTGTAATCGGTGGTGAAGCCGCCGCCGGCCCGGGCCATTTTTGCCGCATTGGAGCAAGCGGCCACCACGGAGGGCTCCTCGGTGGCCATGGGGATCAGGTAGTCCCTTCCATTGATGGTAAAGTTGATGGCCACGCCCAGCGGGTAGGTGAAGCGGCCGATGACGTTTTCGATCATGTGGTCGGCCTTGTCCAGATCCAAAGAGTCGGCGTTTTGGAGAATGGCCTGCTCCTCTTCTGTGAGGCCGCAGAACTCAGCGACCTCCTTCATGCGCTCCTTGATGGAAAGCCTGAAAAATCCGGAGTAGCTGCTGGTCTTCATAGTGATTCCTCCTGTCAATTGAAAATCAAAAAAGTCAATGAATGCAGCTGGTGAAGGAGTCCAGACGCCGGCCAAGGATTTTCTCCAGCATGCGGCAGATGCCGTAGCACCTGTGCTCATCAATCCCGGTATCTACCTTCATACGGTTGAGCATGGAGACAAAATCGCAGGTTTCCACCAAACCGGTACGGCAGTTATCGTAATAATACTCGCCGGTGCCCTTGACAGGCACACCGTCGACGATGTTAGCCAGCTGACCGCCGATGCCGCCAATGGCACAGTCAAAGGTGGTCACACCGGCCTGGGCAGCGGCGTAATAAGAGGTCATGCCCATGCCGCATACATCGTGGACATGAAACGAGTGCATGCGCTTGTCCGGATATTTTTCCAGCACGTTGCAGAAGTATTCATACACGATGTCGGGTGCGGCAGTACCCTCTGTATCAGAGTGCTCAATCTCGTCAAACCCGATGTCAAAGGTTCGGTCCACAAATTCGTAGGCCCGCTCAATAGGAACCTCACCTTGCAGGGGGCAGCCAAAAATGGTGCCCACATTGGCGAACACGTGCTTCACACCATGGTCATGAAGGAATTTGACGTTGTGCCCCGCCTCCTGAAAGAGCTCCTCATGGGTGCGGTTCATATTCTTGCGGGCGTAGGCTTCGCTGGTGGCTAGCTGCCCACACAAGATGCGGTCGATCTGCATGCCTTTCTCCAAAGCGTCTACCGCCCGTTCGCAGGCTTTGGTGTTCAGGGCCAGTACGGTGTACTCCACATCGTCCCGCTTGGGTAGACCAGCCAAGACTTGATCAATATCCTTGAACTGGGGGACATACTTCACATGGCTGAAGGTGCCCACTTCAAAGCGCTTGAATCCGGCCTCGATCAACCGGTTGGCAATCCAGAGCTTTGCGTCTGTTTGGACGAACACTTCCTCGTGCTGGATGCCGTCCCGCAAAGTGACATCAATGATGTCAACATGCTGCGGAAAACTAAGTGTCATAGTGCATCACTCCTTTTTCGGTATTTCGGCAATTGTGTAACGGATGGATCGCACGTCTCTGTCCGTAAATAATGCAATTTTTATGCCAATTTTCGTTGCAGTGGAAAATTGGCGCAAATTGCGTCGGTGGGCGTGCCCATCTGTCTTTTAAGTGCCCCTTGAAGGAATGGGGATTTGCCAAAAATGACACGGTCTCTAAAAACATAGATGCCAAAATTGACACTAGTGTCAATTTTGGCATCTATGTTTTTCCTCTTAATTGCTGAGCGCGATAAATGAGACAGCGGCCCCTCTTTTTGTTTTCGGCAGTATGTCAATGGATTTGATACTGGCTAAGCTTGCGGTAAAAGGTGCGGCGGCTTAACCCCAGAACTTCCATTGCCTTACCTCGGTCGCCGGAAAAATAGGAGAGCGTGCTGGCGATCAGGCCGCGCTCATAGGCAGCCAGCTGCTCTGAGAGCGGGCCAGGCTGAAACTCGCCGGAGGTGGGAACCCGAACGTGCTGCTCGTGGGTAGGTTTCTCCTCCGGCTGGAGGAACTGGTCCGGCAAGTCCGTCAGGAGAAGCCGTTCTCCCTGACACAGTACCACCATGCTCTCCATGGTATTTTGCAGCTCCCGCACATTGCCGGGCCAGCGGTAGTGGAGAAAGCGCTGATAGACCTCGCTGGAAATGCGCAGATTTTTACCGTATTTTCGGTTATAGACTGAAAGGTAATAATCTGCCAGCAGGAGTATATCGTTTCCGCGCTCCCGCAGGGGCGGAATGTGAATGGACACTACGTTAAGCCGATAATAGAGGTCCTTACGAAACTGATTGCGCTCGATCATTTCCTCCAGCGGCTGGTTGGTGGCGGCGACGATGCGCACATCCACCGGGATATTTTTTTGCCGCCCAATCTTTTCGATTTCCCCTTCCTGCAAAACCCGCAGCAGTTTGGCCTGCATAGGCATGGGCATATCCCCAATTTCGTCCAGGAACAGAGTGCCGCCTTGGGCCAACTGGAACTTTCCCAGCCTTCCGCCCCGTTTAGCGCCGGTAAACGAGCCTTCCTCATAGCCAAACAGTTCACTTTCAATGAGGGTATCTGGAATGGCGGAGCAGTTGACCGTAATAAAGGGCTTGTTTTTACGGGGGCTGTTCTCCCGCAAGATGCGGGTGAAGATCTCCTTGCCCACCCCGTTCTCACCCCGCAGGAGGACCACTGCGTCGGTCTTGGCCGCGGTGATCACCTTGACGATACTGTTGGTGTAGGCCCTGCTCTCTCCGATGACCTGGTTTTGCCTGAGAATCGTTTCGGCCTCCAGTTGGCGGTTGTACTCCTCCGCCACCTGAGAAATACGGGCGACCTCCTGATTGAGCTCATTGATGCGGGTGATGTCGGTGAAAATGGACACCGCGCCGTAAAACTCCCCCTGGAGGAAGATGGGATACACGTGGATGGAGACATATTTATTGATGCTGCGGATGAGCTGTTTTTTCTGGATCACGGAAGTGTGCGGTGGCTTGAGTACCGTGAGCAGCGCTGAACCGGGCTCCACCTGCTGTAAATAGCGGCCAAGCACCCTGCCAATAGCCACGCCCAGCACCTTGGTGTAGGATGGATTGGCATAAAAGATGCGCCCGTTTTTGTCTATTGCAATTACCGCCTCCCCGATCTTGTCCAAAATAGACAGGAAACAGGCGATGTTGGAGGATGCGTGCAGATACTCCAAAAGCTCCCGCTTCACGCTCCCCACGCATGTGCCGGAGCCGTCCACTACCCGAATAAACACATCCTCTCTTGGAATCTTAGAAAGATCCAGCTCCGTAATCTCTCCCTCGCAGGGCAGGCTGACAGAGGAAGAAACGTCCTTGTTTTTAGGGTTCATGATATCCTTCCAGTGCATTGCTTGCCGTTTTGCTCCTTCCTTGAACTCCGGCCAACCGCCATAGGGCGGCAAGTTCAAGCAGACCTGGCAGTCCGCCTTTTGCTGGAGTAATTCTCAAATTTCTGGATGGGTATTTTCTAAGGGGTAGTCCTTCCTTATAGGGAGCTTTTATGCAATCCATGATACTATTATGACCCCTAAAATTCAAGTAAATATTCGTCTGAAGAGAACTCTTGATTTATGAAAAACGGGAAGGTGTTGCCCTTCCCGCTATCGGAGTACACTGGATATGGTCTGTGTGATTCGCGCCTGTACCCCGGACATTCGGTGAGCGTAGGCCCGGCTGATAATACCTGCGGAAGCGTGGCCCAGGTGCTTACTGGCGGATGCCTTCAAACTTAAGTGATCCAGGTGAATCCGGCAGAAAGAAGCGTAACTGCAGAGAAAATGGAAGCACGTTTGTCGGATCAGGCAGCAAAGCGGCGGTGCGCTTTGAACTGGAGAAACCGGTTTTCCACCCAATGTCCTTCGGCAAAGGCATATTATTGACCTTTCCGGGATGCGCGGGTTTTCAGCCCTGCAGTCCGTTTTCCTGTCGCTCCATATTCTCTACCACGATATCGAAAAGATCCCCCTGCGTGGCGGCGTACTCCAGCACCTTCCAGGGCTCGTTGGTGTGGAAGTGGATCTTAATCAGGTCCTCGTCCCCCACCGCCAGCAGGCAGTCGCCGGGGATGTTCTGCGCAATATAGTCGTGGATGTCGTCCTCCGAGAGGTTTTCCCCCTCGATCAGCAGTGGGTGTCAAAACGGTATTCAAGCATCCCTTGTTCTCCTCTCTGATATAGGAAGGAAAGCCGCCACAGACGTGGCGGCTTTCCGAATGCGGCAGGTAAATCAGCGCTTGCTGAACTGGGGCGCACGGCGGGCGGCCTTGAGGCCGTACTTCTTGCGCTCCTTCATACGCGGATCGCGGGTGAGGAAGCCGGCGCTCTTGAGCGCAGGGCGGAACTCCTCGTTCATCTGGAGCAGAGCGCGGGCCACGCCGTGCCGGATGGCGCCGGCCTGGCCGCTGACGCCGCCGCCCACGACGGTGGCCACGATATCCACCTTGCCGTTGGTGTCGGTGGTGTTCAGGGGCTGACGGACCACCATCTTCAGGGTATCCAGGCCGAAATACTCGTCGATGTCGCGGCCGTTGATGGTGATGGAGCCGGTTCCGTTGGGGAACAGGTGGACGCGGGCCACGGAGGACTTCCGACGGCCGGTGCCGTAATGATAGGGCTTCTTGCTCTTATACATATTCGAAATTCCTCCTTAATTAACCCTGAGTCCAGGCTTCGGGCTTCTGGGCGGCGTGGTTGTGCTCGGCGCCGCGGTAGATCTTCAGACGGGTGAGGGAGTCCTTGGTGATGATGTTGCGGGGCATCATGCCGCGGACAGCCAGCTTCATGGCCAGCTCGGGCTTGTCCTGCATCAGCAGGCGGTACTTGGTCTCCTTCAGGCCGCCCACCCAGCCGGAGTGGGTGCGGTAATACTTCTGCTCCAGCTTCTTGCCGGTAAGCACGGCCTTCTCGGCGTTGACAATGATGACAAAGTCGCCGCAGTCGGCGTGGGGCGTATACTCGGGCTTGTGCTTGCCGCGGAGCAGGACGGCGGCGGTAGCGGCAGTCTTGCCCAGGGGCTTGCCAGCGGCGTCCAGAATGTACCACTTGCGCACGATGTTGCCCTTGTTGGCCATAAATGTGGACATGGTGTAACCTCCAATTTGTTTGATCTTCTATGTTATTTTGCTCTAAACATGATTGACGCTCCACTCTTTACGGGTGGAGCGTTTTGTATTATAATACCCAAGTTACAAGGTGTCAACCGCTTTTTCAAACTTTTTTTATTTAGAAAACGCAACCTCTCTTTTTCTCCCGTTATCTCTTGATATCTTTTATTTCCTAAATATCATTTTTCTTTTTTGAGGTGCTCCATGAACAAGGTTTTGAGCCACGTCCGCCGCTGTGTGGAGGATTACGACATGATTCAGCCCGGGGACCGGGTGGCCGTTGGGGTCTCCGGGGGTAAGGATTCCCTGACGCTGCTGGCGGCCCTGGCCAAGCTTCGGGAGTTCTACCCCAAGCCCTTCACGGTGGAGGCCATTACGCTGGACATGGGCCGCGCCGACGGCCGGGAGCGCGCCGACTTCTCCCGGGTGGCGGACCTGTGCGCCCGGCTGGGCGTGCCCTACACCCTGCTGCACACCGAGATCCACCACATCATCTTCGACCTGCGCCAGGAGAGCAACCCCTGCTCCCTGTGCGCCAAAATGCGGCGGGGCGCCCTCCACAACGCGCTCCAGGAACGGGGCATAAGCAAAATCGCCCTGGGCCACCACTACGACGATGCCGTGGAGACCTTTTTTCTCTCCCTGTTCTACGAGGGCCGCATCTCCTGCTTTCAGCCGGTGACCTACCTGGATCGGACGGGTATCACCCAGATCCGGCCCCTGCTCTACTGCGGGGAGGCCATGATCCGCAGCGCGGCGGACAGGACCGGCCTGCCGGTGGTCTGCAACCCCTGCCCCGCCAACGGCTGCACCAAGCGGCAGGAGGTCAAGGAGCTGGTGCGGAACCTGGACCATCAGTATCCCGGTCTGAAGAGCCGGGTGTTCGGGGCCATGCAGCGTCTGCCCCTGCCCGCGTGGGAACCGGTGGAGCACCGCCGCCTGCCCCTGCCCGACGAGGAATGACCAAACGGGCGCCTTCCCAGTGGAGGCGCCCGTTTTCATCTCCGGCAAAAGCAGAAAGGCGCCGGCCCTTAGGCCAGCGCCCGTTCCTGCTTTCGCTTGAGCATCTCCAGCTTGCGGATCACATAGGGAGACTCGGTGACCACCTTTACCGGCTGGGTAAAGTCCAGCGTGAACAGTCCGATAAAGGACTTGGCGTCTACACGGATGCGGTCGTCCAGGGAGTGCAGGAAGACCTCTTCTTTGACGTCGCAGGCGATCTCCTGCAGGCGCTGGAGCTCGGCGACGGATTGAAACTTCATTTCCATCAGCATAATTGGCACTACCTCCTTATCTGTTCCGAGTATAACACGCCTAGGCGGTCCGCGCAATTGTCACCTTATCCAAACTTCGAAGTTATAAATACTTTCGTTTGAAGCTATTTTTTGTTTTGTTTATAGAAGTTGGGTCGGATCCTTCCCAAATATTTCCTTCTCTTGCCGAAAACAGGAGCGCCGCCCGAGGGCGGCGCTCCTGTTTTTGTTCACTTCATCAAACTGCACACCAGCTCGGTGTAGCGGGATGGGTCCTCCAGGGGGAAGCCGGCGATGAGCAGGGCTTGGTCGTACAGGATCTCGGCGTAGGTGCCCGCCAGCTCCTTGTCGCTGTCCAGGGCGGCCCGGAGAGCGGCAAAGGCGCCGGAATCCGGATTGAGCTCCAGCACCCGCTGGGCCTTCATAAATTTGGCCTGCTCAGGGTCCACCCGCTGGAAATACTTCTCCATCTCCAGGGTGACCGGGCCGTCGGAGGTCATACACACCGGGGCGGATTTCAGGATTCTGGACGCCCGGGCTTCCTTGATCCGGTCGCCCAGGGCCTCCTTGACGAAGTCCAGCACATCCTTGTTCTCCTCGGCCTTCTTCTCGCTGGCCGCCTTCTCCTCGTCGCTCTCGGGCAGGGCGTCGTTGTCATTGACATTCTTGAACGCCTTGCCATCCAGCTCGGCCAGGGTATTCATGATGAACTCATCCACCTCGTCGGTGAGGTAGAGGATCTCATAGCCCTTGTCCAGAATGCGCTCCGCCTGGGGCAGCTTGGCCGCCTTCTCCACGCTCTCGGCGCAGAGGTAGTAGACGTAGGGCTGGTCCTCGGCCATGCGCGCCTTGTACTCGGCCAGAGTGGTGTTCTTCCCCTCCTTGGAGGACCAGAACAGCAACAGGTCCCTCAGCAGGTCCTTCTTTGCTCCGTATTCCCCCACCACGCCGTACTTGATCTGGCGGCCAAAGGCAGACCAGAACTTCTCGTACTTCTCCCGGTCGTCCTTCTGGAGCTTGAGCAGCTCGGCCTTGATCTTCTTCTCCAGGTTGGCGGCGATGACCTTGAGCTGCCGGGTATGCTGGAGCATTTCCCGGGAGATATTCAGGGAGAAGTCGGGGGAATCCACCACGCCCCGGACGAAGGAGAAGCAGTCGGGCACCAGGTCGGCGCACTTATCCATGATGAGCACGCCGGAGGAGTAGAGCTGCAGGCCCTTCTGATACTCCCGGGTGTAGAAATCAAAGGGGGCCCGGGCGGGAAGATAGAGCAGGGCCTTGTACTCCACCATACCCTCGGCGGAGGTGTGGATCACCGCCAGGGGGTCCTCCCAGTCTCCGAACTTCTCCTTGTAGAACTGGTTGTAATCCTCGCCCTTCAGCTCGCTCTTGGGCCGCTGCCACAGGGGCACCATGGAGTTGAGGGTCTCCCACTCCTTCACGGTCTCATACTCGGGCTTGTAGTCCTCCGGTGCATCCTCCGGCTTGGGCTTCTGATGGGAGTGCTCCATCTCCATGACGATGGGATAGTGGATATAGTCGGAGTATTTCTTCACCAGCTCGTCCAGCCGGTAGGTCTCCAGGTAGGGGTCGTAGTCGTCGTCCTCGGTATTGGCCTTGATGTGCAGGGTGATGTCGGTGCCCACAGTCTCTTTTTCACAGGCGGTGAGGGTGTAGCCGTCCGCCCCGGCGGATTCCCACTTCCACGCCTCCTCCGAGCCGTAGGCCCTGGAGACCACCGTCACCTGGTCGGCCACCATGAAGGCGGAGTAGAAGCCCACGCCGAACTGGCCGATGATGTCGGTCTTGTCTCCCTCCTCCTTCTGGGCCAGCTCCTGCTTGAACTGGAGGGAACCGCTGCGGGCGATGGTGCCCAGGTTGGCCTCCAGCTCCTCCCTGGTCATGCCGATGCCGTTGTCGGAGATGGTGAGGGTGCGCTGCTCCTTGTCAGGGATCAGCGTAATTTTGAAGTCTCCCCGGTCCAGACCCACCTGATCGTCGGTGAGGGCCTTGTAGGCCAGCTTGTCCACCGCGTCGCTGGCGTTGGAGATGAGCTCCCGGAGAAAGATCTCCTTGTGGGTGTAGATGGAGTTGATCATCAGGTCCAGCAGCCGCTTGGATTCCGCCTTGAATTGTTTTTTTGCCATGGTGCACGCCTCCGTATATATGAATTTTCTTATAAACATAGCGTTAGCACTCATTATTCAAGAGTGCTAACGCTATCATAATACTTAGGATACGATTTTTCAAGAGGGTTCAAAAAATATTTACAATTTGACCTGCTCCGCCAGGGTGACGGAAAAGGTCTGCCGGAATGTCTGCGTCTCCCCCTCCACGGGCCACAGGTAGTCTCCCGCCGTCTCGTAGCCCGTATAGTCCGCCTGATTGGTCATTGTCAGGCCATAGCAGGTAAAGCTGTAGTCCCCATGGGCCGGCCCCATCTGCTCCAGCGCCTGCATGGCCGCCCGACGCCAGTTGAACAGCCCCACCTCTAGATACAGACCGATCAACACACCCAGACCCATCACGGCCCCGTAGGCCACCGCCAGGGATGGCTGACCGTGGGCAGGGCGTCGGCCTCCACGCTCTGGAACCGGGCGCCGCCCCGCTCCAGCCGGAGCGGGGACAGCAGCCCCTCTTTTTCGTAGAACCGGATGTTGGCCCGGCTCATGCCCAGAGTCCGTTCCAATTCCTTGACCGTCATGTAATCCCTCCCCTTGAGGGCATTGTAAAGGGTAAAGCGGCTTTACAGTCAAGCCCTTTCCCTCAACTTTTCAGCATTTCCTCCACCAGCTCCACCGCAAAAAAGACCAGCCGGTCGCAGTGCTCCTTTTTCTCCTCCCCGCGCTCTTTGGCGCATTTGAGCAGCTCGGCACATTCCAGATGCTGGACCCACTCCCGAAAGGCCCGCTGGAAGGCCTGCGCGTCCTGACTGCTGTTCTTTCCCATCAGGCCCAGGGCCATCAGACCCCCGGTCACCGCCCCGCACACCGAACCCCGCCGCATTCCGGAGCCAAAGTGCTCGGTCAGGTTCAAAACGGCCTCCTCGTCCAGCCCCAGCTCCTCGGCGAAGGGCAGAACCACCGACTGGCAGCAGTTGTAGTGCCGGGCGGTGTCGGCCCGGAGCTCCCGGGCCCGTTCCAATCTAGTCATGACAGAATTCCTCCTTTTCCCGTTCAAAAATCAGGTCCAGATTGCACAGCACCCCGCTCCCGCTGATGTGGGTGGGGATGCAGCCGGCATACCGCCAGCCCTGGGCGGCATATTTGTCGATGACCGCCCGGTGCTCCTGGAATTTGACGGCGGCGACGCCGTCGGAAAGCAGGTTTACATATTTGTACTCATACATATCCGGTCTCCTCTCAATTGAACATGTCGGGATTTTCCTCAAACAGCCGCCGCACCTTTTCCAGCAGGGGCCGGTGCTCCGGCCGGGACAGGTCCGGGTCGGCGGCGAGCAGCGCCACCGCGGCGTCCTGGGCCTCCTTGAGCACCCGGGTGTCGGTGTTCAGGTCGGCCATGCGCAGCGCGGGCAGACCGTGCTGGCGGCGGCCGAAAAAGTCGCCGGGCCCCCGGAGCTTCAGGTCCTCCTCGGCGATCCGGAAGCCGTCGGCAGTATCCACCAGCACCTTGAGCCGGGCCCGGGCCTCCGGGCTGCGGTTCTCGCTGACCAGCACACACCAGGACTGGTGCTTCCCCCGGCCCACCCGGCCCCGGAGCTGGTGGAGCTGGCTCAGGCCGTAGCGATCGGCGTTTTCCACGATCATCAGCGTGGCGTTGGCCACATCCACCCCCACCTCGATGACAGTGGTGGACACCAGGATATGGGTCTCTCCCCGGGCGAAGGCGGCCATGGCCGCCTCCTTGTCCTTCCCCTTCATCCTGCCGTGGACCAACCCCACCCGCAGGTCGGGGAACACCTGCTTTTGCAGCCCTTCGGCATACTCCACCACCCGCTTCAAGTCGGCCGCAGCGCGCTCCGGGTCGGTCTCAATGGCGGGGCAGACGATGTAGGCCTGCCGTCCCTGGCCGATCTGCTCCCGGACAAAGCCGTACATCCGCTGCCGTTTGGATTCCCCCACCAGCACCGTTTTCACCGGAAGGCGGCCCGGCGGAAGCTGGTCGATGACCGACACGTCCAGGTCCCCATAGATGATGAGGGCCAACGTGCGGGGGATGGGAGTAGCCGACATGACCAGCACATGGGGGCGGATTTTGGGATTGCCCTTGGCGGCCAGGGCCGCCCGCTGCTCCACGCCGAAGCGGTGCTGTTCGTCAGCCACCACCAAGCCCAGCCGCCGGAAGGCCACCGGCCCGGACAGCAGGGCGTGGGTCCCCACCGCGAAGTCGATCTCCCCCGCCTCCAGAGCGGCATAGACCTTCTTTTTATCTCCGGCCCGCATGCTGCCGGTGAGCAGGCCCACCCGCATCCCGGCGGGGGCGAGCAGCGCCGACAGGGAGCGGTAATGCTGCTCGGCCAGGAGCTCAGTGGGGGCCATCATGGCCGCCTGCCAGCCGCTGCGGAAGGCCATCCAGGCACAGGCGGCGGCCACCGCCGTCTTGCCCGAGCCCACGTCCCCCTGAATCAGCCGGTTCATGGGCCGCCCCGAGGTCAGATCGGCGGCGCACTCGGCGATGGTCCGCCGCTGGGCCTCTGTGGGCGCAAAAGGCAGCAGAGCGTAAAAATCCGCCGGGTCGCAGGCCGGGAAGGCCGGCCCCTCCCCCCCGCTGCGGCGCCGGCGCAGCAGGGCCAGGCCGGCGGACAGGGTGAAGAGCTCCTCAAACACCAGCCGCCGTTTGGCCCGGGCCAGGGCGCCGAAGTCCTGGGGAAAGTGGATGCTGCGGCAGGAGAACTCCGCCGGAGCCAGGTCATGGGCCTCCAGCAGGCCCGGAGGCAGAGCCTCGGCCACCCGGTGGGCGCACTCCTCCACCGCCCGCTGGGCCAGTCCGGCCAGCAGGTTGTTGGACACCCCCGCCGTCAGGGGATAGACCGGCAGAATGCGCCCGGTAAACCGGGCCCGGTCCTCCCGCTCGAACACCGGGTTGGTCATCTGGCGGCCCCTCCGGTCCCTCTCCACCCGGCCGTAGAAGATGTACTCCTGCCCGGGGACCAGAGCATCCCGGACGTAGCTCTGGTTGAAAAAAGTGATGGTCATGGCGGCGGAGCCGTCCACTACCTTCACCCGGGTCAGTTCCAGCCCCTTCCGGATGCGGGACAGCCGCGGTGTCTCCGCCACCATGGCGCTCACGCACACCGGCGTGTCCGCCGGGGCCTGGGTGATGGCGTACCGCTTAGTCCGGTCCTCGTAGTCCCGGGGGTAGTAGCCCAGCAGGTCCCCCACCGTCCGCAGGCCCAGCTTTTCCAGGCTCCTGGCCCGGGCGGGGCCCACTCCGGGCAGGGCCGTCAGGGGGGTATTCAGCTCCATTCCTCTACCTCTTGTAGAAACGCATCTCTTGTATACAGTGCATTGAGGACCGGCAGCAGGGCATTGGGGGACAGATGCTCCGGCAGATCCAGTTTTTTCAGCAGCGACCCCCGCCGCTCCGCCGCTCCCGGCCCGCCGGAGAGCCCCAGCGCAAACAGATCGGCCTTGGTGATGGGCGGGGAGGTTCGGGCGGCGGCGTCCGGTTCGTCCAGAAAGGTGGCGCCCGCCCTGCGGAGGACGGCCTCCAGCACCGCCGGGGACATGCCCTCCACGCCCAGCTTACCCTCCTTGCCGGGGGCGCGCTTGCGGCGCTCTTTGCCGGGTACGTCGGGGATGTAGGCGTGCTTCACCCCCTGGGTGGGCAGGGCGCTTTTCAGGCGGCCGCGGATGAGAAAGCCCGCCCCGTCGGAGTCGGTGAGGACGATCAGCCCCCGGGTCCGGGCCAGACGGCGCAGCAGGGCCACCAGCTCGGCGTTTTGAAACACGCCGAAGCCGGAGGTCTCCAGAATGACCGTGTCCACCAGCTGGGACAGGGTGTTCTTGTCATAGCGGCCCTCCACCACGATGGCCTCTTGAATGCGGAACACGGGTCCACCTCCCTCACGCAATGCCGGCTTTCGGCTTTGTGTTGGCCAGCTTCAGCAGCAGCTCGATCAGCAGCTCCTCCCCGTCGGCCCCCGAGACCGATTTCATGGTCAGGTCGGCTTTGGCCGCCTCGGTCACCGCCATGCGGCACCAGTTCAGATCGAACCGCCGGGCGGCGTCGGTGAGTTTCTGGGCCGGATAGGCCGAGCGCATGGCCCAGAGCTGGGCCACATACCCGCCGCCCTTCCGGCTCTCCAGGGCCAGGCGGGCGGAGTAGAGCTGCCGGAGCTGCCGGCCCAGCACACTCAGGAGCTTGATGGGGGACTCCCCCATATGGAGCAGGTCCCCCAGCACCGAGGCGGCCTTGTCGAAGTCCCCGGCGGCAATGGCGTCGGTCATCTGGAACACCACCGCGTCCAGCTGCGGGGTGGCCACGGCGTCGATGTCGGCGCGGGTGACGACCCTGTGGCTGGCGTAGGAGCCGATTTTGCCGATCTCCGAAATGAGCCCGTTCATCAGGTCCCCGCACAGAAAGATGAGATAGCGGGCCAGTTCGGAGTCGATGTCGTGGTCCAGGGCCCGGAAGCGGCGGCGGACCCAGTCCACCAGGTCCCCCTGCTCCTGCCGGGTAAACTTCACGGCGGCGCCCTGCTGCTTGAGGGCGGCGGCCAGCTTGGTCCGGGCGTCGGGCTTGTACTCGATGAGGTCGTAGACGAATACCAGGCACACATAGTCCGGCAGGTCGGCGAACAGGGCCGTCAGGGCCTCCTTGTCCCCCGCCGGGGCCTTGAACAGGTCGTAATCGTACACCAGCACCATGGTCCTGGGGCTCATCATGGGCAGGGCGTCGATCTCCTGGGCCAGCCGTTTCGGGCCGCAGTCCCGGGCCTGCACCGTGTGGAGGTTGAACTCCTCCAGCCCGGCGGGCACCAGTTTGGCCTTCATCTGGCCCAGGTAATAGTCCCGGAGATAGGCCTCCTCCCCGTGGAATACATACAGCCGGCCGATGGTCCCGGCGGCGATATCCTGCTTGAGCTGTTTGTAGGCGGCGCTGTCCCCGCTCTGTTTTGGCGGCATATCCTCTCTCCTTTAGCCCACCGTAACGGTGATGGTCCCCTGCAGGTCGGTGCGGTAGACGGCGCAGCCCGCCCCGTCCAGCCGGAGCAGGGTCTCCGGCGACGGGTGTCCATAGGTATTATACCCCACCGAGACCAGGACGGTCTCCGGCGAGACGGTATCCAGCAGAAGCTGGGATGTGGCGTTTTTCGAGCCGTGGTGTCCCGCCGCCAGCACATCCACCTGGGGCAGGTCCCCGTACTTCACCAGCCGGGCCTCGATGTCGGCCCCCATGTCCCCGGTGAACAGGGCGGTGAAGTCCCCTGCCCGGCACAGCAGGGACAAGCCCTCCTCATTGGCCTCCCCCGCTCCCAGCGGGGCATAGAGGGTCAGCTCGGCGGAGCCGAAGGCCAGCCGGGCGTCCTCCCGCACCAGCCAGACCTGGGTCCCCTTCTCCTCCGCCAGGGCCAGCAGCTCCTGCCGCAGGGGGGCGTCCGGCTCCACGTCCGGGACGGCCAGCACGTCCACCCGCACCCGCTCCAGCAGTTCGGCCACTCCGTTGGCGTGGTCGGCGTGGAAGTGGGTCAGCACCAGCAGGTCCAGGGAGTTCCGCCCCCGGTCCCGCAGGTAGTCCGCCGCCAAGTCCCCGGCGTTACCCTCGCTGCCGCCGCAGTCCACCAGGGCGGTCCGCGCCCCGCAGCGCAGCAGGATGCTCTGCCCCTGGCCCACGTCCAGGGCGGTCAGGGTGAGCCTGGGCAGGGTATCGGACAGCCGGGTCAGCACCAGGCAGACGCACAGGGTACACGCGCAGGCGCAGACGGGGACGAGATACCGCCGCTCCCGCCGCCAAGCACAGCACAGCAGGAAAACCCCGTAGGCAAAGGCCAGCCAGGCCGTCAGATAGGGGCTGGTGAGGGACAGGGAGGCGAAGGGCAGGTCCGCCAAATGCCGGGCCATCCACAGCAGCCAGCGGGCGAAGGGCGTGACCAGGAGGGCCAGCGCCCCGCCCGCCGCGGGAACGGCCATGCCCAGCGCCGCCGCCGTCAGGCCCAGGGTGAACACCAGCTCCACGCACCACAGGCACAGCAGGTTGGACAGCGGGGCGATCAGGGAGACCGAGCCGAACCGCCAGGCCGCCAGGGGCGTGGCGAAGGCCAGGGCCCCGCAGGTACCGGAAAAGGTGGTCACCAGCAGGCGGACGGCCCTGTTGCGCCAGCGCTTCCAGCCCTTCCGGGCGGGTTTCAGGGCCAGCTTGTCCCACAGGAAGCCCTCCAACCGCCCGGAAAAGGCCAGCAGCCCGGCCACGGCGGCAAAGGAGAGCTGGAGGCTGACGCTGTGGGCGGCGTAGGGGTTCTGGACCAGCAGCAGGAGCAGGGCAAGGGCTAGGCTGGTGGGCGGGTCGGCCTCCCGGCCCAGCAGCGGGGCCAGGAGCAGCAGCCCCTGCATCACCACCGCCCGTACCACCGAGGGGGAGCCCCCCACCGCCAGAGCGTAAAAGGCCAGCAGCGGCAGGGCCAGCAGGGCGGTGCGGCGGCGGTTCCGCCCCAGCAGCTGCACGGCCGTCCACACCAGAAAGGAGATGTGCAGGCCGGAGACCGCCACGGTGTGGGCCAGCCCGGCGCGCTGGAGGGCCCCGTAGTCCGCGCTGGACAGTCCGGTCTTGTCGCCGGTGAGAAGGGCGCGGATCAGGGGCGACACCTCGTCCGGAAAGAGGCGCTCCACCGTCCGCTTGAGCCCGCCGGCCCACTGGGCGGGCCAGTACCGGAGGGGCACCCGGGCCGGGCGGTCCACCGCCAGCGCCTCCCCATTGGCATAGGCCCGCAGGAAGACGCCCCGGGCGGGGTAGGTCTCGTCGGCCGCGCCCCGGACCCAATCCGCCGGACGGAACCAGGCGGTGAAGCTCAGCCCGTCGCCGGGGGAGAGCCAGACATAATTCTCGTCCGCGTAGAGGAGGGCCTTCGCGCCGGGACCCGACGGGGTATGGACCCGGACGGTGACCGAAACACCGTGGGCGGTCTCCCGGGGCCAGTCCTCCACCGTGGCGGAGACCTCCGCCCAGGTGTTCTCCAAGGCCCGGGCGGGGGCGCGGACAAGGGCGTCATAGCCTTGGCACCACAGAAAACCAGCCGCCAGGCCCAGGCAGACCAGTCCGGCCCGCAGCGCCCGGTTCTCCCGCCGCCGCAGGGCGGCGGGCAGGGCCAGTAGCGCCAGCGCAGCCGCGCCGTGCAGCAGGGCAAAGACCGCCGCGGCGAAGGCAGCCGAGAAGCAGAAGAGCTTACGCATGGGGCGGCGCCGGGTCATCCGTCCGGCCCAGAAGGTAGTCGGTGCTCGTCCGGTAATACTCCGCCAGCTTTATGACGGCCCAGACCGGGATCTCACGTCCACCCAATTCATACCGCCGGTATACGCTGCGGTGCATATTCAAATAGTCGGCGATCTCCTGCTGTGTTTTGTCGCCGTCCTCTCGTAAGTCTCTGATTCGATGGAAATACATCCGATCACCTCAAAGAAATGCTACCAAATGGTATCATTCCCAAGAGGATATGGCTCCATACGGAGTCATTGTATCAAATTTAAAACGAGGGTGCAACGGCCTCCCTCTTCTGGAAAAGGGGCGAAAAAAGCGCCAGGGAAGGGGGCTTTCTTTTCCCCCCTTCCCTGGGCTCAAGTTCTTACAATCCCCCATTGGGGAGGGTCTGCGCTTCCCCCGGACGGGCGCGGAACACGCCGATGCCTCAGCCCGGCGGCCAAGTCATATCCCGTCCCGCCAGCACATGGAAGTGCAGGTGATGGACGGACTGACCCGCCTGCTCGCCGCAGTTGGACACCACCCGGAAGCTCTCGATGCCCAGCTCCCCGGCCAGCCTGGAGATGATCTGGAAGATATGGCCCACCACGGCGGCGTTCTCCGGCCCGATCTCCCCGCAGGAGCCGATGTGCTCCTTGGGGATTACCAGGAAATGGGTGGGGGCCTGCGGGTCGATGTCGTAGAAGGCGTAGCACAGCTCGTCCTCATAGACCTTGGACGAGGGGATCTCCCCCGCGATGATCTTGCAAAACAGGCAGTCGCTCATGGAAAAACCTCCTTTTATAGTCCCAGCTTGGCGTGGACAAAATTGTCCACAGAGGCCAGCGCGTCGTCCAGCTTGAGCACATCGGCGCCGCCGCCCATGGCGGAGTCGGGCCTGCCGCCACCCTTGCCGCCGCAGATGGCCGTAACGGACTTGATAATGTCGCCGGCCCTGACGCCCTTGGCCACAGCCTCCTTGCCGCAGACGGCCAAGAAGGTGATCTTCCCCTCCCGCACGGCGGAGAGCACGGCCACCACGGTCTGGTCCTTGTCCCGCAGGAAATCGCCCATCTTGCGCAGCCGGTCGGGGTCGGCGTCGCCCAGGGTAGCGGTGACAACTTTCAGCCCGCCCACACTCTTGGCCCCCATGAGGAAGCTGGCCGCTTCTCCCACGGCCTCCTTGGCCTTAAAGCTCTCCACCGCGTGGCGCATCTCCTTGAGCTCGTCCATGTTCTGCCTGGCCTTCTCCCGCAGCTCACCGGGCTTGGCCTTCAGGATGGCCGCCGCTTCGAACAGCATCTCCTGGTTGCGGTTCATCACGTCCAGGGACACCAGGCCGGTGGTGGCTTCGATCCGGCGCACGCCGCTGGCCACGGAAAACTCGCTGGTGATGTGGAACACGCCCACCTTGGCGGTGTTGTCCAGATGGGTGCCGCCGCAGAACTCCACGGAGTAGCCGCCGCCCATGTCCACTACCCGGACGGTGTCGCCGTACTTCTCGCCGAACAGGGCGATGGCGCCCTTTTTCTTGGCCTCCTCGATGGGCAGCACGTCGGTGTGGATGTCGTAGCCCTCCAGCACCGCCTCGTTGACCATGGCGTTGACCCGGCTCAGCTCCTCCGCCGTCATGGCGGAGAAGTGGGTGAAGTCGAAGCGCAGCCGGTCGGGCTCCACCAGGGAGCCGGCCTGCTGGACGTGGTCGCCCAGCACGGTGCGCAGAGCCTTGTCCAGCAGGTGGGTAGCTGAGTGGGCGCGCATGACGGCCTTGCGGCGGGGCACGTCGATGGCAGCGGCGACGGTATCCCCCACCTTCAGCTCGCCCGAGGCCATCCTGCCGTAGTGCATATACTTGCCGCCCTTGTTCTTCTGGACGTCGCAGACCTCAAAGACAGCGCCGCCGCAGGTGATGGCGCCGTGATCGGCCACCTGGCCGCCCATCTCGGCGTAGAAAGGGGTCTGATCCAGCACCAGGATGGCCTCGGCACCGGCGGCCACTTCGTCCCGGAGCTCCTCTTCCGCCACAATGGCCAGCACCTCGGCCTGGGCCTGGGTGTGCTCGTAGCCCACGAACCGGGTCTCGGGCATGTCCTTGCCGAACTCGATGCCGGCCCAGCCCAGGTCGCCCAGGGCCTCCCGGGCCTTCCGGGCCCGCTCCTTCTGCTCCTGCATCAGCTTCCGGAAGCCCGTCTGGTCCACGGTCATGCCCTGCTCGGCCACCATTTCGATGGTCAGGTCGATGGGGAACCCATAGGTGTCGTACAGCTTGAAGGCGTCGGCTCCGGAGAACACCGTCTCCCCCTTGGCCTTGTGCCCGGCCAGCAGGTCGCTGAAGATCTTCATGCCGCCGTCGATGGTACGGGCGAAGTTCTCCTCCTCGGTCCGGATGACCTTAGTGATATACTCCTGCCGCTCCCGCAGCTCGGGATAGTGGCCCTCGTTCTCGTAGATGACGGTGTCGCACACCTCGTACAGGAAGGGCTCGTTGACACCCAGCAGCTTGCCGTGGCGGGCGGCCCGGCGCAGCAGGCGGCGCAAGACGTAGCCCCGGCCCTCGTTGGAGGGGAGCACGCCGTCGCAGATCATGAAGGTGGCCGAGCGGATGTGGTCGGTGATGACCCGCAGGGAGACATCCCGATCATGGCTCTCGCCGTAGTGGGCGTGCGTGATCTCGCTGACCTTGTGGGTGATGTTCATAACGGTGTCCACGTCGAAGAGGGAGTCCACGTCCTGGCACACCACCGCCAGGCGCTCCAGACCCATGCCGGTGTCGATGTTCTTCTGCTTGAGCTCGGTGTAGTGGCCCTCGCCGTCGTTGTCAAACTGGGAGAAGACCACGTTCCAGACCTCGATATACCGGTCGCACTCGCAGCCCACCGTGCAGCCCGGCTTGCCGCAGCCGTATTTCTCGCCCCGGTCGTAATAGATCTCGGAGCAGGGGCCGCAGGGGCCGGAGCCGTGCTCCCAGAAGTTGTCCTCCTTGCCGAACTTGAAGATGCGCCCGGCGGGGATGCCAATCTCCTCGTTCCAGATCCGGAAGGCCTCGTCGTCGGCGGGGGTGGTCTCATTGCCGGCGAAGACGGAGGGGTACAGCCGGTCCGGATCCAGGCCCACCCACTCGGGGGAGGTCAGGAACTCCCAAGCCCAGTGGATGGCGTCCTTTTTGAAGTAGTCGCCGAAGGAGAAGTTGCCTAGCATCTCGAAATAGGTGCCGTGGCGGGCGGTATGGCCGATGTTGTCGATGTCGCCGGTGCGGATGCACTTCTGGCAGGTAGTCACCCGATGGCGGGGGGGCTCCTGCTCGCCGGTGAACCAGGGCTTCATGGGGGCCATGCCGGAGTTGATGAGGAGAAGGGACGCGTCGTTCTGGGGAATCAGGGAAAAGCTGGGCAGGCGCAGATGGCCTTTGGTCTCAAAAAAGCTGAGGAACATCTCGCGCAGCTCGTTGAGGCCGTACTTCCTGGTGGGCATGGGAATTACCTCCGATACAAAAAATAAAGCCCCGCCCCGGTTAGGGGCGGAGCAAGTCTACTCCACGGTACCACCCTAATCAATGCCCCGCGCCAGACGCCGGGCATATCTCAGTCATCCGGTAACGGGGATGGGGCGTCCCGTTCGTCGCGGGCGGCTCGGAAGTGGCGCGGACACCCGTGTCGCAGAGGGCTCGCACCGTCCCCTCTCGCTCCATGCGGCGTGGTATCCTTGGCTCCGTCATTGCCGTTAGCTCCCTTAGTTTATCACATTTTCCGCCGTTGTCAACCGTCTTTTCGGCAGGATGGACCCCAAAACGAACAGCAGCGGCGGCAGCAGCCCGGCCAAGCCCATGGCAAGATACCATGCCGGCTGCCACAGCGGCTCGGTCGCCAGCCGGAGCAGGGTCAGCAGCATGAGAAAAAAGGACGGAGTGGCAAATAGGCCGGTGGACAGCAGCATCCACATTCCAACCTCGCTCTGAGGCGTCAGGGTCATCAGTCCCCAGCCGGTCAGGGCCCAGACCCAGGCCGTCAGAGCGGGCAGCAGCACCGCCCGCACCCCTTCCCCGGGTGTGGGGCGGGACCAGCCCTGCCCCCGGGCTGTGATCCAGCCCGCCGGGACATAGAGGGCCAGCATGACCCCCAGCAGCGCCCATGCCGTCCGGCCCTCCACGTCTGCGTCCAGGGCGCCCAGGGCCAGCAGCAGCAGGAGACTGACCACCGTCACCACCATGTGCCCCGCGAAAAACCAGCAGGCCCGGCCTCTGGCCGTGACACGTCCTTCCATGCGATCACCTTCCTGGACTCAAGATAGCACAGTTTCATCCGAATATCAATATATTTTTATTGAAATTCGGTAAACTCTTACTGATTTTCCAGGATGCCTCGCACCTGCAGGTGCTGCCGCAGGGTGCCGGAGCCGTCCGCCATGGGGCAGTCCAGGGCCGCCCGGCACAGCAGCACCATCCCGCCCCGGTCGGCGGCCTCCCCGGTACCCGCGCTGTACTGGCCCAGGGTCAGGCCGATCCGGTCCGACAGGGTCCAGGGGCTGTCCCAAGCGAAGTCAGCCCCGCTCTCGTAGCCCAGGGCCCGCAGCACGAAGGTGACGCACTGGGCCGGGGTGGCGGGGTCTCCGCCGCCGAAGGCGGCCGGACCGACGCCCTGCGCGATGCCGTTTTGGTAGGCGTAGCCCACATAGGTCGAGGCCCAGGCGTCCACATCGGCAAAGGGATGGGCGGAGGCGTCCGCCGGGCGCACCGCGCTCTCCTCACCCAGCAGCCGCAGCAGCAGCACCAGGGCTTCCTGCCGGGTGCAGGGGTCGGCAAGGGCGAAGTCAGGCAGGCCGGTGGACAAGGTCCCCTTGCCCTGGAACAGACCCAGGCCGCAGAGCTCCTCCGCCGCCGCCCAGGCGGTGTAGGGATAGCACGCTGGGGCCTGGTCCAGCGGCGCAAAGGCCAGCCGGTCGGCGTCCAGGATGGAATACTGCTCCTCCAGGTCTCCGCCAGGGACGCCGTAGAGAGTCAGGCCGCAGTTGGCGAAGGTGTAGCCCATGGCCCGGGTCTCGGCGTTGGGCACGATGAGGGCCGTCAGGCCGCAGCCGGCAAAGCTGGTGCAGCAGAGCAGCGTCACGCTCTCGGGGACCGTATAGACCTGGCCGCTCAGGCCCTGGGGATAGAGGATCAGGGCGGTCATGTCGGCGCTGAAGAGCACCCCGCCCACCGAGCGGTAGGCCCGGTTGCCCTCCTCCACGCAGATCGCGGGCAGCCCGGACACATAGCTGAAGGCGTAGGCGCCGATCTCCTCCACACCAGCGGGGATGACCACCGGCTGTACGATCCGGGCGCAGTAAAAGGCGGAATCCGCAATGGTCCTGAGGCTGGCCGGGAAGGCGACCGAATCCAGCGTGGCGGCGCAAAAGGCATGGGAGGCGATGGCGGTCACCGGCAGGCCGTCGATGGCCGCGGGGATCACCAGGTCCCCGCCGGAGGTCCCGCTCCGGCGGTAGGAGGTCCCGCTGCCGGTGTCCTCCCACTCCCCGGCCCCCGGCCCGGTATAGCCGGTAATGGTGACGCCGGAGGGCGTCCTCTCATAGGTCAGTTCCCCCCAGGTCCCCGTCCCCGCGGCGGTCTCCCCCGTCAGGGTGACGGTCATCTCCACCGACCGCCCGCCGTAGGAGACCATGACCGTCTGGGTCCCTTCGGCCTCGGGATCATAGCCCTGACACATCCCGGCGGTCACCGGCAAATAGCTCTCGCCGTGAGGACAGCTGAGCACCAGCACCGCCCCCATCTCGTCAATGGCGGCGCCCACGGGGAGGCGCTCCCCGGCCGGCCCGGCCAGCACCTTCTCCGGCCGGGGGGAACAGTCCCCCAGGAAAAGCTGTTCCCAGCTGTAGAGGCCGTCATAGCCCGCCCCCATGTGGGTAAACGCGCCCTCCAGAAGGTTGGCCCGGTGGCCGGGGCTGTTCATCCAGGCCGCCACCACCTCGGCGGGACTGCGTTGGCCCTGGGCGATGTTCTCCCCCACCACGCTCCAATCGGTGACAGCCACGTCGTCCAGTACGGTGAAGCAGCTGGAGCCGTCCGGCCGGGTGTGGTCGGAGCGGTAGTCGGCGGTCAACTCCCCGGCCCGGGTACGGGACGCCCGGTGAAGACCGTCCAACATGGACAGGGGCGCCAGGCCCCGGGCCAGCCGCTCGGCGTTGGTCAGTCGCAGCAACTCCCACTCCGCCTCATGGACCGGGAGCGTGAAGCGTTCGCCCACCGCATCTCCCACCTGCACGGCGGCGGCGGACAGGCTCAGGACCAGAGTCAGGGCCGTGACAAGGCAAAAAAAGCGTTTCATAAGATCCCTCCGCGTTCAGGAATGTTCCCGGCAGGCCCGCAGGATGGACAGAGCCGGGGCAGGGCGGGGCAGGCGCATGGAAAAGCGCATCTGGGGCGTGCGGGGCTCCCGGAGGGGCGCCCCCTCCAGGTCCGTCATCCATGGGACCCGGAAGGCCAGGGGGTCCAGCCCGGGGCCGATGAGCTCCAGCTCGTCCCCGGCGGCAAACTTGTTGCGCAGGGACAGCACGGCGTTTCCCCCATCGTCGCAGGACTCCACCACCGCCACCACCTGCCACCGGCGGATGTACCGGGCGTCGCCGGTGCACTGGCCCGGGGGACCGAACCAGAAGCCGGTGGAATAGGGCCGGTGGCTCACCTTGTCCACCTCAGCCCGCCACACCGGATTCAGGGGCTCCCCGGCCAGAGCGGCGTCCACCGCATGGCGGTAAGCATTGGTGACGGCGGCGGCGTAATAGGCCGACTTGGCCCGGCCCTCGACCTTCAGCGAGTCCACCCCCGCCTCCAGCAGCTCCGGAATGTGGTCGATCATGCACATGTCCCGGCTGTTCATGATATAGGTTTCCCCATTTTCCTCAAAAACCGGGAAATATTCTCCGGGCCGCTTCTCCTCCATCAGGGCGTACTGATAGCGGCAGGGCTGGGCGCAGGCCCCCCGCTGGGCGTCCCGGCCGGTCATGTAGTTGGACAGCAGGCACCGGCCGGAATAGCTCACGCACATGGCCCCGTGGACGAAGGCCTCCACCTCCAGTTCCCTGGGGGTCCGCGCCCGCAGCTCCCGGACCTCCTCCAGCGAGAGCTCCCGGGCCAGGATGACCCGGTCCGCCCCCAGCTCGTGCCAGGCCCGGGCCGCCTGGTAGTTGGTCACCCCCGCCTGGGTGGAGACATGGCGCCGGACATGGGGGGCGTACTTCTGCGCCAGCTGGAATACCCCCAGGTCGGCCAGGATCACGGCGTCCACGCCCAGCTCCTCCAGGTATTCCAGCCAGCCGGGCAGCCGGTCCATCTCGTCGTTGCGGGGCATGGTATTGCAGGTGACATGCACAGCCGCGCCCCGGCCGCGGCAGAGCGCCACCGCCTGCCGCAGGCCCTCCCAGTCAAAATTCCCGGCAAAGGCCCGCATGCCGAAGTCGCTGCCCGCCAGATAGACGGCGTCGGCCCCGTAGGCCAGCGCCATCTCCAGCCGTTCCCGGTCCCCGGCGGGGGCCAGCAGTTCAAGGGACATTCCATCACATCCTTATCCGAAGGGGGGCCGGCGGGGAAATCCCCGCCGGCCCCCCTCTGTCTCTTTGGTTATCCGTTCTGATAGAGCGCCTGGCTTTGGATGAAGCGCTGCTGCGCATCGTAGGTCTGGAAGAAGTGGTGGACCCCGTCGTCGCCCAGGGCGTAGTAGTAATCGCTGGTGCTCTGCGGATTCAGCGCGGAGCGGAGGGAGGCGATACCCGGGTTGGAGATGGGTCCCGCCGGCAGGCCGGCGTATTGATAGGTGTTGTAGGGGTCGTCAATGGCCTGGTCCTCCGCCGTCAGCTTCTCCTTCCGCTCAGGCAGGATATACTGGATGGTGGCGTCGATCTGGAGGTAGCCGTTGGTGGCCGTTCCTTTGAGCCGGTTGTAGATGACCGAGGCGATGTGGGTCTGGTCGCTGCCGTCGGTCTCCTTTTCGATCATGGAGGCGACATTCACGATGTCATGGACGCTGTAGCCCATATCGGCCGCCTGCTGGCGCATGTCGTCGGTGAACTTCCGGTCAAAGTTGGCGATCATCTTGTTCAGCACCGTCTTGGGATCCTCTCCCATATAGAAGCGGTAAGTGTCCGGGAAGAGATAGCCCTCCAGCCGCCGGTAGTCCCCCAGGGGGATCTCCTGGAGGAAGGAGAATTTATAGTTGTAGCTGGCCGCCTGCTCGGTGAGCTTGTCCACCGTGGAGACCCCCTTCTCCTCCAGGAGCTTGAAGATCTGCATGACGGTGTAGCCCTCAGGAATCGTCACCGAAATCTCCACCCGGCTCACCGATTTGGAGCCCAGATTGGAAATGATGGCCCGATAGTCCATCTCGGTGTTGAGCTCGTACATGCCGGGAACCAACTTCTCCTTCCCCTTGGTGACGGTGGCGAAGAGATTGAACAGCCATTTGTACTCGATGATGCCGTTTTCGTGGAGCTCATTCGTCACCTCCTGAAAGGTCTCCCCCTCGCTGACGGTGATGATGGCGGTGTGCTCGTCCTTGTTGAGGGCCAGAACGTCCCCGGCCCACATCCAGCCCAGAGAGGCCAGCAGGGCGGAAATGCCGATGACGAAGACCACGTACAGCAAGGCCCACGCGGCGCCGCTGCGCCTGCGGCGCCGCTTTTTCCGCGGAGATGCGGAGCGGCCGTCGGCACGGGGCTGCCGGGACGTCTGCCTGCGGCCCTGCTCTCTTCTTCTTTCATCCATAATGTCAAATCTCCTAGCTGAAATATTTTCTCCTCGCCGCGGAACCCGCCCCTGTCCGGCCACATAGAATGGCGCAGACAAGAACAAGTGAGGTGAAAAACAATATGTGCTGTGGTAACAATGGCTGGGGCGGCGGCGGCAGCTGCTGCTGGATCATCCTGATCATCATCATCATTTGCTGCTGCTGCGGCGGCTGGGGCGGTTCCGGCTGCGGGTGCGGCTGCAACAACAACTGCGGCTGCGGGTGCGGCTGCAACAACAACTGCGGCTGCAACAACAACTGCGGCTGCGATCCCTGCTGCTAAGGTCCGATCCTTACTTAGCGTTCTGTATCCTCCAGCGTGGGGCGGGACATGACGTCCCGCCCCACGCGCCTTTTCGGTTCAGTCGGTGAGCACCAGGCGCACAGGCACGTCCCGTTCGTCCCGGGGCACCCGGTCCCACAGCAGGAAGCGGGGACAAAAAGCCACAGTAAAGCCCCGGTAGCCCGCCAGATAGCGGTCGTAGTACCCTCCGCCGTGGCCCAGCCGGTAGCCTTCCCGGTCGCAGCACAGGTTGGGCACCAGGATCACGTCGATCTCATCCCGCGCCGCCACGGGGCAGTCCTCCCCCGGCTCCGGGATCTGGAACGCACCGGGGACAAGCCCCTCCCGGCCCCATATAAGCCGGGCCTCCATGGCCCGGCCGGGCAGGCACCGCGGCAGGGCCACCCGCTTGCCCTGGACCAGCAGCCCGTCGATGAGGGGAAGGGTATCCGGCTCGGTACCCACCCCCCAAAACAGCAGCAGCGTCCGGGCCCGGCGCACCTGGGGCAGCGCCAGAAATCTGGACCGCAGGGCCGCGTCGCTCACCCGCCGGGCGGCGGGGGAGCGGAAGGCGGACTCCGCCTGAATCCGGGCCCGGAGCTCCGCCTTTTCCTCAGCGATAGTGGACGGCATGGCGCACCTTCTCCGCCTCCGCCGCGCCCAGCAGGGCCTCCACCAGCTTCAGTCCGAAGTCGAACGCAGACCCGGGGCCCTCCCCCGTGATGATCCGGCCGTCGGTCACCACCCGCTGTCCCGTCTGGACCACCGCGGAGCCCATCTGCTCCTCCATCCCGGGGTAGCACACCGCCTTCCGGCGGTCCAGCAGCCCCGCGTGGGCCAGGATGGTGGGGGCGGCGCAGATGGCCGCCAGCCAGCAGCCCTTGTCCCACGCCTTCTGAATCAAGCCCTGGGCAAAGCGGTTTTTCTGGATGGCCTCCACGCCCCCCAGGCCCCCGGGGAGCACCAGCATCTCCATGGCCTCGGTGTCCACCTGCTCCAGCGCCATGTCGGCGCGGAGGGTGATGCTGTGGCCGCCGGTGACCTGCGGCCCATCCAGCCCCACCAGGGCCGTCTGGACCCCCGCCCGCCGCAGCAGGTCGGCGGGCACCACGGCCTCTGCCTCCTCAAACCCTTCCCCCAACAAAATATAGACCATACCCTTCGTCCTCCTCATGCATTTTTTGTGTTTGATCCCAGCATCGGGACGACGGCGTCCCAGATCTCGTCGTGAATCTCCTCCTGCGGGCGGACCCGGCCGCTGCCGTCCACGCAGGAGATCCGCTTCCAGCCGCCCAGCCGGGCGGCGGCGGCGGCCACGCTCCGGCACCGGACCAGATAGGCGGTGTCCACCTCGTGGATGTCCCCCTTGGTGTGGGTCTCCCCCTCCCGGCGGCGGAGCATCTCCACCGCCCGCTCGGTGGGCATATCCAGCCAGAGCACCAGATCGGGCTCCGGCAGGCCCAGCCTGCCGTACTCAAAGGCGAAAAGCCAGCGGAGGAACTCCTCCCACTCCCCTTCGGGGAGCTTGCCGGTCTGGTGGACGGCGTTGGAGGTGGTATAGCGGTCGGAGAGGATCAGCTCCCCCTCCTGGTACGCCGCGCCCCACACCTTTTTATACGAGGCGTAGCGGTCCACCGCATAGAAGGTGGAGGCCGCGTAGGGGTTCACGTCGGAGGGACGGGGTCCGAACTCTCCGTTCAGATACATCTTGACCAGGGCCGAGGAGGGCTCCTGGTACTGGGGGAAAATCAGCTTGCGGAAGGGTCTGCCCTCCCGGTCCATATGTCCGCACAGGAGGGAGAACTGGGTGGATTTTCCCGACCCGTCGGTGCCCTCCAGGACGATGAGCCTGCCTGCCATGGCCCTGCCTCCTTACTTGTTCTTTCCCCGGGCTGCCAGGGCGGAGACCAGGAACAGGGGCAGCTTGGCCATACGGCCGATGCGCTTCGGCTCCTTGGTCAGCCGGTAGAGCCACTCCAGGCCCAGCTTCTGCCAGGCCTCCGGGGCCCGCTCGGCGACTCCGGCAAACACGTCCAGGGACCCGCCCAGTCCGGCCAGCAGCTTGGCCCCGGTAGCCGGACCGTTCTTTATCATCCAGAACTCCTGCTTGGGCGCACCCAGGCAGACAAACACCGCGTCGGCCGCGGCGGAACGGATGTCCTCCACCACCGGACCATCGTCCTGGAAGTAGCCGTCGTGGGCGCCGCAGAGGATCAGGCCGGGATATTGGGCCTCCAAATTGCGGGCGGCGGCCTCCGCCACCCCGGGTTTGGCCCCCAGCAGGTACAGCCGCCTGCCCTCCCGGGCCATCTCCGCCATGAGGCCGGCAGCAAAGTCGATGCCGGGGCAGCGCCCCTTTAAGGGTCTGCCCAAAATTTTGGCGGCGTATACCACGCCGATGCCGTCGGGGAGCACCAGGTCCGCCCCGTTGAGGGCCTCCCGGAACGCCGGGTCGGCCCGGGCGGTGTTCACCAGCTCGGGATTGGGGGTCACCACATAGTGAAAACCCCGCCCATTCAGCAGGGCGCGGCCGGCGGCCACCGCCTCCGCCAGGGTCAGATCGTCAAAGCCTACGCCAAGGATTTCCGTTCGCAAGGCACATGCCTCCAATGTTAAAGTCGGATTGATTTTACCATAGAGGGGCGCAAAAGTCCATTGCAACCTGTCTTAGGCCAAAAACTTCACAAAAAATTTAGGGTTGACATTTTCCTGCAAAGTGCTTATAATGCAGATAATACTTTAACACCTAAAAGTGCTAAAGCAATCAACCTGCACAACAGGAAGGATGAACAAAATGAAGAAACTGTCTCAATTTGCTGCTCTTGCTCTGGCGGCGGCCCTGGCGGTCTCCCTGACCGCCTGCGGCGGCGGCGGCTCCGCCAGCCCCTCTCCCAGCGCCAGCGCGCCCGCCCCCTCCGCCTCGGCCCCCGCCGAAAGCACGCCCGCCGCCGAGAAATACGTGGTGGGTATCTGCCAGTTGGCCCCCCATCCCGCTCTGGACGCCGCCACCCAGGGTTTTAAGGACGCCCTGACCGAGGCCTTGGGAGACAAGGTGGAGATCAAGGAGCAGAACGCCGGCGGCGAGGTGCCCAACTGCGCCACCATCATTGACGGCTTTGTGGCGGAGAAGGTGGACCTGCTCCTGGCCAACGCCACCCCCGCCCTCACCGCCGCCGCCTCCGCTACCGCCGACATTCCCATCCTGGGCACCGCCGTCACCAACTACGGCGTGGCCCTGGACCTGGATACGACCGAGGACAAGGTCCTGGGCGGCAACATCTCCGGCACTTCCGACCTGGCGCCTCTGGACCAGCAGGCCCAGATGCTCCACGACCTGTTCCCCGACGCCCAGAACGTGGGCCTTCTGTACTGCTCCGGCGAGGCCAACTCCCTGTTCCAGGTGGAGGGCGTTCAGGGCTATCTGGAGGAGATGGGCTACACCTGCACCCAGTACGCTTTCACCGACGTGAACGACCTGTCCTCCGTGGCCCAGAACGCGGTGGATAACTCCGACGTACTCTATATCCCCACCGACAACACCGCAGCCAACAACACCGAGACCATCGCCAACATCGTCCTGCCCGCCAAGGTGCCCGTGGTGGCCGGCGAGGAGGGCATCTGCAAGGGCTGCGGCTGCGTGACCCTGTCCATCGACTACTATGAGCTGGGCCAAATCACCGGACAGCAGGCCGTGGATATCCTCACCGGGGCCAAGAGCGTGTCTGAAACCGCCATCGGCTTCGATACCACCCTGGACAAGAAGTACAACGCAGCCAACTGCGAGGCTCTAGGCATCACCGTACCCGAGGATTATGTCGCGATCGAGGGGTAAGTCGCCCTTTGAGCAAAAAGGGCGGAAAAGGGCTTTCCTTTTCCGCTCCTTTTTGTTATACTCTGCAGTGTGAGCGCTTCATCTTTGGAGGAATACTATGGACTTCTTAACGGCATTTATCAACTCCCTGCCCGGCGCGGCGGGGCAGGGGCTCATCTGGGGCGTTATGGCCATCGGGGTGTATATCACCTTCCGCATTCTGGATGTCGCGGACCTGACGGTGGACGGCTCCCTGGCCACCGGCGGCGCGGTGGCGGCGCTGGGCATCACCCTGGGCTGGAATCCCTGGGTGGCTCTGCTGGCGGCGATGCTGGCGGGGATGCTGGCGGGGCTGTGTACAGGCCTGCTCCATACCGCCTGCGGCATTCCCGCTATTCTGGCAGGTATTTTGACCCAGCTGGCCCTCTATTCCATCAACCTGCGGATCATGGCCATCGGAGATACCGCCAAGACCAAAGCCACCCTGGCGGTGAGCGTGGACAAGTACGACCTGCTGGTCTCCGCCCGGTATATCCGGGATCTGGCTCTCAACAATCCGCTGGTGCTGATGGCCGTCTTTACCGCGGTAGTGATCGCCCTGCTCTACTGGTTCTTCGGCACCGAGATGGGCTCTTCCCTCCGGGCCACCGGCTCCAACCCCAATATGGCCCGGGCCCAGGGCATCAATACCGACCTGAACAAAGTCTTGGGCTTGGTGGTGTCCAACGGCATGGTGGCCATGTCCGGCGGCCTGCTGGCCCAGTATCAGGGCAGCTCCACCATCGACATGGGCCGGGGCGCCATCGTCATCGGCCTGGCCGCCGTCATCATCGGCGAGGTCCTGCTGGGCAAGGTGTTCCAGAACTTTGCCTTAAAGCTCCTCTCCTCGGTCATCGGCGCCATCATCTACTATGTAGTCATCACCCTCGTCCTCCGGCTGGGACTGGAGTCCACCGATCTGAAGCTCCTCACCGCTCTGGTGGTAGCCGTCTTCCTCACCATCCCCTATTGGAAGGGCAAGTATTTCACCAAGACCGGGAGGAAGGAGGTCCAAACCCATGCTTGAGATCAGGGACATCTGGAAAACCTTCAATGCCGGGACCGTCAACGAGAAGGTGGCCCTCAAGGGGGTAAGTCTTACCCTCAGCGACGGCGATTTCGTCACCGTCATCGGCGGCAACGGCGCCGGCAAGTCCACCCTGCTCAACGCCGTGGCCGGCGTGTGGCCGGTGGACCAGGGGAGCATCGTCATCGGCGGCGCTGACGTGACCCACCTGCCGGAATTCAAGCGGGCGCGGTATATCGGCCGGGTCTTTCAGGACCCCATGATGGGTACTGCCGCCACCATGCAGATCGATGAGAATCTGGCTCTGGCCGCCCGCCGGGGGCAGGGAAGGGGCCTCCGCTCCGGCATTACCAAGGCGGAGCGGGAGAAATACCGGGAGCTGCTCGCCACCCTGGGCCTTGGGCTGGAGGATCGGCTCACCTCCAAGGTGGGGCTGCTCTCCGGCGGCCAGCGGCAGGCCCTGACTCTTCTGATGGCCACCCTCCAGAAGCCCAAACTGCTGCTGTTGGACGAGCACACCGCCGCCCTGGACCCCAAGACCGCCGCCAAGGTGCTGGATGCTACCGAGCGGATTGTCCAGCGGGACCGGCTGACCACCCTGATGATCACCCACAACATGCGGGATGCCATCGCCCACGGAAACCGGCTCATCATGATGTACGAGGGCCGCATCGCCGTGGACGTATCCGGCGAGGAGAAAAAAAAGCTGACCGTGGAGGCCCTGCTGGAGCTGTTCAGCAAGGCCAGCGGCTCCGACGAAGCCGACGACAAGCTTCTGCTGTCCTGAGCGAGTCAAAACCTCCGGCTAAGCCGGAGGCTTGAGTAGGCCCTATAAGGGCCTGATACGGACGAAGCCCCTTAAGG
>CABUJV010000013.1 GCA_902492005.1 uncultured Eubacteriales bacterium
AGCCGGACATCCGAGGACCGGGTGTACGGCTGTCTAAATACATATTAAAACTTGCGCCGCTGAGTGTTCCGGGCTTTTGTCCTTGACAGGCGTGACCTCTTGTCATAGAATGAACTGTACACGAAATTCCGGGCTTTGCCCAGAAAAAATGGGAATTGTTTGGAAAAACAGTCCCAGGAGGAGATCGTTTCTGTGATCGAGCTCAAACACCTGTCAAAAACCTTCCACACCGGCGAGGGGGAGCTCCACGCCCTGGAGGACGTCAGCCTGACCATTCGGACCGGCGACATTTTTGGAATCGTGGGCATGTCCGGCGCGGGCAAGTCCACCCTGGTCCGGTGCATCAATCTGCTGGAGACGCCCACCTCCGGTCAGGTCCTGGTGGACGGCCTGGTGGACGGCGGAGGGACCGGCCCGCTGGACATGTGCCAGATGACGCCCGCCCAGCTCCGTCAGGCCCGCCGCTCCATCAGTATGATCTTTCAGCAGTTCAATTTGCTGATGCAGCGCACCTGCCTGAAAAACATCTGCTTCCCCATGGAGATCGCCGGCGTCCCGGCGGCCAAGGCCCGCAAGCGGGCCCTGGAGCTGCTGGACGTCGTCGGCCTGCCCGACAAGGCGGACGCCTATCCGGTGCAGCTCTCCGGCGGGCAGAAGCAGCGCATCGCTATCGCCCGGGCCCTGGCCTCCGACCCCAAGGTCCTGCTGTGCGACGAGGCCACCTCCGCCCTGGATCCCACCACCACCCGGGCCATCCTCCGGCTCATTCAGGACATCAACCGGCGCCTGGGCATTACCGTCATCGTCATCACCCATGAGATGGCGGTGGTGGAGGAGATCTGCACCCATGTGGCCATTCTGGAGCACGGCCATATGGTAGAGACCGGCACGGTGGAGGAGGTCTTTTCCAACCCCAAGACTGAGGCGGGCCGGCGGCTGGTCTACCCCGAGGGGGCCCACATCGACCAGTTCCCCGCAGCCAACGTGGTGCGCATCGCCTTCAACGGCGGCTCCTCCTATGAGCCGCTCATCGCCTCGCTGGCCATCGACTGCGGGGTCAAAGTCAACATTTTGGGGGCCGACACCCGCAACGTGGGCGGCAAGGCCTTTGGCTCCATGCTGCTGGGCCTGCCCCAGGACCCGGCGGAGGCCGCCAGGGCCCTGAGCTATCTCAGGGCCCAGAGGGATGTCACGGTGGAGGAGGTGCCCGACTACCATGAGTGAGCTGCTGCAAAATCCGGAGGTGGTCCGCCTGCTGTCCCTGGGCAGGGACGGCCTGCTGTTCGCCATCTGGGAGACCTGCTACGTTACCGTCATCGCCACCTTTTTTGCCTACGTCATCGGCCTGCCCCTGGGCGTGCTGATGGTGGCGGGGGAGGAGGGGGGCGTGCGGCCCCTGCCCCGGTCCGTCATGAGCGCCCTCAACGTGATCATCAACATCCTGCGCTCGGTGCCTTTTCTGATCCTGATGGTGCTGGTCATCCCCCTGTCCCGGGTCATTTTGGGCACCAGCATTGGCACAGTGGCCACGATCATCCCCCTTATCGTGGCCGCCTTCCCCTTTGTGGCCCGTCTGGTGGAGGCGTCCATCCGTGAGGTGGACAAGGGGGTGGTGGAGGCGGCCCAATCCATGGGTTGTTCCCCTCTTCAGATTGTCGCCAAGGTGATGATCCCGGAAAGCTGCCCCTCCCTTATCTCCGGTTTTACCACTGCGTTTATCACCATCCTCAGCTACGGCGCCATGGCGGGGGCCATCGGCGGCGGCGGGCTGGGCTCTATGGCTCTGAATCTGGGCTACCAGCGCCGCATGAACATCATCCTCTGGGTTTCGGTGGTGGTGCTGGTCATCCTGGTGCAGATCTTCCAGTCCATCGGCACCTACCTGGCGGTCCGGTTTGACCGCCGGATCGGCCCCGGTGGAAAGCGGCGCCGGCGCAGGGAAATTGGCCGGGATATACAAAAGGAGCGCAGAATGCCAGGCCGTATGTGAGCAAAATTCCCACTTGACGAGCGGGCCGTGCCTGGATTAAACTATTAGACAATCGAATACCGCTCAAAAAAGGCAAGGAAGAGAAGAGTAAGCACGGAGATACGCTGCAGAGAGCCCCGGCTGGTGGGAAGGGGTGCGGAAGGCCGCGCGGAAGATGGTCTCGGAGCTGCGCACCGACTGCCGAAAGGCACAGGCTGCGACGGGAAGCGCCCGTAATCGCGCTGGCGTATCGGATATCCTGTACGCTCTAAGGCCCTGGCCGTGAGGTCCGGGCGAAGCAAGGTGGTACCACGAAGCGTTTGCTTTCGTCCTTGATGTGTTTTTCGGCACGTCAGGGACGTTTTCTTTTGGTGAATCCCGCTCCGGCGGCTCACATAGTTCAAATCACTTCAGTTTGAAGGAAAAGGAGAATGTATCATGAAAAAGTTTGTCTCTCTGCTCCTGACCGGCGCGCTGGCCTGCGCTCTTCTGGCCGGCTGCGGCGGCGGGAGCACCGCCAGCCCCTCTCCCTCCGCCAGCGCTCCCGCCCCCAGCGCCCCTGTGGAGCCCTCCGCACCCGCCGCGTCCAATCCCCTGGAGGGGACCGTACTGAAGGTGGGCGCCACCCCCGCCCCCCACGCGGAGATTCTGGAGGTGGTCAAGGGTCTCCTGGCCAAGCAGGGCATCACCCTGGAGATCGTGGAGTTCAACGATTACATCCAGCCCAACCTGGCCGTGGAGAACGGCGAGCTGGACGCCAACTACTTCCAGCACATCACCTACATGAATGAGTTCAACGTCAGCGACAGCACCCATCTGGTCAGCGCCGCCGACGTCCACTACGAACCCTTCGGCCTTTACGCCGGCAAGACCGCTTCCATCGACGGCCTGGCCGACGGCGCCCAGATCGCAGTGCCCAACGACACCACCAACGAGGCCCGGGCTCTGCTGCTGCTGGAGCAGGAGGGGCTCATCACCCTGAAGGAGGGCGCGGGCATCACCGCCACCAAGGCCGACATCGCCGAGAATCCCAAGAACCTGGACATCGTGGAGCTGGAAGCCAGCCAGCTTCCTGTCCGGCTGGCCGACGTGGACATGGCCGTCATCAACGGCAACTACGCCATTGACGCCGGGCTGAAGGTGGCCGACGCCGTGGCCATCGAGGCCGCCGACGGCGAGGCCGCCACCGCCTACGTCAACGTCCTGGCCGTCAAGGAGGGCAACGAGGACAGTCCCGCCATCCAGGCCCTGGCCGCGGCCCTGACCAGCCCGGAAGTCAAGGACTTCATCGAGGAGACCTACGCCGGCGCCGTGGTGCCCGTGTTCTAAAAAGCCGCGCTGAAAAAGCCCGTCCGCCGGTTGGACGGGCTTTTCATCCGAAAAACAACCGATGGAACTGGAGGAGATACCATGCAGATCGCCCATATCCTCACCGACCTGATCGGCAATACGCCCCTTCTGGCCCTGGAGCGCTATGCCCCCGGCGCCCGGATCCTGGCCAAGCTGGAGTGCTTCAACCCTCTGTCCTCGGCCAAGGACCGGACGGCCCTCTACATGATCCGAGACGCCGAGGAGCGGGGCCTTCTGCGGCCCGGCTCCGTCCTGGTGGAGCCCACCAGCGGCAACACCGGCGTGGGCCTGAGCTACATCGCCGCCCTGCGGGGCTACCGGGTCATCCTCACCATGCCTGAGACCATGTCGGCCGAGCGGCGGAGCCTGCTGTCCGCCCTGGGGGCGGAGCTGGTGCTTACCCCCGGCCCGGCGGGGATGCAGGGGGCCATCGACAAGGCCAATGAGCTGCTGGACGCCCTGCCCGGTGCCTGGATGCCCGCCCAGTTTGACAATCCGGCCAACGCCCGGGCCCACTACGAGACCACCGGCCCGGAAATCTGGCGGGACACCGACGGTACGGTGGACATCTACGTGGCGGGGGTGGGCACCGGCGGCACCCTCACGGGGGCGGGCCGCTACCTGAAGGAGCAGAACCCTGCCGTTCGGGTGGTGGCGGTGGAGCCCGCCGAGTCCCCCGTTCTCTCCGGCGGAAAGCCGGGAGCCCATAAGATCCAGGGCATCGGGGCCAACTTCGTCCCATCGGTGCTGGACCGGGACCTGGTGGACGAAGTCCTGCCCATCCCCGGGGACGACGCCTGGGCCGCCGCCCGGGACCTGGCCGTCCGGGAGGGCCTGCTGGTGGGCATCTCCTCCGGCGCCGCCGCCCGGGCCGCCGCTCTTTTGGCCGCCCGGCCGGAGAACCGGGACAAGACCATCGTGGCTGTCCTGCCGGACACCGGGGAGCGCTATCTCTCCACCGGCGTGTTCCAAAGGTAAGAAAGGCGAACGCCCCATGAGCCGCGGCTCATGGGGCGTTTTTCATCCCTGGAAGAAGTTCGTCAGCTCCAGGGTCAAATCGGTGGTGTAGGGGTTGACGGTCTGATTGAGCAGGTCCAGGCACTCCTGGGGGTAGAGGCGGTAGCACCACCTGGTCCCCCGGTAGGTGACGGTGCCGTCCCCGGGCAGGGTGCCGGTGGACAGCCCGGCGGACAGGTCCACCGACAGGGCGTTGGAGGCAAAATAGGCGATGTCGCTGGCCGACAGGTCGGTTTTGACGTAGCGGGTGAAGATGTCCACAAAGCGGTTGAACTTGGTCACGCTGGAGAGGGAGAATACCTTTTTGGCAATGGCGGCGAGCATCTTCTGCTGGGTCTGGGACCGGCCCACGTCGGTGTAGCCGCTGCCGTCGTTGTTGTGGCGGAAGCGCACCACCTCCAGCGCCTGGGCCCCGTCCAGGTGCCGCATCCCCTCCTGGTAGTGGATGGAGAGGTCCTGGGTGGGGTCGTCGTAATCCATGTCGCAGGGGATATAGAAGTCCACGCCGTCCACCTCATTGACCAGAGCCTGGAAGGCGGAGATGTCCACCGTGAGGTAGTAGTCGATGGGGAAGCCAACCAGGTCGGCCACCACGCGTTTCAGGGTGGAGGCCCCGTCCTTGCCCAGATAGGCCGCGTTGATCTTGGGGGTCTTCCGGTCCACCAGGGTGTCCCGGGGGATGGAGACCACCCCCACCCTGGCATTGGGTACGTCGTAGGTGGCCACCATAATGGTGTCGGCGTTGCCGCTGGACTGATCGCTGGCCGCCAGCAGGAAGGTGTAGGTGTACGCCCGGCGCTCCGGCGGCGGAGCCGTCTCCCCGGCGGGCTCCTGAGGCGTCGCGCTCTCTCCCGCAGGCTGGAAGGCGGTGGGAAGGGGGGCCGTGGACGGGGGAGCGGCGCTCTGCGCGGGAGGGCGCACCAGCACCTGCCAGGCCACAAAGCCCGCGACAATCACGGCCGAAAGGGCCACCGCCGTGCGGTAGAGCGTCCGGCCTGCCCGGCGCAGGCGGGAGGGCCTTCGTTTCTTCTGTACGCGCTTTGCCACAGCCTTCACTCCCAAGAATTATGTCAACAATGCTCAGTATACAGGGTTAGACGCCCGGCGGCAAGAGAAAGTTGCTGGATTCAGAAAAACTTTAGAATTTTAAAAAGGCGCCCGGCGCGGAAGAGGTTCCGCACCGGGCGCCCGGGCGTTCGGCTACACGCCGTCCAGCCGCCGGCACACGTCCTGCCGCAGCAGGGTGTAGAGGATGGAGGCCACAGGGACGCTGAGAAGCATCCCCAGGAAGGAGAACAGTCCGCCGCCGATGGTGACGGCGGCCAGCACCCAGATCCCCGGCAGGCCCAGGGAGGTGCCCACCACCCGGGGATAGATGACGTTTCCCTCGAACTGCTGGAGGCAGACCAGGAAGATGAGGAAGATGACGGCCTTCATGGGGGCGATCATGGCCAGCAGCAGGGCGGAGGTAAAGGCCCCCACATAGGCGCCCACGATGGGCACCAGGGCGGACACCCCGATGAGCACGGCAATGAGAAGGGGGTAGTCCAGCCGCAGAAGGACCATGCCCGCGAAGGTGAGTCCCCCCAGAATACATGCCTCGGTGATCTGGCCAGTGACAAATTTGCTGAAGGTGCCCGCCGTCAGGGCGGCCACGTCCAGCACCACGCGGCAGACCCTGGGCGGCGTATAGGCCCGCAGTACCCGGCGGCACTGGGCCAGCAGGCGGTCCTTGCCCGCAAGCATGTAGATGGAAAAGACCAGGGCCAATACGCCGGTGATCACGATGGACACCAGGTTGCTGGTCAGGCTGACGAGCTGCGGCACGGCGTTGGACAGGGCGGCGAGGACGCTGTTGAACAGGTTCCGGAGCACCTGGTCCAGCCGGGACAGGTCCAGCTCCTCCAGATGGAGCCAGGCCGTGAGGTTGTTGATCCAGACCTGGGCCTGTCCCACATAGCCCTCCAGGTTGGAGGCAAAGCGCCCCATGCTGCCCACCAACTGGGGCAGTACGAAGGAAAAGACCGCCGCCACCACGCCGAAGAGCAGCAGATAGGACAGGGTCACTGCCAGCGGAATGCTGGCCTTTTTCAGAGCGGTCCCGCCCAGCAGGCGGTCCAGGTGCCGGCGGAAAAAGGCGCAGGGCTTGGTGAGCACAAAGGCGATAGCCAGGCCGATGAACAGGGGGCGGCACACCGTGAGCACGCTGGCCACAGCTCCCCACAGCACGTCGAATTTGACGATGACCAGGATGAGCAGCACGGTGAAGGTGATGAGCAGCAGAAGGCTTCGAAAGAGCGTTTTGTCCATCCAGATACTCCCATTTCAGTGATGTAAGACCACTATATCATCTCCCGCCGGTCCAAGTCAATGAAAGGAAGATTAAGAATCTCTGATTTATTCCAGATTCATGTGCCGTTTGCGGTCGGCGGACCAGGCCAGCTTGGCGGCCAAGGCCTGGGCGTCGCCGCTTTCAATGACCTCCCGGTAGGCGCGCAGGTTGTCCTCCAGGGTACGGATCACGGTGCACAGGGCCGGGGCGTTCATGGAAAAGAGCTCGGTCCAGAGGGGGACGTCCAGGGCGGCTACCCGAGTGCAGTCCCGGAAGGAGCCGCCCTCGAAGCCCTTGCAGTCAAAGAGGTCCGGGTCGTCGCATACCGCCACGGCCATGATGTGCATGACTTGACTGGTGTAGGCGATGATGGCGTCGTGCTTTTGGGTGGTGGTGTTCACCACGTCCCGGCAGCCGATGTGCCCGGCGATGCGCTCCAGCAGGGCCACGTGGGACGGGCGGCTCCGGGGCCCGGGGGTGATGATGTAGTGGGCCCCCTGGAACAGCGCACTGTCGGCGTGGAAGATGCCGGAGGTCTCTCTGCCTGCCATGGGGTGGCCGCCGATGAAGTCCACGTCTTCCGGCAGCACCGCCGCCCCCTCCACGATGGCGGTCTTGATGCCGCACACGTCGGTGACCAGGGCCCCGGGCTTGAAGCGGTCCCGGTTGGCCTCCAGGAAGCGGACGATGCCCCGGGGGTGGAGGCACAGGTAGACGACGTCGGCCTGGGGCAGCACGGCCAGGGCGTCGCCGGTGAGCCGGTCGGCCACCCCGTGGGTGGCGGCGAAGGCCAGGGTGTCCGGGTCCCGGTCCACCCCCACCAGCTCGTAGTCCTCAAAGCCCTTCAGGGCCATGGCCATGGAGCCGCCGATGAGACCCAGCCCGATGATGGCGATCTGTTTTTTCATCTCACAGGCTCCGGCCCACGCAGGCGGCCACCGTGCCCAGCTTGCCCATCAGGCCACCGAAGTCCGCGGGGGTGATGGACTGGGCTCCGTCGCACAGGGCGTTTTTGGGGTCGTTGTGGACCTCGATGATGAGGCCGTCGGCTCCGGCGGCCACGGCCGCCAGACTCATGCGCTCCACCATCCAAGCCTGGCCGCAGGCGTGAGAGGGGTCCACCACCACCGGAAGGTGGGACAGCTTCTTCACCGCCAGCACGGCGGACAGATCCAGGGTGTTGCGGGTGAAGGTCTCAAAGGTGCGGATGCCGCGCTCACACAGGATGACCTGATGGTTGCCGCCGGCCATGATGTATTCGGCGGACATGAGCCACTCCTCAATGGTAGAGGACAGGCCCCGCTTGAGGAGGATGGGCTTGGTGGTGTGGCCCAGCTGCTTGAGCAGGTCGAAATTCTGCATGTTCCGGGCCCCCACCTGGATCACATCCACGCACATCTCAAACATCTCGATGTTGTCGGTGGACATGATCTCGGTGACGATGGGCAGGCCGGTAACGGCCTTGGCCTCCTGGAGCAGGCGGATGCCGTCGTTGCCCATGCCCTGGAAGGAGTAGGGGGAGGTACGGGGCTTGAAGGCGCCGCCCCGCAGGGCGGCGGCTCCGCTTTTCTTCACGGCCTCGGCCACCTCCACGATCTGGGCCTCGGACTCCACCGAGCAGGGCCCGGCGATGACGGCCAGCTTTTCGCCGCCGATGGCGGCGCCGTTGCCCAGGTCGATGACCGTGTCGTCGGGGTGATACTTGCGGTTGGCCTTCTTGTAGGGCTCGGTGACCCGCATGACCCGCTCCACGCCGGGGAGCAGGGCCACCTTCTCCTGGTCGATGCCGGCGGCGTTGCCCTCAGCGCCCAGGATGGTGGTCTCGGAGCCCTTGGACACCATCACCTGTACCCCGCCGGCCTCCATGGTTTTGATGGCATCCTGAAGCTGTTCGGCGGTAAAATCCCGTTTCATAATGACGACCATAATGTGACAGATCCTTTCTCAGATAAAATGGAACCGCGGCGGCCCACTGGGCCGCCGCGGCAGGATACGAATGCTCCTATCGTGGACGTCCGGTTATGGGCAGCTAAAATCGCCGTTACCCAAAAAATCGTAACGGTAATAGGAGCCGTAATACACATAACCGGACAACGAACGCATGAGAACACTTCCTTCTGGCTCTTGACTTTAGCACTTTTTGCTGTTAAAGTCAAGAGATTTTTTCAAGAAAACGCTCCCCGGCGGAAACCTCCGCCGGGGAGCGGGCCGGGCTCAGCGCTTCAGGGTCTCCGCCCAGGCGGCGTACTTGGCCACCGTCTCGTCGCAGGCGGCCTTGCCTGCGCCCTGGGCCAGGATATAGACCTTGACCTTGGGCTCGGTGCCGGAGGGGCGGACCACCAGGTCGGTGCCGTCGGCGAGCTTGTATTTGAGCACGTTGGAGCCCTTGAGCTCCATCTCCGTCACGGTACCGGCGGCCAGGTCGGTCTGGGTGCCGTCGCGGTAGTCCTTCCGGAGGACCACCGCCGTCCCGGCGATCTCGGTGAGGGGGTGCGTGCGCAGATTCTGCATCAGCGCGGCCATCTTTTTCAGGCCGTCCAGACCGGGCATCACCAGGTTGAGGGTCTTTTCCCCGTACCAGCCGTACTTTTCATAGAGGCCCATCATGGCGTCGTACAGGGTCATGCCCTGGCCGAAGTACCAGGCCGCCATCTCGGTGCACACCAGGGCGGCGGTGACGGCGTCCTTGTCCCGGACGTAGTCGCCCATCATGTAGCCGTAGGACTCCTCATAGGAGAAGAGGACCTTGCCCTCGCCGCTTTGCTCCAGGGCATTTTTCTTTTCCGCCATGAACTTGAAGCCGGTGAAGGTGTCAAACATCTGGACGCCGTTCACCTCGGCCACCGTCCGGGCCATTTCGGTGGTGACGATGGTTTTGAGGGCGGCGGCGTTGGCGGGCAGGGTGCCGGCCCGCTTCTTAGCGGTGATGAGGTAATCCAGCAGCAGCACGCCGGTCTGGTTGCCGGACAGGGGGACGAACCGGCCCTCCGGGCTGCGGACCATCAGGCCCACCCGGTCGGCGTCGGGGTCGGAGCCCAGAATGAAGTCGGCCCCCTCCCGGTCGGCCAGCGCCACCGCCAGGTGGAAGCCCTCGGGATTCTCCGGGTTGGGGGAGGCCACAGTGGGGAAGTCCCCGTCGATGATCATCTGCTCGGGTACGCAGAGCACGTGCTTCATGCCCAGGCGGCGCAGCACCTCGGGGATGAGGCGGTAGCCGGTGCCGTGGAAGGGAGTGTATACCATCTTGAAGGTGTCGGCCACCCGCTCCACGGCGCTCGGGTCATTGACCTGGCCCATGACGTGGGCCAGAAAGGCCTCGTCGGTCTCCGCCCCCATCCGGGTGATGCGGCCCTCGGCCACGGCCTGCTCGAAATCGGCCAGCTTCGGGCTGGCGAACAGGTCGAGCTCGGCCATTTTTTTGGCGATGGCGTCGGCGTGGCGGGGGGGGAGCTGGGCCCCGTCCTCCCAGTAAACCTTATAGCCGTTGTACTCCTTGGGGTTGTGGCTGGCAGTGACGTTGATGCCGGCGATGCAGCCGTATTCCCGGATGGCAAAGGAGAGCTCCGGGGTGGGGCGGAGAGACTCGAAGAGGCGCACGGGGATGCCGTTGCCGGCCATGACGCGGGCGGCCTCCCGGGCAAACTCGTCAGAGTGGTGGCGGCAGTCGAAGCAGATGGCCACGCCCTTCCGGGCGCTCTCCGGCCCCTCGGCCAGGATGACCTCGGCAAAGGCCTGGGTGGCGTGGCGGATGACGTGGACGTTCATCTGGTGCAGTCCCACGCGCATGGTGCCCCGGAGCCCGGCAGTGCCGAATTCCAGCGGGGCAAAAAAGCGGCTTTCGATCTCCTTTTCGTCTCCGGCAATGGTCTGGAGCTCGGCCTTCTCGGCCTCGCTGAGGGCGGGGCTGTTCAGCCAGTTCAGGTAAGTCTCCTTGTAGGACATGACATCTCCTCCTTATATGGATGATTCCGCGGCGAAAACCGCCGCTATTCCTCGTGCAGCAGCAGGGCGCGGGCCTCGGCCTCCCGGCTTTTGGGGACGTAGAGGTCCACCCCATAGCCGGAAAAGCCCAGATAGACCTTGCCCAGACCGCCTCCCTCGGGGTAGCAGGTGAGCACCGGGATGCCGGCCGCCTGGAACCGGGCCTGCACCACGGTCTGCACCGAGGGAAAATCCGCCAGATTGGACAGGCGGACGGCCTCTTCCGGTTCCCCGTCGGGCCCCAGGGGCCAGGGGACCTCGTCCGGATGGTGGATGGTGAAGGACCAGCCGCCCTCCTCGGGGGGCATGGCCTCCGGGTCCACCTCCTGAAGCAGCGCGCCGCCGCAGACGGGACAGATCAGACCGTCAAATTCCTTCTCACAGCGTTCACAGTAGCCCATCTCACTCACCGGCCTCTCGGGCTTCCCACCGCAGCTCACGGATGGCCGGGAAGGGGGACGGGAGCCTGGCGGCCAGACCCAGCAGGGCGGCCGCCGCGGCGCTGATGTGCATCAGCAGGATAAACAGATTTTCGCGGTCCATAGCGTCACCTCATTTATGATAGTTGGAGCCCTCGTTGATCTTGAAGGCCCGGTAAATCTGCTCCAGCAGCATGACCCGGGCCAGATGGTGGGGGAAGGTCATAGGGGACATGGACAGGCGCAGGCTGGCCTCCGCCTTGATGGAGGGATGGAGACCGAAGGAGCCGCCGATGAGAAAGACCAGGTGGCTCTCGCCCCGGTTCATCCAGTCGGTGAGCAGCCCGGCCAGCTCCTCGCTGGAGCGCGGCTTTCCCTCTACGCACAGGGCGACGAGGCCGCGCCGGGGGGGCAGCTTGGCCCGGATGGCGTCGGCCTCCCGGGCCAGGGCGGCGTCGATCTGGGCCTGGGATGGGTCCTTAGGCAGCCGCTCCTCGGGGAGCTCCACAAGGGACAGCTTACAGTAGGCCGACAGCCGCTTGGCGTATTCTGCCGCGGCCTGGGTATAAAACGGTTCCTTCAGTTTGCCCACGCACAGAAGGGTGATATTCAGCATGGCGGACCTCCTATGCGGTGCAGCACAGCCCGGGCTCGGCCCGGGGGGCCACGCTCAGCCGCAGGTCCCGGTCGGGGTCCGCCCCCATGGCGGAGAGGGCCAGGGCCACCGCGTCCCGGGCGCGTGCGGGGGTGTTGTTCTCGGCGGACAGATGGGCCAGAATGACGGTGCGGGCGCCGGCCCGGACGGCTGTGCAGGCCAGGGCCGCCCCGGCCTCGTTGGACAGGTGGCCATGGTCGCCCAGGATGCGCTGCTTGAGGGGGTAAGGGTAGGGGCCGGACTTGACCCAGTCCACGTCGTGGTTGGACTCCACAACCAGAAGATCTGCCCCGGCCACGCCGGCGAGGACCGCTTCGGTGACCACCCCCAGGTCGGTGACCACGGCGGCCTTCCGGCTGCCGTCCGAGACGGCATAGCCCATGGGCTCCGCCGCGTCGTGGAGGGTGGGAAAGGTCTCCACCGCCAAGCCGCCCACGGTAAAGGCATCGCCGGGAGCGCAGGTGTGGAGCAGGTCCTCCAGGGCGGCGATGCGGTAGCAGAGCTGCCGCCCGGTGCCGGGGCTGGCGTAGACCGGCAGCCGGAACTGCTTGGTCAGGGTGGCCAGGCCGGCGATGTGGTCGGTATGCTCGTGAGTGACCAGCACCCCGGACAGGGCGGAGGGCTCCACCCCCAGGTCCCGGAGGGAGCGGCAGATACGCCGGCAGGAGATGCCCGCGTCCACGAGCAGGCGGGTTTCTCCGGCGGAGAGCAGCAGGCAGTTGCCGGAGGAGCCGCTGGCCAGAGTGGTGAGTGTCAGCAAGATCATCGCTCCTATGTATCGAAATTAAACAGGAAGGGCGGCGGCAACCTGCCGCCGCCCTGAGATCGTCGTGATGCGGTGGGATTCAGCACACGCTGGCCTGGGCCTTATCCTCATCGGGGGTAATGACCACGCGGATGTCGGCCCCCACGCCGGAGAGCTTGCGGACGATGTCCTCATAGCCCCGTTCAATATAGTAGACGTGGTCGATCTCGGTGACGCCCTGGGCGGCCAGTCCGGCGATGACCATGGCCGCGCCGGCCCGCAGGTCGCAGGCCTGCATGGGCGCGCCGGTAAGCTTGTCCACCCCCTCAATGACGGCCACCTTGCCGTCCACTTGGATCTGGGCCCCCATGCGGCGGATCTCGTCCACATAGCGGTAGCGGTTGTCCCACACGCCCTCGGTGACCACGCTGGTTCCCTGGGCCAGGCAGAGCACCACGGAGATCTGGGGCTGCATGTCGGTGGGAAAGCCGGGATAGGGCAGGGTCTTGATGTTGGCGCGGTAGAGGGGCCCGGTCCGGCGCACCAGCACCGCGTCGTCGTCCTCCTCCACCTCCACGCCCATCTCCACCAGCTTGGCGGTAATGCAGTCCAGGTGCTTGGGGATGACGTTTTTAATGCGAACCTCGCCGCCGGCGGCGGCCACGGCGGCCATATAGGTGCCCGCCTCGATCTGGTCTGGGATGATGGAGTAGGTGCCGCCCCGCAGGCCGGGGACGCCCCGGATCTTGATGACGTCGGTGCCGGCTCCCATAATGTCAGCCCCCATGGAGTTGAGGAAGTTGGCCAGGTCCACGATGTGGGGCTCCTTAGCGGCGTTTTCGATGATGGTGAGCCCCTCGGCCAGGGCGGCGGCCAGCATGATGTTCATGGTGGCGCCCACCGACACCACGTCCAGATAGATCTGGGCGCCGGTCAGCCGCCGGCCGCCGGAGGAAGCGTGGACGTAGCCGCCCTTGACCTCCACGTCGGCCCCCATGGCCACAAAACCCTTGATGTGCTGGTCGATGGGCCGGTCGCCCAGATGGCAGCCGCCGGGCAGCGGGACCTCCGCCGCGCCGAAGCGGCCCAGCAGGGCCCCGATGAGGTAGTAGGAGGCCCGGATTTTCCGGGCCATGTCCAGGCGCACCTGCTCGTTGTGGATGCGGGTGCAGTCGATGTCCACGGTGGTACGGTCCACCGTGCGCACATCGGCGCCCAGCTCCTGTAAAATTTTCAAAATTGAGGTCACATCGCTGATCTGGGGAATGTTCTCAATCCGGCAGGTGCCGTTTACCAGCAGAGCGGCCGGGATAATGGCCACGGCGGCGTTTTTGGCGCCGCTGATATCGATTTCGCCATTCAGCGGTTTTCCGCCGCGAATCACATATTTTGTCAAGTCCGCACCCTCTTTTGTCCTCCCGCCCGGGCGGCGGTGAGACCGCCCGGGCGATCAAGGGCCGGACGATCCAGATCCGGCCCTGATTCCTGTATACTGCGGCCAGAGCATGCCGCCCGGCCGAACCAATCATTATATCATGGATGAGAGCCCCGGGGAAACGCCGCCGGTCGGCCCTATCATCCGATGATATTATAGCATCACTAGTATGCAAAATCAAAAGAAATTTTACGCAATTGTTACAGCGAAATCTTTTGACAAAACTTGCACAAGAACGATGCCCAAAAAGAGGGAGGATCAAACCAAAACGGGCATTTTAATCGGGGAAATAGCGGTGGAGGGCGGCCAGGGCCTGCCGGGGGAGGATGAGGCGGGCGTGCTCGGTCAGCCGGGCGTCCAGGAAAGGGGCCTGCTCCGCCTGCGCGCCGAACTCGGACAGGCGGCAGGCGGTCTGCTCCTCCCCGGCGGGGAGGGACAGCCAGTAGCGCCCCTCCCAGAAGAACAGGGCGGCCTCCTCGGGACAGGCGGCCCAGAGAGCGCGGGCGGCGGCCAGCAGCCCCTCCAGGTCGGGAAAGGTGAGCCAGATCCGGGGCGGCTCGCTCCGACGGGCAAAGACCAGCACCCCGCAGGCGTCGGGATAGGCCTCGATCTCCAGGGGCCCCTCCGCCGGCAGGCCGGCACGGAGAAAGGCGTCCCGGGTCAGGGTGAGGGCCAGATCCCGTGTCAGGCTTTCGGGGGTGAGGCCGTGCTCCTTCAGGTCGGCGGGGGTGAGGTACAGCGCGACACTGGCGGCGCCGATGGGCTGGATGGTCATGTGAGGTTCCTCCTTACGCTCCGCGGGGCGGGCACTGTCTACATTATAAGGGGTGCGCCGGGACATGAATAGATGTAATGATTGGGGAAAACGGTGAAAAGTACCCTGCACGACCGGGTATTGGCAGGCTGACCCAACTGTGGTATACTAAAACCACTTATGCGAATAGGAGCTGGCGACATGGAGCTATATGAAAAGACGGTATCCAGCGAGGAAAAATTCAAGGGCGTCATCGTAGACGTGCGGTTGGACCGGGTCGAGCTGCCCAACGGCCGGACGGCCGCCCGTGAGGTGGTGTCCCATCCCGGCGGGGTGGCCATCCTGCCCCTCCACGGCGACGGCACCGTGACAGTGGTGCGGCAGTTCCGCTACCCCTTCGGCCGGGTCATCACTGAGCTGCCCGCCGGCAAGCTGGAGCGGGGGGAGGACCACCGGGTGTGCGCGCTGCGGGAGCTGGAGGAGGAGACGGGCTACACCCCCGCCACGCTGACCTATATGGGGGCGCTGCTCTCCTCGCCGGGCTTTTCCGACGAGGTGCTCCATATGTATCTGGCCCGGGGGCTGAAGCCGGGGGCGTGCCATCCGGATGAGGACGAGTTCCTGGAACGGGACCGGGTGCCCTTCGGGGAACTGGTGAAGGAGGTCATGGACGGGACCATTCAGGACGCCAAGACGGTGGCCGCCGTCCTCAAGGCCAAGGTTCTGCTGGATCTGTAACGGGAAGAAGGGAGCGGTCATGGCAAAGACGATCTTGATTGTCGAAGATGAGAAGAACATTGTGGATATCCTCAGCTTCAACCTGGAGCGGGAGGGGTACGCCACCGTGGAAGCCTACGACGGGGAGGCAGGACTCCAACTGGCGCTGGAGCAGGACCCGGACCTGATCCTGCTGGATCTGATGCTGCCCAAGATGAACGGCTTCGACGTGTGCCGGGCCGTCCGGGAGCACGGCCGGGCTACCCCGATTATCATGCTCACCGCCCGGGAGGAGGAGACCGACAAGGTCCTGGGCCTGGAGCTGGGGGCGGACGACTATATCACCAAGCCCTTCTCCATGCGGGAGCTGCTGGCCCGGGTGAAGGCCAATATCCGCCGGGTGGGGATGCTCACGGACCCGGCCCAGATGCGGCCCTCCGCGGCCAGCCGCCTGGAGCTGGGGCGTATCGCCATTGACACGGAGCTGCTCATGGCCTACAAGGACGCAGCGCCCCTGGACCTGACCCAGCGGGAGTACGAGCTGCTGAAGTTCTTGGCCTCCAACCCGGGGAAGGTGTTCTCCCGGGAGGCCCTGATGGAAAACGTGTGGAACTACGAGGGTTATGTGGGCGACGTGCGGGCCGTGGACGTGGCCATCCGCCGCCTGCGGGAAAAAGTGGAGGACGACCCCGCCAGCCCGCAGTTTGTGGTGACCCGGCGGGGGCTGGGGTACCTGTTCAACGTGTAAGAAGTCCGTAAAAAGGGGGCGCTTGCCCGATGTTTCGTTCGCTGCATATGAAGCTGGTGCTCATCATGGTGCTGCTCATCCTGTCGCTGATGACGGTGGTGGGGGCCTTCCTGATGAACTCCGTGGTGCGCTTCTACCTGGATGACTTCTATGTCCAGATGCAGGATGTGTTCGGGGACCAGGTCTTCCTGGACGATCTGCAGACCCCCACCCAGGACGAGCTGGAGGGGCGCATCGAGCCGGTGGATATGCTCAAGCAGGTGCTCAACTCCAACATGGGCCCTCTGGGCATCGACAACCGCACCCGCTATTACTATATCCTGGACAGCGCCACCGGCGCCTACCTGACCAGCTCCGATGATGCCGACACCCTGCGGGAGAAGACCCCCAACATCACCCATGTGGTCAACGCGCTGGCCCAGGGCGAGCTGACCGAGGTGGGCAGCGACAGCGACATCACGGCCTCCTACATGGATCTGGCCGTCCCCGTCCGGCGGGGGGACAGCAGCTACATCATCTACATCTACGACTCCCGCCAGACCATCTCCGAGCTGAACGCGTCCCTGTTCACCATTATTGTGGAGGCCCTGGTGTTCGGCCTCATCATTTCGGTGCTGCTCTCCTTCCTGCTGGCCAAGACCATGACCACCCCCATCGAACGGCTCACCGACGGCGTGAAGCGGGTGGCCTCCGGCAACTTCTCCCGGAAGATCGAGGTAGGCTCCCGGGACGAGATCGGCATCCTCACCGGCAACTTCAACCACATGGCCCGGAAGCTCCAGGACACCATCCAGGAGGCGGAGAACGAGCGCAACAAGCTGGACACCCTGTTCCTCCACATGACGGACGGCGTGGTGGCGTTCTCCCGGCTGGGACTGGTCATCCACAAGAACCCGGCGGCCGAGGAGATGCTGGGCCGCCCCATCGGAGATCAGACGGCCTACGGCGTCCTGTTCGGGGACATTGCCTCCCTGGAGCAGGTGCTGGCCCTGGAGCAGCCGGCCTACCTGTCCGGCGAGCGGGAGGCGGCCGGACGGACCCTGGAGCTGCTGCTGGCTCCCTTTGACGGGGAGCGGCAGGAGGGAGGCGTCATGGTGGTCATCCACGACGTCACTGAGCAGCGAAAGACCGAGGAGATGCGCCGGGAATTCGTGGCCAACGTGTCCCATGAGCTGCGCACCCCGCTCACCAACATCCGCTCCTACGCCGAGACCCTGGCCGACAGTGCCGGGGACCTGCCCCCGGAGACCGAGAAGAGTTTCCTGGGGGTCATCCTCAATGAATCCGACCGCATGACCCACATCGTGCAGGACCTGCTCACCCTCTCCCGGTTCGATTCGGGCCGCAGCGAGCTCAAGCTGGCCCGGTTCTCCTTCGAGGGGGCCATCCGGGACATGTACCACGCCGTGCTCATGGAGGCCCAGCGCCACGGGCATACTGTAACGCTGGAGCCGGAGCCCAACCTTCCCGGCATCGTGGGGGACCGGGAGCGTATCCTGCAGGTCATGATGAACGTCGTCTCCAATGCCATCAAGTACACCCCCGACGGGGGGAAGATCGGCATCTCCGCCGGCCGGGCGGGAGAGAAGGTGTGGATGGAGGTGTCCGACAACGGCATCGGCATCCCACCGGAGGACCGCTCCCGCATTTTCGAGCGGTTTTACCGGGTGGACAAGGCCCGCTCCCGCGAGTCCGGCGGCACGGGCCTGGGCCTCTCCATCGCCAAGGAGATCGTGGACCGGCATCAGGGGAGCATCGCGCTGGTGGACCGGCCCGGTCCCGGACTGACCATCCGCATTGAGCTGCCCGTGGAGGGTCCCGGCCATGAGCAGTAAGGGGATGCGCCGGCTGGCGGAAGCGGGGAAAAGCCTGCTGATCCTGCTGCTGGCTCTTTCGGCGGTCTACCTGCTGGGCCGCACCCAGTTTTTGGACCAGGCCTCCGGCGCGGGCCAGGGCTGGGTGTCCGGGCTGGTGGGCCTTTTCGGCAGCGACCGGGACAGCCGGATTGGGCGGCCCATGGAGGGCGGCCAGGCCGCGGTGGTCCGCCCTGTCCGCATGGCAGTGACCAACGAGCGGGGGCGGTACGGCGGCCAGTACGATACCGGCCTGGTGGACGAGCTCTACAGCAAGATGCCCAACCTGCTGGCCGACGCTCTGACTGGTGCGGGCGAGCCGCGGCAGGTCTCCGAGCAGCGCTGGCGGGAGGCTCTGACGGACGCCGCGTCCAGCGTATATCTGGACCTGTTGGGGCAGGTGCCCCTTCCGGTCCTGGCCGCCTCGGTGGGCGGCGGGATCTCCGGTACGGACCTGGAGGCCCCGGTCCGCCGCCTGTTGCTCACCGCCGGCCGGGGCGGAGAGGCGGTGCTGTATTATATCAATGAGAGGGACGGCTCGTATTATGCCTGCGATCTTTCCACCGGCCGGGACCTGGCCGAACGGCTGGCCGGCGCAGTGGAGGAATATTCCCCCAACGGGGTGCTCTTTGCCTTTGAGGACCCCCAGCAGTACGGTGAGCTGGCCCCCTACACCATGGTCAAGCAGGACGATTCCCCAGCTCCGGCCGCCTATCTGTGCTCCAACCCAGTGCCCATCTACGACACGGATGAGGTGGACAGCCTGCTGCGGGATCTGTCCTTCCACCCCCAGGCCAGCCAGACCGTCCGCACCTCCAACGTCCTCTCCGTCCGGGAGGGCAGCGGCGATTCTCTGCGGCTCTATGACACCGGCGTGGCCATTTACCACGCCGCCACGGCGGAGGATTCCCGGTTCCCCATCCACGGCGAGGGGGAAGTGCGCTCAGAGCTGGAGCTGGTGGAGGCGGCCTGGTCCCTGGTGGAGCAGGCCACGTCCGGCCGCCGGGGGGATGCCCGGCTGTATCTGGTCGGCCGGGACAGCAGAGAAGAGGACGTCACGCTCTACTTCGGCTACCAGCTCAGCGGAGCCGACGTTGTGGTCCGCCAGGACGGTTATGCTGCCAAGGTGACCATTCGCCAGAACAGCGTGGTGGACTTCACCCTGCAGCTGCGGACCTACCGGGCGGCGTCCGAGTCTGCGGCCCCGGTGCTGCCGGTGGCCCAGGCCGCAGCCGCCATGCGGGCCCTGGGCGTGGAAGGCTCGGAGCTGGTCCTCAGCTACCTGGATGCCGGAAACAGCAGCGATACCGTCTCTGCCCAGTGGGTGGCCCGCTGAACGGCGCCGCCGCAAGACCAGCTATCAAAAGTCAAGAGGTCATCTGAAAAAGCAAATATGGAAAAAGGACAGCAAAAAAGCAGGCGACCAAGGCCGCCGGAAGGAGGTGAGGGGCCCTGGAGTGGTCCAAAATCAAAAACATCATCATCCTCATGCTCCTGGGGGTCAACCTCTTTCTGCTGGTGCTGGTGGCCGGGCGGGAGGCCCGCAGCGCCCAGTATCTGGAGAGCGCCCGGGACGAGGCGGTATCCATCCTGGAGAAGAATGGAATCGCCATGACGGCGGCCCTGCCCCGGGAGATGGAGCTGACTGCCATGACGGTGACCCGGGACGCCGCGGCCGAGCAGGCGCAGGCCGCCGGACTGCTGGGGGAGACCACCGCCGCGGAGGACGGGACGGGGTCCTATCAGGGGGAAAAGGGGACGGCCCGATTCTCCGCCGACGGCACCTTTTCCGTCTCCTTGAACGACGGAGCCTATCCCCGGGAGGGAGAGCCGCCGGGCCGGTTCGGACTGGCCTGTCTGCGGAAGATGGGCTTTGAGGGGGAGGCCTCGGAGTACGACGAGGCCAGTGGGACCCTGACGGTCCGGCAGACCTGGCAGGACGCTCCGGTCTTTTCCTGTGTGGCCACCCTTACCTATCAAGATGGGGAGCTGCGGAGCATCCAGGGCGCCCGGCTGACCGGCTCGCCGGCGGCGGAGGCCGGCGAGGCTCCGCTGACAGTGGCCACGGTGCTGCTGCGGTTCCTGGCCCATCTGAAGGACACCGGCGTTATCTGCCGGGAGATCCGGGGCATCACGGCGGGTTATACGCTGTCCACCGTGCAGATCAACCCCGTCCACATGGTGCCTGCCTGGTACATTGTCACCGATATCCAGAGCTACTATATGGATGCCGTCACCGGCGTGGTGACGGTGGCGGGATGAACGTTCTATTCTGTACAGGCGGCCTGGAGCAAGGCTCCAGGCCGTCTGTTTGTATTGCCGCCCTTTTCAAATGCGGCAGCCAACATCCCGCGCAGACGCTTTCCCGGCGCATTGAGTCCGGCGGATCAACTGGCAGAGGGGCCTCACCGTACGGTGAGGCCCCTCTGCCGGTTTGCAGATGCCGGTGGGAAAAGCGGCTTAGATCCCCCCTTTGGCGATGCCTAGGATGATAACGGCCAGCGTGACCAGACAAAATACATACTTGCCCAGATAAGTCACCCACTGCCCAGGCGGCGAAGCCCGGCCCTTCCCCATTTCCGAGCGGACAAAGTCGCCGCCCATGATCCAGAAGAGCAGCACCGCGGAGACCAGTGCGCCGATGGGAATGATGTAGATGGAGACAGCGTCCATCCAGGCGCTGACCACGTCGCCGTTTTCGATAAAGACGCCGACGGCCGCCGCCGCCCCGGTGACGATCAGGCTGGCCTTTACCCGCGAGAGCTGGAAGCGGTTCTGCAGGGCCTCAATGGGCGTTTCAAACAGGTTGACGATGGAGGTGAGGCCGGCAAAGAGGATGGCAATAAAGAAGATCACGGAGATCAGCCGCCCGCCCAGAATGCTCTGGAAGATGGCGGGCATGGTGATGAACATCAGGGGCGGCCCGGAGGAGGGGTCCAGCCCGAAGGCGAATACGGCGGGGATTACCACCATGGAGGCCAGAATGGCGGCGAGGGTGTCAAAAATGGCGATGCGCCGGGCACAGACAATGCAGTCCTCGGCATCGTTCAGGTAGGAGCCGTATACCACTGTGCCGGACCCGGCCAGGGACAGGGAGAAGAAGCACTGCCCCAGGGCGTACACCCAGGTATCGGCTTTGAGCAGGTATTCCCACTGGGGGATAAACAGATAGCGGTAGCCGTCGATGGCGCCCGGAAGGAAGGCCACCCGTATGGCCATGATGAGGAAGAGAACAAAAAACAGAGGCATCATAAACTTGTTGATGCGCTCAATCCCGCTGTTGATGCCGGCGATCATGACGACAAAGGTGATGGCCAGGGCCAGCATGTGCCAGCCGATGCTGCCGAAATCGCCCACGATGGCGCCGAAGTAGGCGCCGGTATCGCCGGACAGCATGGATCCGGTAACCGACCCGGCGGTATAGCGCAGGACCCATGCCATGACCACAGCATAGCCGATGCCGATGGCCAGAGAGCCGGCCACGGGAAGGATGCCGATGTTTTTCAGCGGCAGGTTATGCTGGGTAAGGGCCTTGCGGAAGGTTCCCAGGGGGCCGGTCCGCCCCCAGCGGCCAAAGGCGATCTCGCCGGACACGCCGATCAGGCCCAGAAACAGCGCGATGGTAAAATACGCGACCAGGAATGCGCCGCCGCCGTACTTGGCGGCCCGGTAAGGAAAGGCCCAGACGTTGGCCATGCCCACGGCGGAGCCGATGCAGGCCAGAATGAATCCCCAGCGGTCGCCCCACTGTGCCCGGCTTGGGGCACTGGTCTTGTTTGCTTCTCCCATGAAAACACCTCATTCTTTCCAGTCTGATTTCTGGGGGGAGTTGGGGAGAATTATGCGTCGATGGGGGCCAGCGTGGCCTGGAAGTGGCGCAGCACCTTGGGACCCCACACGATGCGGTAGCCGTGCTGCAATTCCTCACGCCGCTGCCAGACGTTGTGGATGGCCTCCACCGCCAGGTCGAAATGAGACTGGGTGTAGACCCGGCGGGGGATGGCAAGACGAGTGAATTCATTGATGGAGCGCACCGCCTCTCCGGTGTCGGGGTCCGGGTCCATCATGTAGGACCCGATGTCGCAGGCCCGGATACCGCACTCCTTGTAGAGTTCCACGCTCAGTACCTGGCCGGGGAACTCATACCACGGGATCTGCGGATAGAACTTCTGGGCGTCCAGGAAGATGCCGTGCCCGCCGGCCGGCTTCTGATAGGGGATGCCCAGCTCATCCAGGCGGCCGCCGAGGTAGGCGATGCTGCCCAGCCGGTAGGTCAGATAGCTCTCGTCCATGCCCTCGTACAGGCCGGCGGCAAGGCATTCCAGGTCGCGCCCGTTCAGGCCGCCGTATGTATAGAACCCCTCGAAGCTGATGCAGTTGGCCTTGATGCCGGGGATCAGGGGACTGTCCGGGTCCTTGATGCCAATCACCCCTCCCATATTGACCAGCGTATCCTTTTTGGCGGACATGGTGAACATATCGGCGTAGCTGAAGCACTCACGAACGATCTCCGGGATGCTCTTGCCGGCGTAACCTTCCTCGCGCTGCTGAATGAACATGGCGTTTTCCGCATAGCGGGCGGCGTCGATGCAGAGTGGGATACCGTATTTTTGGCAGATTCGGGATACCTCCCGCAGGTTGGCCATGGAGACGGGCTGCCCGCCGGCCGAGTTGTTGGTGAGAGTCATGACCACCAGCCCCATGTTTTCCGGGCCCTTTTCCAGGATGGTCTGCTCCATGAGCGCGGTGTCCATGTTTCCTTTGAAGGGCGCGACCAGCTCAGGGTGCTTGGCTTCCTCGCAGACGCACTCCAGCGTCCGGGCGCCGGAGAGCACCACATGGCCGCGGGTGGTGTCAAAAAACAGGTTGGCCAGGGCGTAAGTTCCCGGGTGCAGGAGGTTGGGAAACAGGACCTTTTCGGCCGCCCGGCCCTGGTGTACCGGGCAGAAAAAGCCGTAGCCGAATACGTCCTGGCAGGCCTGGATGAAGCGGTAGTAGCTCTTCGCGCCGGCGTAGGCCTCGTCGCCCCGCATGAGCGCCGACCACATCTCCGAACTCATGGCGTTGGTGCCGGAGTCCGTCAGGGTGTCGATGTAGACATCCTCCCCCTTCAGCCGGAACAGGTTGTAGCTCGCCTCCTGGATCTTGTCGCAGCGCTCTTCTCGGGTCAGCATTTTGATGTTTTCCACCATTTTGATGCGGAACGGCTCGGGAATGTACTTGACCATGTTTGATACCTCCAAAAAAATATATTTGCAGGTACCCCGGTCCCCGGCGGTGCGGAGTGGTTGTGCCGGGTAGCGGACAGTACAGGCTGACAAAGGGGAATCTTCCATTGTAGGGATGGGGGCTACTGGCCGATGTGATCCAGCACGACCTCTTCGAAATGGAGGGGGGACAGCCGGCAGGCGTTGAGCTGATCGGCCAGATGCAGGACCAGTTCCCGTTGAGTGGAGATGTCCCGGATGACGCGGACCTGGACCCAGGCGCCCGACTGCGGACAGAGGCACTGGAGGCCGTAGGTTTCGTATGTACCCAGGGTGCTGTCCTCCACCGTGGAGCATATGGTCTGATAGCGCGCGCCGCATCCGGTGGGGAGAGCGGTATCGGGCGACTGCCGGTCCAGCCTTTCCAGCACCCCCTGGCAGCGGGCCTGCCATTGGGAGAGGGTCTGGCCGCGGAAGCGCGTTCCACGGAGCAGGTCGGTCAGGTTCTGCGGCGTGGTGCGCAGCAAGCGCGCGAAGACCTTTTGGGGGATGTTGCGCCGGTTGAGCTCCGGCAGCAGCCATAGCCCCAGATCATTCAGCGGGCGTCTCTTTGTCATCGGCTCACGCTCCTATCTTGTTGTGCAGATTGGTACTTTACATCACACAAAGAGTAATGTTAAAATGGGACTGGAATTCTATGGCAACATCGTAAAGCAGAAGGCGCAAACCGTCAAACTCCAATTTGAACTGCGGCCATCGACCAGGATGATAGCCATGATAAAATGAGTAATCGCAGGTGATAAAAAATGCTTTCAACACGGCTGAAAGAACTGAAGGATCAGAGAAAATTAACGAACCAACAATTATCGGATTTGTCAGGAGTGCCGGTTGGTACCATCAACCGTATCATGGCCGGTCAGACCGATAACCCCAGCTTTCAGACGGTATGCGACATGGTGATGGCTATGGGCGGGTCGCTGGACGAGCTGGCCGGGATCCAGGCCCCGGGCGGGAAAGAGACGCTGCCTCCGAGCGAGGACCTGATCCGGCTGTACGAGAGGACCATCGAGGGGAAGGAGAAGCGGCTGCACCGCCTGTTCTTTTTCTGCTGTGCGCTGATTGCATTTTTGATGGGTGTGCTGATCTATGACCTGGCCCACCCGATGGTGGGATTCTTTCGGCAGTGAGGGGCTTTTGGCGAACCGGCCCTCCGGGCGTCAAAACGCGCATGGCTTCCAATTGGGAGCCATGCGCGTTTCGATGTTGGTTGAAAAGGGAGACAAAGGATGGGCGTGCCCCGGCATAACCCCGCCCAAATTCGCAATACTAGCAGGGAGGTGATAGCGGCGTGCGGAAAGTAGACGAGCGGGCCGGCTGTACGGCGGCGGAAGAGGAACTGTTTCAGGCGGTGGAACGGCGTCTGATGGAGGATGTCCGCCCCAGCGCGGCGCTGGAACGGCTCTTTGCCGGGCCCACGCCCCCTGCGTTTGCGGTGCTGCAGCGGCTGAAGGCTACGCCCCAGTCTCCGGTGCACCACCCGGAGGGGAACGTGTGGAACCACACCATGCTGGTGGTGGACGAGGCGGCAAAGCGGCGGGCAGAGAGCCGCTGCCCCGCTGCGCTGATGTGGGCGGCGCTGCTCCACGACATCGGCAAGCCGGACACGACGCGGGTGCGGGGAGGGAAGATCACCTCCTATGACCATGACAAGGTTGGCGCCGGGCTGGCCCGGCGGTTTTTGTCCCGCTTTTCCATGGAGCCGGCCTTGATCGACCGGATCTGCGCCCTGATCCGATACCACATGCAGGTCCTGTTTGCGGCAAAGGGAATGCCCTTTGGCGATGCAGCGGGGATGCGGGTCCACGCCGACGTCCGGGAGGTGGCCCTGCTGGGCCTCTGCGACCGTATGGGCCGGCTTCATGCGGACCCGGAAAAGGAACTGGAGAACATTCGGGCGTTTCTGCGCCTGAATCCATAAAGGAGAGGAGCCGCCATGCCGAATCGGCTGCAATATGAGAAATCGCCCTACCTGCTCCAGCACGCGGAAAACCCCGTGGACTGGCGGCCGTGGGGGGCGGACGCCTTTGAGGAGGCCTGCCGGGCGGACAAGCCGGTGCTGCTGAGCATCGGATATTCCACCTGCCACTGGTGCCACGTCATGGCCCATGAGTCATTTGAAGATGAGGCGGTGGCCAGGGCGGTCAACCGGGACTTTCTCCCCATCAAGGTGGACCGGGAGGAGCGGCCGGATGTGGATGCGGTCTATATGGCGGCCTGCATCGCCCAGACCGGCTCCGGCGGCTGGCCGCTCACCGTGCTGCTGACCCCGGAGCAAAAGCCCTTCTGGGCGGGGACCTACCTCCCCCGGCGGGAGCTGCTGTCCCTGCTGGACCAGGCGGCGCGGCTGTGGCGGGAGGACCGTGGAACCCTGCTCGCCGCGGGGGATGCGCTGACCGAATTTCTCCGGCGGGAGGAGGCGGCCCGGCCCGGCGTGCCGAAACGGGAGCTGGCGGAGGCCGGAGCGGCCCTCTTTGGCCGGATGTTTGACCGGCAGTGGGGCGGCTTTGGCCAGGCTCCCAAGTTCCCGGCTGCACATAATCTTCTGTTTCTGCTCCGCTACGCCGGGCGGACGGGGGACGAAGGGGCGCGGGAGATGGCGGAGAGTACCCTGGAGCATATGTACCGGGGCGGGCTCTTCGACCATGTGGGCGGCGGCTTTTCCCGGTATTCCACCGACCGGCAGTGGCTGGTGCCCCACTTCGAGAAGATGCTCTACGACAACGCCCTGCTGGCAATGGCCTACCTGGAGGCGTACCAGCAAAGCGGCCGCCCCTATTACCGGACCGTGGTCCGGCGCACGCTGGACTATGTGCTGGCGGAGCTCACAGACCCCCTGGGCGGATTCTGCTGCGGCCAGGACGCCGACAGCGAGGGGGTGGAGGGAAAGTATTACGTCTTCACGCCGGAAGAGCTGCGGAGAAATCTGGGGCCGGAGGCAGAGGCCTTCTGCCGCCGGTTCGGCGTGACCGGCCGGGGCAATTTTGAAGGAAAAAGCATCCCCAACCTCATCGGCGCGCCGGACTGGGAGGCAGAGCCGGAGGGCCTGACGGCCCTTTTGACCCGCGTGCGCAGTTACCGGCAGGGCCGGACGCGGCTGCATCGGGACGACAAGGTCCTCACCGCCTGGAACGGCCTGATGATTGCCGCCCTGGCCCGAGCGGGGCTGGCTCTGGAGGAGGGTCGTTACCTGGAGGCCGCGCAGCGGGCGGCGGCGTTCGTCCGGCGGGAGCTGACCGGCGCGGACGGCGGCCTGCTGGCCCGCTGGCGGGAGGGGGAGGCCGCCCATCCGGGCAAGCTGGAGGACTATGTGTTTTATGCCTGGGGGCTGCTGGAGCTCTATGGGGCCACCCTTCGGATCGACTGCTTCGAGGAAGCGGAGCAGACGGCCCGGCGGCTGCTGGAGGGCTTTTTTGACGAAGCTGGGGGTGGGTTTTACCCCTATGCCAAACAGGGGGAACAGCTCATCACCCGGACCAAGGAGACCTATGATGGCGCCATGCCCTCCGGAAACGCGGCGGCGGCGCTGGTACTCTCGCGGCTGGCTCGTATGACCGGAGAGAATCGCTGGCGGGAGGCGGCAGAGCTCCAATTCCAATACTTGGCGGGAGCGATTCAGGACAATCCGGCGGGACATAGCTTTACCCTCCTGGCGCTGCTGGAGGAGCTCTGGCCTACCGCTGAGCTGGTCTGCACGTCGCAGGAAGTCCCGGCGGAGCTTGTGGCGTTTCTGGGGGAGCGGTCCCGCCCCGGCCTCACCGTCCTGGCAAAGACGCCGGAGAATGGGGCCAGACTGGCCGCGCTGGCGCCCTTTACGGCGGAGTACCCCTGCCCCACGGCAGGCGCGCGTTATTACCTGTGCCGGGAGGGCGCCTGCGCCGCGCCGGCAGAGCAGCTGGAGGACGTACGGGTGTAGCAGGCAGGCATTGTATCCGTTTGCCCCGCAGTTTCATTGGCGGCTTGAGGTCTAAGCGAATAAAAAGCAAAGGCCGCGTATAACAGCAGTTATACGCGGCCTTTGCCAACCTTGCAGCAGGGCAGAAAATACTTTTTCAGTCAAGGGTTTGCCAAAAACCAAACCGAAGCCCAGCGTAAGTGCCCGTAAGGGGCAGGCCGCATCCGTAAGGCGTAAGGCCGCCAACGGCTGCGCTCCGGGTTCGGTTTGGAAGGGAGGAGCAGCAGAATGAGCGCGCTCTGACTTTTGAAAAAAAGTCGGAGCAAGCGATATGCCGCTTGCTCCGACGTGGTACGCCCGAAGGGACTCGAACCCCCAGCCTTCAGAACCGGAATCTGACGCTCTATCCAATTGCGCTACGGGCGCGAACAATGTGACCGCGTCACACGTTTAATTATTATAGCAGCCTTCTCGTGGTTTGTAAAGGGGGTAGAAAAGATTTTCTCGAATTGTCTTGCTGCACACAACCGAACTCACCGATTTTATTTGGCAGGCTCCGCATTCGAGGTGCGGTTTGATCCGCTTGCCGCAAGGCCATAGTTCTCCTACATGAGCTGCGCACGTGCGGAGCGCATCGATACAGGGCCGTGAAAATTGCTTGGTATGTCCGTTTTTTCAAGGATCGGCGCGGCACAAAAAGAATACGTATCCCGCCCTGCTGCTGTTCGAACAGCAGCAGGGCGGGATACGTAGTGGAAGGGAAGTCATGAGCCTGTCGGCTTGCGGATCATGGCCTAAGGAGACCGATGATTATGATGGGGCTCTTTGGCAGAGGTTTCATTATTTTCGAAGGGAATTTTTATTGTCAGCGGTCAGTATAGAGCCGGAAAATGGGGCCGGTCATTGTGCTCAGATCCAATAGAACGACCTGAAATATGGTATTTGTTCATGACCGGGCTACTGCGCCTTTACGCGGGACGTAGGAGGCTGCAAAACCTCTTTATAATTGACGAACAACAAAATGATGAGGCCGGCCAGAGCAACAAACGCCATAATTTTATAGCAATTGATATAGCTCCCGGTTACCCGCACGAGGTAGGCGACCAGAGCAAATGTAAAGCCCTTTATGATGTTCCCGCCTGTGCCGACCACTCGGATACTTGCCGCAAATGCCTTTCTGCCAAATACGCTTGCGGTTGCAGAGGGGCAGAGATTTGAGATGGCTCCGCAGGAAGTGAGACCCAAAACTGCGGATACAATCGCGCAAGTCCTGCCAGCCGGGAGAACCAGACAAACTGCAAATCCGCCGATTTGAAGGCAGGCGTTGGCAATAATAGCCGCCTTGACACCGAAGCGCGTGTCGATCCAACCGATTCCCGTGCTGCCAATAAAAATGAGAAGCGCACATAGGCTGTAAAGGCTGAGCGCATCCGCTCTGGAAAAACTGTTCTCCATGAAAAAGTAAACAGAGGTGGCAGTATAGGTCACGGTAGCAATACAGGTGATACCCATCCCGAAGATCAAAAGCCAAGTAGTCTTTGTCTGGAGGAGCATTTTCAGCGTCCATCCACCGCCATCACTCGCCCCATCCATAGACATGGTGCCGTCCTTCAGCTCCTCTGCGGTAGGAGGGATATTATCTGGATATAGTCCTACTTCCTCCGGGGTATCTTTGACCCAGATCATAGACACAACGCCCAGGATGACCATCAATGCGCCCAGGAAGGTCATGGAAGCACGATACCCAACGGTGTCAAAACCCAGGGAAAGGACTTTGACCATTACGACGCCCGCAAGAGCAATACCGCAGGTAGAAAAACCAAGCATAATGCCTTTTTTGCGGGGGAACCAGGTTGCAATCAGGGTATTTGTCGTATTTTGTGCGTACCCGCATCCAGCGATATGAGAAAATACCATGGCAACCAGATAGCCTGTCACAGTGGTGGCCCACCCAAGAAGCATTGTGCCGAGAACGCCGCCAATGATAAGCGACACAACGGTCACTTTCTTCACGCCATATTTCATGACGATCTGGGCGACGAATGCACCCACAATTGGTCCGACAAGCGCAGCGGGCGTATTGATGGCGAGCAGCGACTCCTGGTCAATGCCATTTAAGGAGGCGAACGTTCCCACGATCGTATTGATGCCGTTGGTTGTAATGCCAACATAAAACAGGTACATTAAAAAGGAGTGAAACACAAAAGAGTATCCCAAAGCGAAACTTCTTTTTTTCATACAGAGTCTCCTTCAATTGTTTTTTCTTTATTTCCCCGCCCGCAGGGCGGGGAAATAAATGATTTAACGTTCAGAAGAGGGAACCACTGGAATTAGAATGTAGGAAGGACGAACTTCATCTGCAAAAAGAGTGGTCTTTCCGCCAAAAATATGTTCAGGGCGATTGGGCTCGTATTTGTGGGTAAAGGGACCGCAGCCGCGGACAACACCGCCCAACCCCAACCCGGCGGGCCAGGGACCGTCCCCTGCAAGCTCATGGTCACAGCCGCTGATGGTAAAGCCCAGGCGATAACCAACCGGGACAACAATACTGGTGGGCCAGATTTCCACATTCAGCTCATATGTTTTGCCCGGGGTAAGAAGCTGGCGCTCGTCGTGGGTATGATAGGGTTGGTAGAACGTGGACTTTTCGGGGTCCATCTTTCGATGGGAGGCGCGAAGCCAGCCGGTTGCAATAAAGGTATGCGGGTCGTTGGAGCCGGCGAACGTGACATCATTTCCCTCCGGGTCCAGAAGGCGCAGTGTGACAAAGATGTCGGCGTCACAGGTGGAAGACGCAATGAACAGTCTGGCCGCCAAGGGGCCTGTAATCTCCAACTCCTTTTCAGCGGGAGGCGCCAGATAAGTAGCGCCGTCGCCCATTGCATCAAACGTAATATAGTCGCTGGAAACAGGTTTACCAGCAAAGCTCATGGAATCGTTGTTGAGGTAAAGCTTGGTCCACTGAGTACGCGCCAGCGGCCACTCGTTCTCCTCGCGGTCCACGAAAACCTCATCTGGATGGCGGACCCGAAGCATCACAGGAGGACGGTGCCAAGTGTCCTCACCCTTGAGGTAATGATCAAAGAAATCCCGCTGAAGCTTTTCACCGTAATCGGTATAATACTCCGCGAAATGTTCTCTTCCATGCACCTCCAGCCACTTTTCTTTGCTGCCCGCATCAAGATAGCCCATGATATTTCCGCGCAGATGCAGACCGTTTCCGCCCCAGTTGCCCATGGAGAGGATGGGGACTTTAATTTTGGAGACGTCTGGCGTGCGCTCTTCATAATACTTGTCCATCATTGTATGCTCGTTGGTATAAGTGGCGAAGTCGTGCCGGTTCTTTTCCAGCTCCTCTTCTGAAAGAGTCTCGGGACCGGAAGCCCATTCACCGGTCACAGGATTCTTCAGCCCACGCTCACCACAGCCATGTTGATTGATTGTAATCTGAGAGGGCCACCAGAGCCGGCTGATGTCGCTCATGATGCCGCCATGGTAGTGCTGCTCCCGGTAGAAATCCGTCATACCCTCTACGGGACAAATGGCTTTCAGATGGGGGGGATTCAGCTCTGCGACCTGCCACTGGTTAATTGCGAGGTACGAAATGCCCGACCCACCGACATTGCCGTTGCTCCAAGGCTGAGTCCCCGCCCATTCAATGCATTCAAAGTAGTCCTGTTTCTCCTGCGGGGAATAGATGTTCATATAGCCGGGGGAACGGCCGGTGCCGCGGACATCGACGCGCACACACACATAGCCGTACTCGCGGGTCCAGCGTTCCGGATTCGGACATTCCCAGCACTGATATTTATTGGTGTTGTTGGCCAGCACTTCCGGGTATTTGGCTTCGATCGTTTTCCATGCACCAAAATAGGGACCGTTTTCATCGTAGAATGCAATTCCCTTTCCGTAAGGGGTGACCGAAATCAAAACCGGATATCTGCCTTCTTCAATGGGTCGAAAGACGTCAGCGCGGAGTACATTGCCATCGCTCATGGTAATTGGCACGTCCCACTCAATACGCATTCCATCCTTGATCTCTGTTCTATAAATTTTGTCCATACTTATTTCCCCATTATAATAAAATTTGCAGACGATTTTAAAGTATATCTGCTTCGTTCACGCTTGGTTACTGGAGCAATGACCGCAGAAGGACCTTGCGATCGGCGTTTGAAAGCCCCATCTCTCACTTCCTATCTCCCAGTATGCAGATTTAGCACGATGCGCGCTCATAGATGCAACGAAACCCTCTGCCTCTAGAAAACAGCAAATTTCATGCCAGAAAAATATTTGAAAAATGGCCAGGTATTGCTCCGTATACGCCGCCTAAATTCCCGCCGGACAGGCTCGGAATCGCAATTTAAGATCTTTAATGTACACAAAAGTAAACATGACGGTAAATCCTGAAATCCTTGCAGAGATTGGTCTCCAATCGTGTCTGCATATTGCAAGTGTACACAAAAACTCACAGATGCTGGCGCCGTCAAAAAAGGGGGATTCCCCGTTGGATTTGCGGCTTTTTCTTTGCTCACTCGCCAAAAATGTACACTTTTGGATACATTTTTTGCTTGATAAACCTGCAAAAGCCAGGATAGACCGCGCGATAACCTGGGACTCCCATAAATTGTTTAATTCTAAATCTCGAATATCAAAGGGGCCGGTGTGTTTCTACACAACGGCCCCTCTGCTGTCGGTTAATCTGCCGTTTCTTCTGCACGATAAGACTGGATGATCATGGAACCCTCTATCAGATAGGGTCTACGTGCTTCCGAAAATTGTTTGTATACCGTACTGGTCTGATGTGCCCTTACAGCTTCCGGAGAAGTCCACTTTTCAATTACAATCATCTCATTTTCGTTTTCTATGGATGGAAGCTGCAAGTATTCAATATTGCCATCCTCTGTTCGGGCATAAGTCTGCATTTCTTTGGCTAATGCCAGCACGAGGTCTCTTGAGCCCGGTTTCACGCAATATCGCACGGTCAATAAAATCATATGTATCTCCTTAAAACATATTGTTATTCGATTCTTTTCAGAAAAACTGTAAAATAAATTCTCAATTTGGCATGCGTCACAGATGCTTTGCGCAGTAATAGCCATCTCTGACTGCGGAGGCAATATTGCCGGGTTTTGCACGGTCCCCTATGGAAAAGATAGTATCAAACTGTGCCTCGAGTTTTGAAAACAGTTCCCGATTGGAGTATACTCCAATGGCTGAAATAACAACCTCGCACTCCACGGTCTCAGATGTCCCCTGTATGAGGTCCTGGATTTGTGCAGCATGGTCGCCGATCCTTTGCAGCTGACAGCTTGTCCGAATCTTCACGCCGGCTTGAGAGAGGCCTCTGGCCATTTTTTGGGCATTGCTGGCGAAGATATTTCCGCCCACATGAGAGGCCATCTCAATAATTGTTATTTCATTTTGATGTTCCGCCAGAAGCTCGGCCGTCTCCAGACCTGTCATACCGCCGCCGACAATCAGGACCTTTTTCCCCTCCACCGTTTCCTTTCCTGCAAGCACATGGTGTGCGGTTATAATTTTTTCCATTCCATCAACAGGGGGAATTATGGGCTGCCCCCCAGTAGCCAGGATGACGGCATAGGGATCAAGGCGCTTTAGCGCATCAACCTCCGCCTCCGTTATTCTGCAGCCTAGTTTCAAAGTAATATTTTTATTTTGTGCAAGCTGGGCGCTATAATAGTGCAGCAAGTTGTCAATGCGAAATTTTCCAGGGGCCTTATTCGCCAACTGCAGGGAGCCGCCTATTTCATCGGCTTGGTCCATCAGCAGAACGCGAAAACCCCGATTCGCCGCAGTCAGCGCAGCTTGAATGCCGGCCGGACCGCACCCGATGACAACCACAGTTCCATTTGCAGGCTTCAGGGGTTCCAAATTGTCGATTTCTCTTCCCGCAGTCGGATTCACCGCGCACCGGATCTGGGCATGATTCGCCATGACCGATTGCGCACAATAGTTACAGGAAAGACATGGCCTAATATCCTTCGTCCGGCCGCCCCTTGCCTTATTGGCCCACTCCGGGTCCGCCGTAAGCTGGCGTCCTAAAACGGCAAAGTCAGCTACGCCGGATTCCAGCATGGCCTCTGCTTCATCGGGTGTTTTGATTTCGTTTGGACCCAGAAGCGGCACATCTACGCAGCGCCGAAAATGCGCAAAGATCTCATTGCGCCACCCGCTTACGAGCTCAGGGCCTCCAATCCGATCTGGACTCCCAACTGTAACATGGATCGCGTTCGCTCCGTTTTGCACCAAATACTTGGCTACCTGGCCCATATAAGCGAGGTCACCTTCTCCTTCATACCCCTCGCCATCGAAGCCATTTAATCTGACGGTCACTGGGTATCCCCGCGGGACCTTTTCCCGTATGCCGCGCAGGATTTCTAGAACAATTCTGCACCGATTTTCCAGGCTGCCCCCGTATAGATCCGTCCGTCCATTTTTAGCGGGGTTAATGAACTGAGAAAGTAAATAGTGGTGTGCGCAGTGTACCTCTACCCCGTCAATGCCGGCCCAATAAGCAAATTCGGAGGCACGTATATAGCTGTTCACAATTTGTTGAATTTCGTCCACGCTCAGCTCCCGAGCAAGAGGTGCTGACTGTGGTGCAGCCGGAATATGGGTGCTGCTGGAAACCGGCTGGTGGCCTTGATTGTATTCTATCTTTGCTTTACTGCCAGGATGCTGAAGCTGGACGAATATTTTTGTTCCATAGTCATGCACGCGGTCGGCCAACCGCTGCATGGCCAGCGCATGCTCATAGCTTTGCAGATAGGCCTGCCCAGGAATCGCTATTCCGCCTAGTTCCGGACCGCAGACAGCCACTGAGCCTGTAATAATCAGGCCGCACCCCCCTTTGGCTTTCGCCGCGTAATACTCAATTGCCTGTTGCGAAACATCACCACCAGTCCCACTTAAGGATTCATCCATTGGAGATAACACGATCCTATTTTTCAGTTCTAAGCCATTGATTTTTCCTTTTTGAAACAGGTTTGCATACACGGGATTTCCTCCATTCCGATTTGTTCTATGCGAGTCGCGAAGATCCGCTGATACCATAAAATAACCGCAATTATGATGCCAACTCAGATCGTTGCGACGCCGGTACATACGTTCTTAAAACGACGTCCGGGCTTGGCCTGTACCGTGCTTCGGCTGCTTGAATGGGTACAAAAGTAAACAGCACTGCAGCGCCGCAAACCCATTATTCAGGATGCATACCGGCAGCATCTATCGGCCGGTTGTGTATAAAAGTATATAAAATCCTGCGCGGGTAAATTCGGGACCAACCCATTGCAAAATCGGTTTTTTCTCTGGTTTTCAGCAAAGATTTTGTATACTTTAATTTACAGTTTTTGTTCTGTGAACCGCAAAATGCAAGCGTCTTCGCTCGATACAATCTGAGATTACTGAAATAGTTTTGGGGTTCAAGCCTTCCGATTCTGCAATCGCTTCTGCAGAAGTACTTTTTATGAAGGTTCGATCCAACTTGGCATGAAAATTGTATTACCCAATAACTGCGTTTCCCACTATGACTTACACCGGAAACAAGGCATACGATAAAAGGAGGTCACATCAATGAACAACTGGAAGATTAAATCGCTCTATTATGGCAAGATCAATGTGCCCCGCGGCGTCATGGCGGCGGGTCTGGACCCCGAGCTGATGATCGACATCCCGTACGTCGGCTATCTCCTTCAAAACGGGAAGGAAAACGTCCTGGTGGATACGGGAATCCATCAGGATAATATTGTTGACGGCCGGGCCTGGGGCGGCTACGCTGCCGTAGGCGGCAATCAGTATGTGCTGGACGCCTTGGAAAAAGAGGGACTGAAGCCCACGGACATCGACACGGTCATCTACACGCATCTCCACAATGACCATGCAGGCGGGGCCCTTCTATTTCCCGAAGCCCGCACGATTTTCCAGCGCGATGAGTACGCCAATTTGCTCAACCAAATCCCCACGCAGATGATCCGCTCGGACTTTGACAAGCGGACGCCCGGCGACCTCGCCCAACTCAAAGATATTTACATGTTCGACGGCGACCTGGTCCTGCCCAACGGGCTGGGGCTTTATAAGATTCCCGGTCACACCCTGGGCTCAATGGCCGTCGTCGTGCCCACTGCCGAGGGCCGGTATGTCATCACCGGCGACCTGCCGCACATGATCGCCAGTCTGTTCCCCAAGATGGACAAGATGGAGCTGCTGGGCGGCGAGATAATCGACATCACGCCGGCGCCGGACAATATGATGCCCTATCTGTTCAACAGTGTGATCTACAATCACTTCGCGGCATATGACAGCTTCAACAAACTGAAGCTGCTGCCTGAAACGTTTGAGCCCAAGTGGTATCTGACGGGTCACGACAGCTGGGTCATCAACAAACATTCCTTCGGTTAAATCCGGCATTCGTCCTATGCAAAGGATCCCCTCCTGCTCTGTCGGGAGAGGGTCCTTTTCCATATCCGTGATGTTCTTCGTGGATCGCATTTTGGGTGAGCATATTCCTCATTTATCCGCCTTAAAATGCGATTGCGGACCGGCCGAAGAATGTGTATAATAGTACACAACACAAGAATGGCCGCAGCGGCAGGTACTGTACGGTGGGGGGTCATATCATGGAGAATTACTTGACCAATCTTAAAAAGTCAGATATGTTTGAGCTCATTGTCAACCAGATCGGCGGAATAGCATTGGTCGGAAAAGACGGCCGGTATGTCTATGTCAATCCGCTTTTTTCAGAGATTACCGGTTATTCCCTGGAAGAGCTGAGAGGGCGGTATGTGCGGGACTTTGCCGCGGAAAACCTGATGGACAAGGTGTTGGCGACCGGCAAAAGTCTGGTCAGCGTGCCCTACCGCATCCAAAAGAAAAACATGGAGACCATCCAGCTCGTCAGTTCCTACTATCCCATATGGATCGACGGTACCTTAGAGGGCTGCATTTTCCTGATCGTTCTGCGCAACATGGAGCAGGTTATGGAATTGTCCACCAACATCAACGAGCTCATGGACGAACTGTCTTATTATCGGGAAAGCCTCAAAAAGATGCGCGGGGCCAAATATTCCGTAAACAGCATTATCGGAAAGAGCGATCAGGTCAAATCCATGAAGAAAGCGATCCTACAGGCGGCCCGGACAGTATCCACGGTGTTGATCGAGGGGGAGACCGGGAGCGGAAAAGAGTTGGTTGCCAGCTCTATCCATTACCACAGTAAGCGTTCGGCCAATGCGTTCGTCAAGGTGAACTGCGCCGCAATCCCAAGAGAGCTGTTGGAGTCGGAGTTTTTCGGCTATGATCCCGGGGCGTTCACTGGCGCCGCTAAGAACGGGAAAAAAGGAAAATTTGAGCTGGCAAGCGGCGGAACCCTGTTTCTGGATGAAATCAATCAGCTTCCATTGGAACTTCAGCCAAAGCTGCTTCGCGCAATTCAGGAGCGGGAAATTGAGCGGGTAGGCGGCACGAAGAGCATTCCTGTGGACTGCCGGATTGTAGCGGCCAGCAATGTCTCCTTAAAAGAGCTTGTGTTGAGCGGAGCCTTTCGCGAGGATTTATATTATCGCCTGAATGTAATCAACATTCGGGTACCTCCACTGAGAGAGCGCAAAGAAGACATTCCTCTCCTGGCGGATCACCTTCTTGCCCGGCTGAACGAACAGATGGGCATGTGTGTTCCCGGACTTTCCGTCAACGCAAAAGAGCATTTGAAACGATATGACTACCCCGGTAATGTACGGGAACTTCAGAATATCGTCGAGCGTGCCATGAACCTGGCTTGGAGCGAAACGATTACCTGGCAGCACCTTAAGCCCTATTTTTAGGTGCAGCCCAAAAAAGAAATTCAGGATCTCGCCGGAAAAATGTCGATTCGTAAAAAGAAATATGAACTTGAGCAAGAAACGATTAAGGAAGCGCTGGAGATTACTGGCGGTAACCGCAGCAAGGCGGCGGAGATTCTCCAAATCTCCAGAGGTATGCTTTATAAGAAGATGAAAAAATATGGCATGTAGCCTGCATGAGACAGGGCGGAGAGACGGACTCTCCGCCCTGTCTTATTTGCAGGATAAAAATAGTTGGCATCAAGATTGCTAGAAAAAATAAGCGTGAGCGCTCAAAGAATTAAGTAACCCCGAAGCAACGAAATCCGATTCCCAAACGGCCCAAATAGACGGCACAAATTTAGGAGGTTTCCATTATGAGCAAAGCGTTGATTACTGCTGCTATCACTGGCGGAACCCATGTTCCTACCCAGACTGAGTACCTGCCCATTACGCCCGATCAGATCGCCGACGAGGCCATTGCCGCCAGCCAGGCCGGTGCTGCAGTGGTCCATATTCATGTCCGCGATCCCAAGGACGGACGTCCATCCGCCGACATTGACATGTTCAAGACCGTCTGTAAGAAGATTAAAGACAACTGCAACGCTCTGATCTGCGTCACGACCGGCGGCGACCCCACTACCATGACCCTGGAGCAGCGGCTCCGTCCCGTCGCTGAATTGGAGCCCGAGCTGGCTTCCTTCAATGGCGGCTCCTTTAACTTTGCCATGCACCCCATCGCCGACAAGTTTAAGACCTTCCGGTATGATTGGGAACGGCCCCATCTGCTTAAGTCCGAAAATAATATCCACTACAACACCTTCAAGTCCATGCGGGAGTACCTGGATCTGTTTGCTGAGAAAGATACCAAGCCTGAGTTTGAGATCTATGACATGGGGCAGCTCAGTAACCTGGCTTTCATGATCAAGGGCGGCAAGATCAAGATGCCTGTGGACATCCAGTTTATCCTGGGCGTGCTGGGCGGTCTGCCTGCTACCGTAGAAAATCTGGTGCATATGGTGGATCAGGCGGAGAAAGTACTGGGTAAAGGTAATTTCTTGTGGTCCGTCGTGGGCGCCGGCAAGATGCAGATGCAACTTGGTGCCGTGGCCCTGGCCATGGGCGGAAACGTGCGCGTGGGCCTGGAGGACAGCGTGTGGCTGGATAAGGGTGTGAAAGCCAAGAGCAATGCCGAGCAGGTCGCCAAGATTATCCGTATTGCGAAAGAGCTGGGGCGTGAGATTGCCACCCCGGATGATGCCAGAGAGATGCTGAAGGTCAAAGGCGTGGATAAGGTCAAGTTCTGATCCCACTCCGGGTTTTCCCTGCAGCGGCCATCTGGGCCGGGGCTGGCGCGGCTGCGCAGTCCCCGGCCTGGACCTGCAAAAAGTGCTTGCCCGCGGAAACATTTGCAATAGGGTCAGCCCGTTCTTCCATCTCCGCACCGCACATCGGGCATAATGGCAAAAAAGAAAGGATCACAACAGATATGGCTAAAAAACCAATCCTCACCGCTGCAGAAGCCGCATCCATCGTAAAAGACGGCATGACCATAACGACCAGTGGGTTTGTGGGCAGCTGCATGCCGGAAGCTCTGAACAAAGCGTTGGAACAGCGTTTTTTAATGACAGGGTCTCCCAAAAATCTGACGCTTTTTTATTCCTCAGCACAGGGCAATCGTGACGGAAGCGGGGCGGACCATTTTGCCCATGAGGGCATGACCCGAAGGGCCATAGGCGGTCACTGGAATCTGGCGCCCAACTTGGGCCGTCTGGTGCTGGAAAACAAGATCGAGGGATATAATCTGCCCCAGGGTGTCCTGTGCAAGCTTTACCGTGATATCGCGAGCCACTCCCCCGGGCACATCACACATGTAGGGCTTGGGACGTTTGTCGATCCCCGCATCGAGGGCGGCAAACTGAACCGTATGACCCAAGAAGACCTTGTCGAAGTCATCCGCATCGACGGCCAGGAGCGCCTGCTGTTTAAGACTTTTCCGCTGGATATCGCGTTTATTCGTGGGACCTACGCCGATGAGAGCGGCAATGTCACGCTGGAACGCGAGGTCGCATCTCTGGAGGCCACCTCGATGGCACAGGCCGTACACAACTGTGGCGGCAAAGTAATTGTGCAGGTCGAGCGATTGGTCCGGGACGGCACGTTGGACCCGAGGCTGGTGAAGATACCGGGTATCTACGTGGATGGCATCGTTGTCTGTGAGCCCCCGGACGATCACGCCCAGAGTCTGGGCTGCGAATATGATGGCTCCATGTGTGGAGAGTTCCGGGCGACTGTATCAAACGGGAATCCTGTGCCTCTGTCCGCCAAAAAGATCATTGGGCGCCGGGCCGCGATGGAATTGTCTGCGGGAAAGGTCGTGAACCTCGGCATTGGCGCCCCCGAATACGTTGCTATAGTAGCCAGTGAGGAGGGCATCAGCAACTGCATCACCCTGACGGTCGAGGGGGGGCCTGTGGGAGGGATCCCTCAGGCCGGAGTGCGCTTCGGGGCATGCGTCAATGCCGACTGCATTTTGGACCAGCCGTATCAGTTTGACTTCTACGATGGCGGCGGCCTCGATATGGCATTTCTGGGCTTGGCGCAGGCCGATCAGGACGGCAACATCAATGTGTCTAAATTTGGGCCGCGGATCGCTGGCTGCGGCGGGTTCATTAATATCACGCAAAATGCCAAAAAGGTGTTCTTCTGCGGCACCTTCACAGCAGGCGGACTGAAGACCGCAGTGGCCTCCGGGAAACTGCAGATCCTTCAGGAGGGCAGAGAACAGAAACTGATTGACCGGGTCGAGCAGATTACCTTCTCCGGCCGGTATGCCCAGCAGATGCGCCAGAGCGTCATGTACATCACGGAACGGGCCGTATTCGAATTGCGTTCTGACGGCGTCTATCTTACCGAGGTGGCCCCAGGTATAGATGTTCGTACTCAGGTCATCGATCTTATGGGTTTTGTGCCCAAGATGGAAGCAGCAGGCCCCAGACTTATGGACGAGAGGATTTTTCTGGATGCGCCGATGGGGTTGCTGGACACCATCCATCAATCATAACGCGGTCCTGCGATGTTCTCTATTTCTTTCCACATGCAGATATGGAAACCCGACTCTGTAAAGGAAACATGAAAAGGTAAGATCAAGAACCAGCGTAAGACAAGACCTTCCGAATATGACAAGCCCCGCTTTTCGGTAAAAAGGTTCGAAAAGCGGGACTTATGCAATCAAAAACAGGGCAAGCCTTTGGTGTTCAAGGGCTTGCCCTGCTCCTTTTTTCAATCCCGGCTTGTCCATAGACATTCCTCCGCCCAGACCCAGAATCGTTTAGAACAGGGCTTGACATGGTTTCCCTCCCGGCGGCGGTGCACCTGATGTTCCGGGGGGGAGCCTCTTGACGTAGCATCTTGAACCAATATCTAAGGATCGCTTGACAGCGGCGTATTTTCCTCTTATACTGTAAATTACTTTATCGTAAACGAGTTTGTCATAAAAGGGGGAGCCAAAGTTGCCCAGCAGTCCAAAGATATTGAAGGAGAGTATGATCCAAGCGGCCCTGGAGCTTTTGATCGAGAAAGGCAACGCAGGGGTGACCATTAAGACGGTGGCAGCTCGGCTGGGCTGTTCTACCCAGCCCATTTCCCGGCAGTTTGGCGGGATGGGCGGGCTGCGACAGGAATTGGTCAAAGCAGCGGAGCGCTATGCCTTTGAGAAGTATTACAATCCGGCGGGCAATGCCCTGACCGCTTTTGAAAAAACCGGCTGGGGGGCCATCGACCTGGCCATCAATGAGCCGAACCTGTTTCGCTTTCTCTATATGGGCGAAAGCGGACGTAAAGCGGAGGGCGGTTTCCTGTCCCTCCCCAAATCGGAGGAAGCCGAGGCCATTCGGCTCCGGCTGGCTGAACTTCTCAAGATCACCCCGCAGGACGCGGAGAGATTTACCACCACCATGATCCTGTATACCCAGGGCGTAGCCACTATGATCGCCGCAAAGATTGTCCGGGACGACCGGGCGACCATCCATCGGATGGTGCGGGAAACGGGCTTTGTGTTTCTAAAGGGGCTGGGCGTGGTGCCGGAGCGGGTAGAGGCCCTGCTGAACCGATCCTATGGGGAATTGACCGCGCATATAGAAGGGGAAAATGCACGGAAGGCCCCCTGTGAATGACACGAAGCTGTATTTCATCGGCATATTTCGCAACTCATCGGCAAACGGTTGCATCTTAAATAACCATCCCCTATGATAAAGCCACGGGGGAGAAGCGAGGTGGACGGTATGCGGGTCTCCATTCGGAACATCCTCTGCAGGGAGGACGAACAGGTCGTCCTGGAGTGCGTGGAGCTGACGAAGGACTTTGAGGACATCCGGGAATACGCCTTGATGAAGGGCAATATTATGGTGGGCTATGTCCACGACGCTGCCTACCAGCTGGACCTCGACCACATCCTCTACTTTGAGGCGGTGGGCGATCAGGTTTTTGCCTACACCGCCGGGGAAGTGTACAGCGTAAAAAAGAGGCTGTATGAGTTGGAGTCGGTCTACCAAGACCGGAAATTTTTCCGCTGCTCCAAGTCTGTGCTGGTCAACCTCATGCAGATCGAGTTCTTCCGCCCGGCCCTGGACTCCCGGTTCTTCGCCCGGATGAAAAACGGCGAGGACATCCTGGTGTCCAGAATGTACGCCAAGGAACTGAAGAAAAAGCTGATGGAGGGCTGATGATGAAGGCGACAATGAAAAAACTCTTTGAGATCTTCCTGATCTGCCATTTCCTGATTTCTATGGCGATCGGGGCCTGCGGTATGATGCTGGGGCCGGACACCAAGTTGGGGTATGCGGATCTGTTTGCACCCACCGCAATGGCCTTCCTCTGTACGCTCCCCACCCTGCTCACCATCCAGCCCGAAGAGCTGACCGCAAAGCAGATCGTGCGGAGAAAGATCCTGCAAGTTCTGATGGTGGAGGCCATTGTACTCTCCATGATCCACTTTGGATTTCATGGCATCAACAGCATCGGCGGCGCCTTTACCGTCACGGTATCTGTGCTGCTGGTTTTTGTGGGAGTATCCTTGATTGACTGGGCCAAAGGCTGCATGGAGGCGGAGGAATTGAACCGCCGTCTGGCGCGGCTCCAGAAAGGAATGTGAGGAATATGGCGGAAAAATGGCTTCTCTGCCCTTCCTGCGGGAGCAAGACTCGCGTGAAGCTGCGGCAGGATACAAGGCTTGAAAATTTCCCGCTGTTCTGCCCCAAGTGCAAGCAAGAGGTGCTGGTCAGCGTGAGCAAATTCATCACAACAAGAATAGCCGAGCCAGACGCTAAGACGCAGAGCCGATGATCCCGAAAAGGGATGAATGGCTCTGCGTTTGCTTTGGGCAGTCAAGCGATATGGATTGGAAACGAGGGCAATTATGAAAGCGAAAAACCAAACGGCGCCATCCCATTTTAACAAATTCCTTCTGCTCTGTACGGGACAACTGATCTCGGCCATCGGCGGGGGGCTCACCAGCTTCGGCCTTGGCGTTTATGTGTTCAACCAGACCGGAAGCGCCGCCGGCATGGCGCTGGTGACCCTGCTGGCCTTCCTGCCCACGCTGGTGCTGAGCGTTCCGGCGGGGGTGCTGGCAGACCGCTACGACCGGCGGCTTTTGATGATGCTGGGCGACGGCCTGTCGGCCATCGGCATCGCGTACATACTGATTTGTATGCTCCGGGGTGGGGCGGCCCTTGATCAGATCTGCATTGGGGTATTCATCAGCTCCGTCTTTTCTTCTCTGTTAGAGCCCGCGTACCGGGCCACGGTGACGGATCTTCTGACCCAGGACGAGTACTCCAAGGCCAGCGGCATGGTGAGCCTGGCCGGGAGCGCCAGATACCTGATCTCGCCCCTGCTGGCGGGGCTTCTGCTGGCCGTCAGCGACATCAAGCTGCTGCTGATCCTTGACATCTGCACCTTTTTTCTCACTGTCGTCACCACGGCTCTGGTCAAACGCGGCCTGACTGCGAAGGCGGTGGAGACCAGGGAGGGCTTTCTGGAAAGCCTCCGTGGAGGATGGCGGGCCGTGACCCGGAAACGGGGCGTGATCATTCTGATCCTGGTCTCCTCTGTCCTGACCTGTTTTATGGGGGCTTTTCAGATTTTGGCGGAACCTCTGCTCCTGGATTTCACAAGCAGCACGGTGCTGGGGATCGTGGAAACGGTCTGTGCCTGCGGGATGCTGGTCTCCAGCCTGCTGCTGGGTTTTCGGGGGATTAAGAAAGGCTATGTAAAAGTGCTATGCCTGTCCCTTTTTCTTTCGGGTGTCACAATGGTGGTGTTTGGCCTGAAGGAAAACGTCTATCTCATTGCGGTTGCCGGATTCTGCTTTTTTGCCACGCTGCCCTTCGCCAACAACTGCCTGGACTACCTGGTGCGGACGAACATTCCGGGGGATACCCAGGGCAGGGCCTGGGGGCTGATCGGTTTCCTGTCCCAGATCGGGTATGTGGTGGCCTATGGCGCGGCGGGCCTTCTGGCGGATGGGATCGCGGCGGGGATGCAGATCGGCGTGGGCCGAGGGGCCGCGGCTGTCATTATCGGTTCGGGCGTTCTGCTGGCAGCGGTGGCGGCGGTTTTGTACCGGGTCAAGACAGTGAGGGAGCTGGAGCGAGATGACAACTATCTCTATAAGAAAACTTGAGCAGGGGGAAACAGAAAACGCCTTACGCCTGGTTTGGTGCGTGTTTCAGGAGTATGAAGCCCCTGATTACACAAAAGAGGGTGCGGGAGAATTTTATAGAAGTATCCATGATGAAAAATATTTGTCCCAGCTTTGCTTGTATGGCGCTTTTGTTCAAGAAGAATTGGTCGGGGTCATCGCCACAAGAAATAGAGGAAAACATATTGCCCTGTTTTTTGTAGACGGGAAATACCAAGGACAAGGCATTGGAAGACAATTATTCCAAACTGTACGGGCAAAGTGCCCCCTTGATAAAATGACGGTAAATTCATCGCCATATGCCGTTTCAATATACCGTAAACTAGGTTTCGGGATACGGATATAGAGCAGGTGGTAAATGGTTTGAGATTTACACCGATGGAACATGAATGATCGATCAAATTAGAAGCTGCGGAGGTAATGAAAATGAAATTAAAAAATCCTATGTTGGTAGTCACTAATATGGATAAATCAGTTGAGTTTTACAAAAAAGTGTTTGGGCTTCACGTCATTATGGATTTTGGAGCAAACAAAACTTTAACTGGCGGTTTGGCTTTGCAGACGGTTGAAACATACAAAGAGTTTATCGGTACAAGTGAAATTTCATTCGGCGGCAACAATTTTGAGATTTACTTTGAAGAAGATGATTTTGACAAATTTGCAGCCAAACTGAAAGAATGTGACGTGGAATATGTTCACCCGATCAAAGAACATTCCTGGGGACAACGTGTGGTGCGCCTTTACGACCCTGATAAGCACATCGTTGAAGTCGGGGAAAATATGAAAGTAGTTTGTAAGCGCTTCTTGGATAGTGGAATGACGCCGGAGCAGGTTGCGAAACGTATGGACGTGCCTATGAAATTTGTAAATGCCTGTATGCGATAAATTCCCATTTGTCAAAGAAATGAAAAAAGAAAGGCGGACACTATGCCGCAAATGGACTATGGCGGAAACAAAACGATCCTGATCCACGACCTGCCTGGGCTGGAGGGCTGGAAGCTCCCGGAGAGGTGGCTTGCGGTGGGCGCAAGGTCAAGGCCGCGCCCTGCCAGCGGTGCTTTGGCTGCTGGCTGAAGACGCCGGGGGCCTGCGTGCTAAAGGACAAGTTCCAGCATATCGGCACGGCCATCGCCCACAGCCGGGAGCTGATTCTGGTATCCCGGTGCTGCTACGGCGGCTTTTCCCCGGGGGTCAAACGGGCGCTGGACCGCTCCATTTCCCAGAGCCTTCCTTTCTTTACCTACCGGAACGGCAAGCTCCGCCACATCCTGCGCTGCCGCCGCGCCCCGGCGTTGACCATCTGCTTCTACGGCCCTTCCTGGAGCGGGCCGAGGCGGCCTGCCGGGAGAAAAAGCTGGACTTCCGGCTCTACGCCCTGTCCAACAACGGCTTTGTGGAGGGGCGGCAGAACGAACTTAACCTGCGGCTTTACGAGGGCTGGTGCCGCCGCTCCGGTGCGGCCTGGGGCGGGGGCCTAGGCCTGATGGGACGGCGCACCCGAAAGGGCGCGTGCGGCGCGACCCGCTATACGCGGGTGCTGATTCCGTCTTTCCTCTTTCTGATTGGCGCCGACATCTATATGCTGCTCGCCGCGCTGTTTCGTGGTACCTTGCCCCACAAATTATTTCAAAAAGAATCATAAATGAAGGAGGATAAACAATGAATGACTTGATTGCCATCTGCGGTCTGGACTGTGAAACCTGCGACGCCCGCATCGCCACGCTGACGGACGACGATGCCCTCCGGGAGAAAACCGCCAAGCTGTGGAGTGAGATGAACGATGCTCCTATCACGGCGGAGATGATCAACTGCGAGGGCTGTCGGGTAGACGGCGTAAAAACGCCTTTCTGCGACGCCCTGTGCCCCATTCGCCAATGCGCGCTGGGCAAGGGCGTTGCCACCTGCGGAGACTGCCCGGATATGGAGGCCTGCGAAAACGTAGGCGCCGTTCACAAGAGCGACCCCGGAGCCAAAGAGCGGCTGACTGGGCGGAATGCAGGGAGAAGCGAACCATGAAAATTATGATTTTGAACGGCTCTCCCAAGGGGGCCGGGAGCGACTGCATGCACATCACCCGCGCGTTTCTGGAGGGCATGAACAGCGTATCGGAACATGAGGTCCATATCCTCCATGTCATCCACCGGCACATCGAATACTGCAAGGGCTGTTTTACCTGTATGCGGGGCGGCGGGAAGTGCGTGATCGACGATGATATGCGGGGTATTTTGGAGGAAATTCTGGCCTCCGACCTGCTCCTGTTCAGCTTCCCCCTCTACGGCTTCGGAATGCCCGCGCCGCTGAAGGCTCTGCTGGACCGCACCCTGCCCCTGGGGAAGATGGATATGCGGAAGGTAGGCGGGCGCTATGAACACGTGGAGCAGGCGGACTTCTCCCATCTGCGTTATGTGATGATCTGCGGCTGCGGCTTTCCCAATGCCAGAGGCAACTTTGAGGGAGTGCTCCAGCAGTGGCGGCTCATGTTTGGCCCTGACGCCCTTTCGATCACCGTGCCCGAGGCCCCCATGTTCAACGCCCCGGAGGCATCCGCCGTGACCGCACCCTTCCTGGAGCTGGTCAAGCAGGCCGGGCGGGAGTATGCCAATAATGGCGCCGTCACCGTGGAGACCATGGAAAAGCTGGCCATCCCCATGATCCCCGACGAGGTGTATGCCTCCATCGTCAACGGAGAGGCCGGAACATAAAATCGGGCAGTAAATTGGTGAACCGCATAAAACAAAATAATCAGCTGGGAGACGGCTTGGTAAAGGGCCGCCATCTATTAAAGAGCCAGACGCACAGACGCAGAGCCTACGGTCCGAAAGGAAAGGCTATGATGAGACGAAAAGCAAAGGGAATTTTGATTGCGTTTGCCGCTGTTGTGGCATTGTGCGTGGCCGTGTTTTTGGGCGCGCGGTACGGTTGGAGGCTGGCGGGCTTCTCTTTCTGCCGGACGGCCCAGATTGAACGTGTAAGCGTGGAAACGGGCTGCGTGGAGATCGAGGGCAGTTGGCCGGGGATGTTCCCGGAGTCCTTTGTGGGCTACCGCGCGGAGGTCGTGGATGGGGCGCTGTATGTGGGCTTCCAGTACAACAAGCTCCTGGGTGTTTGGATCTACGACAGGGGTGATTTTCAGATTGAGATCCCGGTTGAGCAGCAAATTAAAGCGGTCTACATGAAAGCTGGGGACGGTGAAGACTTAATCTGGCCGGAGCAGGATGCAGAAGCTTTGGATGGGAGATAAAAGAATGAACTGGACAATTTACGGAATTGAGTGCGTCGGGCTGCTGATCCTGTTCACCTGCCTTATTATGATTCCGTTGTGCCGGAACCCGGTATGGTGGATTCACGACTACCCCGAGGACATTCAGGAGAAATATTTTGAGACCCATGACCGCATCCCCACCCAGGCGCTCAGCGGCCCGGTGCTGCTGAAAAAGAGCTTCGCGGCGCTGCTGGGCATGGTGATCGGGCTGATCCCCTGTCTGCTGGCCGGGGCACTGGTTACAGTGGTGCAGTAAATCGGTATTTGTGGAGGGAAGAATGAAAACAGTTGTGCTTTTATACAATACAAGTTGCATTTACGAGATTGTGATATTGAACTATTTTCTTAAATATGCGGGCAAAGATGTTGTATTTGTATCACAGGATGGAAATTCAATCATTTCCATGGAAGGATATTCAGTAAATGTATCGGATAAACTGCTGAATATTAGTCCGCAAGATGTGGAACTCATGGTTGTCCCTGGCGGAAGTATTGCAGAGATAGATCACGATCAGACATGGGAGTATCTCGCGAATGTCCAGTCAAATCAGGGGCTGATCGCGGGAATATGTGCAGGAGTTGATTTATTGGATCATGCGGGAGTTCTTGAAAAAATTGACTCGACTCACTCCAGTGATTTGGATGTTGTAGTGACCGACAAGGTTATAACCGCCAGAGCAAACGGATATGTTGATTTTGCAATTGAAGTGGCTAAAAAGATGGACCTGTTTGAAGATGAGGCTGATTTGAAAGAAACGATTGCATTTTGGAGAGATTATCAAAGAATGCAGTAAATGAATATTTGCCGGTAAGAACGACCTGTCATCACAGAGCCAGACGCTTAGACGCAGAGCTTTGCCTTCGGCTGCTCTGCGCCTTTCGTTTTAGGATCGCCGGACCAATCAGAGAAAGGAAGTATTCGCATGAAAACCTTGGAATCCATTCAAAAGACCTATCAAATATTCAAGACCCTTGCCATGATCGCCATGGTCCTGTCCTTCGTCTGGGCAGGGCTGAGCGCCGCCGGCGTGGTCTGCGCTCTGATTTGGCGCAGTACCGGGCTGATGCCCAGCGCCTCCGTGGTGGATATTTTGCTGCCCCAGGGCGGCGGGTGGAACCTGATGATCGGGGCGCTACTGGCCGACTTTGTGTTCGCTTTAACCGACGGCCTTCTGTTTTTCTTCACCCACCGGTACTTAAAGCAGGAACTGGCGGACGGGACGCCCTTCACGGCGGCGGGAGCCGAGCAGGTCAAGAGCCTGGGGATCAGGACCATCGTGATGCCCCTGGCTGCGGTCATTATCTCCGCCGTCATTTACGAGTGCTTCGGCCTGGCCCGCCCCGGTGACTGGGGCAACGGCGCCGCCGTGGTGCTGGGCGTCGCACTGATCCTGTTCTCCCTGATCCTGCGCCACGGAGCAGAGCTGCGGGAAGGGAGCGGTGAGGGATGAAAGCGTCCACAAAGTATGCCGTCGCCGCCTACCTGGTGTTCTGGGCCATGGTGCTGGGGATTTGCGGCACCGCCTCCATGGTCTTTCACGCCCCGCCGCTGGTGATGCGGTGGCTGTCCAACCTCTGCGCCTGGTCGCCCACCCTCGTTCTGCTGGTGATGGTTAAGAGGCTCCTGCCCGGGACCACTATCCGGGACTTTTACAAAAACGCCTTTCGGGACAGACTGCGCCCCGGACTTTTGCTCCTGCTCACCGTGGCCATCGCCGGCGGGACGGTGGTCTCCGCTCTGCTTACCGGCCTGCTCCACAGCGCCCAGGGCCGGGAGTTCACCCTGCTGTTCCGCCGGGGGGCCTACCCCATCCCCCTGACGGTGGTCCTCTCCCTTCTGTCCGGCCCCACCGGGGAGGAGGCGGGCTGGCGGGGGTATCTCCGCCCCGAACTGGAAAAGCGCCTGGGCTTTTGGAAGGGCACGGTCACCCTGGGCGTCATCTGGGCCTTCTGGCACACCGTCCTCTGGTTCGTGGACTCGGACTTCACCGGCTGGAGCATGGCGGTGTACATCATTTCCAACGTGGTGGTCATGACCGCCCTCAACATCATCATGAGCTGCGTCTTGGAAAGACACAACAATCTGGCCTACGCCATCTGGATCCATTTCTGCTTCAACCTCACCTACGGCTTCATCCAGGCCGACATCTGGTTCTATGCGGTCATGACGGCGGTGTTCATCGTCCTGGCGGCAGCTTGGGCCCTGGCGCGGCAGAGGTACATATCGCGCAAATCATAGAAATCAGGAGAAAATCATCATGGAAATTATCGCAATTCTCATCAAATATGGGTTCATCCTTGCGGTCCTGTCCGCCGTTCTCTATGTTGTGGTCAAAAAGGCGGTCAAGGATGCCCTAGCTGAACATGGGGAAAACAGAAAATGAAACGAAACGCAGTGAGAACAGCGCTTCTGTTGGCTGCTATTGGAGCGGCCCTGTGGCTCACCGGCTGTCAGGTAAAAATAAATGAGGAGACTTCCGGCCTCTCCGAGTTTTCCTATGCCGACGTGGAGAACTACTCAGTGGGAGCGGCGGAACTGTCGGAAACGGTGGAGCATATCGAGATCCACTGGCTGGTCGGGAATGTGACGGTCACGCCCCACAAGTCGCATACCGTTTCCTTTTCGGAGGAAAGCCTCGGGGCCTTGACCAATGACATGCAGTTGCACTACTGGTTAGACGGCACGACCCTACATATTAAATTCTGCCGCGGTGGGAAATGGCGGCTGGATGAGATGGAGAAGGACCTGACGGTACTGGTGCCGGAGGAACTGCATCTGGCCAGCCTGATGGTCAAAAGCCTGTCTGCCGACATCCATCTGGACACGCTTCAGGCGGAGTCGGCGGACATCAGCACCAACTCCGGGGACGTGGAACTGACAGACGGCACGGTGACCGATATCGTCCAGGTTGATACTACCTCCGGCTGGCTGGACGTGAGCCTTGCCCAGCCGCTGGAAGCCTTCACCTGGAGCACGGTTTCCGGGACACTCCAAGTCAGTGCGCCAACGATCCAAAACTTCTCCGCAAGCTCCGTCAGCGGCTCGGTTGGCCTGTCTGCAGAGGAAGCGCCGGAAAGCCTGGCCATCAAGACCATCTCCGGCAATATCGATCTTGCTTTGCCGGAGGACGCGTCGTTCACACTGGACTATGCTTCCACCAGCGGAGAGCTGTCTACGGACATACCCTGTCAAACGGATGCGGGACAGTATACCTTCGGAGATGGAAAAGGCGAGTATGTAATCCATACCGTGTCCGGGGATGTCGGGATTACCGTGGCCCAATAAAGGAGGAAACATTACGCAAAAAGAAGTCAAATGACATTGTGAAGACACTGTGAAGACAATAATTGTTATAAGTGGTTATCCCTTTGAGTAAGCCAAACTTGAAGCACAAACAGCCATGGCCAAACGCTCCAACAGGGCCCCGGC
>CABUJV010000014.1 GCA_902492005.1 uncultured Eubacteriales bacterium
AAGTCCAGATTTATGAGGAACGGCAGCCCAACGGTCAGTGGCTCAAGTCCATCAAGTTCAAGCTCCCAATCATTGCGGAAGATATGAGCTTGAGTTTGGACAACGATGCACATATTGAGACGGTCTGCCGGCTGGAGCGCCGCGGTTGATCTTCCTGTCCTATTCTGCACCCGGCGCTCATACATGACCATCCTCTGCGGGCGGTGCGTCCGCATCTGTGGAAAGGAGCTTTACGATGGCACAAAACACAGAAATGGCCCTTTTTTACGCCCCTGACCCCGCCGATCCCGCTATTTTGACGGCGAAGAGCGTCTTTTTCCGTATGAAGGTGCGTCTGCGCCCGGTCTCCCCCGAACAGCTCCACCAGACGGTAGGGCATCTGGCCGGCCTCAAGGACTGTCCCGCCCGGGAGGCCCCCGACCCCCGCCCCGCGGTGGACCAGCCGGTGCTGGTGCTCTGCGGCTTTTCTGCCTCCCGGCTGGATACCCTGCTGAAACATCTGCGGCAGGCCCAGGTCCGCTTTCCCTATAAGGCGGTGCTCACCGCCACCAACCGGGACTGGCCGCTGTGCGACCTGTTCCGGGAGCTGGTGGAGGAGCACCGCCAGATGAGCGGCCAGGGCCCGGAGGGCTGATCCCTGGTATTTCCTGTGGAAATCGCTTGCATCCCGCCGGAAAAGGCGGTATCATGGCTTGGCGCCGGATGTCAGGCCCGCTGGGAAGGAGGGCAGGGGCCCTTTGGATTACGACAAGCTGCTCACCCTGACCGGGGAGCTGGGCTACCGCCTGATGATGAGCGGGGCGGAGATCTACCGGGTGGAGGAGTCCATCCGCTACTTGCTGGGTGCCTACGGCGTGGATACCGGCGAGGTGTTCGCCATCCCTAACTGTCTGATTGTCAGTCTGCGCGCCCCGGGGCAGCGGCCCCTCACCGTGGTCCGCCGCATCCCCGGCCACGGCACCGATATCTACCGCATGGAGGCCCTCAACGACCTGTGCCGCCGCCTGTGCCAGGAGGTCCCCGATCTGGACGAGGCCTGGGGCCGGCTGGACCGAGTCCTGGCCGACCGCACCCAATTCCCCATCGCCGGGCAGCTTTTCGGCTACGCCCTAGGCGCCGCCCCCTTCTGCCTCTTCTTCGGAGGCACCCTGCGGGACGCCCTGTGCGGCGGCCTGTGCGGACTGGCCGTCGGGAGCTGCCTGCTGTTCATGGCCCGGCTGGGCACCAACCCGTTTTTCAAGACGATCGCCGGCGGCTTTGTCTGCGCCCTGTTGGCGGTGGCGCTCACCGTAGCCGGCCTGGGCCAGCACGCCAGCCTCATCATCACCGGCGGCATCATGACCCTGGTTCCCGGCATCGTTATCACCAACTTTATGCGGGACATCATGGCCGGGGACCTGATCTCCGGTCTCGTCAAGCTGGCCGAGGCCCTGCTGACCGCCACAGGCATCGCCCTGGGCACCGGCCTGGCCCTGGCCCTGACCCGGCTGATCTGGGGGGTGGTGTAGATGGGCCTTTCCGACTACCTGGTCCCCTGCCTGTCGGCCTTCGCCGCCTGTCTGGGGTTCTGTATCATTTTCAACATCCGGGCCCCCGGTATGGTCATCTGCTCCATCGGCGGGGGGCTGTCCTGGCTGGTCTACCTGCTGGTGGGCCCGCTGACGGGCTATAGCGATCTGCTCCAGTCCTTCTGGGCGGCCGTGTTCCTCTCCGCGTATTCCGAGGGGATGGCCCGGGTGCGCAAGTGCCCGGTGACCGGCTACCTGCTGGTGGCCTTCCTGCCCCTGGTCCCCGGCGGCGGCATCTACAGCACCATGGAGCACGCCCTCAACGGAGACAGCGACCTGTTTCTCTCCACCGGTGCCCACACCCTGGGCGTGGCCGGAGCCCTGGCGGTGGGCATCCTGATGGTGTCCTCCCTGGTCCGGATGTACTCCGCCCTGCGCCGCCGCCGGCGGCCCAACCTGTGAGATAAAGTGAGGGTCCCATATGCCCCGTTACGACTACGTTTTGCTGGACGCGGACAACACCCTGTTCGACTTCGACCTGGCCGAGCACAAGGCCCTGGGCCTCACCCTGACCGGCCACGGCATTCCCTTTACGCCGGAGGCCGAGCAGACCTATATCGACATCAACACCGCTCTTTGGTCCAAATTCGACTGCGGGGAGATCTCCCAGGGGGAACTGGTGGTGGAGCGGTTCGCCTCCTTCCTGCGGGCCGTCGGCCGGGCGGGCGACCCGGCGAAGCTCAACCGGTATTACCTCTCCCGCCTGGGAGAGCAGGGTGACCTGCTCCCGGGGGCGGAGGCTCTGTGCCGGGCTCTGGCCGCCCGCTGCACCCTGGCCATCATCACCAACGGCGTCTCTTCGGCCCAGCGGGGCCGCTTTGCCCGCAGTCCCATTCAGGACTGCATCTCCCACCTTTTTATTTCCGAGGAAATCGGATTCCAGAAGCCCCGGCGGGAGTTTTTCGACGCGGTGCTCCAGGATATGGGCATTTCCGACCCGAGCCGCGCCGTGGTGGTGGGCGACACCCTGGGCTCCGACATCCTGGGGGCCAAGAACGCCGGCCTGGACGCCGTCTGGTATAACCCCAAGGGCCGCCCCGCCCGCCCCGACCTGTCCCCGGTGCTGGTTGCGGCAAGTTTCGACCAGGTCGAAGCCTTTATCCTGAACCGGGGCGTCTAAGCCCTAGAATACCGAAAGGGGGCGGGGCCCATGCCTGCCGGCCTGGACCAGAAACCAGAGATCAAACAACCTCCATCCAAGGGCAGGCGGCTGTGGCCGGTTCTGCTGTTATGCTGCGGCCTAGCTGCGGCCCTGTGCCTGTGGGCCGTTGCCAGTGTGCGGCAGTCGGCCGCCGGACCTATTCCGGCCCCTCCGCCCGTGCCGGAGATGCCGCCTGCGCCGGAAGCCCCGCTTCCCACCGAGTCCCCGCAGGAGACCGCACCGGCCGCGCCGCTCTACGATTTTTCCCAGCCCGCGCCGGAGGGCGGCGAGGCGGAGGAGGACTACTTCTCCGACGCCGTCTTTCTGGGAGACTCCCGTACCGACGGGCTGCGTCTGTACAGCGGCATCCGGCCCGGCGGCGTGATCTACCACAACGGCCTGATGGTCTTTGAGGCCGCCGACCGGGAAAACAAGTGCATCAAGGGGGCCGACGGGCAGAAGCACGCGGTGCTGGAGCTTCTGGAGCAGAACGCGTACGCCAAGGTGTACGTCATGTTCGGCGTCAACGAGCTGGGCTACGGCGACGACCAGGCGTTCTACGACACCTACGGCCAGTTCCTGGACCAGATCCGCCAGCTCCAGCCCGACGCCGTGCTCTACCTCCAGTCCATTATCCCGGTCAATGAAGAGGTGGCCAAGAAATACGACGGCCGGGCCTACGTCACCAACGCCAAGATCACCGAGTACAACACCCTGCTCCGGCAGCTGGCCGAGGAGAAGCAGGTGGTCTATCTGGACCTGGCCTCCGCCCTGTCGGGGGAGGATGGCGCACTTCCCGCCGAAGGCACCACCGACGGGGTCCACTTCCGCAAGGCGTGGTATCAAAAGTGGTACGCCTACCTGCGCGCCCACACCGTGGACGCGGAGACCTATTTTGGGAGCCTGCCGGACCCGGCATCCTGAAAGGAGCTTGTTTGCCATGAGAAAGAGAACGATGGTCTGCCTGCTGGCGCTGTGCGCCGCCCTGCTGTCCAGCTGCGGGGGCCGGCCGGCGGAGGCCAAGGCCTACGACCCCGCCGCTGCGGCCCAGGCCCTGCTGGACGCCAAGGTCTTTGACCAGGAGCTGGAGGCTCTGGACGCCGGCCTGGCGGGGCCCTATCTGGGCCTGTCCGCCGAGCCGGAGGAGGCCGTGGTCTACACCTCCCTGGAGGGGGGCTACGAAGAGCTGGCGGTGCTGCGGATGGCCGATGCGGACGCCGCCGCGGCCGCGCTGGAGGCCGTCCAGGCCCATGTGTCTGACCGGCGGGAGAGCGAGGCCGAGACCCAGTACAAGCCGGAGGACCTGCCCAAGCTGGAGAAGGCTCTGACTGAGCAGGCGGGGAACACCGTGCTGCTGGTGGTGTGCGCCGACTATGACGCCGCCCGGGCGGCGTTGGACGCGCTGGGCTCTTGACCGCATCACAGAGGAAAAAGCCTGGGGCTCCGGACACAAGTCCGGAGCCCCAGGCTTTCTTTACCGCTGATACTCGAACTCCAGGTTGTAGAGGGACACGGTATCCCCGTCCTGAATGCCCATGGCCTCCAACCGGTCGAAGAGGCCGGACTCCCGGAGCATCCGGTCGAACCAGTTCCGGGACTCGTAGTCCCCGAAGTTGACATTGGCCATCAGCCGCTGGAGCCAGGGCCCGTCCACAATCCAGGTGTCGTCCTCGTGGACAATGTGGACCTCCCCGGTGGTGTCGATCTCCGGCGGGGCGGGCACGTAGTCCGGCTCGTAGACGGCGATGGGGGGCAGGCTCTCCAGCTCCCGGGCGGCGGCGAAGACCAGTTCCCGCACCCCCTGGCTGGTGGCGGCGGAGAGCTCAAAGAAGGGCATCCCCCGGGCCTCCACGTGGGCGCGCAGCCGGTCCACCAGCGCTCGGTCCCCGGCGATGTCGGCCTTGTTGCCCGCCACCAGCATCCGGCGGGAGGCCAGCGCGGGGCTGTACTGCCGGAGTTCCTCGTTGATGGTCTCAAAATCGGCCACCGGGTCCCGGCCCTCGCTGCCCGACACGTCCACGATGTGGATGAGCAGGCGGCAGCGGTCGATGTGCCGCAAAAAGTCGTGACCCAGCCCGGCCCCCTCGTGGGCCCCCTCGATGATGCCGGGGATGTCGGCCATGACAAAGGAGACCCCCTCCTCTACATAGACCACGCCCAGGTTGGGGAACAGGGTGGTGAAGTGGTAGTCGGCGATCCTGGGCCGGGCCTTGGACACCACGGAGAGCAGAGTAGACTTGCCCACATTGGGGAAGCCCACCAGCCCCACGTCGGCCAGCAGCTTGAGCTCCAGCACTACCTGGCGCTCCTGACCGGGGAGCCCGGCCTTGGCAAACCGAGGTACCTGGCGGGTGGGGGTGGCGAAGTGCTTGTTGCCCCAGCCGCCGTTGCCTCCCCGGGCCAGCACGAAGGGCTGGGCAGAGGACATGTCGCAGATGATCTGATTGGTATCGGCGTCCCGCACCACGGTGCCCAGGGGCACCTTGATGACCAGGTCCTGCCCGTCCTTGCCCGAGCAGCGCTTGCCCTGGCCGTCCATGCCGTTGCCCGCAGCGTATTTGCGCTTGTAGCGGAAGTCCATCAGGGTGGACATATGGCTGTCCACCTGAAGCAGGATGTCTCCTCCCCGGCCTCCGTCGCCGCCGTCGGGCCCGCCGGCGGCGACATACTTCTCCCGGTGGAAGGCCACGGCCCCGTTGCCGCCGTTGCCGGCCTTAACGGTGATTTTGGCGGTATCCACAAATGCTGGCATTGCCGCCACCTCCTTACATGATATGTGTCAAAGAAAGGGCCCCGAACGACGCGCGTTCGAGGCCCTTAGTATGCCCATTTTACTGCGCGATCTCCTCAATGATGGAGACCTGCTTGCGGTCCTTGCCCAGCCGCTCGAACTTGACCTTGCCGGTCTTGAGGGCGAACAGGGTGTCGTCGCTGCCCCTGCCCACGTTGACGCCGGGATGGATATGGGTGCCGCGCTGGCGCACCAGCACGTTGCCGGCCAGGACAAACTGGCCGTCGCCCCGCTTCACGCCCAGGCGCTTGGCCTTGGAATCGCGACCGTTGCGGGTGGAGCCCACGCCCTTTTTATGGGCGAAGAACTGCAGTCCGATATTCAGCATGGTATTACACCTCCATGTCTAAGACGATGATATTTTCGGGGTACTCCTCGTGGAGCTGAACGCAGTAGACCATCAGGGCGGTCAGAAGGGTCTGACAGGTGCTCTCGTTGGTCTGTCCCAGCCCGCCGGGGAGCTTGAGGGAGATGGACGCGTCCTTTTCCTTCACCTTGACGGCGGCCTCCAGCCCCAGCACGTCGTTGACGGCGCACTCAGTGAGCCGGACGGCGCTGGTGACGGCGGCGCAGAGGACGTCCTCCCCCGGATCGGCCAGCCCGCTGTGTCCCTGGACGGTGAAGCCCGTCAGGCGGCTGCCCCCGGAATGAAATGTGACTTCGATCACAATTAAGCCTCGATCTTGCCGATGGTCACCTTGGTGTAGGGCTGACGATGGCCCTGACGGCGGCGGTAGCCCTTTTTGGGATTGTACTTGAAGATCATGACCTTCTTGCCCTTGCCGTTCTTCACCACGTTGGCCTCCACCTTGGCGCCCTCCACCACGGGAGTGCCGAAGGTGGCCTTGTCGCCGTCCACGACGGCCAGAACCTTGTCAAAGGTGACGGCCTCGCCGGCCTCGGCGTTCAGCTTTTCGATGAAGAGGGTGTCGCCCTCGGCCACCTTATACTGCTTTCCGCCGGTCTCGATGATCGCATGCATGTTGTTTTCAACTCCTTCATAACGGGCTCGCTGTCGTAGGGGGAAGCGTGACCGCTTCACTTTTTGTCACGCTTTGCACCCTCCGCAGCGGCCAACTGCTCCCGGGTGCGCCGCGCTTCGTTGTCCCCATTCAAAGCGGCTTTAGCATTATATCAACGAAATATTTAAAAGTCAATCACTTTCCGGGATTTTTTCTTCCCTTTCCGGCCCCTTCAGGCGGCCGAAGTACCACCCGGTGACCCCTTCCTTTTTCACCAGGCGGCCCCGGGAGGTCTCTTCCACGATGGACAGCCGGTCCCCCGGCTCCACCGCCAGGCGGTAATCGCTGGTATCCTCGCACCAGTCCTGCTCCCCCCGCCTGCGCAGGTATTTGGTCAGCACCGGGAGGGTCCGTCCGGTGGCAGTGTGGCGGCACAGGGAGAACTCCGCCCCCCGTTCCAGCACCTCCACATTGTGGTCGGTCCAGTGGACGATGACCGGGTCGGCGCTCTCCGCCTGCCGGTCCAGGGCCACTCCCACCGGGCAGTCGTCGTAGCTCACCCAGGAAAAGTCCTGGCTGTCCCCCTCCGGGATCACCAGGGCGTTGAGCTGACCGTCGCTTTTGAGGACGCAGCCGCCGTCGATGCTGATGATCTTCCGCTCCCGATCGATGATGGGGTTGCAGCAGGGGTAATCCGTCCGGTAGAGGGTGACGGGCCAGTGGCCCACCACGCAGTATTTGGGAAAAGAATGCCCCTGGCTCATGAAATCGTCGTTCTTCATGCACCGCCAGGCGTCCAGCTCCTCCATGGCCTCGTAGGAGGGCACCCCGCCGTGGACAAAAACGAAGTGCCCGGTCTCCAAAATGGTGGGCAGGCCCCGCAGGAACTCCAGCTCAGGCCGGAAGGACTCCAGCAGCCGTTCCCGCAGTCGGGGCAGGTCCCCCGGGCCCTCCACCCGGATGCCGGCCTCGGCCGCCATCTGCAAAATAAGGGCCCGCTCCTTCCACACGCTGAGGTAAAAACGGTAGAAATCCCGGCCCAGATCTCCGCCGCCGTAGGCGAAGTCCACAGCCAGGTTGTCACAGTTGCCGCACAGGGCGTACACCCTGTGGGCGGCGGAGAGCTCCATGATGTACCGCAGGGTGGCCAGACTGTCCGCCCCCTTCTCCACCAGGTCTCCCACCAGCACCAGAATGTCGTCCCCGGCGTAGCCCGCCTTGTCCAGCAGGGCCCGAAACCAGGGCAGGTTGCCGTGGATGTCGCTGACGGCTAAAATCCGCCGTCCGGCGGGGAATTCCACCCGCTTGACCACTGCCTTCATGGACTTCACCTCAAAACAGGATAATAATGTATTATATCATTTCTGCGGGCAAAAGAGAAGGCGTTCCCGGATTTTCCGGGAACGCCCTGCGTTCTTTTTACCGCGTGGCGGCGAAGGCCACCCAGCCGTCCCGCTCCTTTTTCTCCGCCACCCGAAGCCCGCGGCTCGCCAGGGCGGCGCGGACCTCGTCGGCCCGGGTGCCGATGATGCCGGAGCACAGGAACATCCCGCCGGGCTCCAGCAGGCCGGGCACCTGGGCGGAGAGGGGGATGATGACGTCGGCCACGATGTTGGCCAGCACCAGCTGGTACCGCCTTTGGGCCAGCTCGGCGGCCAGGGCCCGGTCGCTGAGCACGTCCCCCGCCCGGACGGTATAGCGGCCGGCGCCGATGCCGTTCATGGCGGCGTTTTCATAGGCCACGCCCACGGCCTTGGGGTCGATGTCCACCCCCACGGCCTCCTCCGCGCCCAGCAGCAGGGCGGCGATGGAGAGGATGCCGCTGCCGCAGCCCAGATCCAGCACCCGTCCGCCGGGGCGGACGTAGGTCTCCACCCCCTCCAGGCACAGGCGGGTGGAGGCGTGGCTGCCGGTGCCGAAGATGAGGCCGGGGTTCAGGTAAAGGGGGGTGCGCCCCGCCGGGACCGGCTCTTCCTTCTCCCACTCGGGCACGATATAGAGCCGCTCCCCCACGGGCATGGGCTTGTAGTATTTCTGCCAGCTGGTGGCCCAGTCCTCTTCCCGGAGCCGGGCGGTGGCATAGGGGGCGTCGATGCCCGCCATCCAAGTCTCCAGCTGCTTTTTCCCATCCGCGTCGTCGGTGACGTAGAACTTGACCCGCGCCGCCCCCTTCATGCGCGCCAGGAGCTGGTCGTCCACATAGTCCCAGTACTGCCGGTTCTGTTCCAGGAAGGTCCTGAAGTCCTCCTCGTCCTCAATGACCAGGCCGGCGGCCCCGTTCATGGTGAGGCGGGCGGCCAGGGTCTCCAGCCCGGGCCCGGTGGTCTCCACCGTCACCTCCAGCCATGCCGGCTCCATCAGCGCGTCCCTCCCACGAAGAAGAGGGCCACGCAGCCCGGCCCGGTGTGGGCGCCGATGACCGGTCCGATATAGTTTAGGATGATCTCTTTGGTACCGTACTTGGCCTGGATCTGGTCGGCCACATACCGGGCGTCGGCCTCGCAGTCGCTGTGGCTGATGAACATGGTCTGGCCCGCCGGATCGGTGGCGGTCTCCCCCACCTTCTCCACCAGGGCGTCCAGGGAGGCCTTCCGGCCCCGGGCCTTGCTGACGTTGATGAGGTGCCCCTCGTCGTCCACGTGCATGACCGGCTTGATCTGGAGCATGGTGCCCACCACGGCGGTGGCGGCGGAGACCCGGCCCCCCCGCTTCAGGTACATCAGGTCGTCCACGGTGAACCAGTGGCAGATGTGGAGCTTGTTCGCCTCGACCCAGTCCCGGACCTCCTCGATGCTTTTCCCCTGCTTCTGAAGTCCCGCAGCCAGATAGAGGATGAGTCCCTGGCCCAGGGAGGCGCACAGGGTGTCCACGGCGTACACCTTCCGCTCCGGGTACTTTTCGGCCAGCTCGTCCACGGCGATCTGCAAGGAGCTGTAGGTGGCGGACAGGCCGGAGGAAAAGGCCAGCACCAGCACGTCCTTCCCGGCCTGGAGCAGGGGCTCGATGCCCTCGATGGCCTGCCCCACGTTGACGGCGTTGGTGGTGGCCACGGTGCCGGACGCCAGCCGGCGGTAGAACTCCTTGGGGGCCATGTCGCGGTTGTCGGTGTAGTTGTAGTAGGTCTTTCCCTCCATGGTAAAAGCCAGGGGCAGCACCTCCACCCCCAGTGTCTGGACCATCTCGTGGCTCAGGTCGGCGGACGAGTCGGTGACAATGACAAATTGGCTCATTCGGTTGATTCCCTCCTGTATCATAAAAACAGCATTTTCACGTTTGGAATCGGTCTATCCCTCTTTGGCCCGCCGTTTCCGCTCGGCCTTGGCGGCCTCCTGGGGGGCGATCAGGTCCAGGATGCGCTGGCAGGCCAACTGGTCGGCGTAGCTGCGCAGGGCCAGGCTCAGGGCCAGTCCGGCCAGCTCCTCCCGGGGGGTGTCCGGGTCCAGGGCGTCGGCGGCGCGCTCCAGGGCCATATCCATCTGGCCCAAAAATTTGGCGTACAGGGCCCAGTCCTCCTCCCCCTCGGCGGCGGCGTGGAGCAGGGCCTTGGTCTCCCGGACGGAGAGCACCCGCTTAAGGGCGCAGATGGCGGTGAGATAGGCCAGGTGGGTGCGGCCGTATTTTTTTCCGTCGGCCCGGGGCAGCAGTCCGTCCTTGATGTAGTTGTTGACCATGGCCGGCGTGAGAGCGTCCCCTCCGGCGTAGGAGATGAGCTGCCGGGGCATGTAGGAGATGACCTGGTCCATATACAGCCCGATATCGGGCAGGTCCCGCCACTGGGCGGGCCGCTCCTGACTGAGCCGCTCCTTCAATTCCTTCAGTTCTTCCACGAACGGGCGCTCTCCTTTCTGATCTTGAATATCGCATCACGGCATTTCTGGTGCATTATACCACATACCATCACGCCCTGTAAAGGCGCAATCCCACCGTATCTCAAGTTTTAAAGCGGCATAACAATATTATGTGGCTTTTCGTCAAAAGACGACGCGGGTTCTGGCTCAACGCAGCAAGCGTGCGCCAGAACCATCTGGCGCACGCTTGTTTTTGGGACACGTTTCTCTTTTACCGGGGGAACTTGATGGCGGCCTGGGCGGCGGCCAGCCGGGCGATGGGCACCCGGTAGGGGGAGCAGGATACGTAATTCAGGCCGGTCTTATGGAAGAACTCCACCGAGGTGGGGTCGCCGCCGTGCTCGCCGCAGATGCCCAGATGGATGTCGGGGCGGGTGGCCTTACCCAGCTTGACGGCCATATCCACCAGCTTGCCCACGCCCTTCTGGTCCAGGTGGGCGAAGGGGTCGGACTCGTAGATCTTATTGTCGTAGTAGTAGCCCAGGAACTTGCCGGCATCGTCGCGGGAGAAGCCGAAGGTCATCTGGGTCAGGTCGTTGGTGCCGAAGGAGAAGAACTCCGCCTCCCGGGCGATCTCATCGGCGGTGAGGGCGGCCCTGGGAATCTCGATCATGGTGCCCACCTCATACCGCATCTCCAGCCCAGAGGCAGCGATGAGCCGGTCGGCGGTGGCCACCACCACGTCCTTGACGAACTTGAGCTCCCTGATCTCGCCCACCAGAGGGATCATGATCTCCGGAACCATCTTCCACTCGGGGTGTTTCTTCTGCACGCAGACGGCGGCGTTGATGACGGCGGTGGTCTGCATCTCGGCAATCTCCGGGTAGGAGACCGACAGCCGGCAGCCCCGGTGTCCCATCATGGGGTTGAACTCGTGCAGGCCGTCGATGACGTTGTGGAGCTTTTCCGCGGTGATGCCCAGCTCGGCGGCGATCTCCCGGATGTCCTCCTCCTTGGTGGGCAGGAACTCATGCAGCGGGGGGTCCAGGAAACGGATGACCACGGGGCAGCCCTCCATGGCCTCGTAGATGCCCTCGAAGTCGCCCTGCTGATAGGGCAGGATCTTGTCCAGCGCTTTTTTGCGGTCGGCGGTGTTGTCGGCCACGATCATCTCCCGCATGGCCTTAATGCGCTCGCCCTCGAAGAACATGTGCTCGGTGCGGCACAGGCCGATGCCCTCCGCGCCGAACTTGACGGCCTGGGCGGTGTCGCGGGGGTTGTCCGCGTTGGTGCGCACCTTGAGCTGGCGGTACTGGTCGGCCCAGCCCATGAAGCGGCCGAAATCGCCGGAGGCCACGTCGGCGGGCACGGTGGGGATGGCCTCGCCGTAGATGCTGCCGGTGGAGCCGTCGATGGAGATCCAGTCGCCCTCGCGGTAGTCCCGGCCAGACAGGGTAAATTTCTTGTCCGCGTAGTCCACCACGATCTCGCCGCAGCCGGACACGCAGCAGGTGCCCATGCCGCGGGCCACCACGGCGGCGTGAGAGGTCATGCCGCCCCGGACGGTGAGGATGCCCTGGGCCACCTGCATGCCCTCGATGTCCTCGGGGGAGGTCTCCAGCCGGACCAGGACCACCTTTTTGCCCGCGTCATGCCACTGCTTGGCGTCCTCGGCGGTAAACACTACCTGGCCGCAGGCGGCGCCGGGGGAGGCGGCCAGGCCCTTGCCGATGACGGCGGCCCTCTTCAGGGCCTCGGCGTCGAACTGGGGGTGGACCAGGGAGTCCAGCTGTTTGGGCTCCACCCGGAGCACGGCCTCCTTTTCGGAGATCATGCCCTCGTCCACCAGGTCCACGGCCACCTTCAGGGCGGCGGCGGCGGTGCGCTTGCCGTTGCGGGTCTGGAGCATGTAAAGCTTGCCGTTCTCAATGGTGAACTCCATGTCCTGCATATCCTTGTAGTGCTGCTCCAGCTTGTTGGCGATGGCGGCGAACTGGTCGTAGACCGTGGGCATCTCCTCATGGAGCTTGGAGATGGGGGAGGGGGTGCGCACGCCGGCCACCACGTCCTCGCCCTGGGCGTTGATGAGATATTCGCCAAACAGGGCTTTCTCGCCGGTGGCGGGATTGCGGGTGAAGGCCACGCCGGTGCCGGAGCTGTCGCCGGAGTTGCCGAAAACCATGGACTGGACGTTGACGGCGGTGCCCCAGTCGTAGGGGATCTCATTCATGCGGCGGTAGACGTTGGCCCGGGGGTTGTCCCAGGAGCGGAACACGGCTTTGACGGCCTCCATGAGCTGCACATGGGGGTCCTGGGGGAATTCCTCTCCTTTTTCGTCCCGGTAGAACTTCTTGAACCGGACCACCAGGTCTTTCAGGTCGTCGGTGTCCAGCTCGGTGTCCAGCTTGACGCCCTTTTCCGCTTTCTTGGCGTCGATGATCTCTTCAAAGCGCTTCTTGGACAGCTCCATGACCACGTCGGAAAACATCTGGATAAAGCGGCGGTAGGAGTCGTAGGCAAAACGGGGGTTGCTGGTAAAGGCGGCCAGGCCCTCCACCACGGTATCGTTGAGTCCCAGGTTGAGGATGGTGTCCATCATGCCGGGCATGGAGGCCCGGGCGCCGGAGCGGACCGACACCAGCAGGGGGTTGGCGGGCTGGCCGAACTGCTTGCCGGTGATCTCCTCCAGCTTGGCCAGGTGCTCCAGGATCTCGGCCTGGATTTCGGCGCGAATGGAGCGCCCGTCGCTATAATACTGGGTACAGGCCTCGGTGGTGACGGTGAAACCCTGGGGAACGGGCATGCCCAAGTTGGTCATCTCGGCCAGGTTGGCACCCTTGCCGCCCAGCAGCTCCCGCATGGAGCCGTTGCCCTCAGAAAACTGATACACATACTTTTTTGCCATGAAAGGGTCCTCCTTTTTCACTTCTACAGCCTCATCGCTTCAGCAGAAACTATTATAACATTCATACGAAAAAATGCAACAAATCTTTCGATATTCGTCCCGAAGTTTTTTGCAGTTTTCCTATAACATTTTCTTATGCCGCGCATCTGTCCTCCACCCGGGAAAAAGAAGCCGGAGTCCCGTTGGGGCTCCGGCTCTGCGTCTTACCACTCAATTCCCTTTCGGGCCGTCTGGCCCTGGTCAAAGGGATGTCTGCGCTTTTTCATCTCGGTGATGTAGTCGGCCCGGCGCTCCAGCTCGGCATCCGGGTCCCGGCCGGTGATGACCACCTCCAGCTCCGCCGGGCGGCGGTCCAGGAAGGCGGTGACCAGCTCCAGGGGCACCATGCCGGTGGAGACGGCGGAGCACAGCTCATCCAGCACCAGCACCCCCGCGCCGTTGAGCTCGGACAGCGCGGCGGCCTTTTCGAACAGGGCGGTCTGCCGCTCCCGCTCGGCCCGTTTTTCCTCCTCCTTCATGGCAAAGACGAACTTCATCTCGTCGGGAACCTCCAGCAGGGCCACGCCCGGCAGTCTGCCCAAAATCAGCCGCTCCCCGCTGTCGGCGCTCTTCAAAAACTGGGCGATGACCACCGGATTGCCCCGCCCCGCCGCCCGGACCGCCAGGCCCATGGCCGCGGTGGTCTTGCCCTTGCCGTCTCCGCAATAGATCTGGATCATGACTCTTCCTCCTCAAAATCTCTCAGATATTCCTCCACCGACCGGCTCATCTCCCGGGAGAAGTCCGAGTCGTATTTCCGTCTGCAAAAAGCGCTCATCCAGGCCTCGAAGGACTGCCCGCCGGTGCGTCCGGCGAACATCTCCCGCAGCTCGGGCCCCGCCATCCGGCGATAGGCGTTTTCGTGGACGATGTGTTTTTGTGCAAACCGGGCCGGCTTGGGCCGCTCCCGCTGCTGCCGGGTGGGCCAGCCCAGCACCAGCATGCAGGCCGGGAACACCCACGCGGGCAGCCTCAGCAGCTGCCGGTGCTCCTCGCACTGCTCCATGATGTCCCCGATGTAGCAGGACCCCAGGCCCAGGCTCTGGGCCGCTACCACGGCGTTCTGGGCGGCGATGAGGGCGTCGTCCACCGCCAGCAGAAGGTCGCCCGCCCGGGGCCGGCGGGGCGTGCAGCCCGCCTCCGCATAGGCGTCGAACCATTTCAGGCAGTCGGCGCAGAAGATCAGCACTACCGGCGCCCGGGCGATGAAGCTCTGGTGGTCGCAGGTCTCGGCCAGCCGCTCCTTGAGGGCCGGGTCGGTAATGTCCAGAATGGTGTACAGCTGCTGGCAGCCGGCGCTGGGGGCCTGGGCGGCGGCGTCCAGCACCATCCGCTTCTGCTCCTCCGCCACCGGCCGGTCCTCAAAGGCCCGCACCGACCGCCGGTCGTACAGGCTGTGCAGGATCTCGTTCATCGGGCCGCCTCCCTCGGGTTGTCGTGCCACCTATTTTACCTTATTTTCTCCGGCTTGTATAGTGGGTGAGGATGTGTTAGGATGGACAAAAACGGGGGGAGGGAATTTTGGAGGCTCTTGTCTTTCGGGATCGGGACGGCGTCTGCGCGGCCCGGTCCGTCTTCTCTTTGGATCTGCTCCGCCGGCCGGCGTTTGCATTTTCCCGTCCGATCCGGTACAATCGGCCTTAGGAAAGCGAGGTGTCCGCCATGACGCTCCTCCCCATGAAAAGCATCGCCCGTATCCGCAGTGATTTTCCCACCAAATTCGGCATTCCCCGCCAGAGCGGGCTGGTCCAGGCGCTGCGCTCCACCGTGGTGTTCGAGCCGGAGTACCGCAATCCCGACGCGCTGCGGGGGCTGGAGGGCTTTGATTACATCTGGCTGATCTGGCAGTTTTCCGCCAGCGTCCGGGAGGACTGGTCTCCCACGGTGCGCCCGCCCCGTCTGGGCGGCAACGTGCGCATGGGGGTGTTCGCCACCCGCTCTCCCTTCCGGCCCAACCCCATTGGGCTGTCCTCCGTCCGGCTGGAGCAGATTGAGCTGCACCCCGAGCTGGGACCGCTGCTCCATGTGACGGGGGCGGATTTGATGGACGGCACCCCCATCCTGGACATCAAGCCCTATGTCCCCTACGCCGACAGCCACCCCGAGGCCGCCGGCGGTTTTGCCGGTCCCGACGGCGGCCCCACCCTGGAGGTCCTGGTGCCGGAGGAATTGCTCTCCCGGGTTCCCCCGGACAAGCGGGAGGCACTGCTGGGCGTTTTGTCGCATGACCCCCGTCCTCCCTACCAGCAGGACCCGGATCGGGTGTATGGTCTGGACTTCGCCGGCCTCAACATCCGTTTTTCGGTGCGGGACCAGATCCTGACCGTCCGTGCGCTCCGGCCCCTCCCCGGATAATGCCGAAACCGCCAAATTTTCCTTCCCATTCATGGAAAAATATCGTACAATGGGTTTATCAGGACTTCGGATGTCATCAAAAAGACAGGAGGACAGGGTATGACCATGGAGCAAAGGATCGAAGCCATTCTGGAGGAAAAGGTGCGGCCCATGCTGCGCAGCCACGGCGGCGAGGTGCGCCTGGGCGGGTATGCGGACGGGGTCGTGTCGGTGGAGCTGCTGGGGGCCTGCTCCGGCTGTCCCTCCGCCGATCTGAGCACCCGGGGGGTTATTGAAGATATCCTGCGGGCGGAAATGCCGGAGGTAACGAGCGTGGAGCTGACCCAGGAGGTGGACCCCGAGCTGCTGGCGTTTGCCCATAAGCTGCTGGGACACCAAGCGGATTAAGCGGTCTCGACTGCAGGTAAAAAGCTCACATCATTTGCCGAGCCGGTCTGCCTGATCCTCTCGATGTTCTTCCTCCGGCGGAAATGGAGCGTCTTTCGGTACGCGTGAAAACGAGGCTTTGTCCCTACCGGGACAAAGCCTCGTCTGTCTGTCTCCGCCTCTCCCGCAGGGCGGCCCCGAACGGCGCGCGTGTAATCCGTTCCGCCATCTTCGGCCTGCGCCCCTTTACGCCGGACCGCCGGCGCACTCTCCGGTGCGTTTTTTCAGGATTCTGGGGAACTTCCACAGGAAGACGAGGCCGGTAACCGTGGCGGCGCAGATGTCCGCGATGGGCTCGGCCAGATAGACGGAAAAGACCTCCCGGTCGGCCATGGCCGCGGGCAGCAGGGCGGGCAGGACCCGGGGCAGGAGATAGATCAGGGGGATGAGCAGCACGATCTTCCGCAGCAGGGCCAGGAAGAGGGAGACCTTGGCCTGTCCCAGGGCCACGAAGGTCTGCTGGCAGGAAAACTGCATCCCCAGCATGAACATGCCGCCGAAATAGATGTGCATGGCCCACTCAGTGGCCTGGACCAGCTCGGGCTTGTCGTTGAAGATGGCGATGAAGGCGCCGGGAAAGAGCTGTACCAGGGCAAAGCCCAGGATGCTCAGGCTCATACCGGCGGCAAACATCATCCGGAAGGTCCGTTTCACCCGGTCGGTATTGCCCGCGCCGTAGTTGTAGCCGATGATGGGCTGGGCCCCCTGGGACAGGCCCATAAAGGGCATGGTCAGCACCTGCATGACGGAGGAGGCGATGGTCATGGCCCCCACGAAGGTGTCGCTGCCGTAGTGCTTCAGGGAGGAGTTGAGGGCGATGTTGACCAAGCTCTCGGTGGACTGCATGATGAAGGGGGAGACGCCGATGGCCGCCACGGGGAGCAGGACCTTGGGGTCCAGACGCAGGTGGCGGCGCTGGATCTTCAGCCGCGACCTTTTTCCGGTGAGGAAGGCCAGCACCCACACCGCCGACACCGCCTGGGACAGGATGGTGGCCAGGGCGGCGCCCTGCACCCCCATGTCCAGTCCGAAGATGAAGATGGGGTCCAGCACGATGTTGCACACCGCGCCGATGACCACGGTGAGCATGCTGGTGGCGGAAAAGCCCTGGGTGGTGATGAAGTTGTTCAGGCCCAGGGAGAGCTGCACGGCGATGGTGCCCCACAGATAGACCTTCAGGTAGCCGGAGGCGTAGCCGATGGTGTTCTCGCTGGCCCCGAAGGCGTAGAGCATGGGCTCCCGCAGGAGCTGGAACACCACCGTCACCACGATGGAGATGAGCACCAGCAGGGCGGTGCAGCCGCCCAGGATGGCGTTGGCCCCCTCTTCATCCCCGGCCCCCATGCGGATGGCGGCCCTGGAGCCGCCCCCCATGCCCGCCAGGGCGGACAGGGCAGACAGGAACATGAGCACGGGAAAGGCCACCCCCAGGCCGGTGAGAGCCAGGTCGCCCACCGCCCGAATGTGGCCGATGTACATGCGGTCTACGATGTTATACAGGGCGTTGACCAGCTGGGCCGTGATGGCGGGCACCGCCAGCCGCAGCAGCAGGGGGCCCAGCGGGTCCTTCCCCAGATCGTTTTGGCGCTTGGGTTTCAAGGGATCGTCTCCTTTGCGCGGCGGGTCATACGCCGTCTTCGTTTTCCAAAAAGTAAGTGGCCTCCATGTCGGCCACGCTGAGAGCGAAGGCCAGGGGGTACTGCTGAAGGGCCTGCCCCACCAGCCGGCTGTCCTCCGTGCCGGAGAAGCCCATGTGCCAGCGGATGGCCATGGCCTCGTCCCGCTTGAGCTTCAGAAAGCCGGAGATGATGTATACGCTCTTCTCCCCGTGGCCGTAGGGCAGCGTATCCTCATAATAAAAGGTGGGCGCCGCCGTCCACTTGCCGTCCGGCCCCTTCACGTTGCGGGAGCCCGGCTTGTAGCACCCTATCTTGCACAGGTCGTGGAGCAGAGCGGCCACGGCCACCGACTCGGCGGAGTACTCCAGGCCGTAGAGCTCCTGCACCCGCTCCCGGGCCAGGTACTCGGCCAGACAGTGGTAGACGTTGACGCTGTGCTCGCACAGGCCCCCGGCGTAGGCCCCGTGGAACCGGGCGGAGGCGGGCGCGGTGAAAAAGTCCGACTTGTTCTCCAGGTAGTCCAGCAGGGCGCCGGCCCCTTCCCGGCGGATGTTGGCGGTGTAGAGCTCGATGAATTCTTCTTTGGCGGACATACAGGGCCTCCTTCTGTCAGAGAATAGGCAGGGCCGTCAGATCCCGGTCAGTGCCCGGGCCAGCGTGGCAAAGACAGGCAGGGTGAGGATGCTCAAAAGGGTGGACAGCGTGACGGTCTGGGCCGACACCACCGTGTCCCGGCCGTAGGTCTGGGCCAGCATCCCGGTCACCCCGGCGGTGGGGGTGGCGTTGAGGATGACGCAGGCGCAGAAGAGGATGGGGTCCACCTTCAGGGGGAGGAGGACCAGCAGGACGATGGCGGGGGCGGCCGCCAGCTTGTAGAGGGCGGAGCCGTAGAGGATGGGCCGGGTGAAGGTGCTCTTCAGGTCGGCCCGGGCCATCTGGGCCCCCACCACCATCATGGCCAGGGGGGTGTTCAGGTCGGAGACATAGCCGATGGCCTTGGTCACCGGGCCGGGGAACCGCCAGCCGGTGAGGAACAGGAACAGCCCCACTGCCAGCCCCACAGTGCCGGGGTTGACCAGGGTGGACTTCAGCGAGACCCTGCCCCCCATGATGCGCACGCCGTGGGTCCACTGGAACAGGTTGAACATGACGATGGCCAGTCCGCCGAAGATGAGCGCCTCCTCCCCCAGGATGGCAGAGAGGAGGGGCAGGCCCATGAAGCCGGTGTTGCAGTACACCTGGCTGAAGCGCATGGGGCCCCGGATGTCCAGGGGCTGCTTCCGGTAGCACAGCTGCCCCACGGCGATGTGGATGCCGTAAAACACGGCCATCACCGCCCCGCCCACCAGCAGGGTGCGGATCAGCTCGGCCGTCCGCTCCACCTGGAAGGACTGGATGATGGCGGAGGGGATGACGATATAGAGGACCAGGAAAGACAGCTCGCTGACGGCCTTTTCCGTCAGCTTCCCGATCCGCGCCAGCAAGAAGCCGATCCCCATCAGGAGGAAGAGGGTCAAAACCTGGCCCGCTACCAGGAGGAGACTTTCCAGCATGGGATCCCGCCTTTCCGCGCGGGGCGTGCGCCCCACCTTGGATGATTCCATATTATAAGATGGTTTGGCCGGAAAGTAAAGCCCCGGGCCCCATCGGTTGACAAATCCGCCGGCGGGGCGATATACTAACAAAACGGAAACATCTTTACATTTGAAAGGAGGGTCTTCATGACCCCGGAACAGATGCGGAAAAGCGGCTACCTGCGCATCTTCGCCTCTTACTACAAGCCCCACCTGGCCATCTTCCTGCTGGACATGCTCTGCGCGCTGGGCATCTCCCTGGTGGATCTGGCCTTTCCTCTGGTCTCCCGTTACGCCATGCAGCACATGCTGCCTCAGCGGCTGTTCGGCCTGTTCTTCGCCGTGATGGCCGCCCTGCTGCTGTCCTACCTACTCAAGGGGAGCTTTTACTTCATCGTCACCTACTGGGGCCACCTGCTGGGGGTGCGCATCGAGGCGGACATCCGCTCCGCCCTCTTCTCCCACATGCAGGACCTGTCCTTTTCCTTCTACGACAAAAACCGCACCGGTCTGCTCATGAGCCGGGTCACCACCGACCTGTTCGAGATCACCGAGCTGGCCCACCACGGCCCCGAGGACCTGTTCATCTCCACGGTCACCCTGGCGGGTGCCTTTCTGGTCATGCTCACCATCCGGTGGGAGCTGGCCCTGGTGGTCTTCACCGTGGTGCCCCTGTTCCTTCTCTTCACCGTCCTCCAGCGCCGGCGGATGATGCACGCCTCGGCGGAAGTCAAGAAGAAGATGGCCGGCATCAACGGGGAGCTGGAGTCCTCCATCTCCGGCATGCGCACCGCCAAGGCCTTCGCCAATGAGGACACCGAGATCGACAAGTTTGAGCGGTCCAATTCCCAGTTCCGGGGAGCCAAGCGGGGCTATTACCGGGCCATGGCGGTGTACCAGTCCGGCCTGGAGTTCTGCATGGGCGTCATGTCGGTGCTGGTCATCGCCTTCGGCGGCTATCTGATGATGCAGGGCCGCATGGAGCTCATCGACCTGACGACCTTCTTCCTCTATATCAGCACCTTCATCACCCCCATCCGCAAGCTGTCCGCCTTTGTGGAGCAGTTCATGCAGGGCATGGCGGGCTTCAAGCGGTTCGTGGAGCTGATGCGGGTGGAGCCCGAGATCCGGGACGCCCCCGGCGCCGCGGCGGTGGACGACGTGAAAGGCGACATTCTGGTGGACGACGTGACCTTCCGCTACGAGCCGGAGGGCGAGCCGGTGCTGGACCACGTCACCCTCCATATAAAGCCCGGCGAAACGGTGGCGGTGGTGGGCCCCTCCGGCGGGGGCAAGTCCACCCTGTGCCAGCTCATCCCCCGGTTCTATGACGTGACCGCCGGGCGCATTCTCATCGACGGGGTGGACGTGCGCACGGTGCAGCAGCACTCCCTGCGGGAGCACATCGGCATCGTCCAGCAGGACGTGTTCCTCTTCGCCGGCACCATCTACGACAACATCCGCTACGGCCGGCCCGACGCCGCCGAGGCCGAGATTGTCGCCGCCGCCAAGAAGGCGGAGATCTATGACGACATCATGGAGATGCCCGACGGCTTCCAGACCTATGTGGGGGAGCGGGGCGTCATGCTCTCCGGCGGGCAGAAGCAGCGGGTGTCCATCGCCCGCATCTTTCTGAAAAACCCCTCCATCCTCATTCTGGACGAGGCCACCTCCGCCCTGGACGCGGTGACCGAGTCCCGCATCCAGGGGGCCTTCGACGAGCTGGCCGCAGGCCGCACCACCCTCATCATCGCCCACCGCCTGTCCACCATCCGGTCGGCCGGCCGCATCCTGGTCATCGACGACAACCGCATCGTGGAGGAGGGCGCCCACGCCGAGCTCATGGCCAAGGGCGGGGCGTACGCCAAGCTCTACAACGCCCAGAAATCCGCGGCCGTTTAGGCGTCAAAAGGAGTGTATGCTCATGCGTGAGGACAAGACCAACGTCATGCGTATTTTGGACCAGAAAAAGGTCCCCTATGTCCCCCACCAGTACGCGCACACCGAGGGGGAGGCGGTGGACGGGGCCACGGTGGCCGGTCTCATCGGCAAGGATCCCGCCGCCGTGTTCAAGACCCTGGTAACCCGCGGGGCCGCCAAGACCCACTACGTCTTCGTCATCCCCGTGCTGGCCGAGCTGGACCTGAAAAGGGCGGCCAGGGCGGTGGGGGAGAAGTCCATCGAGATGATCCACGTCAAGGAGCTCACCCCCCTCACCGGCTACGTCCGGGGCGGCTGCTCCCCCCTGGGGATGAAAAAGCGGCTGAAGACCGTGCTGGATTCCTCCGCCCGGGGCCAGTCCGCCATTGTGGTCAGCGCCGGGAAGATCGGCTGTCAGGTGGAGCTCTCCCCCCAAGACCTGGCCGGGCTGGCGGGGGCGGACTTCGCCCCGGTGACCAGGGACGCGGCCCTATGAACAAGACCGAGCTTTTGAACCGGCTGGCCGCCGACGCCGGCGAGCGGCTGGTGCTGGCCCGGGTGCTGGACAAGCTGGACCTGGCCCGGAACCGGGGCATCCCCGCCCACACCTTTTTTCTCTCTCCGGCCGAGCGGGCGGCCACAGAGCGGCTCATCGCCGCCTCGGGCCGGCCCCGGCACCGGTTCTGGGGCGGCTATGAGGAGGCCGAGCGCACCGTCTGCGTCTTCCTTCCCGACTGGCTGGAGGCGGAGGACGGATGGGACGGGGCGGACAGCCCCCTGCGGGCCCTGCGCCTGAGCGTCCCCGCCGGCGCCGGACTGACCCACCGGGACTTTCTGGGCTCCATCCTGGGCCTGGGCATCACCCGGGAAAAGGTGGGCGACCTGCTGGTGGGGGAGAGCGCCTGCCAGGTGATCGTGCTGGAGGAGGCGGAAAAAATCCTGCTGACCCAGCTTGACCAGGTGGGCCGCCAGCGGGTCCGGGCGGTCCCCATGGCGCTGGACGAGCTGGTCCCCCCCGTCCGGCAGGTCAAGACCATCCGGGACACGGTGGCCACCCTGCGGCTGGACGCGGTGGCCTCCTCGGGCTTCTCTTTGGCCCGGTCCAAAATGGCCGGCGCCGTTTCTTCAGGAAAGGTGGCCCTCAACGGCCGGGAGTGCGTCAAGCCCGACCGGCCCGTGGCGGAGGGGGACGTGATCACCTGCCGGGGCCTGGGCAAGTGCGTGCTGAAAGAGGTATCCGGCCCCTCCAAGAAGGGCCGGACCATGATCGTTATCGAGCGCTACGTGTAGCGGAAAGGAGCTGGGAGCATGGAACAGGCGAAGATCGACCGCATCAACGCGCTGGCCCGGAAGGCCAGGGAGGAGGGCCTCACCACGGCGGAGGAGGCCGAGCGGGCCGCTCTGCGGGCGGAATACGTGGCCGCCGTCCGCAGGAGCCTGGAGCAGCAGCTGGACCGCACCCTCATCCAGGAACCGGACGGCACCCGGCACCGGCTGCCGAAAAAGGAGGAGTGAGCCCATGCGCGTCACCGTCCTGATCGAGAACACCGCCCCGGCGGGCCTGGCCTGCGAGCACGGCCTGTCCCTTCACATCGAGCACGGCGGCCGCCGCTGGCTGCTGGACGCGGGGGCCAGTCCCCGCCTGGTGGAAAACGCCGCCGCGCTGGGGGTGGATCTGGGGGCAGTGGACGCCGCCGTCCTCTCCCACGGCCACTTCGATCACTCCGGCGGCTTTTCGGCCTTTTTTGCCCGCAACGCCGCCGCGCCGCTCTACCTGCGCCCCCAGGCGCTGGAGCCCAGCTATGTCCGGACCCGGGCCGAGCCCCAGTACATCGGCGTGCCCAAGGAGCTGGCCGGGTATGTCCAGCGGCTGCGCTTCGTGGACGGGCCGCTGGAGGCCGCCCCCGGCGTGTGGCTGCTGCCCCACGACACCCCCGGCCTGGCCCGGCGGGGCAGGGCTGTGTCCATGTACCGGGAGACCGCCGCCGGCGCGGTGGACGACGATTTTTCCCATGAACAGAGCCTGATTTTCGTGACCGAAGACGGGCTGGTGCTCTTCAGCAGCTGCTCCCACGCCGGGGCGGACACGGTGGTGGAGGAGGTGCGGCGCTTCTTCCCCGGCCGGCCCGTCCGGGCCTTCCTGGGCGGCTTCCACCTGATGGGCCACGCCGGGGTGACCACCCTGGGGGCGCCGCCCGCGGCGGTGGAGGCCCTGGGCCGCCGCCTTTTGGAGCTGGGCGTGGGCGAAATCTGGACCGGCCACTGCACCGGCGCGCCGGCCTATGAGCTGCTGCGCCCCGTGCTGGGGGAGCGTCTCCACTGCCTGTCCTCCGGCACCGTGCTGGAGCGGTAGCAAGGAAGCGGCGCCTATGATTACGGGGACTGGGCCGTCTGGTTGTAGCTCCTATCAGAAACAAGGGGCCGGACGGCAAAGGAGGCGTCCATGGACAGGCCCACCGCGAGGACGAACCGTTCCCAAAGCTGCATGGTTTGGCTCCTCCTTTTTCTTGCAGAGGGCACAAAAAAGAGACCCATCTGCCTCAAGCAGATCAGTCTCGTCCTTTCAAGCCGGGCCAGGAGGTCCTCCCTCCGGTCTGTTGGCCCGGCTGAGCAGCGCGCCGATTCCTCCTTTATGTGGGTGCTACTATACCATTCTGCTCTGCGTCAAGAAAGTCGAGCGCGTCAAACAGAAACCGGGGGAGAGGCCGTACCTCTCCCCCGGTTTCTGCGTCAAGCCCGTTTCAGCAGGGAACCACGTTGACGGCCCGGAGACCGCGGTTGCCGCGGGGATCGGGCTCGGTGTCGAAGGTGACCTTCTGGCCCTCTTCCAGCTGACGGTAGCCGCTGGTCTGGATGGCGGAGAAGTGGACGAACACGTCCTCGCCGCCGTTGTCGTTGGAGATGAAGCCGAAGCCCTTCTCCGCGTTGAACCACTTTACAGTACCCTGATACATACCGGATACCTCCTGCAAAAAACTTGTTTTGTGAGACAAAAAAAGACATGCCCCCCGATTTCGTACAAACAATCGAGGAACACGTCAATCATTTCATACAGCAAAACAGCTTTCTTACTATACACCCGCCCCGGGCGATTGTCAAGGGAAAAGGTTGCCGCTCACCCCAGCCGCAGCCAGATTAGCAGGGCGGCGTCCAGCGCCGCCAGCAGGGGGAAGCCGCAGCGGAAGTACCAGTGGCGGGTCTTATGGTGAAAGGCCCGCATCCCCAGCCAGCCGCCGGGGGCGCCCCCCAGCAGGGCGAACAGCCACAGGGTTTTTTCCGGCACCCGCCAAGCGTCCCGGCGGGCACGCCGCTTGTCGATGCCCATGAGGCAGAACTCCACCGTGCTCAGGGCCAGCGCCCACAGCAGGACCAGCGTCCAGTGTCCGGCCAAATGGTCTTTCACCCCTCACACCCCCGGTATATAGATGAGCCCGCCCCCGGCCCGGGTGCTCTGGAACCACAGCCGGAAGTCGACGGCGTACTCCCGGCCGCCGTCCAGAATGGTGGTCTGCATGGGGCCGTCTCCGTGCTGCTCCAGCCCCACGACGGTGACCCAGTGCCAGCTGTCCAGCTCCTTCACCAGCCCGTGGGACAGATTGAGGAAAGCCACCGGACTGTCGGCGGCCAGGGCGGTGCGGAGAAAGGCGGCGCACTGGCCGACGGTGGGCCGGGCGGACTTGACGGCGGGCACGTCCAGCTCCCGGACGGGCAGCTCCAGCCCCTTTTCCCGGGCGTAGCTCTCCAGCCCCCGGACAAAGGCGTGCAGCGTGTTGACCCCCATGCGGCCGGGGGTGACATGATCCCACATCTCGTTCATCAGCGCCAGGAAATCCCCCTTCCGGCGGCTGTGGGAGGGGTACAGATCCCCCCAGCCCGGCCGGGTGTCGGCCAGATAGCTGACCAGATGGGAAGCGGTGGTGGGGCCGCAGCCCGCCTTGCGCTGCCACTCATCGGCGTACCACTCCTGGTCCGCCCCCCGCCAGGCCCGGTCCCCGTCAACGATGGTAAAGAGCTCCGGACTGGTGATCCCATAGGTCTGCTCCATGCTTCCCGCCTCCTTTTTCCTGGTTATTTTACTCTATCCGCCCCGGAAACGCAAGACTTGCTCCGCCCCTGCCTCCGATTCGGTTACATATTTTTTCTTTCTTGAAAAAAATTTTGATAATTTGTCATTTCCCCCTTTCTTTTTTTTGAAAAGTCTGTTACTATAAGCATGAAAACCCTTCTTTCCCTGGGGCCTCATCCGAACCGCTGATTCCTCTTTTGCTGCATCTTGAATCCATCCAACCTGGAAGGAGGTCCTGTGCATGAAGCGCGCTGCAGAGCAAACGGTGATCAAAACGGTTTCCGTCTCCCTGCTCGGGGGCTTTGCCCTGGAACTGGACGGCGTCTCTCTTTCCGACGACATCAACCGCTCCCTGAAGCTGTGGAGCGTGCTGGCCTATCTGATCCTGCACCGGGACCGTCCAGTCCCCCAATCGGAGTTTATCGAGACGTTCTGGCCGGACGACAACAGCTCCAACCCGGTCAACGCCCTCAAGACGCTGCTCTACCGCATCCGCTCCATGCTGGAGCCCCTGTTCGGCGAGCTGCAGCCCATTTTGGCCCAGCGGGGGGCCTACCTGTGGAATCCGGCGGTGGGCTGCGACCTGGACACCGACCGGTTCGAGGCGTTGTGCGCCCGGGCCTCGGGTGAGTCCCTCTCCAGCGAATCCCGCATGGACCTCTACCGCAGCGCCCTCTCCCTGTACCAGGGGGACCTGCTGCCCAAGCTGGAGCATCAGATGTGGCTCATCCCCCTGTCGGTGCGCTACCACGGGCTGTACTTATCGGCGGTAAAGGACCAGGCCGCTCTGCTGGAACAGGCGGAGCTCTTTGAGGAGATGCAGGACATCTGCCAGCAGGCCAGCGCCTTGGACGGCCTGGACGAGAGCCTGCACACCTTGATCGTCCGCTCCCTGCTGCGGCAGGGCCGGGACGCCGCCGCCCTGGCCCACTACGAAAAGGCCACCGACCTGCTCTACCGCAACCTGGGCGTGCGCCCGTCGGAGGAGCTGCGGGCGCTGTATACCGAGATTATGTCCACGGAAAAGACGCTGGAGACCGATCTGGGCGTCATCATGGGGGGGCTGAAGGAGGCCGCCGCCCGGCCCGGCGCCTTTGTCTGTGAGTACGGCTTTTTCAAGGAGGCCTACCGGCTGGAGGCCCGCCGCGCCGTCCGGAGCGGCACCTGCGTCCACCTGTGCCTCATCACCGTGTCCCTGCCTGACGGCGGTGTGCCGCCTCTGAAGGTGCTCTCCGCCACTATGGACCAGCTCCAGGAGGTCCTGGTCCGGAGCCTGCGGCGGGGCGATGTGGTGTCCAAATTCAGCGGGGCTCAGTTTGTCATTCTGCTGCCCGCTGCCAACTTTGAGGACAGCAACATGGTCATGGACCGGGTGGTCAACGCCTTCTACCAGCAGCACCGGCGCAACTTCCTCAAGCTGACCGTCCGGGTGCGTGAGATCGAACTGAACGGAACCTTCGGCATAGACTGACAAGCGGGGAACGTATGAAAGCCAACGCCAAAACCATTCTGACGGCCGTCCTGGCCGGGGCGGCGGTCCTGCTTCTGCTGGCGGCGGCGCTGCTGCTGTCCGGGCGGCACGCCTCAGCGCCGGAGCCCAGCCCCACCCCCTCCGCCGTTCTTCCCGCTCCCACGGCCGATCCCGACCCGGCGCCCTCCGGCACACCGGAGCCCACCGCCTCCGTGATGCCCGAGGTGGTGGACGGCCTGAAGGTGGGCACCTGGCCCATCACTCAGGAGCGCAGGGACTACGTGGATGGATCTCTGGAGCTGTATATCCCGGCCATCGGCATCACCCGCACCATCTGGGACGGCACCGACGCCCAGACCCTGAGCAAGGGGGTGGGTCTGTACGAGTACGCCCAGCTCCCCGGGGAGGGCAACCGCAACGTGTCCCTGGCGGGCCACCGCAATGGCCTGGACAAGAACGGCAACGTCACCGACCACGCCCCATTTTACTATGTGGACACGCTGGGGGAGGGGGACTATTTCTACCTCACCGGCGGCGGCCGCATCTACCGCTATCTCTACGACGACACCTGGGTGGTGGAGCCCGACGACTGGAGCCCCATCGCCACCACGGGCTATAGCTGCCTGACCATCACCTCCTGCGAACCCATCGGCATCTCCGACCACCGCATCGTGGTCCGGGCCCTTCTGGACGGGATCTTTGACGACAGCAGCGACTTTGACTATCTGGAATCTGCTCCTTTGGAGGGTGAGAACGCATGAAAGAGACTCTGTTCCGGCGGGCGGGCAGCCTGCTGGTGGGTCTGTGCCTGTTGGCGGGGGCGGCGCTGGCCACCGGGGCCGCCGGGGCGGAGGCCAAGTCTGCCCGGGCCGCCTGTCTGCCTGCCAAGCAGGAGACCCAGACCGGCGTCACCGTCTACTCCAACGCCAAGGCCAGCGTGGACGCCTCCAACCTCAGCGAGGGCTATCTCATCGTGGCGTATACCGGCGGCAAGAGCGTGCGCATCAAGGTGCAGATCACCAAGACCGGCGGCGCCACCTACACCTATGACCTGAACAACGCCGGCGAGCCCGAGACCTTTCCCCCTCACCGAGGGCGACGGCACCTACTCCGTCAAGGTCTTTGAAAACACCAGCGGCACCAAATATGCCCAGGCCTACTCCACCTCGGTGAAGATGACCTTGCGCAACGATTTTCTGCCCTTCCTCTACAGCAATCAGTACGTGAACTACACCGCCGACAGCGCCACGGCGGCCCAGGCGGCGGAGCTGTGTCAGGACGCCTCCGGCGACCTGGACAAGGTGGGCAAGGTCTTTGACTTTGTGGTGGACCATTTCACCTACGACTACGACAAGGCGTCCACCGTTTCCTCCGGCTACCTGCCGGTGGTGGACGACATTCTGGCGGCCAAAAAGGGCATCTGCTTTGACTATGCCGCCGTGATGACCGCCATGCTCCGCAGTCAGAACATTCCCTGCAAGCTGGTGGTGGGGTATACGGGCACCGTCTACCACGCCTGGATCGACGTCTATGTGGAGGGCACAGGCTGGATTGCCGGCGCCATCCAGTTTGACGGCAAGGACTGGACCCTGATGGACCCCACCTTTGTCTCCAGCGGCAAGCGGAGCCCTTCCATTATGGAATATGTCACCACCGATTCCAACTACAGCCAAAAGTACGCCTATTGATCCCCTGGCAGGGACGGGCTGGCCCAGGTCTGCCCGTCCCTGTTTCTCCCCTTTTTTGGGGGGACCGCCAATCTGTAACCTGCGAGGTCTGTCATGAAACGAAACGAGAGGAAGACCGCTCTGACCGGCGACGAGCTGTCCGTCCTGTGCTGGCAGTTGGGCCAGCTCTGCCGGGCGGGGATGTCCTGGTCGGACAGCGCAGCCCTGCTGGCGGAGGACGCCCCCACGCCCCGAAGCCGCGCCCTGCTGGCGGGCCTGCGGGACGCGCTGGCCGCCGGCGTGCCGCTGGACCGGGCGCTGGCGGAAGCGGGGGAGTTCCCCCCCTATCTGCTGCGTATGGTATCCATCGGCCTGGCCGCCGGGCGGGCGGAGCAGGTGCTGGAGGCCCTGAGCGGCTATTACCGCCGCCAGTCCGCCACCGGCGACGCCCTCCGCCGGGCGGTAACCTATCCCGCCGTGATGGCCGCCCTCATCGCCTTGGTGTTCCTGGTGTTGGTCCGCCGGGTGCTGCCGGTGCTCAGCCAGGTTTTCGCCCAGGTGGGGGGCGGCGTGTCCCCCATGGCCGCCGCTCTGCTGCGCTTCGGCGGCTTCGGCCGCTGGGCGGCCGTGGTTCTGGCCGGCCTGCTCCTGGCGGGAGCGGCGGTGCTGCTTCTCTTTTTCCGGGGGGAGCGGGGGGCCGCGCTCTTTGCCCGGGGGGCCACCGGCGCCGCCCTGGCCCGGGGGCAGTTCGCCTCCGCCATGGCCCTGATGCTCCAGAGCGGCCTGCCCCTGGACGAGGCCATAGACCGCACCGCCGAGCTGCTGGAGCGCACTCCCCTCCAGACCCAGGTGGGGACGTGCCGGGCACAGATGCTCTCCGGCGTCCCCTTCCCCCGGGCGGTGGAGGACGCCGGCCTGCTCACTGGCCTCCAGGCCGGTCTGCTGTCCGCCGGGTTCCGCTCCGGCGCCTCCGACGCTGCCATGACCGAGGTGGCCGCCCGCTGCCAGGCGGAGGGGGAGGAACTGTTAACCCGTCTGCTCTCCCGGTTTGAATATGCTCTGGTCATCGTGCTGTGCGCGGCGGTGGGCCTGGTGCTGCTGTCGGTCATGCTGCCTCTGCTGGGGGTGCTGTCCGCCGTCGGCGGCTAGGAAAGGTCGTGACGCTGCATGAAACGCCCTCCTCTTTTCCGGGCGCTGCCCCTGCTGGGGGTGCTGGTTGCCCTGCCGCTGGCCTTGTTTCTCATTACGGGCGCTTTGGGGAACCGGGCAGGCCGGGAATCCCTCTCCCTGGCTGAGCAGTCCATCCGGCGGGCGGCGGTCCAGTGCTATGCCCTGGAGGGGGCTTACCCCCGGGACCTGTCCGACCTGGAGGAGCGCTATGGCGTGTCGGTGGACCGGGAGCGGTACTTTGTGGATTACCGCTACGTCGCCTCCAATCTGATGCCGGACATCACCGTACTGCCCATCCGCTGAGAGGGGTCCTCATTCCCGAAAGGAGGCTTCCGCCTTTTGTCACCTGCTCTGCCCCGCGGCGGCCTCCATTCCGCCGCCGTCTTTGCCCTGTGCGCCCTGTTCGCGGTGCTGGCCATGGGATTGACCCTGCTGGCCAGCGGGGCCTACCAAGACACGGTGGTCGTTGCCGAAGTCAATTACACCCGCCGCACCGCCCTAAGCTACCTGGTCCATCAGGTCCGACGCTCCGACGCCGACGGATGCGTCTATGTGGAGTCCTTCGGCGGCGGCGACGCGCTGGCCCTGGTGGAGCCCGCCGGCGGGTCCAGCTATATCACCCTGCTCTACTGCTACGGCGGCCAGCTTCGGGAGCTCTACGTGGAGGAGGGCTATCCCCTCCTGCCGGAGGACGGCCTACCGGTGCTGGAGCTTTCGTCCCTGGACATCCGTGCCGAGGGCGGCCTGCTCTGCTTCACCGCCACCGCCTCTGACGGGACGGTCTCTTCCGTGTCGGTGGCCCCCCGCTGCCGGCTTGGCGGGGAGGTGGACATGCCGTGAACAACCACTCTCGCTCCCGTCTGCTGCTGGTCGAGCTGATCCTGGACCTGGTCATCTTTGCCCTGTGCGCCGCCGTCTGCGTGGCCCTGCTGGTAAGGGCCCGGTCCATGAGCCGGGAGAGTACCGAGCTGACCCAGGCGGTCTATCTGGCCCAGACCGCCGCCGAGACGTGGCGGAGCCACGGGGACGGGGCCGACCGGACCGTGGACGGCTACCAGGTACGGCACACTCGTACCGGCGGCGGGACCTCCGTCCAAACCGGACGGGTCCGCATATCCAGGGACGGCCGCCTCGTCTATGAACTGGAGGTGAGCCTGCCGTGAAGGATGACCGCGGTTCCCCCGTCGGCGTGGGCGTGCTGACGGTGCTCACCGTCCTGCTGGTGCTCACTCTGGCGGTCTTTTCCGCCCTGACCTATACCTCTGCCCGGGCTGACTGGGCCCTGTCCCGCATCAACGCCGACACGGTGACGGCCTACTACGCCGCCGACACCGAGGCCGCGCGTCTCCTGTCCGGCTTTTCCGCCGGCAGCGCGGAGGAGCTGGAGGCCACCCTGCCCATGACGGAGGCCCAGTCCCTGCGCATCCATCTGGCCCGCCGGGCGGACGGCACCGTGGCCGTTCTGGCCTGGCAGACCGTTCCGGCCCAGGGGGGAGACGCCCCTGTGGAGGCGGACCCTCTGCCGGTCTTTGATGGCACCCTGCCAGCGGGCTGATCCCCGGGGCCCCGGCGAACAACGAGGAGGAGCGGTAGTTATGCCCCTGACTGATATCCTGCAAAACGCCGTAACCCGTGAGGCCTCTGATGTGCTGGTGGTAGCCGGCCTGCCGGTGGACTATAAAATCAACGGCCGCCTGTGCCGGGAGGGGGAGAAGCTCTTTCCCGCCCAGACCCTGGCGCTGACTCAGGAGCTCTACTCCCTGGCGGGCCGGGATATGACCAAGCTGCTGGATACCGGGGACGACGACTTTTCCTTTGCCGTGTCCGGCCTCAGCCGTTTCCGGGTCAACGCCCTGCGGCAGAGGGGCTCCCTGGCCCTGGTCATCCGGGTAGTGTCCTTCAACCTCCCTGACCGGCGCGCCTTGGGCATCCCGGACAACGTGATGGCCTTTGCCGACTGTCCCCATGGCCTGGTGCTGGTCACTGGCCCGGCGGGGAGCGGCAAAACCACCACTCTGGCCTGTCTGGTGGACCATGTGAACTCCACCCGCGAGGCCCATGTGGTCACCATCGAGGACCCCATTGAATACCTGCACCAGCACAAAAAGAGCGTGGTGACCCAGCGGGAGCTGTATACCGACACCGCCTCCTACGATGCGGCCCTGCGGGCGGCGCTGCGGGAGGCCCCGGACATCATTCTGCTGGGGGAGATGCGGGACGCCGAGACCATCAAGGCGGCCGTCACCGCCGCCGAGACGGGCCATCTGGTCATCTCCACCCTCCACACCATCGGGGCGGCCAACACGGTGGACCGCATCGTGGACGCCTTCCCCCCGGCCCAGCAGCAGCAGATCCGCACGCAGCTGGCGCTGGTGCTGGAGGGCGTGGTCTCCCAGCAGCTTCTCCAGGCGGAGGACGGCGCACAGGTCCCCGCCTTTGAGGTCATGACGGCCAACCCCGCCGTGCGCAACATGATCCGGGAATCCAAGGCGTTCCAGTTGGACAGCGTCATCGCCTCCTCCAGCCAGGAGGGGATGGTGACCATGGATCAGAGCATCCTGCGGCTGGTTCAGGCCGGGCGGGTCCATCCGGACACCGCTCTCCGCCACGCCGCCAACAGCGACTGGATGACCCGCCGTCTGGCCTCCCTGGCCGGCGGAGCCGTAAAAATCCCGATGAGGTGAGGATATGAGCACCAAGCTGAATCCGAAAAACCGCCTTTTCCGCATCTGTGTGGACCAAAAGGCGGACGGCCGTGTCAGCGGCCGGATCGTCAGCCAGCGGCTGACCGGCCCCATGGCCTTTGCGGATCTGGGCGATCTGCTTTTGAAGGTGGAGGGGGTGCTGGACGCCCAGAACTTTCCCCAGGCGTCCCAGCGTATCCGCACCTTTGTCCAGGACGCGTCGGAATCCCCCTCCTCCGTACTGCCCGACGGGGCCATGAGCGAGGCGGCGGTGGAGGCGTCCAAGGGCGCCCGGGCCACCTTCCAGCTTGCCATTCTCACCCGCCGGAACGCCACCTGGCAGGGGGTGGTGAACTGGATGGAGGGCCAGACGCCGGTGTCCTTCTCCAGCGACCTGGAGCTGCTGGGCCTGCTGGACCGGCACATGGAGGAAATCTGACAAAAAAACTGGGGCGCTGTATCCGATGGATACAGCGCCCCATCTGTCGAGACACCTAAAGTCCATGCAAAAAAGACCAAGGGAACCACCGATTCCATGCGTCTGCGGCGCTTTGAATCCGTGGTTCCCAAGCTTTCTTAACAGGGAAAAGCGCTCGGCCGAAGGTTTTCGGCACGCTGCTTCTGCCGCCGCAGCGTCCGTCTTCGAATATCCTCCTGGGTCACTCCTGGGTCTTGTTTTCGCCGGGCGGATTTGGCTCGCCCGGCTCTCCGGCCGGTGCGCCGCCGTTCCCCTCCGGAGGGACCGGGCCGGTGTCCGCCGGCTCCTCCGCCGGGGGCGGGGGGGCGGCGGGGGGCTCGCTGACGATGTGGATGTTCCGGGCGGGGGCCTCCACGCCGTCGGTGACGGCGGGCTGAGCCGCCGGACCACGCACCGTCCGGCTTACGCCGGAGGCCTCAGCCTCCGCCAGCTCCGGGTCCCGCCCCTCCAGGATGGCCTTCATCTCCGTGCCGGTGATGGTCTCCTTCTGGAGCAGGTAGCGGGTGATGGCGTGGAGCATCTCCTCGTTGTCCCGCAGGGTCTGGATGGCCTCGGCATAGCAGTCCTTGATGATCTTGGTGACCAGCCGGTCGATCTGGGCGGCGGTCTCCTGGGCGCAGTTGAGGCCGTAGCCGCCCTCCAGGTACTGACTCTGGCGGGAGGCCAGCCCGGTCATGCCGAACTCGTCGGACATGCCGTACATGGTGACCATGTACTGGGCCAGACTGGTGGCCTGCTGGATATCCTGGGCGGCGCCGGTGGTCTGGGTGTGCAGGATGAGCTCCTCGGCGGCCCGGCCGCCCATGCAGACCCGGATTTTGGCCAAAATCTCGTCCTTGGTGTTGAGGAACTTCTCCTCCTCCGGGGTCTGGAGGGTGAAGCCCAGGGCCCCCTGGGTGTGGGGGACGATGGTAATCTTCTGGACGGGCTCGGTGTTCTTCTGCTTGACGGCCACCAGGGCGTGGCCCACCTCGTGATAGGCCACCAGCTTCTTTTCGTGCTCGGTAAGGACGGTGCCCTTCTTCTCCGAACCGGCGATGACCAGCTCGAAGGACTTGAGCAGGTCCTCCTGGTTGACGGCCCGGCGACCCAGGCGCACGGCCCGGAGGGCGGCCTCGTTGACCAGGTTGGCCAGATCGGCGCCCACGGCGCCGGCGGTGGCCTGGGCGATCTTGTTCAGATCCACGTCCTCGGACAGGCGGATGTTGCGGGTGTGGACCTGGAGAGTGGCCACACGTCCGGCCAAGTTGGGCCGGTCCACGGTGATGCGGCGGTCGAAGCGGCCGGGCCGCAGCAGGGCCTGGTCCAGCACCTCAGGCCGGTTGGTGGCGGCCAGGACGATGACGCCCTTGGTGGGATCGAAGCCGTCCAGCTCGGCCAGGAGCTGGTTCAGGGTCTGCTCCCGCTCATCGTTGCCGCCCAGTCGGTTGTCCCGGGACTTGCCGATGGTGTCGATCTCGTCGATAAAGATGATGCAGGGGGCCATTTTGCTGGCCTCCTTGAAGAGGTCGCGGACCCGGCTGGCGCCCACGCCCACGAACATCTCCACGAAGTCGGAGCCCGAGATGGAGAAGAAGGGGACCCCCGCCTCTCCGGCCACGGCCTTGGCCAGCAGGGTCTTGCCGGTGCCCGGCGGGCCCACCAGCAGGGCGCCCTTGGGCAGCTTGGCGCCGATCTCGGTGTATTTTTGGGGGTTGTGGAGGATGTCAATGATCTCCTCCAAGGACTCCTTGGCCTCGTCCTGTCCGGCCACGTCCCGGAAGGTGACGCCGGTCTTTTTTTCCACATAGACCTTGGCGTTGGCCTTCCCCACGCCGCCCAGGCCACCCCCCATCTTGGAGGACATGTTGCGGAACAGGAAGGAGAAGAGCACCACCATGATGATGACGGGCAGCACGTAGGAGATGAGCAGGGAGATGATGGGGGAGAGCTGTTCCACATAGGGCGGGCCGTAGACCACGCCGTGCGCCTCCATCAGGGGGATCAGGCGGGCGATCTCGCTGTCGCTGGCGATGGGAGCACAGTAGTAGGAGGGGCCGCTCTTGAGCTGCTGCTTCCACTGGTCGGTGCCGCTCTCAGCGGACTGGATCAGGCTGTCCAGGCCGGGAATGGGGCTGTCCGCCGTCTCCGGCTGGGCGGACTGGGCGGCTTCGTCGGGCTTGGGGTAGATGGTGTACTTATTGCTCTCCATCACCACCCAGGCCACCTTGTCGTCCCGCACCATCTGGACGAATTCCGAGTAGTCGATCTCGGTGCTCTGCCGGGTGGTGGCCATGGACGTGACATAGTTGACCATCAGCACGATGATAAGGGCCCACAGCACGATAGAGACGATCCCCATCAGATTCTTGTTGCTGCCGCCGCTGTTTCGCTTATTTTTAGGGTCCAAAACAGGTCCCCCTTTACCTGAAAATTACCTGAATTCTACCGGGTTTACAAGTTAATTAAGAATATACCACACCCCCCATGAAAATACAAGGAAACCAGCCGTAAACTTTCTGTGAAGGCGCTCCGATTCCTTCTTTTTCTTCCGTCCGGCTTGTGGTATACTGTAACGTGATTTGATTGCGCAGCAGGAAAGGCAGGACAAGCCATGCGGGAAAAGCGGGAAGCGTGGAAAGACCGCCAGCAGGAATCCGACGGGGTCATCGAGGGCCGCAATGCGGTGCTGGAGGCCCTGCGGGCGGGCACACCGGTGGATAAAATTTATATTGCCAGGGGAGAGACCGACGCCTCCCTGGGCCACATTGCCTCCACGGCGCGGGGCAAGGGCATCGTGGTGGTGGAATCCGACCGGCGCAAGCTGGACGCCATGAGCCTGACCCACGCCCACCAGGGGGTCATCGCCGTGGCGGCGGTGCGGGAATACGCCACGGTGGAGGACATCCTGTCCATTGCCCGGGAAAAGGGGGAGCCCCCTCTGATTGTGGTGTGTGACGAGCTGTCCGACCCCCACAATCTGGGGGCGGTGATCCGCACGGCGGAGTGCGCCGGGGCCCACGGGGTCATCATCCCCAAGCGCCGCTCGGCGGGGCTGACGGCCGTGGTGGCCAAGACCTCAGCGGGGGCGGTGTCCCATGTGCCGGTGGCCCGGGTGGCCAACCTGCCCGCTCTGCTGAAGGAGCTGAAGGAGGCGGGCGTGTGGGTTTTCGGCACGGCAGTGGACGGGGGCACCCGGCTGTACGACGCCGACCTGAAGGGCCCGGCGGCCATCGTCATCGGCTCGGAGGGGGCGGGCATGGGCCGTCTGGTGGCCGAGACCTGCGACTTTAAAGTGAGTATCCCCATGAAGGGCAAACTCAATTCCCTCAACGCCTCGGCGGCGGCGGCCATCCTGCTCTACGAGGCGGTGCGCCAGCGGCTAGAGCCGTAATATCACATCAAGGAAAGCAAGGAATTCAGGGATGTCAAACGACCGGGATGACAAACTGAATAAGGACCCCGAGGCCGCAGAATTCACGCTGGAGGAGATTTTGGCGGAGTTCGGCACCGGCCCCAAGCCGTCCGGCCCGGACCTGCCCTGGCCGGAGGCCAAGCGGCGGCCCCCGCCGCCGGAGAACGTGGTGCCCTTCCCAAGCCCGGCGCCGGAGGCGCCCGGCGGGGAGGAGGCGCCCGAGCCGGAGGAGGCCAGGGAAGAGGAGGCGGCCGCCCCGCCGCCTCCGCCCCGGCCCAAGACGGGGCAGCCGTCCACCTCGGACAAAGTGCTGGAGTTCCCGGAGGATGACACGCCCCCTCTCCAGGCGGGCATCGAGCATCTCAAGCGCAAGGCAAACGAATACGCCGAGCAGATGTTTGAGCAGGAGGGGGTGGAGGTCTCGGACGAGACCCTCCGGTTCGAGCGGCTTATCCCCGGCGTGGACGAGGAGGAGCCCCCGGCGGACCGGTTTTTCCGGGAACGTAAGCCACGCAAAGAAGCAGCCCCGCCCCCCGACCTGCCGCCGGCGGAGCTGGCGGCCCGGTACGGCAGGGGCCTGGGCCTGCTGCGGCTGCGGGCGGTGCTGGTGCTGCTGCTGTGCCTGCCCATGCTGTGGCTGACGCTGACTCCGCTGCTGCCCTTTCCGCTGCCCGCCGCCCTGGCCGCCAGCGTCCCGCTCCAGGGGCTTTTGTCGGCCATCCTGCTGGCGGCCGCCATGCTGTTGGGCGCGGACGCGCTGATCCTGGGTCTGGTCCGGCTGTTCACCCTGCGGCCCGGGGCGGACACCATGACCGCCTTCTCCTGCCTCTTCGCCCTGGCCGACGCTCTGACTATGGAGCGCCTGACCCCGGAGCGGCAGGGCCTGCCCTACTGCGTGGCGGCGGGGCTGTCCCTGTTCTTCACCCTGTGGGGGACCTACTCCAAGCGGCAGGGCCTGCGTACGGCCTGCCGCACGGCTGCGGCCGCCTCCGAGCCCTATCTGGTCACCCTGGACGAGAAGGCCTGGAACGGCCGCAGCGCCTACGCCAAGTGGTCGGGCTCTCCCATCGGCTTCGGCAGCCAGATCCAGGAGGACGACGGAGCCCAGCGCATCTTCCGGGTGGCCGCGCCGCTGCTGCTGCTGTCCTGCCTGCTGTTCTCCCTCATCGCCTCGGTGGGCCGGAGCGCCCCGGAGCGGCTGGTATGGTGCCTGTCGGCCACCACCGCCTCGTCGGCCTGCCTGTCGGGCATGCTTTTGTTCGGCCGGCCCTTCCGGGTGCTGTCCCGGCGGCTGTCGTCCAGCGGCGCCGCCCTGGGCGGCTGGCCGGGCGCGGCCCGGCAGGGGAGCGCCATCCTCCTCACCGACACCGACCTCTTTCCCCCCGGCACTGTCTCCCTGAACGGCATCAAAATCTTTGGGGATTACCCGGTGGAAAAAGTGGTGGCGGTGACCGCCACCCTCATCCGGGACGCGGGCAGCGGCCTGGACAAAATCTTCCACGATCTGCTGCGCTCCCAGGGCGCCGTCTACCGCCGCACCACCGGCGGCATCGAACGCCACGAGGGGGGCGGACTCACCGCCGTCATCCGTAGCGAGCAGATCGCCGTGGGCTCCGCCGCCTTCATGTCCCTGCTGGAGGTCTCCCTGCCCCAGGGCCTCAACGTGCGCAACGCCGTGTTCTGCGCCATCGACGGGGAGCTGGCGGGCATTTTCGCTCTGAACTACGTCCTCCACCCGGTGATCTCCCCGTCCCTCACCTCCCTCATCGGGGGCAAGGTGTCGCCGGTGCTGGCCACCCGTGACTTCAATCTCATCCCCGCCATGCTGCGGCAGAAGTTTAAGCTGCCGGTGGAGAAGATGGACTACCCCACGGTAGAGCGGCGGGTGGAGCTGTCCGATCCGGACGCCCCCCACGATCCGGTCATCACCGCCGTGCTGTGCCGGGAGGGCCTAGCCCCCTTTGCCGAGGCGGTGGTGGGCGCCCGCCGGCTGCGGTGGGCGGTGACCGCCGCCGCCCTGCTGGCGGTGCTGGGCTCGGCGATCGGGGTGCTGCTGGCCTTTTATCTCACGGCCCAGGGGGCGTGGGACTCTCTGACCGCCGCCAACCTGACCTTTTTCCTGGCTGCCTGGCTGGTGCCCACCTATCTGATCTCCGGCTGGGTCAACCGCTATTGACCGACAAAAGCCGCCGCGTCTGCGATGCAGACGCGGCGGCTTTTTGCGGCGGCGGTGGCGGCCGGTCACACCGGCGGCCCGCCGCCCGTGGACCTGGCGCTCCACCAGATGGTCAGACCCGCCCGGGGGACCGTCAGAAGGGCGTTTCCGCCGGTCAGGGTGCCGGTGGTCCCGTCGGCCAGGACCAGGTTGACGGGGGCGGCGGCGCGGCAGAGCTCCAGATACTGGATGCCGGTGCCGCTGAGGGTGATGGTCTGGCCGGGGGCGTCAAAGCTCCAGCCCTCGCCGCTGGCCGACCGGTCCATCCTCACGACAAAGCGGCCCTCCGTCTGGGTGCTGATGGTAAAATACGGCCCGGGGACGGGCCCGCCGCCGGCCAGAGCGGTGGCGGCCAGCCCCGCGCACAGGGCCAGTGCCAGGAGCAGGGGTGCCAATCTCTGTTTCATCTATGCTTCCTCCTCTGTGTCCGCACCGGACGGCCGGGGGACAGACTCCCCCGGCATCTCGGCGGGAAACAAAAACGCCGTGCAGGGGATTCCTACACGGCATCCGAGGACGAAGTCTCTCAAATGCACACAGGGCACGCCAAGTACACGTTATTCCCGCCTTGTAAAAGGCTTGGGAATAACGTATAATGAAGCGTGCGGCGCGGCCCAAGAGCCGTTGTGTAGGTGGTTGTGCACCTGCGCAGGCTCCGGGGTGCTGCAACACTCCGGAGCTGCCGCATTTTTGTTTTCCAGTTTTATTATACCGTTTCTTCCGTGGATTGCAAGAGCCAATCGGCGCAGCGCCCGTCCCGCCCAGGGACGGGCGTTTTTTCTCTACGCCGCCTGCTCCGCCTCCAGCCCCAGATTCTCCCGGAGCTCCGCCCGCAGCTCCACCAGCTCCGGGTAGGCGTAGAAGAAGTTCAGCTTCTCCTGCCACAGCTTGTCCCCCTCCTGGGCGTCCCACAGCACGAAGAAGGTGAAGCACTCGCTGATGTCCTCAGAGGGGTCGGTGGAGGCGTATCCGGTGACGAAGTCGTCCCAGTGCCGGATGCAGAAGTTGTAGGTATCCCCGCCGGCCAGGCAGTCGTCCAGATAGCCGGTCCAGAACCGCTGGACGAAGTCGTCCAGATAGGACCCCGCCCGGCACACCATGCCGGGCTCATTGTAGGTGTCCACCGTCTGGTGCCGGGTGTAGACGGCCTGTTCGTGGTTGAGGGTGAGGTAGTGGGCGTACTCATGGAGCACCGTCTCGGTAAAGAGCGCCCCGTCGCCGGCGTCCAGGGGGTCCACGCCGATCTCCCAGCGCTTCCCGTCGGCATCCAGGGCGGTGACGTAGGCCATGGTCTCTCCCTCACCGTCGGAAAAGACGGTGAAGCGGGTGAAGGCGTCGAAGGCCCCGGTCCCCAGCAGCCCGGTCATCTGGTCCCACAGGTACTGGTAGTCCTCCTCCGGCCGCACCCCCGACCGGCTGGGGGCGATGAGGCCGCCGGTTTTGATCTCATACTGCCCCAGGGTGCGCTCCTCCGGCCAGGCGTAGCCCCAGCCCTCCTCGTCGCCGCCCAGATAGGAAACGGTATATTGGTCGTACAGGGCGTTGAGCCGCTCCAGCAGCCGCTGCTCGGCGCTGCTCTTTTCATATTTTCCCAGTGCCAGCCGGTTTTGCCGGATGGGCCGCAGCTCCAGCCAGAGGGCCCGGGCGGCCCCCTTGTCTCCCGGCGTGAGGATGTGGGCCAGGCGGCCCAGCTGGGCGTCCAGCTCCCGCTCCGCCTGCCGCCGCTCCGCCCGCTGCTCTCCGGTGATCAGCCCTCCCCCCGCCGCCGGGGCGCAGGCCGCCAGCAGCAGGGCCAGACCCAGCGCCAGCACCCCCGGCCGCAGCCGACACGTTCTCTCTCGTCTCATCCCGCTCCTCCTCCCCGGGGGCACCTGGGCCCGTCCTCCCGCCGCAGCCCGGAGAGCATCCGGCGCTGGAAGGCGGCCAGCAGGTCCAGCTCCTCCCGGGAAAAGCCCTCGAACATCTGCCGGTCCACCCGCCGGATGGCCGGAGAGTCGTCCCTCCACACGGCGGAGCAGCCCCCTTCCTCCCGGGCCAGCTCCCGCTCAATGGCCCGCCGCCGGGCCCGGGCCACGGCGTCGAATAAAATACCGGGCATCTCGCTGTTGGGGTCCATGCCGTACCTCCTGTCCCGTCTCTTTCAGCCTATCGGCTGATGTGGAAAATGTCAAGAAAAATTCCAGTTTCTTAGAACGAATGTTTGACTTTCCGGCGGTTGTATGATAGGATAGTGTTAGAGTATATGTATACGAGGGCGCGGAAGGCTTTATGTTCCGCCTGAGACGCAGAGGAGGATCTGCCATGAAGAAGCTCACCGACAAGCAGCAGCAGATTTACGACTATATCGTCGCCTTCCAGAAGGACCACGGCTATCCCCCTTCGGTGCGGGAGATCGGGGAGGCGGTGGGGCTGAAGTCCCCCTCTACGGTCCACTTTCACCTGAAAGGGCTGGAGTCCGCCGGGCTTATCACCAAGGCGGAGGGGAAGACCCGGGCCATCACGGTCAGCGGCGGCCCCGGCGCGCCGGAGGTGGAGGCCCCGGCGGACAAGATCCCGGTGGTGGGCAGCGTGGCGGCCGGCGCGCCCATCCTGGCCGAGCAGCACATCGAGGATTACCTCACCTTCGACACCGGCGGCCTGTCCGGGGAGCACTTCGCCCTGAAGGTCCGGGGGGAATCCATGCTGGACGCGGGCATTCTGCCCGGGGATTTCGTCATCGTCCACCAGCAGCAGACCGTCCGCAACGGGGACATCGTGGTGGCTCTGTTCGAGGACGAGGCCACGGTCAAGACCTTCCGCCGCCGGGACGGCCATGTGTGGCTGCTGCCGCAGAACCCGGAGTACCAGCCCATCGACGGCCAGGGCGCTCAGATCCTGGGCAAGGTGGTGGCGGTGGTCCGCCGGTACGACTGATACGGACTGTTTTCGGAGGTGGGCCCCATGGATCTGATCCTGTTTGACAGCCCGGCGGGCCGTCTGGCTCTGCTGGGGGAGGGGGAGTCCGTCACCGGCCTGGCCCTGCCCAACACCCCGGTGCCCCGCATGACAGAGCACGAGACCCCGGTGCTGGCCGAGGCCCGCCGTCAAGTCCTGGAATATCTGGCGGGGGCGCGCCGGAGCTTTGACCTGCCGCTGGACCCCCGGGGTACCCCCTTTCAGCGGAGGGTCTGGGCCGCCCTGTCGGCCATCCCCTGGGGTGAGACGCGCACCTATGCCCAGATCGCCGCAGCGGTGGGCTCCCCCAGGGCGGTGCGGGCGGTGGGGCAGGCCAATCACCGCAATCCCATCCCCATCCTGATCCCCTGCCACCGGGTGGTGGGGGCGAACGGCGCCCTCACCGGCTACGGCGGGGGCCTGGATCTGAAACGGAAGCTATTGGAACTGGAGGGGGCCTGGACCTAGGCCCCGGCGGAAAGGAGTGTATGCACATGCTGGACAAGTGGCTGGCCGCGGGACGGCTTACCATCAAGGACATGGACCTGGAGGACGTGGCGGCGCTGAAGCTGTGCCTGATGGCGCTGGGCATTCTGATCGGGCTGGGCATCCCGCTGAAAAAGCGGAGCGCGGCGGCGGTGCTGGCCTCCATCCTCTTCGTGGGCACCTGCATCCCCCTGATGGTCCGATTCTTCGTCGCCCTCACCCGGACGAAAGTGGACTGATTTTCCACACCTTGAGAAGGGCCGGTGCAAAACCGGCCTTTTTTTCGTCCCGAGACCGGATTCCAGGCCCTTTCCCATCTGCCGGGAGTGAATTCCCGCACCGTGGGGTGGCCTTTTTCCGCCCCGCCGTGCTACAATATCCGCAACCCAAGGGAAAAGGAGTCGATTCTATGGAACCGGATTTCAGTGAACGGCTGAAAAACTACCGCCGGGCCAAGGCCATGACCCAGCAGGACCTGGCGGACCGGCTGGGGGTCAGCAACAAGACGGTCTCCCGCTGGGAGTCGGGGGGCGGCTATCCCGACGTGCCGTTGCTGGTCCCCCTGGCCCGGGCGCTGGGGGTGACGGTGGACGACCTGCTGGACGGGGAGAAGCCCATCCGGACCCTCACCCGGGCGGACGGGCAGAGCCTGCTGTCCTTTGCCTTTGCCCTGGGGGGCGGGGTGCTCTTCTTCCTGCTGGACCTGTTTATGCCCGCCCTGCTGTGCTACCTGGCCTACCTGGGGTGCATAGCCTACGGGGTCTATCTTCAGCGGTACTACTGCTATCAGAACCGTTGGTTCCGCATCGGCAACGCCGCCATGAACCTGTCGGTCAACCTGACGGTCGTCCTCCGGCTGGGAGCGGACCTGGCCGCCCTGCCCGCCGTCATGACCATCGCCAACGCCCAGGACTGGCATGTGCAGCTGCTGTTTTGGTTGAAAAATCACCTGCCCCTGATCCTCCTGCTGGGCGTGCTCCTGGCCCTGGCCCTCACCGCCCTGACCCTCTGGCTGGTGGAGCGCTGCGGCTTTGGGCGCAAACCGGTGCCGCTCCGGCCGGGGCTCCGCCGGCCGGCGGTCCGAGAGCTGCTGCCCGCCCTCTCCCTGCTGCTGCTGACGGCCTTCTGGCTGCTCTTCCGCCTGGACACCCTGCCCCTGGAGGCGTACCTCCGGCAGGGCCTGCTCTACGGCGGTCTGGCGGGGGCGCTGATCCTGCTCTGCCTGCTGCTCTGCCTGAAAAAGGGCCGCCGCCGGGGCCTGGCCCCCACGGCCCTGCTCCTGCTGGGCGCCGATCTGCTGCCCGGCCTGGGGGAGGAGTGGGCCTACCTGCCCCGCAGCAAGGAATTCATCCTGGCCAAACCCACCCTGTCCGACCTGTATCCCCGGTTTTACCGCCTGGAGCCGGAGCAGGCGGCGGCGGGACTGGCGCTGGCCGTGTTCTGCCTGCTGCTGGTGGTGGTGACCCTCCGGCCAAAAGCGCCGGACGAAGCGGAGGAAGCTCCCCCGGAATCCTGAAAACGCCCCCCGGCGGCAGGCGCCGCCGGGGGGCATTTGGTTTTGCGTCCTCAGTAGAACCAGGGGGAGAAGCCGCCGAAGGGCCAGTAGAAGCTGCCGGAATTGTTCTGCTGCTGTTGTTCCTGCTGTTCCAGCTGCTCCTGCTGGGCGGCCTGCCGCTGGGGCGTGTTCTCGTCAAAGGTGAGGGTAAGATTCAGCGTCTCGCCGCTGCGGTCTACCGTCAGGGTGACGGTGTCGCCCGCCTTGTAGTCCTTTTTGGCCTCCACCAGCTCGGCGGAGGAGAGGACGGTCCGGCCGTCGATGGCGGTGATGATGTCGTTCTCCTTCAGTCCGGTCGCGGCGGCGCAGGAGGAGGAATCCACGCTCTTAACCAGGGCGCCCTGGCTCAGGCCGTACTGCTTGGCCACAGACTCGGGCACGGTGGTGACGGTGATGCCCATGTAGGGCTTGCCGGTGACGTAGCCGTTTTCGATGATGTCCTCCACCATACCCCTGATGTCGTTGATGGGGATGGCGAAGCCCAGGCCCTCGATGGTGGCCTCCGAGCTGGAGGAGCCGCTGCTGGACAGCTTAGCGCTGGTGATGCCGATGACCTGACCGTACATGTCGAACAGGGGCCCGCCGGAGTTGCCGTTGTTGATGGCGGTGTCGGTCTGAAGCATGTTCATCACGGTGCCGTCGGACATGGTGATGGAGCGGTCCTTGGCGGAGATGATGCCCTGGGTCATGGAGTAGGTCAGCTCGCCCAGGGGGTTACCGATGGCCACCACCTGCTCGCCCACCTGGACGTTGTCGGAGTTGCCCAGCACCACGGGGGAGAGGCCGGCGGCGTCGATCTTGAGCACGGCGATGTCGTTTTCCGACTCGCCGCCCACCAGTTCGGCGTCATAGGAGTCCCCGTTGGAAAAGGCCACCTTGATGGAGGAGGCGCCTTTGATGACGTGGTAGTTGGTGAGGATGTAGCCGTCGTCGGAGATGACGAAGCCGGAGCCGGCCGCCGCTTGGGACACGGGCTGGCCGAAGTAGTTGGTGGTGACGATCTCGGTGGTGATGCCCACGGTGGAGCCCACATAGGTCTGGTAGATCTGGGAGGCGGTCAGGGGGTCCTTGGCGGTGACGTTGGCGATGCTGACCACAGTGGGGGTCCGCTCTCCCTCCACCAGGGTGGTGGAGCCGCCGCCGCTGCCGTTTCCGGAGAAGGCGGCCACGCCGGCCCCTCCGGCCACGCCGCCCACCAGAGCGCAGACCAGGCACAGTGCTGCGATCTTCCCGCCGAAGGACGTTTTCTTTTTGCTCTCCCCGCGTCCGGGCTCCTCCACCACATGGCCGGTGGTCTCGATGGGCTTTTCCCACGGCTCGCGGGGACTGTTATAATCATTGCGATAGTACATAACGCTCGCTCCTTCATGTGCTTTAGCATTTCTCTGATCGTGGTAAAGGATACGCAAAAAATATGTCCATTGCGTGAAGAAATCTCCGATGTTTTTTGAACGAAATGAGAATCTTTTTTGAACCGGCTACCGCTCCGGCCCTCTGGGGGCGGGCCGGCCGGGCCGGTTGCGCAGAAAGCGGGCGGTATCGTCCACCGCCAGGCGCAGGTCGGCCGTCAGCCCGTCGAACAGCCCGGTTTTGCACACGTTGATGACCACCATGCACAGCACCGGGCCCAAAATCATGCCCAGCACCCCGGCCACCTGCATGCCCACATAGATGCTCACCAGGGACAGGATGGGGGACAGTCCGGTCTGGCTGCCCACGGCCTTGGGCTCGGCCACCCGGCGGAACACGCAGATGATGCCCCAGATGACCATCAGCTCCACGGCGTGGCCGAGCTGGCCCAGGAACAGGTCGATCACCGCCCAGGGCACCATGACGGTGCCGGCGCCGATGATGGGGATGAAGTCCAGCACCGCCAGCAGCAGAGCCAGCAGCACGGCATAGCTCTGCCTCGTGAGGACGAAGCCGGCCAGCAGGATGAGCAGCACCCCCAGCGAGAGGATGATCTGGGCCCGGACATAGCCGCCGAAGGCCCCTACCGCCGCGTGCTTGACGTGGCCCAGGAAGCGGCGGAACTCGGGGGAGAGGTGGTCGGTGACCAGAAAGCGCAGGTGGGGATAGTCGGCGGTGATGAAATAGGTCCCCATGATAAAGACCACCAGCGCCACCACGAAGGAGGGGATGCTCATGGCGAAATTGCCCGCCCGCTCGGCGGCGTTGGTAAAGAAGTTGGGCAGGGCGGTCTGAAGCCATTGGGTCAGGCTGTCCAGGGCGCCGTTGACGGTCTGCTCCACCTCCTGGGGCAGGTGGGCCAGCAGGGAGTCGAGGAAAACGCCGGTGGCCGCGATGGCGGTCTGAACCCCCGCCCAGATATCCTGCCAGTTGGTCACCAGAGAGCGGATCTCGGCAAATACGCTGTAGCCGAAGGCGGCCAAAACGCCCCCCACGCCGCCGAAGACCAGCAGGATGAGCAGTAGGGAGAGGACGCCCCGGCTCAGGCCCAGGGCCTTTTGAAGGGTGCGCACCAGGGGGTTGAGCAGCCAGGCCAGCAGCAGGGCCAGGACAAAGGGCATGAAGAGAGAGAGCAGGGGGGGCGCCAGATACCGCAGCCCCAGCACCACGGCCGTGAGGAGCAGGATGCGGATGCTCAGCCGCAGCCATAACCGGCCCCGTTCCCGCCAGGAGAGTTCCGTTTGTGCCTGTTCCATCGTGATCGTCCACCCTTTCGTGTGAAGCACTATTATATCAGAACCATGTGGCGAATCATCAAGAATCTGTGAATTCCACATTCCGGCCGGTAAAATTCAGGTAAAAAGAGGCGCGGCCCCGCGGTGGGGCCGCGCCTGAGCGTATCAAAAAGTCGTTTGTCCGCTTACTCCTCGTAGGAAAAATGCTTGCGCCAATAATACTGCAGGGTGTTATAGTCGTCCACCAGGGCCTGTCCCTCGGGGGTAAGGCGGCCGGTGAGGACGCCCTGCTCCACATACAGGCCGGTGGGGGTGTTGTGGACGGGCACCCGGTCCATCACCTGCTGGGTGGCCTGCAGAAAGGCGGGTCCCTCCCAGCCGCACAGCCGGAACACCTGGTTCATCAGGAAGTAGGGGCCCAGATCCGGCCCCTCCCCCGTGAAGTCCTTTCCCAGCACGTCCTTGGCCGCATCGTTGGCCCAGATGAGGTAGCGGGTGGCGTAATAGTTGTAGAACCCCTCCTCGGTGGAAAAGTCCAGGTTGATGCCCAGGGCCTCGTACACCGAGTTGCCGTCCCCCAGCCAGGGCTTGTGGTCCCCGAAGAGGACGATGACCACCGGCTCCTCGGCCTGGCGGTAGTAGTCGAAGAACTCCGTCAGGTGCTGGTTGGTGTCGTAGATAGAGCCAAAATAGTTGTTGAGAATGTTCCGTTCCGCTTCGGTATAGTCCCCGCCGGTGACGTAATCGTCCCCCCACCAGGTCACGTCGTCGTCGTAGGGGCCGTGCCCCTGATAGGTCAGGTTATAGGCGAACAGGGGCTTTCCGGTGTTCCGGTTTTCCTCCCACATGTCGATGAGCGCGGGGAAGAGCACCTTGTCGTAGCCCACGTCCCCGCCGGTGAGAGGGGCGAAGTGGTTCTCCACGAACCAGTAATCCTCGTAGCCCAGGTTGCGGTTGATGTTCTCCCGGTTGTAGAACCAGGAGAAGCAGGGGTGGGCCCCCAGCACGGAATAGCCCTGGGATCGGAAGTACCAGGGGTAGGAGTTGGTGGCGGAGCGGAAGGAGCCCAGCCGGGAGAAGCCGGTGAGGTAGCACCGCTCGGTGTCCACCGTGCCGCCGGCAAAGATGTTGGTGATGAGGTTTCCGGTGTAGCTCTCGGCCTCCAAGGCGTGGTAGCCGGCGTAGACACGGCCGCTGAGGCCGGGGATGTCGAAGCCGGACAGGTCGCTGTAGGCCTCCAGCATAATGGTGATGAGGGACACCTTCCGGTCCTCGGGGATGTCGGCGTCCTGGTAGGCGTCCAGCATGGCCTCGGCCCGCTTCTGGTCGTAACCCTCCGGCGGCGCGTCGGAGGCCGACTTGACGCTGTAGAGAAAGGGGTAGACGAAGCCCTTGGAGACGTAGACCTGGGTGGCCGACCAGCGGTTGATGAGCGCGTTGTTGGCGGTGCGGTCGTTGTAGAGGCTGTCGCTGAGGATGGCCTCCTGAAGGGGCAGGGCCGCCAGAAGGACGGCGGAGATGCCCAGGAAGCGGTAACGGGTCTGTCCCTTCAGCCTGCCCCGGACGCAGAAGTGGAAAAACACGCCGCCCAGCAGCAGCAGGGCCAGGGCCATGGCCATGGTGCGGGAGAGGAAGAGCTGGTATTTCCCCGCCATGTTGCCCGCCTCCTTGAGCAGGAGCAGATCCTCGAAGAGCAGGGGGTCGTTGCGGAACTGGAGCTTGAACCAGTTTCCCATAGTGAAGCCGGCGGTGAGCCCGGCGGTGAGGCCGTAGGCCAGGCCGGGCCGCCCGGTGAGGAAATAGAGCCCCAGGGCCAGCAGCAGTACGGGGGCCAGATTCAGCAGGGCGATGAGGGGATTTTGAAAATAGCTTCGAAACAGCTCGGCCTGTTTGAACACCGCGGCGAAGTACAGGCTCAGCGCCCCCACGCCCAGGGCGGAGGCCGCTACCCAGAACAGGTTCCACAGCCAGAAGCCGGCCCGCCTGCCCGGGGACCAGCCGGGGTCGGTATGGGTTTGGAAAAGAAAAACGTGTTTCATAGCACTCTCCAGAATAGGGAAAGAGCGGGCGGCCGAAGGGCCGCCCGCAGGAAGTACGGGCTTAAAATGCAATCTTTTGGGCGATATATGCCTTCAGCTCGCCGATGGGCATGCGGACCTGTTCCATCGTGTCCCGGTCCCGGACGGTGACGCAGCCGTCGGCGGGGGTCTTGTCGTCGCCCACGGTCTGGAAGTCCACGGTGACGCACAGGGGGGTGCCGATCTCGTCCTGGCGGCGGTAACGCTTGCCGATGGAGCCGGCGTCGTCGTAGTCCACCATGAAGTCTCTGGCCAGCAGGTCCCGGATCTCCAGAGCCTTGTCCCCCAGCTTCTTGCTCAAGGGGAGGACGGCGCATTTGAAGGGGGCCAGGGCGGGGTGGAAGCGCATGACGGTGCGCACGTCGTTCTTCTCGGCATCCACCACCTCCTCGTCATAGGCCTCCACCAGGAAGGCCAGGGTGACCCGGTCGGCGCCCAGGGAGGGCTCGATGACGTAGGGGATATAGTGCTCGTTCTTCTCCTGGTCGAAATAGGTCAGATCCTTGCCGGAGTGCTCCTGGTGCTGCTTGAGGTCGTAGTCGGTGCGGTCGGCCACGCCCCACAGCTCGCCCCAGCCGAAGGGGAACAGGAACTCGAAGTCGGTGGTTGCCTTGGAGTAGAAGGCCAGCTCCTCGGGCTCGTGATCCCGCAGGCGCAGGTTCTCGTCCTGGATGTGCAGGCTCAGCAGCCACTGGTGGCAGTATTCCCGCCAGAACCGGAACCATTCCAGGTCGGTGCCGGGCTGGCAGAAGAACTCCAGCTCCATCTGCTCGAAC
>CABUJV010000015.1 GCA_902492005.1 uncultured Eubacteriales bacterium
TCGAAAAGGACACCCTGGAACAGCGCTGGATTGGCCTTCTCCGTCAGGCGGATGTTAACCATTCGGTTCGAAACGACGCCCCGGAGGGCATTTCCGTTATCTTCGGCAGCCCTCAGAGCAAGGTCCGTATTCGTATCTATGATAAAGCTGCTGAACGCGGCTACGGTGATGGCCGTCACTGGGTCCGTATTGAGCTCCAACTCCGCGATGGCCGGGCCGAAGAATTTAGTAAGATTCCCATGGATATTGGTGAGGCTTTCGCCGGTGTCCTCCTGAATTACCTTCGTTTCGTAGTCCCCGATGAAATGGACACTAACAAGAGCCGCTGGGAAACGGCTCCCTATTGGTATGCCCTCATTGGCGATATTTCTCGTATCAAAATCTTTGTCGCTCCTGGCGGAGCTTATAATATTGAGCGTTGCCGTCACTATGTCTTTGATATGGCCGGGAACGCTATTGATGCTATGCTCCAAATCTGTGATTCCTTTGATGATTTCCTCACCCTTGTGAACAACCGCAGGTGTGCTCCTAATCCCAAGTATGAGTTCATCGTGAAAGAGCACGAGGCTCGTAAGGAAGCGTATGCGGAAAAGGTCCGTACCTTCTTCACGGTGGAAGAGGAAATTCTGTAACACAATGTAGCCCGGCCGATCCGCTGGCGGCTGCGTCTGTTTGTGTTACATAAGGAGTGAACTCCATGGTCATCTTTCCCGCGATCTGCCCGCTGTTTGACAGCGAGTGTTACGGTGATTTTGAGCCCTGCCGGAAGAAGTGTCCCTATAAGCAGGAGATGGATGTTTCCAAGGATTCTTTTCGGCCTGTTTTGCTTGATCTTTTTGCCCAGGAGGAATAGGAGGCATCCACATGAAAAACCGTATAATCTCCCTGCTTCTGGCCATCTCTCTCTGTGTCTCCCTCCTAATCCTTCCGGCCCGTGCGGAGTATGTTTATAATCCTATTTCTCCTAGTGAGGCGTCAATTTTTTGGAACGCTTTATCTACTTTCTTTGGCTTTGGAGCATTGGATTTTATCGATACTTTGATACTTCCAACTACTAATAGGTGTAGTAAGTCTACTTTGGAACAATGTTGTGATACCTATAATGGCTGGTTGGCGAAATTGGTTTCTGGATTTTCTACAATTGATACGGGTGGTTTCCGTTCTTATGCTATCTGTCAATATGACCCGGAAAATAATATTTATCGGTTACAAGATACTACCACCAAAATGTGGATTTGTGATTCCCAGGGGCGTTTTCCCTATGTTGAACCTTCGGACTGGAATGGAGGTCCTTTAAATGAGAGTGGAAGTGGTGCCGAAGTCCCCGCCACCCCCAGCATCTCCAACAATCATTGGGTCGGTGAGCGTTCCCTCGCCAATCAGGTAGTCCTCATTACCTACGATTCCCTCTCTGAGTGCGTGGTCAACCTAAATAACGAGGGCTATACCTGCTCCATTCAGAAGCAGACCATCAACGGCACCACCTTCTATGTCATTAAGGATAACGGCCGCCAAGTCTATTGTAATTCCCTGAATCAGCCTTTCGCTTCAAAGGGCGAGACCTCCGCCACTGACATCAAGTACGACTACATCACCAATGATAATTCCACCACAATCAACGACTCCCAGATCATTGACGTAGCGGATGGTATCCTCAACGTTATCAACGAAAACGGCGATAAAACCGAGCTTCTCATTGACGCTATTAATTTCAACTTCGATGACCACTCCTACACGGTCAACGCCTATGACTATACCTATAACATCCAGAACAACTACTACGAGTACAACTACTACACCTACAACATCACCTATAACATCTCCAATACTTACATCAACTATATTGGCTCCACGGCTGAGTTCGTCCCCACGGAATATGAACTCTACTACGAGCTTCCGGACGGCCGCTCCTCCGCAGACCTGACCATTGACGAAATGGCCGGTATGTCCTTCCAGTTCTATGATGTTATCAATTACCACAAAAGTGCCACGGATACCTACCTCCGGGCCCTCTACCACTTCGATGGCGATACGGACGATTCCAGCTATTTCAGCACTCAGGGTGATTTCACCTGGACTACTGGCGCAAGCCTTACCTATATGGAATCCGGTGCCTTTGATGGCGCTCTCTATCTGGATACTGCGGCCCATGCCTTCAACCTGACGCTCCCCTCCAATATCGGCTCTGGTGACTTCACTCTCCAATTCCGTTATTATCAGGCCAGCCAGCCGGATACCGAAAGCAACATCAATAACTATATCAGTATGAACGGTTCCCGCCTCATGTCCTGGGATGAATCGAATTTTTACTATGGCTCCAAGGACTATGAGACCACCCTCGGCCCTCTCTCTATCGGCTCCTGGCAGGAGCTTGCCATAGTCCGGGATGCCGGCATTCTGTATTATTACCATAACGGCCTTTGCGTGGGCTCCACTTCCAACGTCTCGGTCCTTGGCAATACTCTCACCTTTAACTTCGGAATCACCTCCCGCTCCTACTCTATGCTGGATGAGCTCCGGGTCCTGAATTTCCCTCTGGCGGAGAACGGCGCAAGTTATTCCTGTACCACGGTCCCCTATGATACCAACCTTGTTCTTGTCCTCCCCGGTGGTACTTACCCTGTAGCGGACGAGTATTGGGACTTCCAGACCGATGGTAACCTTCTGGGCTTCCAGGACTGGACCACAAACACCATGCCTAGCTCCCGCTGGTCCTGGTATAAGGATATTTACTCCAACGTTCTTACTCTTAGCGATGGTTTCACCACCTACACCAATAACGATTCCAGCCCTACCAATATTGGTGGTTCGTCTACGGGCGGTGATGGTTCCAACTGCCTCCGTGGTGGCCTATCTTATTATATTGGCACCTATTATACCAGTTGGAGTAATCCGGATTTTACCCCCGTATGGGGCAATACCTATACCTTCTCCGTCCTTGGCCGGGACGGCCAGTTGTCCTCCATCACCTTTACGCTCAATCAAAAGACCACAACTGAAACGGTAACGGAAACTTTTGATTGGGGCCAGCTGGTCTATAAGGATTACTACTACAATAAACGCCACTATGTCAGCGTGGCTATTGTCCCCACCAAGGGCCAGCCTTTTGACTTTGTATATACTGAGCTTAAAGAAGGCTCCACTCCTAATACCGGCCATGAGTATGTGACCTGCATCTATGATTCCAACACCCTGAAACCCAATACCGCCGCTGTCCAGACGGATATCCCCATTACCGGCTATACGGTCGGCGGCGTTCGTCCCACTTTTCCCAAGCGTGGCCAAGTCTGGTTTACCGTGGAAAACAAGCGTGTCCAGGGCTGTTACGTCTATACCGGCACGGCCTGGGAATCCGTAAACTGCCGTTACTATACCGGCTCCCGCTGGATACCGATCTACGCCTTTGACATGGATACCCTGGCGGACCTCTGGGACATTGCGGATGGAGATAACGCCATGGTCCAGATTACCACTGAGACTGGTTTCTGGAACTGGTGGAAAGCTCAGTGGTTGGACTTCCGCTCCTGGCTTTCTGCTAATGGAATCGGCGGCTCCGGCACTACGGTAAATCCCACTGTCCTCCCAACGGTCCCTCCCACGATTGATGAAACAACGGGCGAAGAAACGGAATCCGGCTGGTCCTTCTTGGACCTTTTGAAAGCTTTAAAGGATGGAACATGGAAAATTATTACTGGCTTCGTGGCTGTCTCCTTTGGGGGCGTCGTTGGTATTGTTTCTGGCGTCGTAAAGGTTGGAGACTTCTTCGATACCTACAAAGGCGTAGAAACAGACGATATTCTCAGCCTAAAAGGTGATGAGGTATGGGATTGGGTAAACGAATGATGAGAGGATATTCTTGGCATGGAGGGTGATGCGGTATGGGCCTGATCGCGGAATGCGCTTCCGTTTTTGATTTTTTGAAGGATTTGTATGAAGTTCTTCCCAGTGCAATTAAAATCCTGATATCTTTGTCCTTTTTTGGCGTGGTCTATATTTCCATCATGCGCAGTATTGGGAGGTAATTATGAGTACGATCTTTACTCTGCTTCTCGGTTGGCTCCCTGGCTCTCTTTATATTATAGCGCTTGGCGTTATTGTCATATTCAGTATCATGGTGGTGCTCCGCCTGGTCGCCCTGATCCTGGACGTTATCCCATTCCTATAGGAGGTGCCTTGCATGGAGGTCATACAGTTCATTACCTGGTTCCTCTCCGCAAGCTGGGACTTTTTTACGGAGATTTATGTCCCCGGCTTCAACTTCACCTTTGCGGCCCTCTTCATTGGCATTTTTCTGGCTAACCTCGGCCTCCGCTTCCTGTTCATGATGCTGGGTATCAATATCGGCTCCAATGACTTTTCCGTACTAACCCGTAGGAGGGGGATCGATAAATGCAAGATTTAATTCTGACCATCTTCGGCGCATATGAGCCTGTCACCACTACAGCCGCTTATGTGGTCCCTGGTGCGGAAGGCTCCACCTTGGAAGAAGTCCAGGTAATCGCCTCCGGTCTGGCCGGTGTGGACTGGCCCTGGGTTGCCGGTGTCCTCCTGTTTGGCATTGTCCTGTATTCCTTCCTGCGCCTCGTGGGGGTGCTACTCGGTGACTGATATGATAGCCTTCTCCATGGCGATCCTGGACGCCGTGGTAACCTTTTTGGAAACCCCGCCTGTTTTCTATTTATTTAGCTTGATATGCTTCTGCTTTATTGCGAAGTTTGTCATGATATTAATCCGAGGAAGGAGGTAAGGAATTATGGAAGAAGGTGCTGTGACTATCGCCACTCTGTTGGCCGATGTCGGTAAGGTGTTTACCCAGGCCATGACCTGGGTTGGCTCCGTAGCCGCTGAGATCGTCGGTGAGCCCGTCCTGCTCCTGTTTTGTGTCGGCGTTCCCCTGTGCGGTCTCGGTGTCGGTATGTTTGGCCGTCTCATTCATTCCCGTGGCTGATTTGAAAAAGAAAGGATGAATCATTATGGAAGCTCTGCTTACCTCCGTTGGCTCTGTGTTCACCTCCGCTATCGGCTGGGTTGGTACGGTAGCCTCTACCATTACCGGTCAGCCCGTCCTGCTCCTGTTCTGTGTCGGCGTTCCCCTGTGCGGTCTCGGTGTCGGTATGTTTGGCCGCCTGATCCACTCCCGCGGCTGACAAAAAACAAAGCCCGGCCCCACGCCTTGGCGGGGCCGGGCTTTGTCTCTAATTGGAGGATAAAATGGTTGGATACGTGTTCATGATCCTGATCTGCATTTCCCCGGTCATCTTCAACTTTGCCACTCGTAAATATCTGAATCCCTATAAGCTCTATCTTGTTTTCGGTAAAAAGGGTTCCGGTAAATCCACCTATCTGGTCAAGCTGGCAAAGCAGTACCTGAAACGGAAAAAACATTGGAATATCTACACCAACATGGATGAACTGTTCATCCCCGGTGTACGCCATTTTGATATTAAGCACCTGGGCGATTTCGTCCCCGAAGCGGATTCCCTCCTGCTTCTGGATGAAGTTGGTATGATCTGGGACAACCGTGATTATAAAACCTTCAAACCTCAGGTCCGTGATTTCTTCAAGCTCCAGCGCCATTACCACGTTACCGTCTATATGGCCTCCCAGACCTTTGATGTAGATAAGAAGCTTCGTGACCTCTGTGACGGCATGTTCCTGCACAGCAATTTTATGAGAGTTTTTACCCTCGGTCGCCGCATCACCCGCCAAGTCGTTATTACGGAATCCACCAGTGAAGCGGAATCCCGCATCTCCGAGGACCTGAAGATTCTGCCCTTCTGGAATTGGACCTTAACCTACATCCCCAAATATGCAAAATACTTCGATTCTCACTCTATCCCTGAAAAGCCTCACCTGCTGTACCGTACCGATTCCCTCACGCCTGCTCTGGAAGGTGATACTGATGATGAGTGATTCCTACCTGTTTCACCTGTCCCTGCTCCTGCTCTCTGCCACCTATATCATGCTCATATCAAATGGTCGTGGAGGTGGTCCCCGTGCTTGAGCTCGTCTTCTTCATGGCCGGTATGCTCCTGCTCCCTCTGGTCCCCGCCCTTATCGGCTCTGCCCTCCTACTCTGCCTTCTCATGGACCATATCCAGGCCCATAAAAATACCCCGTCAACCTAGGCTGACGGGGTGTTTTTATGGGTTTTGTTTTTCCACATGAGTAGTAATAGAGCTATTAAGGCAATGCCTGCTGGTGGGAAACAAAACGTTAGTATTATAGTTGGAATTATAGCTATTGCGGTAAGGATTGCCTTCCCTTCTTTGCTCATCTTTACTCCTTTCTCATTCGAATTTCCCTGTTCTCAACCATCGTTTTCCGGGGTCTTCTTTTTTTCGCTTTCTGGTTATCAGGTAGCGAATTGTTGATATGAATCCTATGATCGCAAATATGCCAATTAAAAAAACGATTATGTAAGTGAAAAGTGCTCCTAGTGGTCCCGTATAGATGAATCCAATGCCTCCCATGCCGAAGAATTCTTTCACTACAAATTGCATATTCTCACTCCTCTTTTCTTCAATCTTACATCAATTTGTGATTCCCCGTCAACCCCGGTTTCCGCCCCCGTAACACAAAAGAGATCTTCCGATCCGCTGGCAGCCGGGTGGTATTGTGTTACACCAAAGTGCCGAAAGCTAAATGTAACACAATGCTGATCGATCGGCGCCGGGCTTCTGTGTTACATCACGCACCTCTCAATAAACTCCCTGGGCGTCAGCCACCCCAGTGACCTCCTCGGGTAGTCGTTCATCCAGTCCTCACACTCCTGCACCTCTCGCCGGGATACCCTCCCGAAGTCCGTCCCCTTGGGAAACCACCGCCGAATCATCCGGTTGTGATTCTCATTGGTACCTTTCTCGTATGCCGCATAGCTATGACAGTAAAATACAGGACAAGCAGCCACGGCCCGAAGCTCCTCATATTCAAGGAACTCGGGCCCGTTGTCTGTCGTGATGCTCTTAATCTCCATCCCTGCCGGCAGTCTTCGCTTCATCCGCAGGAAGGCAGCGCGCACGGTAGCGGCCTTCCGGTCCGGTATCTTCTCCATGAGTTCATACCGCCCTGCCCGTTCCGTTACGGTCAGCAGACCGCCCTTCTTCCCGGATCGGCTCACTACCAGGTCCGCTTCCGTGTGTCCAGGCTCCTCCCGGCTGTTGATATGCGCCGGTCTCTCCTCTATGCTGGGCAGCTTCGGATGCGCCAGCCTTTTTACCGCTTTGTAATCCCGGGTCTTTTTCCTGGACTTCTCCCAGAGGTCTTTGTTGCTGATATGCAGGAATACCCCGGCCCCTATGTACCCGTATAGGGTGCTCACGCATATTGTCGTCTGGAAACCCTCCCGCCTGGCCAGTTCCAGGGCCACCGCTGGAGAGCACCGTTTCTTCCGCTCTACCTTCCCATTCTCCTGCACACCCAGTATCTTCTCCTCCAGAAACCGGGCATAGGCATAATCCTTCCCCAGCTTAACAGGCCGCCCCTTGGCCGTCTGGTTATACTCATGCACCTGCTGGCCCTTGTCCGCCGAGTAGCGCACCTCATCCCACCATTCGCAGGTATGGACATAGGCCCCGCGCCGGAGCTCGTTGTAAATCGTCTGGCGGCAGCAACCCATGGTCCGCGCAATCCAGCTCACGCCCTTCCCGGCCTCCCGGTATGCTTCCAGCTTGTACCGCTCTGCCTCTGTCATATAGTGCTGTTTTTTCGCCATAGCCCCGGCCTCCTTCGGTCGTCAAAGCGTTTGACCTGAAACAGTTCCGCCCACAGCCGAAGCCATGGGCGGGTATATTGTAACACAACACCGGCCAGCAGCCAGCGGATCGGAAGATCTGTCCTGTGTTACGCCTCCTTCTCCGCCGCCTCCGCGATCTGCTTCGCCCGGCGCTCCACGATCTGAAAATACCGCTGTGCGCTCCTGATATCAGCCTCCAGCATTCTCAACTGCTCCGTTGCTCGCTGGAGATCATAGAGCCGCTGCCGCTCCCGCTTGATCTCCTCCCGGACCTGCTCCAGCCGCTTTTCTGCGGCCGGGACCTCCCATACGCATCTGGTGATGAGATTCTCAAACTTTTGGGTAAAGGTATCCCCTACTTGCTGGTCAATGAGCGCCGCCAGTTTGTCAGAAAACCGGATGCTCCGAATGTTATTTTTGGCCATGCTTCTTCTCCTCCTTCTTAGGTGGCCTTTCCCGAAACATCATGCACCATGGCCGGAGATGGCACTTCCAGCACTTCGGCCCATAGTCCTTGCACGGATGTTCCGCCTCCAGGTGATTCAGGCCCATGTCAATACTGCTCCCAAAGCGTACACGAATCATCCGGCTCAACGGCCTCCAGCAGGCCTTTTTCCCATTCGTAGCTAAAGTAGCAGTCTGGGTTGCGGCAAAGGCCCTCATCGTACCAGGTACAGGTCGCGCAGCACATAAGACGCTCCTTTCTGCCGGTCTTGCCCGGCTCCCCAAAATAAAGAAGTGGTGTAACACAGCTCGCTCGCGAGCTGTGTGTCCCCACCGCTCCACGAGATACTAACAGCAGTCAAGGGTTTAAAGGTGGAGAAAATAAGAGGGACCAGTCCGCAGACTGGCCCCTCTTATTTTACTACCTGGCCCTTGACGCTGTTCGTTTCTCGTGGAACGTCCCGCAGGGACACCTCATTCCCCTCATCCCCCGCAGGATCGTTCCTCTCACGCCCTCCTAATATCTTCCAACTGTCCAAATTCTTCTTGACATTCACCCGGAACACTCAGCGGCAGGAACAGCAGGAGCCGTGCTCCCCGTCCTCACAGGGCAGCCGGAGGGATTCCGGCACCGGCTTGCCCTGCCGCTGGTAGTAATCGGCCAGCGCGGCCTTGATGGCCTCCTCCGCCAGTACCGAGCAGTGCATCTTGTAGGCGGGCAGGCCGTCCAGCGCCTCGGCCACCGCTGCGTTGGTCAGTGTCATGGCCTCCTCGATGGGCTTTCCCTTGATGAGCTCAGTGGCCATGGAGGAGGTGGCGATGGCCGAGCCGCAGCCGAAGGTCTTGAACTTCACGTCGGTAATGACGCCGTCGTCAATCTTCAGGTACATCTTCATGATATCGCCGCACTTGGGGTTGCCCACCTGGCCCACCCCGTCGGCGTTCTCGATCTCCCCCACGTTCCGGGGGTGCTCAAAGTGATCCATTACCTTTTCTGTATAAAGCACGAGAAATTCTCCTTTCTGTATTCAAATGCTCAGGCGGTCAGGTCCCAGGTGGGCCGCTGCGCGGCCTTGTCCCACACGGGGGACATCTCCCGCAGATAGCTCACCACGGCGGGGACCTCCTTCAGCAGGTAGTCCACATCCGCCTCAGTGTTATCCGCCCCCAGGCTCAGACGCAGGGAGCCGTGGGCCACCGCATGAGGCAGACCGATGGACAGCAGCACATGGGAGGGGTCCAGGGAGGCGGAGGAGCAGGCCGAACCAGAGGAGGCGCAGATACCCTTGGCATCCAGGTGGAGCAGCAGGGCTTCCCCCTCCACGCCCTCAAAGACGAAGGATGCGGTGCCCGGCAGGCGGTTCACCGGGTCGCCGGTGAGGCGGGAGTAGGGGATCTGGGTCAGGCCCTGGATCAGCCGGTCCCGCAGGGCGGTCAGCCGGGCGGACTCGGCCTCCAGCCGGGCCACGGATTCCTTTAGCGCCGCCGCCATGCCCGCCGCTCCGGCCACGTTCTCCGTGCCCGACCGGCGGCCCTTCTCCTGCCCGCCGCCGTGGATGAGGGGCGGCAGGCGCAAGGGCTTGCGCATATACAAAGCTCCGATGCCCCGGGGACCGCCGAACTTGTGGCCGGACAGGCTGAGCAGGTCGCAGCTCCAGGCCTCCACGTCCACGGGAATGTGGCCCACCGCCTGCACTGCGTCAACGTGGAACAGCACCCCGGCTGCCCGGGCAATGGCTCCGATCTCGGCCACGGGCTCGATGGTGCCGATCTCATTGTTGGCAGCCATCACGGAAATCAGGATGGTATCGGGCCGGAGGGCGGCCTGCACCGCCGCCGGGTCCACCCGGCCCTGGGTATCCACCGGCAGGTAGGTCACCTCATAGCCCTGCTTTTCCAGGTACTGGGCCGTGTGGAGGATCGCGTGGTGCTCGATGGCGGAGGTGATGATGTGCCTGCCTTTCCTCTGGCGGAGCTCTGCCGCGCCGCGCAGGGCCCAGTTGTCGGCCTCGGTGCCGCAGGAGGTGAAATAGAGCTCCTCCGGCCGGGCGTTCAGACAGGCGGCGACGTCCGCCCGGGCGGCTTCCAGATCGGCCTTGGCCTGCTGGCCAAAGGAGTAGAGACTGGAGGGATTGCCATAGGCCTCCTGCAGATAGGGCATCATAGCCGTCAGCGCCGCGGGGGAAAGCCGGGTGGTGGCGGCGTGATCGGCATAAAGAAAACGAGACATGAGATTGACTCCTTCCGAAAACATTTTAATTCCTTTATTCATATCTGTTTACTAGGATTATAGGCCGCAACCTCTCCCTTGTCAAGGGCGTTTTTGAAGCGATGTGCAGAAAAAGGGGCCCGGCATCCAAATGGCCGGGCCCCTACACGGTTACGGATCGGCTTGGTCCTGGGTCTTTTGGTGATACTGCTCCACCAGGTCGCGCAGGGTGATGTGGTCCACCACGGAGGACACCGCCTCCTGGATCTGCCGCCATACGTCCACGGTAACGCAATGGTCCACCCGGTCGCAGCAGTCGCTGCCGTCCACACAACTCACCGGCGCCAGGCTCCCCTCCAGCGGGCGGAGGATCTCTCCCACCGTATAGCTGCCCGGGTCCCGGGTCAGCAGGTAACCTCCGCCCGCCCCCCGGACGCTCCGTACCAGGCCGGCGCGGGAGAGTGAGGTCACGATCTGCTCCAGATATTTGTCCGAAATGCCCTGACGCTTGGCCACGTCCCGCAGCGAGACGGGCTGGCCGTCGTTCGACAGAGCCAAGTCCAGCATCATCCGCAGGGCATACCGCCCCTTCGTGGAAATTTTCATGGCACGCCCTCCCTTTTTTCTTCTTATAATACCACCGAGAAGGTAGGATTTCAAGCAGAAAAAGCGGTCTTGCGGAAAATCCCAGCTTAGACCTGTGCCTGCGTGCGAAAACGGAAGACAGTGCGCTGGCGGTAGGTTTCTCCCGCCTCCAGGACCGGCGAAGGAAAGCTCGGTTGGTTTACAGAGTCTGGAAAATATTGGGTTTCCAGGCAGACGGCATGGCGGGGCCCGTAAAGGGCATCTCCTTTTCCCCTCCGCTCCCCCAGAAAACCGGCGGTATAGACCTGCACCCCGGGCAGGGTGGTCTCCAGATCCAGCGTGATGCCGGTCTCCGGGCTGGAAAGGACGGCCGCAGGCCCTGACGCTGGGTAGCGCAGCACAAAATTGTGGTCAAAGCCCCGGGTCCCGGCCAGGAAGGGGTGGTTCAGCCGGTCTCCCAGCCGGGCGGGGGACCGCAGGTCCAGGAGGGTCCCCGCCACGGAGGCGAGCGCCCCGGTGGGGATGTTTCCCGGTCCGCAGGGGGTGTAACGGTCGGCCGCCACCGTAAGGACCTGGCCGTCCACCGGTCCGCTGTCGTGGCCCGCCAGATTGAAGTAAGTGTGGTTGGTCAGGTTCACCACGGTGGTCTTGTCGCTGACCGCCCGGTAATCGATGGTCAGCGCGGCGTTTTCCAGGGTGTAGGTCACCTCCACGCGGAGGTTCCCGGGGAAGCCCTCCTCTCCATCCGGGGACTCCAGGGAAAAAACCACGCTGTTTTTCCGGCAGGCAAAACGCCACAGCTTCTTATGGAAGCCCTCGGCGCCGCCGTGGAGGCTGTTCGTCCCCTCGTTGGCGGTCACCTGGTACTCCCGGCCGTCGATGGTGAACCGGGCCCCGCCGATGCGGTTGGCGCACCGGCCGATGGTGGCGCCCAGGCAGGCGTCCAGAGTCCGGTAGCGGTCCAGATCGTCATAGCCCAGGCAAATGTCCGTGGACCGTCCCGCCCGGTCCGGCACCCACAGGCTGCGGACCGCCGCGCCCAGGGGAAGAAGCTCCGCCGTGCACACCCCGTCCGACAGGCGGATCACCGGCACATCCCGGCCGTTCATCGCCCCGAAGGGCTTTATCTCATACATCCCTCAGCCCTCGTAGCCGTCCGGGTGGCTCTGGTGCCAAGCCCAGGCGTCGGCGATGATCTGTTCCAGACCCCGGGTGGGCTTCCAGCCCAGCACCTGGGCGGCCCTGGCATTGGAGGCGATCAGCACCGACGGGTCCCCGGCCCGGCGGGGTTCAATTTCAGCGGGGATGGCCCGGCCGGTGACCTTCCGGGCGGTCTCCACGATCTCCTGCACCGAAAAGCCGTCGCCGCTGCCCAGATTAAACACACCGCTCTCTCCGGTCCGTTCCAGGTGCTCCAGGGCCAGCAGGTGGGCCTCCACCAGGTCCCGGACATGGATATAATCCCGGATGCAGGTGCCGTCAGGGGTGGGGTAGTCGTCGCCAAAGATGCCCACGTGGCTCCGCTTGCCCAGCGCAGCCTGGAGCACGATGGGGATGAGGTGGGTCTCGGGGTGGTGGTCCTCCCCGATGCCGGCGTCAGGGTTGGACCCGGCGGCGTTGAAGTAGCGCAGGGCGGCATAGTGGATGCCATAGGCCAGGTCGCACCACTTGAGCATCCCTTCGATGGCCAGCTTACTGGCCCCGTAGGGGTTGGTGGGGTCGGTGCGGTCGGTCTCCTCAATGGGCTGCTTCTCCGGCTCGCCGTAGGTGGCGGCGGTGGAGGAAAAGACGATCTTGTCCACGCCGTGGTTCTTCATGGTCTGGAGCATGGTCTGGGCTCCGGCCACGTTGTTGCCATAGTACTTGAGAGGGTCGGTAACGCTCTCCCCCACCAGGGAGTAGGCGGCGAAGTTGATGACCCCGTCGATGGGGAACTCAGTAAACACCCGGTCCAGGAAGGCAGCGTCCCGCACGTCCCCCACCCGGAGTTTGGCCCCCTTCACCGCCTGCCAATGGCCGGTGCACAGGTTGTCCGCCACCACCACGTCATAGCCCTTCTCCACCAGCAGCGTCACCATGTGGCTGCCGATATAGCCGGCCCCGCCGGCCACCAGAATGGTCTTCATAAGCTGCCTCCTTTTCGCGTCATCTGACGCCGTCGATAAACCGCAGGAAGGCCTCGCGCCCCTGCTCCGTACACTTGTAAACCCCCGCGTGCTCTAGCACGGCGGCAAATACCTGGCCGATCTCCTGCTCCAGGATGCCCGTGACATTCTCCCGGGTAAAGGCGTACCGCGTTTGCAGCTCCTCCGCCCAGCCGGCATGCTTGGCCAGGGCCTCGTCGGCCCGCAGGTCGCCGCCGCTCACCAGCACGTCGGCCAGCGCCGCCATCTCCCCCTTCAGCCGGGCGGGCAGCACCGCCAGACCCATCACCTCGATGAGGCCGATATTCTCCTTCTTGATGTGGTGGAGCTCCGGGTGGGGGTGGTAAACGCCCAGGGGATACTCCGCCGTGGTGATGTTGTTGCGCAGCACCAGGTCCAGTTCGAACTGTCCCTCCCGCATCCGGGCGATGGGGGTGATGGTGTTGTGGGGCTCGCCGTCCGTTTCGGCGAAGACAAAGGCGCCGGCGTCGGTGTAGCCCCGCCAGGCGGTCAGCACCCGGTCGGCCAGGTCCACCAGCCGCCCGTCGTCGGCGCAGCGCAGGCGGAGCACGGACATGGGCCACTTGACGATGCCCGCCTCCACATCGGCGTAGCCCGGGAAGGAGACGGCCCGCTCCACCGGAGCCTTCTCCATGGCAAAGGTGTACCGCCCGCCCTGGAAGTGGTCGTGGCTGAGGATGGAGCCGCCCACGATGGGCAGGTCGGCGTTGGAGCCCACAAAGTAGTGGGGGAACCGCTTGACGAAGTCCAGCAGCTTGCGGAAGGCGGAGCGGTCGATCTTCATGGGGACATGGCGGCTGTTGAGAGCGATGCAGTGCTCGTTGTAGTAGACATAGGGAGAGTACTGCAAAAACCAGTCCTGGCCGTCAATGGTGATGGGGATGACGCGGTGGTTCTGCCGGGCGGGGTGGTCCATGCGCCCGGCGTAACCCTCGTTCTCCCGGCAAAGCTGGCATTTGGGGTAGCCTCCTTGGGGGGCCGCCTTGGCGGCGGCGATGGCTCGTGGGTCCTTCTCCGGCTTGGACAGGTTGATGGTGATGTCCAGGTCGCCATAGGAGGTGGGGACGACCCATTTCCGGTCCCGGGCGATGCGGTAGCGCCGGATATAGTCGGTGTCCTGGCTGAAGCGATAGTACCAGTCGGTGGCCTCCCGGGGCGAGCGGGCATACTTCTCCTGAAAGGTCCGGATGGCCTGGGAGGGGCGGGGGGTCAGGCGGCCCATCAGCTCGGCGTCGAACAGGTCCCGGCTGGTGACGCCGTCCTCAATGATCCCCTGGGCCACGGCGTAGTCCAGCAGGTCCCCCAGGATGGCCTCCAGGGGGCGCGCCTCGACCGTCTCCGGCGCTTCATAGGTCTTTTTGTCCAGGGCGTCCAGCAGGTGGTTGACGGCCCACACCCGGTCGGGTTCCTCGATGAGGCCGGTGCGGACGGCGTAATCGGCCAGAGCGGCCACAGCGTTGTCGATCATCTCTCCACCCCCCTTATGCCAGCCGCACGCCGCCCGCCGGGCGGATGGATAGGACATGACAGCTCCCGGCGCCCAGCACGGCCTCCGTCCGGGCCTGGAACTCCGCCAGCAGGTCCACCGGCACAAAGGCCTGGGCCGTGCCGCCGAAGCCGCCGCCGTGGACCCGGACGGCCCCCCGGCCGTTCAGGATTCGCTCACACAGGGCGATGGTGAGCAGCAGCTCCTGATGGGCCGTCTGGCCGGTGGGAACCACGTTCTGGAGGTAGAGGGCGGAGGACCGGCCCGAGTCCCGGACCAGGGCCAGGAAGGCGTCGAAGTCCCCGTTTTTCAGCGCCTGGGCCTGCTCCCCGGCCCGCCGGTTCTCGGCGTAGAAGTGGAAGGCCCGGAGGGCCGCCCGGTCCCCCGCCGCCCCGCGCACCCGGGGCAGCTCGGCCAAAAAGGCCTCCTCGGGCACCTCCCGCAGGACCTCCCTGCCGAAGCAGCGGCACACGGCCCGCAGCTCGTCGGTGATGGCGGCGTACTCCGCCGTCAGGTCGGCGTGTCCCGCCCCCGAATCCAGGATGCACAGGGCGTGGCCGGTGGCGGCAAAATCCAGGGGGATCTGTTCCACCTGGGGCCGGGCCGGGTCGGCAAAGTCGATGGCCACCACGCCCCCCACCGAGGAGGCGGTCTGGTCCATCAGGCCGCAGGGCTTGCCGAAGTAGACGTTTTCCGCATGCTGACCGATCTGCGCGATCTCCACGGGGGAGCACCGGCCGGGCCAGAACAGCCCGCTCAGCATGGCGCCCACCAGCACCTCAAAGGCGGCGGAAGAGCTCAGGCCGCTGCCGCCGGGTACATTGGAGACCACATAGGCGTCCAGGCCTGCCCCCTGGAGGGGGCAGCCCAGGGCGGCCAGGCGGGCGGCCACACCCCGGATCAGAGCGGCGGAGGTGTTGGCCTCCTCCGGCCGGGGGGAAAGCTCCGCCAGGTCCACCACAAGGAGGGGATACCCCTCGGACTGGACCCGGATCATGCCGCTCTGGTTGGGGGAGGCGGCAGCCAGCACATCCAGGTCCACGGCGGCGGCCAGCACCCGGCCGTGCTGGTGGTCGGTGTGGTTGCCCCCCAGCTCGGTGCGGCCGGGGGCGCTGAACAGGGCCTCCGGCCGGCTGCCGAAGGTCTTGGCATAGCGGTCCAGCGCCCCGGCGCAGCGGGCGTGGGCCGCCTCCAGGCGCGGCGCCCCATAGAGCCGGACCAGAGTCCCGTCCAGCTCCCCGGCGGCCAGCCGCGCTTCCAGCGTCCGATGTTCGTTCATTTCGGATCTCCTCCTGTCTGTTTGTCTCTATGCTATCAAGTTTGGGTCGGAAATGCCATTCACTCCCGTCGCCTTTCCATGGATTTTAGTTGCATCTTTTCTCTGCGTGCTGTATGCTGTTGGTGAGACTGCAGCGGGGAGGGATCGCGGATATGGCGCAGGGCTTCAAGCACTCCTTCAAGGCGGCAGACCGGGCGGAGCTGCCGCTGGTGGTCTACAATTCTGGATTTCAAAAGTGTGCGCCGGGCTACGCTTGGGGGCCCGGCGTCCGGGACCACTATCTGATCCACTATGTGGTCTCCGGCCGGGGGACGCTGGAGCTGGAGGACAGGACTTTCGTCCTGGGGCCGGGGGATGCCTTCCTCATCCGCCCCGACGTTCCGGCCCGCTACGCCGCGGAGGCCTCCGACCCCTGGGAGTATTACTGGGTGGGCTTTGCCGGGGTGAGCGCCGGGCTGTTCCTGTCCCAGACCGGCTTTGCCGGCGGGAACGCCGTGTGCGCCCTGGCCGAGGGGGACCGTTTCCGGCGCTCCCTGTTGGAGATCTACAAGGCCAGGGGGGGCGGCTACCCCAGCGCCGTGCGCATGGCGGGCTATCTCCAGGCCGCGCTGGGCCTGCTGATGCAGGGCACGCCCCCCAGCGGGGAGGAGGCCCTGGCCCTCTACGCCCGGCATGGGGCGGAATTTATCCACCAGAACTACTCCCGCGGCCTCACCATAGAAGAGGTGGCCCGTCAGGTGGGCGTGAGCCGGAGCTATCTCTACCGGGCCTTCCGGGCCGAGTTCGCCTGCTCCCCCAGCGACTACCTGGCCCGCTGTCGCATCCGGCGGGCCTGTCAGCTCCTGCGCCACAGCACCCTCAGCGTGGGCGCCGTGGCCAACTCGGTGGGATTCGAAGATCACTTCTATTTTTCCCGGACCTTCCGCCGGATTACCGGAGTCTCCCCCACGGCCTACCGGACCCAGCGCTCTTGAAAAAGGTCCCCCGGAAGCGCGCTTCCGGGGGACCTTTCCGCCCGTTTCAGGGACTTCGGAAGTCCGCAAGGTTGTCCTGGGTGACTGTGGCATAGGACAGCCAGACATATTTGCCGTCGGTCAGCTCTACCGCCCCTTCCGGCTTTTCGCCGCAGGCCAGCGCGCAGGCCAGCTCCACCAGGGCGCGGGCCTGCCCGGCGGCGTCGTTCTGGACGGTGCCCTTCAGGGTGCCCTCCTCCACCGCGTCCAGAGCCGGGGGCGTGGCGTCCACCCCCACGATGAAGGGCAGCTCCTCCGCCGTCAGCCCGGCGTCCAGGCAGGCGTCAATGGCCCCCAGGGCCATGTCGTCATTGTTGGCAAAGACCGCCTCGATCTGCCCGCCGAACTCCTCCAGCCAAAGCTGCATCCGGGCGGCGGCCTGGCCCCGCTGCCAGTTGGCGGTGTCATTGGCCAGCTTCTCCGTGGCCACCCCCGCCTGGGTCAGGGTCTTGACGCTGTACTCCGTGCGCAGCAGGGCGTCCTGGTGGCCGGGCTCCCCCTCCAGCATCACGTACTGCAGCACGCCGTCCCCGCTGCGGTCCAGCCCGGCGGGGTCGGTCCTCCATGCGTCCAGGACGATGCCGCCCTGGAGCTGCCCGGACTGGGCCCCGTCGGAGCCCACGTAATAGGCCCCCTCCCACCGGGCCAGGTCCTCCTCCACCGGCTCCCGGTTGAAGAAGAGGACGGGCACCCCGGCGGCCTTGGCCTTGTCGATGATGACGGCCGCCGCCGTCCGGTCCACAATGTTGACGCAGATCACGTCATAGCCCTGGGACAGAAAGCGGTCCACCTGCTCGTTCTGGGCCAACTGACTGCCCCGTCCGTCGGCCACGTTCAGGTTGAGCTTGATGTCCCTGGCCTGCTCCTCCTCCCGGGCGAACTGCTCCAGGTGCTGCACCACGGTGGAGATGAAGGTGTCGTCCTGCTGATAGAGGGCTACCCCGATGCGAACGGTGACGGGGCCCTCCCGGCCGGAGCTGGAGCAGCCCGTCAGGAGGAGCAGAGCCAGCAGGAGAAGGCCGGCGGTCCGCCGGCGCCATATGCGGTATCCCATTCGGGCCTCCTTCCGTCTTTGGAAGCCGCCTCACCGGGTGACCGGGAAAAGGAGCTTCTGGTTGTCCGGGTCGTACATATTCTCCTGGCGGATGAGGGAAAAGGCCAGCGGGGCAATGGCGGCCTGGGTCTGGCCGCGGGCGGAGCGCACCGCCGCCTCCACCGCCAGATAGCCGGCGGCAAACTCATTCTGGGCGGCGCTGAGCGTGATGCTGCTGCGCTCCAGATGGGAGGCGATGGTGCTGGTGGCCCCGGTACCGTAAACCAGCGGCGGCCTCTCCTGCCCCTGTGCCAGCCGGGCGGCCTGCTCCAGGGCGGAGGGTTCAAAGGCCACCACCGCATCCGGCCGCCGGGCCTGGAGGGTGGCGTTCAGGGTCTCCGCCAGGCTGCGTCCGCCGGAGAGGGTGCACAGATACACCGACCGGCCTGCCTCCTCCAGCACCCGGGCGGCCTCGGCCAGCCGCCGGGATACCCCGGCGCTGCCCGGCGCGCTGTCCACCAAAACGGCCTCCCCGCCCTCCGGCACGCCGTTGAGGGCGGCCAGCCCCAGCGCCCGGCCCAGCGCGGCGTTGTCCACCGAGATGCACGCCTCCGCCCCGCTGTCCACCATGTCCGACTCCATGGTGATCACCGCGGCGTGGGACGCGGCCGCCTTTACGTCGTCCACCAGGGCGGCGGGGTCGGCGGGGACCAGCACCACCGCATCGGCGCCGCCCTCCACCTCCCGGGTGAGCAGACTGCGCTGCTCCTCCGCGCTGTTGGGCAAGCTCAGGGTAAGAAAGCGCAGCTCGGCCCCCAGGTCGGCGGCGGCCTGCTCCATGCCCTGTCGGGCCGCCGACCAGCCGGTGCTCTCCGCCTCCCGGATGATGACCGAGACCTCCAGCAGCTCGGTATCCTGGCGGCCGGGCTGGTCAAAGGCCACCAGGGAAAAGAGCACCCCCAGGCCCAGGGCCACCAGAATGGCCATCTGCAGCATGGTCCTGTGCTTCACGCCCCTCCCTCCTTTCGCACGGCAGCCGCCCCCGGTTCCTCCAGGACCGGAAGGCGGATGCATACCGTGGTGCCCGCATCGGGCTCGCTGTGGATGGCAAGGCCGTACCTCTCCCCGAAGGTGAGCCGGATGCGCTGGTGTACATTCCGCAGCCCGATGCCCGATCCCTTGGTGCCCGGCGCGGCGGCATAGCTCTGGTCCAGCAGCCGCTCCACCACCTCCTTGGGCATACCGGGGCCGTTGTCGGCCACCTTGATGACCACGTCCTCCCCGTCCCGGCGGGCCCGGATGGTAATCTCCCCGTCCCCGTCGGCGTAGGCCATGCCGTGGTAGATGGCGTTTTCCAAAATGGGCTGGACAATGAGCTTGATGGTATAAAGGCTCTCCACCCCGTCCTCTGCCGTGATGACGGCGGAGAATTTATTTTTGTAGCGCATCTTCTGGATGGTCAGGTAGTGCCGGGCGTGCTCCAGCTCGTCGGCAATGGGGATGATGTTGCTGCCGCGGCTCAGGGAGATGCGGAAAAACCGGGCCAGGGAGGTCACCATGAGGATGGCCTCGTCGGTGCGGCCGTTCTCGGTCATCCACACCACCGAGTCCAGTGTGTTGTAGAGAAAGTGGGGGTTGATCTGGGACTGGAGCACGTCCAGCTCACTGCGCCGCTTCTGCGCCTCCTGCTCGATGATATCGTCCATCAGATGGCGCATGGTGGACACCATGGAGCGGATGGAATGGCCCAGATGCTCGATCTCATAGGGCCCGCTGATGTCAATGTCCACCTCCTCCCGGCCTGTCTCCAGCTCCTTCACCGCCCGCTCCAGGGTCTTGATGGGCACGGAGATGCGCTCGGACAGGTGGAGGTTGACAAAGATCAGCAGGAAGATGGAAAAGAGCACCACAAAGAGAAAGAACAGCAGGAGCTGCCCGTAGTTGTCCCAGATGTTGTCGGCGGGCACCACGCCCACCAGCTTCCATCCGGTATAGCCTACGGTCTTGACCGTCACCTGGCGTCTGGCGCCGCCAAAGGTCTCGGCATGGCTGCCGTCCTCATAGCCGGCGGCCGTCCGGTTGTTCTCCTCCAGCAGCCCGGCATAGATCAGCTGCTGCCGGGGGTGGTAGATGATCTCCCCATCCCCGTCGATGAGGTAGAGGTAGCCGTCGGAGGAGGCCAGCTCCACGTCCTTGCAGATCTGCTCGATGCCGCTGAAGCTCATATCCACCAACAGCACACCCCCCTCGATGGAGCCCGCCCGGGTCAGTTCCACCTGCCGGCTGAGGGAGACCACCCAGCGGTAGCGGTAGTCCGGGTCCTCGAACAGATTCTGGACGTGGGGCGTGGAAAAGTGGAGATTCTCGATCCGGTCCACCGCCGCAGCGAACCATTCCTGCCGCTGGGGGGAGACGCTCTTTTTCAGGGTGGCCAGGGGCGTGGCCGACACCAGCTCGCCGCTCTGAGAGAACACGGCGATGGACACCAGGGAATCCCGGTTGTTCTCATAGAGCAGGGCCATCTGGGCATCCAGGCTGTCGCTGTCCAGGTCGGCATTCTTGATGACCCGGTAATACATGGTGTCCGACACCCGCATCATCCCCCGCAGATAGGCGTCCAGATTCAAATTCACCTGGGCCAGCACCCGCTGGCTGTTCTTGGCGAGCTGGGCGTTGTTGGAGGCGGAGAAGCGCAGGAACAGGGTCAGCCCCAGAAAGATCATGCCCGCTACGGCCACGGCGGTGAAGGAGAGGGACAAGATGACCTGAATGCTGGATCTGCGGTAAAACCTGCCCCAGCGCTCCATGATGGAGCTCAGAAATCCACCCACAGTCCGCCTCCCTTCCGCGCCTCACCCCGCCCGGAACTTGGTAGGAGAGATGCCAAAATGCTTTTTGAACACATAGCTGAAATAGTTGGGGTCCAGATAGCCGGTCTGCTCGGCGATCCGGTAGGTCTTGTCCTCGGTGCCCCGGAGGAGCTCGGCCGCCTTCTCCATGCGCACCACCGTCACATAGGCGGTGAAGCTCATGCCCGTCTCCCGCTTGAACAGGGTGGAAAAATAGGCCGGGCTCAGGTGGAGGTGCTCACACAGCATCTCCACCGACAGCTCGCTCTCGGCGTAGTGCCCTGCGATAAAGGCCTTGGCCTTCTCCACCGTCCGCCAGGCCGAGTCGGTCCGCTGGCGGCCGATGAGCTCCCGGATGCGCAGGCAGCGCGCCAGGCACCAGGCCCCCAGCTCCTCCGGCGAGCTGAAGTCGGTGATCTGCACCGCTCCGGTAAAGCCGGCGCCAAAGACGGCCTCCAGCTCCAGGTCGGCCTCCCGGGTGAGCTTCAGCAGGCAGGTGAGCAGCTCCAGGAAGAAGAGATGGCACTGGGACAGGGCCAGTCCCGCCCGCCGGAGCTTGTCCGCCAGGTGGTCCACCGCGGCGCGGATGTCCTCCTCGCCGCCCAGCTTCACCGCTCCGGTCAGCTCCCGCTCGTCGTTTTCGTCAAAGGCCAGGCGGGCCTCCGCGCCGGGCTCCAGGTCTCCGATGTAGATGGCCCGGCCTGTACCCACCAGCACCCGGTAATCCAGCGCGCTGCGGGCGCCCGCCGCCGACTGGGGCAGCTCCCCCGGTGAGCCGCAGGGGGCACCCACCCCCACGGTGAGGGTCAGGTCCAGATAGCTCTTGGCCAGCTTGCAGGTCCGGTCCAGCTCCTCAATGAGATCGTAGATGGGGGCCTCGGCCTGGGAAAAGCTGGCCAGGACGGCAATGGCGTCGTTGTAGAGGAACACCTTGGCGCAGCAGGCCCCCGCGCGCAGGTTCTCGTCCAAAAGCTGCTGCACCGACAGGGAGAGCAGCTCCCGCTGGGCCTGGGGCACATCGAAGTGGGTCAGGGCCGCCGCCCAGGATGCTCCGCTCAGGTCCAGGTCCAGCCGGGCCGCCCGGTCATAGACCTGCCCGGCGGGGATGCGCCCCTCCAGCAGATGGGCGTAAAACAGCTCCCGCAGGACGGGCAGGCTCTCCTCATAGCGGCTGCGCAGGATCTCCAGGTCCTGGCGCTGGGCCCGCTCGGTATCCAGCTGGTCCCGCAGCTTGCGCAGCACCTCCGACAGCTCAGGGGCGTTGATGGGCTTGAGGATATACTCGGACACGTTCATGCGGATGGCCCGCTTGGCATATTCAAAGTCGTCAAAGCCGGAGAACACCACGAACTTGGCGGCAGGCAGCCGCTGGGTCAGGATGCGGCACAGTTCCAGGCCGTCCATGAAGGGCATCTTGATGTCGGTGAGCACCACGTCGGGCCGGAGCTGCTCGGCCAGCTCCAACGCGTCCTGGCCGTTCTCCGCCTCCCCCACCAGGGAGAAGCCCAGTCCCGCCCAGTCCATCTTCCGGCTGATGCCCACCCGGATATCCTCCTCATCATCCACCAGAAGCACACGATAGGGGTCCATGGGAGATTCCTCCTCTTTCATCTTGCATGTAGTATACCACAGGTCGGGCCATGATACAAAGGGCGCGCGTCCGGTCGGATGCGCGCCCTTTTGCAGGTCGGAGGCTTATTTCTTGACCAGGTACTTGCGCATATCCAGCGCGCAGGCAAACAGGATAATGCCGCCTTTGATGAGGTACTGCAGGTTGGGGTCCACCTTCATCATGCTCAGGCCGATGAAAATCAGCCGCAGCATAAGCACGCCCACCACGATGCCGCGGATCTTGCCGATGCCGCCGACGAAGCTGACGCCGCCGATGACGCAGGCCGCGATGGCGTCCAGCTCGTAGTTGAAGCCGGTGTTGGCGGTGTTAGAGCCAATGCGGGCGCCCTCGATGAAGCCGGTGAAGCCGTACATGGCGCCGGCCAGGGCAAAGACCAGAATGGTGGTCAGGAAGACGTTGACACCAGAGACCCGGGCGGCCTCCTCGTTGGCGCCCAGGGCAAACATGTTCTTGCCGAAGGTGGTCTTATTCCAGATGAACCACATGATGAGTGTCAGGATAACGGCGAAGAGCACATACCGGGGCACCGGGGTGTCGCCCACACTGAAGAGCTCGCCCTTGACAAAGTCGGTGTAGCTGGCGTCCAGATTGGAGATGGCCATGCCCTTATTATTGCCCATCTGCACGTAGAGCAGCAGCAGGGTGTAGACGATGAGCTGGGTGCCCAGGGTGACGATGAAGGGGTGGAGCTTAAACTTGGCCACAAAAAAGCCGTTAAACGCGCCGAAGGCCGCGCCGATGAGCATGGCTGCGGGGATGACCACCCAGATGGGCAGGGTGCCGATCTCCGGCCACATCTTGTTGGCCAGGTTGGCGGCGCTCTGGAGCAGGGAGGCCGAGATGCAGGCGGTCAGGCCCACGATACGGCCGGCGGACAGGTCGGTACCGGTGAGCACGATACAGCCGCCGATCCCCAGGGCGGCGGGCAGATAGGCCGCCGTCTGGGACAGGATGTTGATAATGGAGGCGGGTTTCAGAAAGTTCGGGTTTACGACGGCGATGTAGATCACGGCGATGATCATCAGGATGAGCAGGGCGTTGTTCAGCAGCAGGTTGCCCACCCGCTTGGCGTCCCACGCCTGCCGCTCCAGGGCCTTGGATTCTTTACTCATTGCGGCTTCCTCCCTCTTAAACATATTTGGCGGCCAGGGTGAGGATTTCCTCCTGGCTGGTATTTTTGGCGTCGACCTCGCCGGCCAGCTGGCCGCCGGACATGACCAGGATGCGGTCGCAGACGCCCAGCAGCTCCGGCATCTCGGAGGACACCATGATAACCCCCTTGCCCTCGTTGGCCAGATCGATGATGAGCTGGTAGATCTCATACTTGGCGCCCACGTCGATGCCGCGGGTGGGCTCGTCCAGCAGCAGCACCTCCGGCTTGGTCAGCAGCCAGCGGCCGATGATGACCTTCTGCTGGTTGCCGCCGGACAGGGAGCGAATCTGGGTCTTCTGGCTGGGGGTTTTGATGTGCATGGCCTCAATGGCCCACTTGGTGTCTTCCTCCATCTTCTTGTCGCTGAGGCAGACGCCGCCCACCAGATAGTTTTTCAGGTTGGAGATGACCGTATTCTCCCGGATGTCCCGGATGCCGAAGATGCCGGTGGCCCGGCGTTCCTCGGTGAGCAGGGCAAAGCCGTTTTTAATGGATTCCCGGGGGGTCCGGTTCCGGATAACCTGGCCGTGGAGCTTGATGGTGCCGCCCGCCTTGGTCATGGCACCGAACAGATTCTCCAGCACCTCGGTACGGCCGGAGCCGTCCAGGCCGGCGATGCCCAGGATCTCCCCCTTGCGGAGCTGGAAGGAGGCGTCCTTCAGGCGGGTATACTTGCCCGCCAGGTGCTCCACCTCCAGGATGACCTCGTCAGGCGCGTTGGTCTTGGGCGGGAAGCGGTTGGTCAGCTCCCGTCCCACCATCAGCTTGATGATCTCCTCCATGGTCAGCTCCTTGGCCGGCCGGGTGGCCACCCAAGTGCCGTCGCGCATGATGGTCACGTCGTCGCTGATGCGGAGGATCTCCTCCATCTTGTGACTGATGTAGATGATGCCGCAGCCCTTGGCCTTGAGCATACTGATGATGCGGAACAGATGCTCCACCTCCACCTCCGTCAGGGAGGAGGTGGGCTCGTCAAAGACAATGACCTTGGCGTCGTAGGAGACGGCCTTGGCGATCTCCACCATCTGACGCTGAGACACGGGCATGGCGGACATGATGGTGTTGGGGTTTACCTTGACCTCCAGCTCGTCAAAGATCTCCTTGGTACGCTTGCGCATGACCGTCTCGCTGACCATGATGCCGCCCACCTTGGGGTAGCGGCCCAGCCACAGGTTGTCCTGCACGCTGCGGGTCAGGGCCTGGTTGAGCTCCTGGTGCACCATGGCCACCCCGTTCTCCAGGGCCTCTTTGGAGCTCTTAAAGTCGACTTCCTTGCCGTCCAGGACGATGGTGCCGCTGTCCTTGTTGTAGATGCCGAACAGGCACTTCATCAGGGTGGACTTGCCTGCGCCGTTCTCTCCCATCAGGGCGTGCACCGTGCCGGGCCGGACCTTCAGGGACACGTTGTCCAGGGCTTTGACGCCGGGGAATTCCTTGCTGATGCCTTTCATTTCCAGCAGTGCCGTCTGATCCATATGCTTCCTCCTCTCCATGGCGCTCCCCGGAGGAGCGCTGCTGTGTGGAGCCGCCGCGCCGGGCGCATCCCGTCCGGCAGGCGCACGGCGCCGGGGCTCCACGGCGTAAGCGGGGCTGCCGTCTGGCAGCCCCGCTCGTCCGTTGGTGTGTTCGGTTGGGGCGATGCGTACTGTGTTGTATCCGGGTCTGCCTTATTCGGCGGTGTACACGCCGTAGGGCACACGGATCTTGGCCACGCCCTCGTCCACGTTCAGGTCGCCGGTGTTGTCCATCAGGGCGGCGCCGTCCTTGATGTTGCCCACCAGGGCGGTGATGGTCTCGGCCATGCCGGCAGCATCCTGCATGATGGTGCCGGTCATCTTGCCCTCGTCGATTGCCTGCTTGGCGGAGTCAATGGCGTCCACGCCAAAGACAGGGATGGTCTTGCTGCTGCCGTCGCCCAGGTTGTAGCCGGCCGTCTGCAGGGAGGAGATGGCGCCCAGAGCCATGTCGTCATTGTTGGCAATGACCAGCTCGACCATGTTGCCGTTGGCCTCGGAGTACTCGGCCAGGATGGTGTCCATGTAGGCCACGGCGGCGGCGGCGGACCAGGAACCGTTCTGGTCGACCTGATACTTGGTGGCCACGTCGCCGGCGTAGTAAGCCAGCGCGGGCTTGCCGGCCCCGGTCAGGACGGTGTCGGCGTCCTCCACGCCGAACTGGGTGCGGGCCTCAGCCTCGGCGTTGCCCTCCTGGCCCTTGAACATGACATAGGAGATGGTGCCGTCGCCGTTCAGGTCCACGGCCTCATAGTTGGCCAGCAGGTACTCGCCGATGAGCTTGCCCTGCATGTGGCCGGCCTCAGGGGCGTCGGTGCCCACGAAGGCGCACTTGTCATAGCTGTTCACCACGTCGTCGGAGACCTCGCGGTTGAAGAAGATGATGGGGATGCCGGCGCTCTTGGCGGCGTCCACGGCGTTCTGGGCGGCGTCCGGGGAGGACGTCTCCACGATGTTGACGATCAGCAGGTTGGCGCCATTGGCCAGCGCGGTGTTGATCTGGTCGGTCTGCTGGGACTGGTTGCCGGCACCGTCAAAGTTGTCGTAGTTGACGCCCAGGGCGGTCAGCATCTCGTCCATGCTGTTGCGGACGCTGGAGATGTACACGTCGGAGTAGTTGTAGTAGAACACGGCCACATTCAACTCGCCGGCCTGAGCGGGCTGGCTCTCCGCGGGAGCAGAGGCGGAGGGGGACGGGGAGGCGCTGCTGCCGGAGCCGCTGCCGGAGCAGCCGGTGAAGGCGGCAAACATGAGAACGGCTGCAAGAACAAGAGCAAGTTTCTTCTTCATTGTTTTTCCTCCTAATGACACATATAGTTTGCAGGGTTCCATCCGCTGGGGAACGTCTTTCCCCGGGACGCTTCTATTGTAATCGGCCGTGCGGGAAAAGACGATAGAAAATTCTTTGCTCTTCTAGGAAAAAACTTTGCTTATCCGACCATAATGGTGCATTTGCTTCTTCATTTTTGGAGTTTTTGCATAAATCTGGCGCAACGTGTAACGGCAGCTCCCCCGGTATATTCCGCACGGTGCACCCCAGAGTGTACCCATCCGTCCCACCCCGCCGCCGGGCGCGCGGGGAGTGAGGAGGGATGCTTCATGGCAAGCGGACACACCGCGCATTACGGGCTCTCCCAGTGGGAGCCGGAGGACAGCTTTTTGCGGGAGGAGTTCAACGCGGACTTCTCCAAGATCGACACGGCGGTATTCGGCAAGGCGGAGGCCGTGACCGGAACCTACACCGGCGACGGGGCGTCGGTGCGGATCATCGAATTGGGCTTCTCGCCCACGGCGGTGCTGCTGCTGCGCAACAACGGCGCCGGCAAGGACAGCAGCAACTATTACGGGGGTCTGGCCCTGCGGGATCAGCCCGTCCTCCTGCCCACCGGGGCGACGGTGCTGGCCATCACTGACAGCGGCTTTTCCGTCCACGTCGGCGGCTCGGCCAGCATCAGCAATTCCAACGGCAGCGGCTATCTGTTCCACTACCTCGCCTTCCGCTGAGCCGGAGGCGCGCAGCAGCGGGCCCGCCCGGGCGGGAACTGTATGGTTGACTTTTCCTCCGCCTGCGGTATAATGGAAAGGGTCCCGACTGAAAAGGCCGGGACCCTTTTCGGATGTTTTTGAATTTGATACGCTGCATCATGTCCCCGGGGAGGAGCTGCCGTCCAGGCAGACCCGGGGATGAGGGAATCCGGTGAAAGTCCGGAGCATTGCCCGTTGCCGTATGCGCTTGAGGCTGTCGTTCGTGACGTGAGTCGGTCATTGGGGAAACCTGAGAAGGCGGAACGACAGACGGGGAGGGTTTCCAGTGGCACACCTCCGGATGGCGCAAGCCGGAAGACCTATGATGCTCGAAACCTGAGGCGCGCCGCGCGCCGAAGGACAGGGGCCCACGCGAACAGACGGACGTGGTGAATGAAAGGATTCACCACGTCCGTTTTTTGATCACAGGAGGGGAGCAATTTGGTGAAACGATTCCGTCAGAGAGGGGGCGGCCTGCTGCTGGCCCTGGCGGCGGTCATCTGCCTGGCCAATCCGGTCCGGGCCGCTGTGTCGGACAGCGCCCTGGAGGCCGCCCTGGCGGACACCGCCCAGTATGTCTGCGCCGCCGTACCCGAACCCCAGGTGGGCTCCATCGGCGGGGAGTGGGCGGTGCTGGGTCTGGCCCGCAGCGGCTACGCGGTGCCGGAGGGGTACTTCCAGAGCTACTATGGCGCGGTGGAGGCCTGCGTCAAGGCCCGGAACGGCAGCCTCCATGACAAGAAATACACCGAATATGCCCGGGTCATTCTGGCCCTGACCGCCATTGGCCGGGATCCCCGGGACGTGACGGGCTATGACCTGACGCTGCCCCTGGGTGACTACGACAAGACCGTCTGGCAGGGGATCAACGGCCCCATTTGGGCTCTGATCGCTCTGGATTCCGGGGGCTACCCCATGCCGGAAAACCCCGCGGCGGAGACCCAGGCCACCCGCCAGATGTATATCGACCACATTCTGGACCGCCAGCGCTCCGACGGTGGCTGGAGCCTGGCGGGGGAAAGCGGCGCGCGCTCCGACCCGGACGTCACCGCCACGGCGCTCCAGGCCCTGGCCAAATACCAGGACCAGCCGGCCGTGGCTGCGGCCACCCAGGAGGCCCTGGCCTGCCTGTCCGGTCAGCAGGACGGGCAGGGCGGCTTCGCAAGCTGGAGCACCAGCAATTCGGAGAGCGTGGTGCAGGTGCTGGTGGCCCTGTGCGAGCTGGGTCTTCCTCTGGACGACGCCCGCTTTGTCAAAAACGACTCTACCCTGCTGGACAATCTGCTGCTCTTCTACCGGCAGGGGGCCGGGTTCGTCCATACCAGCGCGGGTACGGGCTCCAGCCAGATGGCCACGGAGCAGGCGCTCTACGGTCTGGCCGCCGCCCAGCGGGCCCGGGAGGGCCGCAGCAGCCTCTATCGCATGGGTGACGCGGTGCCTGCGGCCGGAACATCCGGCTCTGAGGCGGAGAGCGGCCTGGCGGACAGGGACCCGGCGGTGCGTGCCCAGCCGGTCACCGCCCCCGGCATCACCTTCCCGGACCTCTCCGGCCACGCCGACCAGGCCGCGGTGGAGGCCCTGGCCGCCCGGGGCATTATCACCGGCGGCAGCGACGGTCTGTTCCGCCCCGACGGCGCCATGACCCGGGCGGAGTTTGCCGCCATCGTGGTGCGGGCCCTGGGTCTGGACACCGGCTCTCTCGGCGGGGAGGCCGTCTTTTCCGACGTGGCCCCGGAGGCGTGGTATGCCCCCTACGTGGACGCTGCCTGCCGCTACGGCATCGTAAGCGGCGTAGGCGACGGCAAGTTCTGCCCCGACGGCACCCTCTCCCGGCAGGAGGCCGCCGTCATGGTGGCCCGTGCCGCCGGGCTGTGCGGTCTGGATACGGCGCTGGACTCCGCCGCCGTCCGCAGCCTGCTGGCCCCGTTTTCCGACTATGTCACCACGGCGGCGTGGGCACGGGAGAGCCTGGCCTTCTGCTACCAGGAAAACATTCTGGACCAATCGGATCTGGCGGTCCGGCCCGCAGAGGCCATCCGGCGCTGTGAGGTCGCCCGGATGCTCTTCCGGATGCTGGACCGGGCCGGGCTGCTCGTATAGGAGGCGCAGCATGTGGTGGAACCGACATAAGCGGCAGGTTCTGATTCCGGTGCTCCTGGCGGCGGTGCTGGCCGGAGCCTTCTGGCTGGGCGGCGGCGCGCCGGGCAGCCGGGGCTGGACGGTGGAGGCCGCCCCCTCCCCGGCGGAGCCCTCTGCCAGTGCGGCACAGACAGAGGTCCTCCCCGCGCCGTCTCTCCGGGTCACTTCCGTCCCCTCAGCACCCCCCGCCGTCACGCCGGCGCCGGCGGAAACCCCGGAAGCCCTCCCCGTGTCCCCGACGCCGGAGGAGACACCCGCAGCGCCTCCACCGACGCAGACGCCCGCACTCCTTTCGCCGTCGCCCTCCGCCGGTGCAGGGGCCGCAGCCCTGCAGGGCATGGGGGGCACAGCCCAATCTCTCACCGACCCGGCACCGGAGGGAAAGCCCCAGCCCGTGGACCCCCAGGACGCGGCCTTCTCCGACGTGACCCACACCTGCACCCTCTCGGTCCGGTGCGACACCATTCTAGCGCATCTGGATTGGCTGGACGAGGAAAAGGCGGAGTTGGTGCCCGAGGACGGCGTGATCTTTTCGGAGACCCAGGTCACTTTTTACGAGGGGGAGAGCGTCTTCAACCTGCTCCAGCGGGAGATGAAGCAGGCCAAGATCCACTTGGAGTTTGAGGAGACGCCCCTTTATCACTCCGCCTACATTGAGGGCATCCACAACCTCTACGAATTCGACTGCGGCGAGGGGTCCGGCTGGACCTACCGGGTCAACGGCTGGTTCCCCAACTACGGCTGCTCCCGCTACCAGCTCCAGGAGGGGGACGTGGTGGAGTGGCTCTACACCTGCGACCTGGGCGCCGACGTAGGCGCCCCCTCCTCCGTCGGAGGGGCGTAACATACCGGGCGGCGCGGCAGACCCCCGCGCCGCCTTTTTTGAATGGACTGATGCGCTTGCAAAACCGAGACGCTTTTTCCAGCTACCACCCGGCGGTGAATTTTCTCTATTTCGGCCTGGTGCTGTTTTTCACCATGTGCTTCCTGCACCCGGTCTGCCTGCTGCTCTCCCTGGCCGCCGCCCTGCGGTACGCCGTCCGCCTCAACGGGCGCCAGGCGGTGCGGTGCGGCCTGCTGTACCTGCTGCCCATGGCGCTGCTGGCCGCCCTCCTCAATCCGGCCTTCAACCACAAAGGGGCCACAATCCTGACCTACCTGCCCTCGGGCAACCCCCTGACACTGGAGAGCGTCGCCTACGGCTTGGCCGCCGCGGCCCTGCTCTCCGCCGTGGTCACCTGGTTCTCCTGCTATACGGCGGTGATGACTTCCGACAAGTTCGTCTATCTCTTCGGGCGGGTCATCCCCGCCCTCTCTCTGGTCCTCTCCATGGCCCTGCGGTTCGTGCCCAGGTTCCAGGCCCAGGCCCGGGTGGTGTCTCAGGCCCAGCGCTGCGTCGGGCGGGACGTGTCGGACGGGAGCCTCCTCCAGCGCCTGCGCAATGGGGTGACCATTCTCTCCATCCTGCTCACCTGGTGCCTGGAAAACGCCATCGAGACGGCGGACAGCATGAAAAGCCGGGGCTACGGCCTGCCGGGCCGGACCGCCTTTTCCATCTACCGTCTGGACGGCCGGGACCGGACCGCCCTCTGGTGTCTGGGCGCTCTGGGGGGCTATATCCTGTCCATGTGGAGGGCGGGCGGCTTTGCCTGCCGCTACTTCCCCACCTTCCGCCTGGCCCCCTGGGACGGCTGGAGTCTCTCCGGGCTGCTGGCGTTCGGGCTTTTGTGTTTGACTCCGGTCATCATTGATCGAAGGGAGGACCGCCGGTGGACGCGTTTGCCATCCATAACCTGACCTTCTTCTACCCGGAGCAGGCGGTCCCCGCCCTGGACCGGCTGGACCTGACCGTCCGGGCGGGAGAATTTTTGGTGCTGTGCGGCCCCTCGGGCTGCGGCAAGTCCACCTTGCTGCGCCAGCTCAAGCCGGTGCTGGCCCCCCACGGCCACCGGCTGGGGGAGATCCGCTTCGAGGGCGTCCCCCTGGACGAGCTGGACCAGCGGGAGCAGGCGGCGCGCATCGGCTTCGTGCTCCAGTCCCCGGAGCACCAGATCGTCACCGACAAGGTGTGGCACGAGCTGGCCTTCGGCCTGGAGAGCCTGGGCTACGACACCCACACCATCCGCCGCCGGGTGGCGGAGATGGCCTCCTTTTTCGGCATCCAGACCTGGTTTTACAAAAACGTCACCGAGCTGTCCGGCGGACAGAAGCAGCTTTTGAACCTGGCCTCCGTCATGGCCATGCAGCCCTCGGTGCTGATCCTGGACGAGCCCACCAGTCAGCTGGACCCCATCGCCGCGGCCGATTTCCTGGCCACTCTGGGCAAGATCAACCGGGAGCTGGGCACCACCATCCTCCTCACCGAGCACCGGCTGGGGGAGGCCTTCCCCCTGGCCAGCCGGGCGGCGGTGCTGGACCGGGGCAGGCTCCTGTGCACCGGCACCCCCAGTCAGGTGGGCGCCACCCTGAAGGACGCGGGCCACGCCATGTTTCGGGCCATGCCCGCCCCCATGCGCATCTGGGCGGCGGTGGGGGATTCCTCCCCCTGCCCCGTCACCGTCCGGGAGGGCCGGGACTGGCTGGGCCGTTTCGCCGCCGCCCACCCCCTGGGGGAGCTCCCGGAGGAGCGGCGGCACGCCTATCCGCCGGAGGCCGCCGTCACCGCCCGGGACCTCTGGTTCAAATATGAAAAGGACCAGCCCGACGTGGTGAAGGGCCTGTCCCTTACGGTGCGGAGGGGGGAGTTCCTGGCCCTGCTGGGGGGGAACGGCACCGGCAAGACCACCAGCCTGAAGCTACTCGCCGGCCTGCTGCAGCCCTACCGTGGGGAGCTGGAAACGGCGGGCCAGCTGGGCGTCCTTCCCCAGAATCCCCAGGCCCTGTTCGTGAAAAAGACGGTGCGTGAGGACCTTTTCGAGCTTCTGAAGGGCCGGCCGCTGCCCAGGGCCGCGCAGGAGGACCGGGTGGCCCGGGCGGTGACGCTGTGCCGTCTGGAGGAGCTGTTGGACCGGCACCCCTACGACCTCTCCGGCGGTGAGCAGCAGCGGGCCGCCCTGGCCAAAATCCTGCTGCTGGAGCCGGACGTCCTGCTGCTGGACGAGCCCACCAAGGGGCTGGACGCCGCGTTTCAGCAGACCCTGGCCGAGATCCTGCAGCAGCTCCTGCACCGGGGGGCAGCCGTCCTCATGGTCAGCCACGACATCGAGTTCTGCGCCCGCTACGCCCACCGCTGCGCGCTGTTTTTTGACGGGACGATCGTTACGGAGGGCCCGCCCAGGGCATTTTTCTCCGGCAACAGCTTCTACACCACCGCCGCCAACCGGATGGCCCGGGCCCGCCTGCCGGGGGCGGTCACTGCCGAGGAGGTCATTGCCGCCTGCGGCGGCGCTCTGCCGCCGGAACCGGAGCTGCCGGAGGAGTCCCCGCCCCTTCCTCCCCCCGGCGAACACAGTGCCGGCGGCCGGCCCGAGCCCCTGCCCTGGTGGCGCCGGCTGATCGCCGCCGTATCCGCCGCCGCTGCGCTGCTCCTGCTGTGCAATGCCGTGGGCGCGGCCGATCTGACTGCCCTGATCGGTGCGGCAGGGGCCTCCCCTGCCGGCATGACCCATCTCAAGCTGGACGCCCTTCTCCTCGCCGCTCTGCTGGCCTTTACCCTGGCGGTCAGCCGCCGGGCCCCGCCCCCTGTGGTCCCCATCCAGGTCCCGCGGGAGCGGCGCAGGCTCTCCAAGCGCACCGTGGCGGCGGCGGTCATGATCCTGCTGTTGATCCCGGTGACGCTGTTCGTGGGGCTCTTCTATCTGGACAACAAGAAGTATTATTTCATCTCCCTGCTGATCCTTCTGGAGTGTATGGCGCCCTTTTTCCTTCTCTTTGAGAGGAGAAAGCCCCAGGCCCGGGAGCTGGTGGTCATCGCCGTGCTGTGCGCGGTGGCCGTGGCGGGCCGGGCCGCCCTGTTCATGCTGCCCCAGTGCAAGCCGGTGATGGCCCTGACCATTCTGGCCGGCGTGGCCTTCGGGGGGGAGGCCGGCTTCCTGGTGGGAGCCATGACCATGCTGCTGTCCAACATTCTGTTCGCCCAGGGGCCGTGGACTCCCTATCAGATGTTCGCCATGGGCATCACCGGCTTTCTGGCGGGCCTCCTGTTCCGCAAGGGGCTGCTCCGCCGCAGCCGGGTTTCGCTGGGCGTCTTCGGTGCACTGGCGGCTATTGTGGTCTACGGCGGGATCATGAACCCGGTGTCCGCCCTGCTGTGGTCTCAGGAGCTCAATGGAGCGGTTCTGCTGGCCTATTACCTCTCCGGCTTCCCCATGGACCTGATCCAGGCAATTGCCACCTTCCTGTTCCTCTGGTTTGCCGCCGAACCCATGCTGGAAAAGCTGGACCGCATCAAGGTGAAATACGGGCTGATGGAGTAGGCCCGGACAAAGCGGCGCTGCCGCTCCAAATGGCCATAAAAACACAGAGTCCCCGGAAAGGCGTTGCCTTTCCGGGGACTCTGTGTTTTGGTTTATCCGCCCAGCAGACGGCTTTCCCGGATGTTGTCCAGGGCCAGTTTCATCTCCGCCTCGGTGCGCACCAGGGCCAGGCGCACATAGCCCTCTCCCGAGGGGCCGAAGGCGCTGCCCGGCGTCACCAGCAGGCCGGTACGCTGGAGGAGCTGCTCACAAAAGTGCTGGGAATCCCCAAATCCCTCCGGAATCCTGGCCCACACAAACATGGTGGACGCGCACCGCGGGACGTTCCAGCCCAGGGCGGTCAGGCCGTCGCACAGGTAGTTGCGCCGCGCCTCATAGGCCCGCCGGGTGGTCTCTACACAGTTCTGATCTCCGGTGATGGCGGCGATGGCCGCCCGCTGGACGGGCAGGAACATGCCGTAGTCCATATTGGACTTCAGCTTGGCCAGCTGTCCCACCATCTCGGCGTTGCCCACGCAGAAGCCCACCCGGGCCCCGGCCAGAGCGTAGGTCTTGGAGAGGGAATTAAACTCCACGCCCACGTCGGCAGCCCCCTCAAAGCGCAGGAAGCTGCCCCACTGCGCCCCGTCGTAGACCAGCTCACTGTAAGCGTTATCGTGGAGGACGCCGATCCCGTACTCCCGGGCAAAGGCGATCAGGTCGCGGTAGAAGGCGTCGGGGGCCATGGCGGTGGTGGGGTTATTGGGGTAGGACACCACCATCAGCTTGGCCCGCTTGGCCACCTCCGCGGGGATGTCCCGCAGGTCGATGACGAAGTCCTTCTCCGGCTTCATCGGCATATAGTGCAGCTCCGCCCCGGCCAGCTTGGGTCCGTCGGCAAAGACCGGGTAGCAGGGGTCGGGCACCAGCACCACATCCCCCTCGTCGGCCAGGGTCAGCGCGATGTGGGCCAGCCCCTCCTGGGAGCCCAGCAGCGAAGTAATCTGCGCCGCCGGGTCCAGCTTCACCCCGTAGCGCCGCTGATACCAGGCCGCCACCGCCTGATGCAGCTCGGTCAGATCCTGAATGGCGTAAATATAGTTCTTCGGATCCATGGCTGCGTCGGCCAAGGCCCGCATGACGTGCTCCGCGGGCGCCAGATTGGGCGCGCCGATGCTCATATCCACTACCGTGCCGCCCGCCGCCAGCCGGGCGCTCTTCAGATCCAGCAGCTTGGAGAAGATGCCGGTCTCGAAGCGCTCCATCCGTTTTGCAAATTCCATTGTCCCCTGCACTCCATATCTCAAAATTTTCTTCATATTAGCACTTTTTCCCTGCTTTTGCAATGGCGGGGTGCAAAAAGGCCCCCGCCGCATCCCTTTAGACGCGGTGGGGGCGCTTGTGCCCTGGAAAGGCTTACACCAGCTGGATGATGGCCATCTCAGCGGCGTCGCCGCGGCGGGGGCCGATCTTGACGATACGGGTGTAGCCGCCGTCACGGTCAGCATACTTGGGCCCGATCTCGTCGAACAGCTTCTTGGCCACGTCCTCCTTGGTGACGAAGGCCAGAGCCTGACGGTAGGTGGCCAGGTTGTTCTTCTTGGCCAGGGTGATCATCTTCTCGGTCATGGGGGCCACTTCCTTGGCGCGGGTAACGGTGGTCTTAATCTGACCGTTCTCCAGCAGGTAGGTCACCATGGCGCGCAGCATCGCCTTCCGCTGATCGGTCGGCTTGCCCAGCTTGCGGTATCCGGACATTTGACTCAACTCCTATAGGCATTTCGCGCGGCGAAATCCGTCGTAAATTCGTCCTGAGGGTCCTTCCCTCTGAAGAGCGCCGCCCGGACGGGCGGCATCGGACGGGCCGTATCCGGGAGGGGACGTTACATGCCCCCGGACTGCTCTTCCGCGGTCCTGGGCGGCGGTTCCGCCGCCCGGAAACCTCTGTCAGTTGTTCTCGTCGCTGGCCAGGGACAGGCCCATCATCGCCAGCTTGTTGATGACCTCTTCCAGGCTCTTGCGGCCCAGATTGCGCACCTTCATCATCTCGTCCTCGGTCTTGGAGATCAGGTCCTCCACTGTGTTGATGTTGGCCCGCTTGAGGCAGTTGAAGGACCGGACGGACAGGTCCAGCTCTTCAATGGTCAGCTCCAGCACCTTGTCACGCTGCGCCTCGGCCTTCTCCACCACGGTGGACTTGTTGCCCATGGTCTCGCTCAGGTCGGTAAACAGCATGAAGTGGTCGCACAGGATGCGGGCGCCGAGGCTCACCGCATCCCGGGCGGTGATGGTACCGTTGGTCCACACCTCCAGCGTCAGCTTGTCGAAGTCAGTTAGGTCGCCCACGCGGGTGTTCTCCACCGTGTAGTTGACCTTCTTCACAGGGGTGTAGATGGAGTCCACCGGGATGAGCCCGATGATGGTCTGGGCAGGCTTGTTCCGGTCGGCGGGGACATAGCCCCGGCCGTGGGACAGGGTGAGCTCCATGTTGAGGGTGGCATCGGGACCCAGGGTGGCGATGTGGTGGGTGGGGTTGAGCACCTCCACCTCGCCGTCCGCCTTGATGTCCCCGGCCGTAACCTCACCCTCGCCGCTCATCTCGATATACACCGTCTTCACACCCTCGGAGTGCAGCTTGGCGATGATGCCCTTCACATTGAGGACGATCTCCGTCACGTCTTCCTTTACACCGGGGATGGTGGAGAACTCATGCTGGATGCCGGCGATCTTGATGGAGGTGACCGCGGTACCGGGCAGAGACGAGAGCAGGATACGGCGCAGAGAGTTGCCCAGGGTCGTGCCATAGCCGCGCTCCAGAGGCTCGACCACGTACTTGCCGTAGGAGCCGTCGCCGGGATTCTCCACGCATTCGATGCGCGGCTTTTCGATTTCTACCATGTGATAGTTACCCTCCTTGTTGCGGCGGCGGACGGGTGCATCCGCCGTATCGTCATTCACGGGGCCGCCGGGCCGGTTTTGGACGCCGGCCCGCAGGCGGCGGCCCCTCGCTTCCATGAGTCGAGGGTATTAAGGATTACTTGGAATACAACTCGACGATCAGGTGTTCCTCGATGGGCAGGTCGATGTCCTCCCGGGCGGGGAGGGCCACCACCTTGGCCGTCAGAGTGTTCTGGTCAAAATCGAGCCACTTGGGAGCGGGACGGGAACCGTTGGCCTCCAGAGAGCCCTTGAACTTATCCAGGCTGCGGCTGGAATCCTTCAGCGCGATGACTTCGCCGGGCTTCACCAGGTAGGAGGGGATATCCACCTTCTTGCCGTTGATGGTGAAGTGGCCGTGACGGACGAGCTGACGGGCCTCGGGCCGGCTCATGGCGAAGCCCAGGCGGTAGATTACGTTGTCCAGACGGGTCTCCAGAATGGACAGTAGGTTCTCGCCGGTGACGCCCTTCTTGGCGTTTGCCATCTCATAGTACTTGCGGAATTGGCTCTCCAGCACGCCGTAGTAGCGGCGGGCCTTCTGCTTCTCACGAAGCTGCATGCCGTATTCGCTCATCTTCTTGTTCCTCGCGTTGCCGTGCTGGCCGGGCGCGAAGGGGCGGCGATCAACGGCGCACTTGTCGGTATAGCAACGGTCGCCCTTCAGGAACAGCTTCTGGCCTTCCCGACGGCACTTGCGGCAGACCGCTCCGGTATCTCTTGCCATATTCTTACCTCCTCTAAATCAGACGCGGCGGCGCTTGGGCGGGCGGCAGCCATTGTGGGGGATGGGCGTCACGTCCTTGATGAGGGTGACTTCCAGACCCACGGCCTGCAGCGCGCGGATCGCGGCCTCACGGCCGGAACCGGGGCCCTTCACGTACACTTCCACGCTCTTGAGTCCATGCTCCATCGCGGCCTTGGCGGCAGTCTCGGCAGCCGTCTGGGCGGCGAAGGGGGTGGATTTCCGGGAGCCGCGGAAGCCCAGGCCGCCGGAGGAGGCCCAGCTCAGGGCGTTGCCCTGGGTGTCGGTCACAGTGACCATAGTGTTATTGAAGGAAGAGCGGATATGCACGGCGCCCTTCTCAATATTCTTACGCTCGCGGCGCTTGCGCACCACTTTTTTGCCCTTGGTATTAGCAGCCATTGTTCATATCCCTCCCTTACTTCTTCTTGTTGGCGACCGTGCGCTTCGGACCCTTGCGGGTGCGGGCGTTGGTCTTGCTGCGCTGGCCGCGGACAGGCAGGCCCTTGCGGTGACGGATGCCGCGGTAGCAGCCGATCTCGGTCAGGCGCTTGATGTCCATCGCCACGTCGCGGCGCAGGTCGCCCTCGACGGTGTAGCCGTTGGCGATGACCTCGCGCAGCTTCGCCTCGTCGGCCTCGGTCAGGTCTTTTACCCGGGTGTCGGGATTGATCCCGGCCTCCTTCAGGATCTTGTTGGCGCTGGTGCGCCCGATGCCGTAGATATAGGTGAGGCCGATCTCGACTCTCTTATCCTTCGGCAGGTCAATGCCGGCAATACGTGCCATATTTCTTCAGCGCCTCCTTTAACCTTGTCTCTGCTTGTGCTTGGGATTTTCGCAAATGACCATGACTTTGCCCTTGCGCTTGATGATCTTGCACTTCTCGCACATGGGCTTCACGGACGGTCTAACTTTCATGTCATAAACCTCCTGAATGCCTTGATGGCCCCGGCAGTCAGCGGGCAAGGCCCTGTGCCACCGGTCGTTTTTGGTTCGTAAGCGGCCTTATTTCGACCGCCAGGTGATCCGGCCCCGGGTCAGATCATACGGCGACATCTGCACCGTTACCTTGTCCCCAGGCAGAATTCGAATAAAATTCATGCGGAGTTTTCCGGAGATGTGGGCCAGGATGATGTGCCCGTTTCCGATGTCCACATGGAAGGTGGTGTTGGGCAGAGCCTCGGTGACGACACCTTCCAGCTCGATCATGTCGCTTTTTGCCAAGCCTAATTCCCTCCTTGGTCTCTACCTAACTCGTCCCGGAAGGCGCCCAGCACCCTCCGCAGTTCCCGGTCGGACACCGGCTGGCCGCTCCTCAGCTTCTGGACGGCCGGATGCCCGGATGCGCCCAGCGGCGACACATGGCCGCACTTTTTGCGTTTGGGCGACGCCACTCTGCGCCGCTTTCCGTCGGCCAGCAGCAGGTGTTCCCCCTGCGCGCCGATCACGCAGAAGAGCTCCTGCCTGTCGTGCCCGGCCAGGGAGCGGACGATCTGCCCCACGTCATACATAAGGGCTGTCTCCGATGGGGGTGAGCAGCTCCGGCTCTCCCTCGGTGATGAGGACGGTGTTCTCGTAATGGGCGGCCAGAGAGCCGTCCACGGTGACCGTGGTCCACTTGTCCTTCAGGACCCGGACCTGCCAGTCGCCGGCGTTCACCATGGGCTCCACCGCGATGACCATGCCCGGCAGCAGCCTGGCCCCGTGTCCCGCGGGTCCGAAGTTGGGGACCTCCGGGGGCTCGTGGAGCTTGGCGCCCACGCCGTGGCCCACGAAGTCCCGCACCACGGAGTAGCCGTGCTTCTCCACATACTGCTGCACTGCGTGGGAAACGTCGGAGACCCGGTTGCCCTGCCGCGCCATTTTGAGCCCCTCAAAGAAGCTCTGGCGGGTGACCTGGATCAGGTCCATGGCCGCGTCGCTCACCTTGCCGCAGGGGAAGGTGGCGCAGCAGTCGCCGTGGAAGCCCTCCAGATAGGCGCCAACGTCCACGCTGACAATATCGCCCTCCACCAGCTTCCGGTGGTCCGGAATGCCGTGGATGACCACATCGTTGATGGAGATGCAGGCGGAGCCGGGATAGCCCCCATAATTCAGGAAGGAGGGCTCTGCCCCGTGGGAACGGATAAAGTCCCGAACGGCGTGGTCAATCTCCAGGGTGGTAACACCCGGCTTGACCATGGAGCCGGCCAGCGCACGGGCCTGGGCCGTCAGGGCGCCGGCCCGGCGCATCAGCTCGATTTCGCGGGGGGATTTCAAGGAAATCATGTTCAATGGGCGGCCTCCAGAGCCCCTTCGATGGCCTTCGTGGTCTCCTCGATGGTGCCCAGATCGCCGGGCACGGTGCGGAGCTTGCCGCGCTTCTCATAGAAGTGCTTCAAAGGCTCCGTCTCCTCGTGGTAGACCGTCAGCCGGGCACGTACCGTCTCCGGCTTGTCGTCGTCGCGCTCGATGAGGGCGCCGCCGCAGGCGTCGCAGACGCCCTCGGTCTTTGGGGGCTTGGTTTCCACATGGAAAGGGGTGCCGCAGTGGGTGCAGACCCGGCGGCCGTCCATGCGCTTGACAATGGCCTCGTCAGAGACCTCCAGAGAGATAACGGCGTCAAAGAGGACGCCGGCCTCCTCCAGAGCCTCAGCCTGGGCGATGGTACGGGGCACCCCGTCCAGGATAAAGCCGCCGGCGCAGTCCGCCTCCTCCAGCCGCTCCCGGATGATCCCGATGATGACCTCATCGGGGACCAGCTTGCCTGCTTCCATGAATGCCTTGGCCTTCCGGCCGATGGGCGTGCCCGCCTTGACGGCGGCCCGGAGGATGTTGCCGGTGGAGATGGTCGGGATGGCCAGGTCCTTGGAGAGGATCTCGGCCTGAGTGCCTTTTCCGGCGCCCGGAGGTCCCAGCAGAATCAGTTTCATTCTCCCAGCACCTCCTTACTCCAAAAAGCCCTTGTAGTGGCGCATCAGCATCTGGGCCTCCATGGCCTTCACGGTCTCCAGGGCCACGCCCACGACGATGATGATGGAGGTGCCGCCGATGGCCAGGTTCCTGTAACCGAAGATGTTGCCGGTCACGATGGGCAGAATGGCGATGACGGACAGATACAGCGCCCCGAACAGGGTAATCTTGTTGAGCACCTTCTGAATAAAGTCGGCGGTGGGCTTGCCCGGCCGGAAGCCGGGGATGAAGCCTCCGTTCTTCTTCAGGTTGTTGGCCACCTCGATGGGGTTGAACTGGATGGTGGAATAGAAGTAGCTGAAGCCCAGAATCAGAAGGAAGTAGATGATGATATAGGCGATGCCGCTGGTGTCGAACAGCTTCAGGAAGCCGCCCCAGAAGCCCTCGCTGTCCACGGTCTTACCGGCGAACATGCCGATGGTGGCCGGCAGAGCGGCGATGGACTGGGCGAAGATGATGGGCAGCACGCCGGACATATTCACCTTCATGGGGATGTGGCTGGCCTGGCCGCCGTACATCTTCCGGCCCACCACGCGCTTGGCGTACTGGACGGGGATGCGGCGCTCGGCATTCTGGATGAAGACGATAAAGACGATCAGAGCCAGCATGCCGATGATGATGACGGGGATAAAGGCGGGGTGCAGCAGGCTCTTCTGATAGGCGGCGATTTGTTCCGCCGTCCAGTTCAGGCTGCTCATCTGCTCGGCGGTCAGAGGGTTGAGCCAGCGGGTGACGCCGGTGTACATGCTCATGACCATGGACGGACCACGGGAGACGATGCCGGCGAACAGGATGATGGAGATGCCGTTGCCGATGCCGAACTCGGTGATCTGCTCACCCAGCCACATGATGAAGGCGGAGCCGGCCACAAAGGAGGCCACGATGACCACACCGGCCCAGACGCCGTTCATGCTGCCCAGGTCCAGCAGGCCGTTGGCCTTGATGAGGGTGTAGTAGCCGAAGCCCTGAAGCAGGGCGATGCCCACGGTGGTGTAGCGGGTGATGGCCGCGATCTTCTTCCGGCCCTCCTCGCCGCCGTCCTTCTGGAGGCGCTCCAGAGCAGGGATGGCGACGGTCAGGAGCTGGATGATGATGGAACTGTTGATATAGGGCTGGATGGACAGTGCGAATACCGTTGCCGTACTGAAGCTGCCGCCGCTCATGGCGTTCATCAGGCCGAAAATGGTGCCGCTCATACTATCCAGATAGGTCCCCAGAGCCTGGGTGTCCACAAAGGGCACGGGCACGGCGGAGCCCAGCCGGAAAATCAGCAGAGCAAAGACGGTGAAGAGGATCTTCTTGCGCAGCTCTTCAATTTTCCAGGCGTTTTTGATGGTCTGGATCACGTCAGACCACCTCCGCCTTTCCGCCGGCAGCCTCGATCTTCTCCTTGGCGGAGGCGGAGAAAGCGGTGGCACGGACGGTCAGCTTTTTGCTGACGCTGCCGTTGCCGAGGATTTTCACGCCATATTCGCACTTGGAAAGGATACCCTTTTCCAGCAGGTCGCAAACATTGACGGTGGCGCCGTCCTCAAATTTATTCAGGGCAGAGACGTTGACGATCTCCAGGGGCTTGGCAAAGATGTTGTTGAAGCCCCGCTTGGGGATACGGCGGGCCAGGGGCATCTGGCCGCCTTCGAACCCGACGCGGACGCCGCCGCCGGAGCGGGCCTTCTGGCCCTTGTGGCCGCGGCCGGCCGTCTTGCCATTGCCGGAACCGTGGCCCCGGCCCTTCCGGTAGCTGCTCTTCACAGAGCCCTCAGCCGGGGAAAGATCATGCAGATTCATGGTGCGCACCTCCTCACTTTTCCTCGGTCACCTGCAGGAGGTAACCGATGTGGGCGATCTTGCCGCGCGTGGCCTCGTTGTCGGGCTGCACGGTGGTGTCGCCGATCTTACGAAGCCCAAGAGCCTCGGCAGTCGCCTTGTGCTTGGCGATGCGGCCGTTCAGGCTCTTGACCAGCTTAATGTTCAGCTTAGCCATGGTTGAAGCCCTCCTTAACCTACGATTTCTTCCACGCTCTTGCCGCGGATACGGGCGATCTCCTCGGGACCGCGGAGAGCCTTCAGGCCCTCAAAGGTCGCGGAGACCACGTTCTGCGGGTTGTTGGAGCGCAGGCACTTGGCGCGGATGTCCCGGATGCCGGCCGCTTCCATGACGGCGCGGACGGGGCCGCCGGCAATGATGCCGGTACCGGGGGCGGCGGGCTTCAGAAGCACGCGGCCGGCGCCGAACTCACCGATCACCTCGTGGGGGATGGTGGTGCCGGAGCGGGTGATGGTGCACATGTTCTTCTTGGCGTCCTCGATGCCCTTGCGGATGGCCTCGGGCACCTCGGCGGCCTTGCCGGTGCCGAAGCCGACCCGGCCCTTCTCGTCGCCCACTACCATCAAAGCGGCAAACTTCATCACGCGGCCGCCCTTGACGGTCTTGGACACGCGGTTCAGAGAAACGAGCTTCTCGGTGAACTCGCTGGGTTCTCTTTCAAATCTAGCCATGTTCGTTTTCTCCTCCCCTTAAAATTCCAGGCCGCCCTCGCGGGCGCCCTCAGCCAGAGCAGCGACCCGGCCGTGGTAGACATAGCCGCCGCGGTCGAACACCACGGTGGTGATGCCGGCGGCCTTGGCGCGCTCGGCCACCATCTGGCCCACCTGCTTGGCAGCGTCAGACTTGGTGCCGTCGCACGCGAAGTCCTTCTCCAGGGAAGAGGCGGAGACCAGGGTCTTGCCCGCCACATCGTCGATGATCTGGGCATAGATGTTGGTCTCGCTGCGGAACACGTTCAGACGGGGACGCTCGGGCGTGCCGGAAATTTTGGAACGCACGCGCTTGTGGCGCTTAAGCCGCTGGGCATTGGTATTCGGTCTCTTGATCATTTAGGCACACCTCCTTATTTCTTCTTGACGCCGGTCTTGCCTTCCTTGCGGCGGATGACCTCGTCAGTGTATTTGATACCCTTGCCCTTATAAGGCTCGGGGGGACGTTTCTCTCTGACCTCGGCGGCGAACTGGCCCACCTTCTGCTTGTCAGCGCCGGAGATGATGATCTTGTTGGGGTTGGGCACGTCGATGGTAATGCCCTCGGGCTCCTCCATGGTGACCTGGTGAGAAAAGCCGATGTTCATGACCAGCTTCTTGCCGTCCTTGGCCACACGGTAACCGACGCCGTTGACGTCCAGCTCCTTCTTAAAGCCCTCGGTCACGCCCACCACCATATTGTGCAGCAGGGTGCGGGTCAGACCGTGGAGGGAGCGGTTCTCCTTCAGGTCGTTGGGCCGGGTCACATGCAGCTCGCCGCCCTCCTGGGCAATGGTCATGGCGGAGCTGAGCTTCTGGGTGAGGGCGCCCTTGGGGCCCTTCACGGTCACCAGATTGTCGTCGCCGATCTTGACTTCCACGCCGGCGGGGACAGAGATGGGCATTCTTCCGATTCTAGACATTTCTCTCTCCCTCCCTTACCACACGAAGGCCAGGACTTCACCGCCGACATGGGCTGCACGGGCAGCCTTGTCGGTCATGACGCCCTTGGACGTGGACACGATTGCGATACCCAGACCGCGCAGGACGCGGGGGAGCTCTTCGGCTCCGGCGTAGACCCGCAGGCCGGGCTTGGAAACGCGGCGAAGGCCGGTAATGACCTTCTCCTTGCCGGGCAGATACTTCAGGGTAATACGGATGACACCCTGCGTACCATCGTCGATGAGCTGGAAGTTCTTAATATAGCCCTCTTCCAGCAGGATCTGCGCGATGGACTTTTTCATGTTGGACGCGGGAACGTCCACGGTGTCATGCTTCGCGTTGTTGGCGTTGCGGATGCGGGTGAGCATATCCGCAATGGGGTCCGTGATGTGCATGAGTGTTACCTCCTATCAGAGTTACGGGCCTTTGATCGGGCCCGTTAAGGCGGCAAGGTATCGGAGTCTGCGGCTCCGACCTGTTAACCGTCCTGCCGTGGGATGTTCAAAAACACGGGGGAAGGCGGGCTGGTGTTACCAGCTCGCCTTTTTGACCCCGGGAATCTGACCTTTGTAAGCCAGCTCGCGGAAGCAGATACGGCAGATGCCGTAGTCCCGCAGGTAGGCGTGGGGGCGGCCGCAGATCTTGCACCGGTTGTAGCGCCGGGTGGAGAACTTGGGCTCAGCCTGCTGCTTGAGGATCATGGATTTCTTAGCCATTTTTGGTTCTCCTCCTTACTTCGTGGCGAAGGGCGCGCCGATCAGGGTCAGCAGCTCCTTGGCCTCTTCGTCGGTCTGGGCAGTGGTGGTGATCACGATGTCCATTCCCCGAATCTTGTCGATCTTGTCGTATTCGATCTCAGGGAAGATGAGCTGTTCCTTGATGCCCATGGCGTAGTTGCCGCGGCCGTCAAAGGCGTTGGGGCTGATGCCGCGGAAGTCGCGGACACGGGGCAGGGCCACATTGAACAGACGGTCCAGGAACTCCCACATGCGGTCGCCGCGGAGGGTGACCTTCGCGCCGATATTCATGCCCTCGCGGAGCTTGAAGTTGGCGACGGACTTCTTGGCCTTGGTGATGATGGCCTTCTGGCCGGTGATGGTGGTCAGGTCGCTGACGACGGCCTCCAGCACCTTGGAGTTGTCCCGGGCCTCGCCGCAGCCGCAGTTGACCACGATCTTGTCCAGGCGGGGGATCTGCATGGGGCTTTTATAGCCAAACTTCTGCATCAGAGCAGGAGCGACTTCATCCTGATACTTTTTCTTCAGGTTGGGCATATTCTCAGACATGTTCAATCTCTCCTCCTCTCTCAGATTTCGGCGCCGCACTTCTTGCAGACGCGGACCTTCTTGCCGTCGGCCAGAGTCTTGTGGGCAGGACGGGTTGGTTTGTCGCACTTGGGGCACACCCGCATGACCTTGCAGGCGTAGATGGGGGCCTCGCGCTTGATGATGCCGCCCTCTTCGCCCTGCTTGCGGGGCTTCTGGTGGCGGGAGATGACGTTGACCTTCTCCACGATGACCTTGCCGTCCTTGGGCATGACAGTCAGGACCTTGCCCTTCTTGCCCTTGTCCTTGCCGGACAGAACGATCACGATGTCATCCTTACGAATGCTCATATTCTTCATTGTTCTCTCCTACCCCCTTACAGCACTTCGGGAGCCAGGGACAGGATCTTCATGTAATCCTTGTCGCGCAGCTCGCGGGCCACGGGCCCAAAGATACGGGTCCCTCTGGGGTTCTTGTCGTCCTTGATGAGCACGGCGGCGTTGTCATCGAAGCGGACATAGCTGCCGTCGGCGCGGCGGACTCCGCGGGCGGAGCGGACGATGACGGCCTTGACGACCTCGCCCTTCTTCACGGTGCCGCCGGGCTGGGCCTTGCGGACGGAAGCCACGACCACGTCGCCGATGTTGCCGAACTTACGCTTGGAACCACCCAGCACGCGGATGGTCTTGATCTCTTTGGCGCCGGTATTATCGGCCACCTTCAGGTAGGACTCCTGCTGAATCATAACGGCACCTCCTTACTTCGCTTTTTCGATGATCTCGACAACGCGCCACCGCTTGTCCTTGGACAGGGGGCGGGTCTCCATGACCCGCACGCGGTCGCCGATGCCACACTCATTGTTCTCGTCATGGGCCTTCAGCTTGTATGTGCTCTTGACGATCTTCTTGTACAGAGGGTGGGCCACACGGTCGGCGATGGCCACCACCACGGTCTTATCCATCTTGTCCGAGACAACCAGGCCGACTCTGGTCTTGCGGGAAGAAGTTCTGTTTTCCATGTTCTATTTCCTCCTTCTTATCGGCCTGCGAGCTGCTGCTCACGGATCATGGTTTTGACTCGGGCAATGTCTTTCTTGACCTCCGCAATGCGGACGGGGTTGTCGAGCTGATTGGTGGCGTGCTGGAGCCGGAGCTGGAACAGGTCCTTCTTCAGTTCCACCAGCTTGCTGTCCAGCTCGGCGGCGGACATCTTGCGTACCTCAGTTGCCTTCATCATTATTCACCACCATTCTCGGTCTCGGCGGTCTCTTTCGCCACGATCTTGCACTTGACGGGCAGCTTGTGGGAAGCGAGACGCAGGGCCTCACGGGCGATCTCTTCCGAGACGCCCGCGATCTCGAACATGACGCGGCCGGGCTTGACCACGGCCACCCAATACTCGGGGGAGCCCTTACCGGAGCCCATACGGGTCTCAGCGGGCTTCTCGGTCACCGGCTTGTCGGGAAAGATCTTGATCCAGACCTTACCGCCACGCTTGGTGTAGCGGGTCATGGCGATACGGGCGGCCTCGATCTGGTTGGAGGTGATCCAAGCGGGCTCGGTAGCCTGCAGGCCGAACTCACCGTAGGTAACGGTGTTGCCGCGGGTGGCCTTGCCCTTCATGCGGCCGCGGTGGACGCGGCGGTATTTGACTCTCTTAGGCAGCAGCATTAGTTGGCGCCTCCTTCCTTAGGAGTAGCGGGAGCGGCGGGACGGGGGGCCGCCGGCCGGTTGTTGTTGGGGCGGAAGCCCTGGCCGGCCGGACGCTGGCCGCCGAAACCGCCCTGAGAACGCTGGCCGCCGAAGCCGCCCTGGCGCTGGCCGCCGAAGCCGGGCTTCCGGTCGCCGAACTTCCGGTCGCCATCGCGGCGGCGGGGACGGTCGGGACGCTCCTTGAAGTTTTTGGTATCCAGGGTGCGGGGGGTGGTCCGCAGGGCCTGGGAGAGGATCTCGCCTTTGTAGATCCACACCTTCACGCCGATGCGGCCGTAAGTGGTGGCAGCCTCGGCAAAGCCGTAGTCGATGTCGGCGCGGAGGGTCTGCAGGGGGATGGTGCCGTCGTGATAGTGCTCGGTGCGGGCGATCTCAGCACCGCCCAGACGGCCGGACACCTGGGTCTTGATGCCGCGGGCGCCCATGCGCATGGCGCGGCCCATGGCGTTCTTCATGGCCCGGCGGAAGCCGATGCGCTTTTCCAGCTGCTGGGCGATGTTCTCGGCCACGAGCTGGGCATTCATATCGGGGCTCTTGACCTCCACGATGTTGAGGGCCACGCTCTTGCCGATCATCTTCTCCACCTGCAAGCGGATGCGCTCGATCTCGGTGCCGCCCTTGCCGATGACCACGCCGGGACGGGCGCAGTGCAGGTAGATGCGCACCTTGGCGCTGTCCCGCTCGATCTCGATCTTCGGGATACCGGCGGAATACAGGGTCTTCTTCAGGTAGCTGCGGATTTTGTTGTCCTCGACCAGCAGGTCGCCCACTTTTTCATTGCGGGCATACCAGCGGGAGTCCCAATCCTTGATAACGCCCACGCGCAGGCCGTGGGGATTGACTTTCTGTCCCATTGATTCTGCCTCCTCCCTTAGCGTTCTGCCACCACGATGGTGACGTGAGATGTTCTCTTGTTGATCCGATAGGCGCGGCCCTGGGCCCGGGGCATGATGCGCTTGATGATGGGGCCGGGGTTGGCGAAGGTCTCGGACACATAGAGCTTCTCGGGGTCCATGCCGTGGTTGTTCTCGGCATTGGCCGCGGCGCTCTTGAGGAGCTTGAGCAGAGGCTCGGAGGCGGCCTTGGGGGTGTTCATCAGGATCGCGGTGGCCTGGGCCACGCTCTTCCCACGGATGAGGTCGCACACGATGCCGACCTTGCGGGGAGAGATGCGGACATAATTCAGATGTGCTTTGGCTTCCATGTTTCTCTCTCCTCCTTACTTACCGGACTTGGCGCCCGCATGGCCGCGGAAGGTGCGGGTGGGGGCGAACTCGCCCAGCTTGTGGCCCACCATATCCTCGGTGACGTAGACGGGCACATGCTTGCGGCCGTCGTGGACGGCGAAGGTGTGGCCGACGAAGGAGGGGAAAATGGTGGAGGCGCGGCTCCAGGTCTTGAGGACCTTCTTCTCGCCGTTCTTGTTCATTTCATCAACCCGCTTGAGCAGCTCGGGGGCGCAAAACGGGCCTTTCTTGATGCTTCTAGACATGTTTTACTACCTCCTTACTTGCTGTTGCGATGCTTGACGATGAACTTCTCGGTGCGGTTCTTCGTCTTACGGGTCTTGTAGCCCAGGGCCGGCTTGCCCCAGGGAGTGACCGGGCCGGGACGGCCGACCGGGCTCTTGCCCTCGCCGCCGCCGTGGGGGTGGTCGTTGGGGTTCATGACGGAGCCGCGGACGGTGGGCCGCCAGCCCATGTGGCGCTTGCGGCCGGCCTTGCCGATGTGGATGTTGCCGTGGTCGGTGTTGCCCACCTGGCCGATGGTGGCCTTGCACTCC
>CABUJV010000016.1 GCA_902492005.1 uncultured Eubacteriales bacterium
CGCCCGGTCCGCCGACCTGCTGAGCCGGGTCTTTGGCGGGTCCCTGTCCGGCCTTGTCTCCACGCTGATGGACAGCGGACAGGTCTCCGAGGAGGAGCTGGACCGGCTGGAGGCGCTGCTGCAAAAGAGGAGGGAGGGCGGACGGCATGGGTGACTGGCTCCGCCTGCCCTACACGCTCTCCACGTGGTTCGTGGCGGTGTGCTACGCCACTCTGCTGGCCTCGCTGGTCCTCTGTCCCCTGCTCCTGCTGCGGCGTCTGGCTGGCAGACGGCTGCGGCCCCTTTCCCGCATGGCCCTGTGGTATGTCCTGCTGGCCCTCATGCTCCTGCTGCCGGCATCCATGCGCTGGGGTGCCGGCTTCACCTTCACCGGCCGGGTGGGGCCGGACTACGCCTTCCCCCCGGTCTGTTTTACGTTTAAGGCTCTGGGCCGTCTGGGCTCCGACGGCGGCGGCCCCTTCTGGCAGCCCAGCGGGGCGCTGCGGCTGCACATTTTCGCCTCCCTGTCCCCCAACCGGGGCTTTTTCGTCCGCGAGGTGGATGGCATGCCGGTCCTGCTGGTCTGGCTGGCCGGGGCGGCCCTCTCCCTGCTGCTGCCGGCGGCGGGCTATCTCCGGCTGCGGCGAAAGCTCTGCGGGGCGGACCGCCCCGAGGAAGAGACCGCGGCCCTAGTGACCGGCTGCGCCCGGGAGCTCTTCGGCCTGGAGCCCCCGGCAGTCCGGGTGGTCTCCCAGGCCCGGTTTCCGGAGCTCTCCTGTCCCTGTCTGGCGGGGTGGCGGCGGCCCGTGCTGATCCTGGTCCGTGAACAGTGGGAAGCCCTTACGCCGGAGGAGCGCCGCAGCATGGCCGTCCATGAGCTCGCCCATCTCCGTCACCGGGACAATGCCCTCAACCTGCTTTTGGTGGCCCTTCAGGCAATCCAGTGGTTCAATCCCCTGATCCCCTTCGCCTTCCGGCGGCTGCGGCAGGACTTGGAATGCCTGCGGGACCAGGAGGTGCTGGAAAAGCTGCCCGAAGGGGAGGCTCTGTCCTACGCCGGGGCCATCGTGCGGCTGGCCCGGATGCGGCGGCTCCGCCGCCGCCCCGCTCTCCACAGCGGGATGCTCTCCGCCAGCGGCCTAGGCTTCCGGGTGGAGCTGCTGGGGGAGACGGAGCGCTATCAGCGCCCGCAGGAGGCCGCCCTTCTGCTGCTTTTCCTCCTGCTTATGCTCACACCCCTGCTGCTGCGCACCCTCCCCGGCCTCTTTTCCGCCTCCATCGCGTGCTAGCGGGACGCAAACGGGCCCGGCCGTCCTTCGACGGCCGGGCCCTTACGCGGTCTGCTTACGGGTTGAGGGTATAGTTCGGCGCTTCCTTGGTGATATAGATGTCGTGGGGGTGGGACTCCTTCAGGCCGGCGCTGGTGATCTGCATGAACTGGGCCTTGCTGTGGAGCTCCTCAATGGTAGCGCAGCCAGTATAGCCCATACCGGAGCGCAGGCCGCCCATCATCTGGTAGATGGTCTCGCCCACGAGACCCTTGAAGGGTACGCGGCCCTCTACGCCCTCGGGAACCAGCTTTTTGTTGTTCTGCTGGAAGTAGCGGTCCTTGGAGCCCTTGGCCATGGCGCCCAGGGAGCCCATGCCGCGGTAGACCTTGAATTGGCGGCCCTGATAGACCTCGGTGTCTCCGGGAGACTCCTCGCAGCCCGCCAGCAGGGAGCCCAGCATGACCACGTTGCCGCCGGCAGCCAGAGCCTTGGCGATGTCGCCGGAATACTTGATGCCGCCGTCGGCGATGATGGGCACGCCATACCCGGCGGCCACCTGGGCCGCGTCATAGACGGCGGTGATCTGGGGCACGCCGATGCCGGCCACCACCCGGGTGGTGCAGATGGAGCCGGGGCCGATGCCCACCTTCACGCAGTCGGCGCCCGCTTCGATGAGAGCGCGGGTGCCCTCAGCGGTGGCCACGTTGCCGGCGATGAGCTGCACGTCGGGATAGAGGGCCTTGATGCGCTTGACGCACTCGATGATGTTGTGGGAGTGGCCGTGGGCGGAGTCCAGCGCCAGCACATCGGCCCCCGCCTCCACCAGAGCGGCAACCCGGTCCAGCACGTCGTCGGTGGCGCCGATGGCGGCGCCCACCCGCAGACGGCCCTTTTCGTCCCGGGCGGAGTTGGGGTACACGGTGGCCTTCTCGATGTCCTTGATGGTGATCAGGCCCTTGAGCCGGAACTCGTCGTCCACGATGGGCAGCTTCTCGATCTTGTGGCGGCGGAGGATCTGCTTGGCCTCCTCCAGAGTGGTGCCCTCCTTGGCGGTGACCAGATTCTCCTTGGTCATCACGTTGTCGATGAGCTGGTCCATATCCACTTCAAACTTCATGTCCCGGTTGGTGATGATGCCGATCAGCCTGCCGTGGTCGCAGATCGGCACGCCGGAGATGCGGTACTTGGCCATGAGCTCATCCGCCTCCGCCAGGGTATGGCCGGGGGCCAGCCAGAAGGGGTTGGTAATGACCCCGTTCTCCGAGCGCTTCACCATGTCCACCTGCTCGGCCTGCTGGCCGATGGACATGTTCTTGTGGATGATGCCGATGCCGCCCTCCCGGGCGATGGCGATGGCCATGCGGGATTCTGTGACGGTATCCATGGCGGCGCTCATCACCGGGATGTTGAGCCTGATCTTCTTGGTGAGCTGGGTGTGCAGGTCTACGTCGGCGGGCAGGACGCTGCTCTCCGCGGGGATGAGCAGCACATCGTCGAAGGTCAGGCCCTGCCGGGCGAATTTGCCGGCGGCGTCAGTGTTGATCATGGACTCCACTCCTTTTCTATCTCAGATAAAAGCATCCTTGGCTGTCCTTGGGTCAAAATATATTGCGCCTATTCTACGCCCCGGCTCCGGGCTTGTCAAGGGGGGAAAGGGTCAATGCGGCCTCAAATCTGGCCTTTCCCTCGCCTCCCTGCCCGCGGACATAGTGGGCGCCGTCCTGGAAGCCGGTATGCAGGTGCAGCTTCTCCCCCGGCCGGCACTCCTTGAGGTAGCCGATCTGGAGCGAGGACACGCGCCGCCCCGCTCCCAGCCGCTGCAGGTCCAGGGCGTCGCAGGCGAAATCGGCATAGCGGACGTTGTTGACGTGCCCGTTGACATCGGCGTCGCTGTAGCGCATGGGCCGCTCCTCCGCTGGATGCAGCTCTGCCGGGACCCGCAGCCGCCCCAGCGTCTTGTCCTTACACAGTTCGCCGCCGGTGGTATCCTGGAATTCCATCACGTTGCTCAGCCGGAACAGCTTGTGGGTGTCCAAATCGGCCAGCACCCACACGCTCACCGCCTCCCCGATGCGCTCGCCGCCCCGGAGAAGGTCGAAATCCCGGTACATGGAGGCTCCCTTGCCTCCCCGGTGCCAGGTCCGGATGGTGACGGCATCGGCCCAGAACAGCGGCCGGTCCAGCCGGTACCACATGCGGGCCAGCATCCAGAACACATGGTATTTTTCGATCATCTCCTCCCGGGAGACGTGCAGCGGGCAGGCCGCCTCAGTGGCCGCCTCCTGGAGACAGCCCAGCAGGGCCGAGGGGCGGCACTGGTTGAAAAGGTCCACATCCCGGGAGTCGACCCGGAAGCTCCGCTCATAAAAAACACTCACGTTTTCGCTTCCTCTCTAGTTCCCGCTTCTTCCCCGGATCACCAGGGTGTTTTTGCAGCAGAGATCCTCCAGGTCGTCCGCCGTAGCGGCCGGGATGCGCAGGGCGGCGCCGCACTGTGCGCAGGACAGGTCTACCGAGCTGAAGTTCACCTGAAGCTTCCACTCGCTGGAGCCGCAGGTGCAGGACACGCCGCCCCGCTGGGCGATGTCCCTGAGCTCGGAGAGAACCTCGTGCATGATGATGTCGTCCAGGAAGGTGCCCTCGGCTCCGGCGGAGGCCTCCAGCTTGTCCACCGTCTCCTCCAGGCGGCGCATGGCGGCAAAGACGGCGCCCTCCTCCCCCACGTAGCAGCAGTCCAGCCCCGAGGCGGCGCAGGCGAAGGCCAGCGCCTTTTCATGGAGGAAGGCGTGGGTGGAGCAGGAGACCGAATGCTCCTTTTCACACAGCAGGCACGGCACTGTCAGGTTCACATGGCCGCCCAGCATGTCGATCTTCAGCGCAGACTTTCCGCAGGGGCAGGGGACGCTGGAGGGACCGGCGGCCAGGGAGAACACCGTTTTTTCCGCGACAACCGGCTGCCGGCACTCCGGACACAGATATGCAAGGGTACGCTTTGGCTCATCCACCATGTCAGCTCTCTCCTTTATGCAAGTAGGAGTATTATATCTCATTTTCCAGCTTTTGACCAGCATGTCCCCTGCCAAAAAGCCTTTTGATATTTTTCGGAAAACTGTTCAAACTATTGGTCAGTCTGAAGTATAGGAGAGATACCATGACCACGAAAAAACTGGGCAGGCAGACCGTGGCCTTTGCAAACCCGCCTTCCATCGCCGGCCACGCCAACGTGGTGGGCAAAAAGGAGGGCGAAGGGCCGCTGGCCGCCTCTTTTGACTTCATCAATCAGGACGATACCTTTGGCGAGGCCAGCTTTGAGAAGGCCGAGAGCGCCATGCTGAAAATGGCGCTGCAAAATGCCCTGGACAAGGCCAAGCAGCCCGCCGCCACGCTGGATTATATCTTCGCCGGAGACCTTTTGAACCAGTGCATCGCCTCCTCCTTCGCCGTCCGGGGACAGGACATCCCCTTTTTCGGCCTCTACGGGGCCTGCTCCACCATGGCGGAAAGCCTTACGCTGGCCGCCATGATGCTGGACGGCGGCTTCGGGGAGTGGTGCGCCGCCATGGCCTCCTCCCACTTCTGCTCCGCCGAGCGGCAGTATCGCACCCCGCTGGAGTACGGCAGCCAGCGGACCCCCACCGCCCAGTGGACGGTGACCGGGGCGGGGGCTGTGGTGCTGGCCCGGGAGGGGGACGGTCCTTACGTCACCCACGCCACCGTGGGCAAGATCGTGGACAAGGGCATCTGCGACGCCAACAACATGGGCGCCGCCATGGCTCCGGCCGCCTACGAAAGCCTGACCGCCCACTTTTCCGACACCGGCCGCGCGCCGTCCTTTTATGACCTGATCGTCACCGGCGACCTGGGCAGTCTGGGCCGGGAGATCGTCCTGGACCTCTTCCACAGGGACGGCATGGACCTGACCAATTACGACGACTGCGGCTGTCTCATCTTTGACGCCCAGGCGCAGGACGTCCACTGCGGCGGCTCGGGCTGCGGCTGCTCCGCCGCCGTCCTCACCGGCTACCTGCTCAACGGGATGCGGGAGGGCAAATGGAAGCATCTTCTGTTCTGCGGTACCGGCGCGCTGCTCTCCCCCACCTCCTCCATGCAGGGGGAGAGCATCCCCGGCATCTGCCACGCCGTGGCCATCAGCACACAGAAGGGAGGTTAGCATATGGACGTCTTTCTGGAATATCTGCGGGCCTTTGTCTGCGGCGGCATCCTGTGCGCCATCGGACAGATTCTCATCGACCGCACCCCCCTCACTCCCGCCAAAATCCTGGTGCTCTATGTGGTCTCCGGCGTAGTGCTGGGCGCTCTGGGCCTCTACAAATACGTGGTGGAGTGGGGCGGGGCCGGCGCCACCGTCCCCCTCACTGGGTTCGGTTACCTGCTGGCCAAGGGCGTGGACCAGGCCGTGGCCGAAAACGGCTTCCTGGGCGCCTTCACCGGCGGCATTACCGCCGCCGCAGGCGGCATCGCCTCCGCCATTTTCTTCGGCTACCTGGTGGCTCTCATCTTCAAGCCCCGGCCCAAGGGCTGAAGCGGAAACCCGCCTCTGTGCTTTGCACAGAGGCGGGTTTCCCTTTTACCTGCCCCGGCAGGGCCGGTCTCGGCTGCGACCGCGCCGCCTGCCTCCGCTTGTGGTGCGGCGGACGAGCCAGGCCGCCCAGCAGCAGAACCGCACACCACAGCAGCGCCCCCATGCGTCGAATGGACTTCACGTCCCATCTCTCCCCTCCTTAGTCTGTCACAGGTATTCTATCAGGTTTTCCCCGCCGTTAAAAGACCGTCTGCACAGAAAGCGGGGGACCGCCCACGGCCGGTCCCCCGTCTTTCACTTCATCTGCTCCAGCTTCTCCCGGATGGTCTGGTTGACCACCTGGGGCGAGGCCCGGCCCTTGAGCTCCCGCATAACCTGCCCCACCAGGAAGCCGAAGGCCTTCTCCTTGCCCGCCCGGTAGTCCTCGATGGATTTGGGGTTGGCGGTAAAGACCTGCTCCACCGCCCGGCCCACCAGCCCGGCGTCGGACACCTGCTCCAGGCCGTGCTCCCTCACATAGGCGTCCACGTCGCCGTCTGCATCGAACACGGCGTCGAATACCTTCACGGCGGTGTTGCGGTTCAGCTTGCCGGTCCGGACCAGCTCGATGAGCCGGGCCAGAGTCCCGGGCGCAAAGGTCATATCCTTGGCCTCCAGGCCCCGGGCGGAGAGCTGCCGCAGCACCTCTCCCATGATCCAGTTGGCCGCCTGCTTGGGGGCGGCCCCCAGAGCCACCGCCTCCTCAAAGAAATCGGCCAGGGCCTTCTGGCCGGTGATCATCTGGGCGTCATAGGCGGGCAGGCCCCAGTCCCTCTGATACCGGGCAATCTTGGCCTCCGCCATCTCGGGGATCTCCGAGCGGACATGCTCCAGGTATTCCTCCGAGAGCTCCATGGGAGGGATGTCCGGCTCGGGGAAATAGCGGTAATCCTGGGCGTTCTCCTTGGAGCGCATGGCAAAGGTGGCGTCCTTGTTCTCGTCCCAGCGCCGGGTCTCCTGGACCACCCGCTTTCCCTCCTCGATGAGCTCCACCTGCCGGCGAGCCTCATATTCGATGGCCCGGGCGATGGCCTTGAAGGAGTTCAGGTTCTTCATCTCGGTGCGGGTGCCCAGTTCTTCACTCCCGGCGGGCCGGACGGACAGGTTCACATCGCAGCGTAGCGAGCCCTCCTGCATCTTGCAGTCGGAGACCCCCAGATACTGGAGGGTGGAACGCAGCTTCTCCAGATAGGCGATGACCTCCTCGCCGGAGCGGAAATCGGGCTCGGTGACGATCTCGATCAGGGGCACGCCGCAGCGGTTGTAGTCCGCCCGGGTCTGGTCGATCCAGGGGTCGTGGACCAGCTTTCCCGCGTCCTCCTCCATATGGAGCTCATGGATACGGATGGTCTTTTCCACCCCGGAGGCCGTTTGGATGGGCACTTTGCCGTTCCGGACGATGGGCAGATAGAGCTGGGACACCTGGTAGGCCTTGGGCAGGTCGGGGTAAAAGTAGTTCTTCCGGTCGAACTTGCAGTAGCGGGTGATGGTCCCGTTCAGGGCCAGCCCTGCCTTGACGGCGAACTCCAGCACCTTCTCGTTGACCACCGGCAGGGCGCCGGGCATCCCGGTACACACCGGGCAGCAGTGGGTGTTGGGGTCGCCTCCGAACGCGGTGGTGCAGGAGCAGAAGATCTTGGTTTTCGTGGCCAGCTCCACGTGGGTCTCCAGGCCGATGACAGTCTCCCAGGTCATTGCGCGGCGCCTCCCTTCGGCATCTTGGTATGGAACTGCGTGTCCTGCTGAAAGGCGTGGGCGGCGTTGAGCACCCTGGCCTCTCCCAGCGCGGGGCCGATGAGCTGCGCCCCGATGGGCAGGCCCTGGGCATCGAAGCCGCAGGGCATACTCAGCCCCGGCAGTCCCGCCAGGTTGAGGGGCACGGTGTAGATATCGGACAGGTACATCTTCAGCGGGTCGGCCAGGCTCTCCCCCAGCCGCGGCGCCGTGGCAGGGGCCACGGGGGTGAGCAGCAGGTCATAGGTCCCGAAGGCCTCGTCGTAGGCCTTCTTGATGAGGGCCTTTACCTGAAGGGCCTTTTTGTAGTAGGCATCGTAGTAGCCGGTGGACAGCACAAAGGTCCCCAGCAGGATGCGGCGTTTGACCTCGGAGCCAAAGCCCTCGGTGCGGGTCTTGTTGTAGAGGTCAGTGAGGTCCTCGTAGCCCTCCGCCCTCCAGCCGTACTTCACCCCGTCGAACCGGGACAGGTTGGAGCTGGCCTCGGCGGCGGCAATGATATAATAGGTGGGGACCACATATTCCATCACGGGCAGGGCGCACTCCTCCACGAAGGCCCCCCGGGCCTTCAGCACGTCGGCGGCGGCCAGCACGGCGGCGCGGACCTCCGGGTCCAGCCCCGCCCCAAAGCAGTCGGCGGGCAGGCCGATCTTCATGCCCCGCACATCTCCGGTGAGGCCGGCCAGCAGTCCGCCCGCCGGCACGTCCAGGCTGGTGCCGTCCCGCCGGTCCTTCCCCATGACGGCGTCCAACACGGCGGCGCAGTCGGCTGCGGTGCGGGCGATGGGGCCCATCTGGTCCAGCGAGGAGGCATAGGCGATGAGGCCGTAGCGGGAGACGGTGCCGTAGGTGGGCTTCATGCCGGTGACGCCGCAGTAAGAGGCGGGCTGGCGGACCCGCCGGTGTCCGAGCCGACGGCGTACCAGCACTCCCCTGCCGCCACGGCGGCGGCGGCTCCGCCGGAGGACCCGCCGGGCACCCGGTCCGGATCCCAGGGGTTCTTCACCGGGCCGTAGAAAGAGGTCTCGGAGGTGGAGCCCATGGCGAATTCGTCCATGTTCAGCTTGCCCAGCAGCACCGAGCCGGCGGCCCGAAGCCGCCCGGTCAGCGTGGCGTCGTAGGGCGGAGCGAAATCCCCCAGAATCCTGGAGGCGCAGGAGGTCTTGATCCCTCGGGTGCAGATGTTGTCCTTGAGGGCCATGGGCACGCCGGCCAGCGGGCCCAGCTCCTCCCCGGCGGCCAGCTTTTTCTGCACCGCCTCCGCCTCGGCCAGCGCCCCTTCGGCCAGGGTGGTGATGAAGGCGTTGTTGGCCGGCTGAAAATCCTCTATCCGGTCCAGGGCCGCCTGGGCGGCCTCCACGGCGGAGACCTCCCCGGCCCGGATCTTTTCGCCCAGTTGGAGGGCCGTCAGCTCATATAATTTCATATCCGCTCCCCCTCATTCCACCGTCTTGGGCACCAGGAAGGCCTCTTCGTCGGGCGCCGGCGCGTTTTTCAGCAGCTCGGCCCGGTCCGACGAGGGCTCCACCACGTCCGGACGGAGCACGTTCTTCACCGGAAACACGTGGCTCATGGGCTCCACCCCGTCGGTGTCCAGGGTGTTGAGCACGTCCATGTAGCCGATGATCTGCTCCAGCTCGGCGGTCATTCTGACCTTCTCCTCCTCCGGCAGCTTGAGCCGGGACAGGACGGAGACGTAATCCACCATCTCTTCGGTTATCTTCATTTTGATCTCCTCCTTAAGGCTCCAGCCGGCTCAGGTCCCGTGGGAACAGGCAGGCGTACCGCACGTTGTCCAGCCCGCACAGCTTCATGGTCAGCCGCTCCAGGCCGATGCCAAGGCCGCCGTGGGGGGGCATGCCGTGCTTGTGGATCATCAGATAGCTTTCGAATTCCTCGGGATGCATCCCCCGGTCCTCCATCTTCTTCACCTGTTCGGCGTAGCCGTGGACCCGCTGGCCGCCGGTGGTAACCTCCATGCCCCGGAACAGCAGGTCGAAGGACAGGGTATACCGGGGGTCCGCAGGGTCGTCCATGGCGTAAAAGGGCCGCTTCTTGCTGGGGTAGTGGGTAACGAACACGAAGTCGCTGCCCCACTCCTCTTTGGCGTACCGGCCGATGGCGTGCTCCTCCTCCGGCTCCAGGTCGTAGGGGTCCCGGATTTTGTAGCCGTACTTCTCCGCCGCCAGGCGCTTGGCCTCGTCGAAACGGACGCAGGGGATACGCTCCACGCCGGGGATGTCGATGCCCAGCCGCTTCCCGTCGGCGGCGTATTCCGTCCGCAGCAGCTCCATGGCATACTGGAGGAAGCCGGTCTCCATGGCCATCACGTCCTCAAAGGAGTCGATGAAGCCCATCTCGAAATCCAGGGAGGTGTACTCGTTGAGATGCCGGGCCGTGGAGTGCTTCTCCGCCCGGAACACCGGGGCCACCTCGAACACACGCTCAAAAACCCCCACCATGGTCTGCTTGTAGAACTGGGGGGACTGGGCCAAAAACGCCTTGCGGCCGAAGTAGTCCAGTCGAAAGATGTTGGAGCCGCCCTCCGCCCCGGCATGAACGATCTTAGGGGTGTGGATCTCGGTGAAGCCCTGGCCCTGGAGATACTCCCGAAATGCCCGGCCCAGGCACTCCTGGATCTTAAACACGCTGCGCTCCCGCAGGTGGCGGAGCACCACGGGCCGCAGGCCCAGCTCGGTGTCCAGGTTAATGTTCAGCTTGGCCTTGGGTACCGGCACCGGCATGGGGGCCGCGGGACGGGAGAGGACCTCCACGGCCTGAGCCGCCAGTTCTACCCCGCCGGGGGCCCGGGGCTCGTCCCGGAGCGTGCCGGTGACCACGACCGCAGCCTCCTCCGGCACGCCGGACACATCCACACCCTCGGCGCAGGTACACTGCAGGATACCGTCCCGCTTACGCAGCTTCAGGAAAGTGAGCCCGCCGCCCATCGTCTGTCTGGCGTGGACCATACCGGCGACTTGGACGGTCTCGTTCCGATGGGCACCTCCCAGGATGTCTTTGAGTTCCAGCCGCTGCGTTTTTGGGGCGTCTTTCAGGAATTCCATGACCGTTCACGTCCTTTCATCAAACTAAACTGTACACCGCTCCGTCTTTTTTCAGTGTTTCCGGAGGGCATCTTCTTCCCGAAATATCCAAAAATGAATAAAAAAAGCCCCGAAGCTGCTTTTTGCAGTTTCGGGACGGAACAATCCGCGGTACCACCCAAACGTTGCCGTCTCACCCTTGAGCCGGCCTCTTGGCTCCCTTAACGCGGGATGACGAAAAGCCCTCCTCCTTGCGGACTCGAACTTTCAGCTCGTGAAGCGTTGCGCATCCCCATCCAGCCGGACCGGGCTCTCAGTCGGTGACCCGGATTCTCTGGCGGCCCTCATAGGGCGCGGTCTTCGTCATTGCCTTTGATGCATGTATTATATGCAGTTCCTGCAAAAAAGTCAACGGTGAATTTTAGCTAAACCGCATCTTCCCCTGTCCATGCACTTTATGATACAATGTAAAAAATCATGGAACAGAAACGAGGAAACGACATGCTTGATTGGCCTGAATTGGAAGCCGCCTGCCTCTCCTGTCAGAAGTGCGCCCTGGCCGAGACCCGGCACAACGTGGTGTTCGGCGACGGGGCCCGGAACGCCGAAGTCATGTTCATCGGGGAGGGCCCCGGCGAACAGGAGGACCTGACCGGCAAGCCCTTTGTGGGCAAGGCGGGTAAGCTGCTGGACGATATGCTCACCCTCATCGACCTGGACCGCTCCAGGATATTCATCGGCAATACGGTCAAATGCCGTCCACCCCAAAACCGTGACCCCCTCAACGTGGAGGTAGAGGCCTGCATCGGCTATCTCCGCAACCAGGTGGCGCTGCTCCGCCCCAAAATCATTGTCTGCCTGGGCCGCATTGCCGCCATGCGCCTCATCCGGGAGGATTTCAAGATCACCAAGGAGCACGGCCAGTGGTTTGAAAAGGCCGGAGTCCAGATGATGGCCATCTACCACCCCGCCGCTCTGCTGCGGGACCCCCGGAAACGGCCCGAGACCTTTGAGGACCTGAAGGTCCTCCAGGCCAAGATTCATGCGCTTTGCACCCACACCTATTGATGGAATTTTCCGGGCCCCGCTCCGGCGGGGCCCCGTCCACCCCAAAGGAGGAAACCGCATGCGCTGCGCGGGACACCAGATGTCTGAAACTCTGTCTCTGGGTGCCCTTCTGACCATCACGGGCGGCTTTCTGGACGCCTACACCTATCTGTGCCGGGGCAAAGTGTTCGCCAATGCCCAGACCGGCAACATCGTCCTGCTGGGCGTCAAGCTGGCCGAGGGGCAGTTCGACGCCTTGCTCCACTACCTCATCCCCATTCTGGCGTTCGCACTGGGCGTAGTGGTGGCAGAGCGGACCCACCGGCGTTTCCGTGGCCACCCGGCCATCCACTGGCGGCAGATCGTCATCGCCCTGGAGCTGGCTGTTTTGGGTTTGGTCGCCCTGCTCCCCGCCGGCGAGTGGGACACGGCGGCCAACGTGCTGGTCTCCTTTGTGTGCGCCGTGCAGGTGCAGTCCTTCCGCAAGATCCGCGGCAGCCCCTGCGCCACTACCATGTGCACTGGAAACCTCCGCAGCGGCACTGAGCTGCTGTTCCATGCGGTGCAGGACCGCGACCCCACTGCCCGCCGCCGGGGGCTCCAGTACTACGCCATCATTCTCTTTTTCATCCTGGGCGCCTTCCTGGGCGTCTGGTGTACCGAGCGGTGGCAGGGCAGGGCCGTGCTGGTCTGCTGCGGTATCCTGGCCGCGGTCTTCTGCGCCATGTTCCTCAAATCCGGGGAGGAAGCACGGGATGCCTGAGCAAAACAGCAGAAAAGGCGCTCCCCTGAGGCGGCCACCGATAAAGGCTAGCCGTAACTATTTGCAGGTTGGCTACTACACCGACACCTTTTTCCAGACCATAAGGCCGTCTTTCAATTTGCTTTGATTCAAACGGCCAGCCGCTGCTCAATGAGCCCCGCCTTTTCCTTCGCACCCTTTACGCCGTCCGCACGACGGCACGGACTGGGCGCGCTGCCACCAACACAGGCAAGCGGCAAACAGCAGAAAACGAAAGCATTTATGCTTTCGTTTTCTGCTGTCAGAGTCTTTTATGATAAGCAAATACCCTTCGGGATCAAATGGCAACGCCAATTATTGGGGGGAGGAATTCCGCCTTCTTTTTGTGCAGCTTTTTTTACAGATGCAGCAGTCCCCCGTGCAGCCTCCCCCGCAGCCGCACTCACCCCGGAGCTGGCGCCGGACATGGCGGATCACATACCACACGGCCCACACCGCCAGAACGGCCACGGCCAGATAGATGATATACTTCATACCGTTTCCTCACAGCCCCAGGAGCAGACTGCCCACCTGATAGACCAGCAGCGAGCCCAGATAGGCGGCGCCGATCTGCCAGGCGATGGAGGCCAGGGTCCACTTGGTGGAGTTCATCTCCTTGCGGATCGTGGACACCGCCGCCACACAGGGGACGTACAGCAGAACGAACACCAAGAAGGAATAAGCGGCCAGCGGGGTCTGAAAGGTACCGGAGAGTGCCCCGGCGATGGCGGCGCCACTGGCGGTCATCGAGAAGCCGTAAAACATGCTCATGGAGGAAACGACCATCTCCTTGGCGATCAGGCCGGACAGCAGCGCCACCGCCGCCTGCCAGGTACCGAAGCCCAGGGGCTTGAGCACCGGGGCGATGAAGGAGCCCAGCGTGCCCAGCAGGGAGCCGGCCTCATCGCTGACCATGCCGAAGCGGCCGCCCTCAAAGCCGAAGGACTGAAGAAACCAGAGCAGCACGCTCATGGCCAGGATCAGAGTGCCCGCTTTCACCAGGAAGCCCCGTACCTTCTCCCACACATGGAGGGAGATGTTTTTCAGCGTGGGCAGACGGTAAGGGGGCAGCTCCAGCACAAAGGCAGCGGGCTCGCCCTTGAAGACGAATTTTTTAAGGATGATGCCCGACAGAATGGCAAACACCAGACCGGTAATGTAGAGGGAGAAGACCACAAGACCGCCGTATCGGGGGAAAAAGGCGGCGGTGAGCAGGCCGTAGACCGGCAGCCGTGCCGAGCACGACATAAAGGGCACCAGCATGATGGTCATGCGCCGGTCCCGCTCGTTCTCCATGGTGCGCGCCCCCATAACGGCGGGCACCGTGCAGCCGAAACCCATCAGCATGGGGATAAAGGCCTTGCCGCTGAGGCCAAAGCGCCGCAGCAGGCGGTCCATGATAAAGGCCGCCCGGGCCATATAGCCAGAGTCCTCCAGGAAGGAGAGAAACAGGAACAAAATGGCAATTTGGGGCAGGAAGGTGAGTACGCCCCCAACCCCGGCAATCACGCCGTCCACCAGCAGGGCCTCCACCCAGGACGCCACTCCGGCGGCGGACAGGACCGAGCGAACAAGGTCCGCGAAATAACCGCCGATCAGAGTGTCCACCCCATCCGCCAGAATCTGGCCAGGCCCGAAGGTCAGGGCAAACATGGCCAGCATCATCAGGAAAAAGACCGGTACGGCCAGGAGCCGGTGGGTGACAATGGAGTCGATCCGGTCCGACAGAGTCAGGGACCCGTGAGGCTGCCCCCGCTTCACCGCAAGCTGGACCACATCCTGGAGGAAGCGGTAGCGGCTGTCGGCCACCAGGGTCTCCCGGTCGCCCAGGGCATAGGCCCCCTCGTACTCCCGGCAGATGGACTCCAGCTTCTCCCGCTCCGGGTATGTCAGGTCCAGGGCCTTCTCCACCAGGGCGTCCCCCTCCAGCAGCTTGACCGCCGTCCAGTGGGCGGGCAGGCCGGCGGCGTAGGCCCGGTCGTGGACCAGCTCCCCCACCCGGTGGTGGATGGCATGGGTGTAATCGTCGTAGAGGTCGTCGGGCTCCACCGTCACCCCCACATGCATTTGGTTGTGGGCCACCTCCAGCAGCGTCCGGATATTCTTCCCCGTCCGGGCGGTGATGGGGATGACGGGCACCCCCAGAGCCCGGGACAGCCGCTCCAGATCAATCTTGTCCCCCCGCTTTTCTACCTCGTCCATAAAGTTGAGGGCGATGACCATAGGCCGCTCCAGCTCCAAAAGCTGGGCCGTCAGATACAGGTTTCGCTCGATGTTGGTGGCGTCGATGATATTGATGATGGCGTCGGGGTGCTCCCCCACGATGAAGTCCCGGGCCACAATCTCCTCCATGGAGTAGGGGGACAGGGAATAGATGCCCGGCAGGTCCACCACCGTCACCGGCTTGCCGTCCACCTCGGCCCGGCCCTCTTTCTTTTCCACCGTCACGCCGGGCCAATTGCCCACGTACTGGTTGGAGCCGGTGAGGGCGTTGAAGAGCGTGGTCTTGCCGCAGTTTGGATTGCCCACCAGGGCCAGCTTCATCTCCCGGGTATCGTGGCTGGCGTAATCCGGCGTGCCGCCGTGCTCCGCCTCCTCATGGGCGTGGTCGGCGCTCATGCGGCGCAGAGTGGCCTCGTCCGGGATGTGCTGGACCATTCCCTTATACCGGCTCCTGCCCAGGCCCGGGGCCTGGTCCGGCGGACACACTGTGATCTGTCCCGCGTCCTCCTTGCGCAGCGAAAGCTCATAGCCCCGGAGGTTCACTTCGATGGGGTCCCCGAAGGGGGCGATCTTCCGCACCGTCACCAGGGTTCCGGGCGTCAGCCCCATATCCACCAGCCGGCGCTTCACGGGTCCCTTTTCATTTCCCACCGCAAGGATGACCGCGCTCTCGCCGGGGGCCACCTCCACCAGGGTTCCGGCGCTGTGTTTCACTTCCGTCATCGGTTTCATTACCTTCCGTTTGTTAGTCTCTTTTAACTTTCTGCGGTGGTATTATACTGCATCCCCATACCCTTTACAAGTGGCAAAGCAAATTTTCTGGAAAAAGGAAAGGGCCGCCCGGCGGAACGAAATCCGCCGCGCGGCCTGCTGCTCTGGTTCAAACCGAATTCTGGTCCAAAGACTGGGTCCGGGTGCACAGCCGCTCCAGCAGGGCGGGCGTGTGGCTGACGATGAGCAGGCCCAGTTCCCGCCGCGCCGCCTCCTCCAGCAGGAAGTTCCAAATCTGGGCCTGCGTGATGAGGTCCAGCATGGTGGAGATCTCGTCACATAAGAGGAACCGGGTTTCCGGCCCCAGAGCCCGGGCGATGCAAAACCGCTGAAGCTCCCCGCCGGAGAGCTCCATGGGGTAACGCTCCAGCCAGCCCGGCTCGATGTGCAGTCCGTCCAGCACTCGCTGCTCCACCGGCCAGCCCTCGGCCAGGGTGTCCCCCAGCTTCATCAGCGGGTCCACCACCGTCTCCGGGTGCTGCCATATCATCTGTACGGGGCAGTAGCCCCGCCACTGCGCCAGGGGCCGGCCGTCCAGCAGCACCTCTCCCCCACTCGGCTTTTCATAGCCGGCGAGCAGCTTGCACAGGGTGGTCTTGCCCCGGCCGCTGGGGGCCGTCAGCCCCAGCCGCTCCCCCGGCTCCAGGGTCAGATTCACCCGGTCCAGCACCGCCCGGTCCTTCCGGCGGTAGCCGAAGGACAGGGTCTTTCCCTCCAGGCTCATGCCTCAGCCCCCCTCTCCGGGTGGAGACAGCGGACGAAGCCGCCCTCCACCGGCCGGTAGGCCACCGCACCTCCGCATTCCGCCGTCCGGCGGGGGCATCGGGGGAAAAAGGGGCAGCCCTGCGTCACCGCGCCCGGGTAGGGCTGAGCCCCGGGGATGGGCTGAAAGCCGTGCTGGGGCATGGCCCGCCACAGGGCCCGGGTATAGGGGTGGCGGAGAGTCTCCTCCGCTTCGAAATCCGAGGCCGGGGCCTCCTCAATGGTCTCCCCCGCGTAAAAGACCGCCACCCGGTCGGCGATGGCCAGGGCCGCCTCCAGATCGTGGGTGATGAGCAGCAGCCCCGCCCCGCTGTCGGCGATCTCCCGAAAGTGATCCATGATATGGTGCAGGGACCGGGGGTCCAGACCCGGCGTGGGCTCGTCAGCAATGACCAGCGAAGGGGCCTCCGCCACGGCGGTGGAGATGAGCACCCGCCGGGTCATGCCTCCGGAGAGCTCAAAGGGATAGAGCGCCTCCACCTCGCTCCCCAGGTGGTAGCGGCCCAGAATCTCCCGGCTCCGCGCCCGGGAGGCCGGGTCCCGCCGCCCCTTGCGGATCTGGGGCCCCACCTGCATCAAGGGGTCCAGATAGCCCACCGACTGGGGGATGAGGACGAGCTCCCGGCCCCGCAGCTCTTCCGCCCGCCGGGGCGTCAGGGGCTCGCCCCGGTAGCGGATGCGGCCCGACTGGCGGGCGTTGTAGGGCAGAATGCCCAGGATGCCATGGGCCAGCAGGCTCTTGCCCGAGCCGCTGGAGCCCACCACCGCCACCACCTGGCCCGGCTGGATGGTCAGGTCCAGGTTCCGAATGACGGGGAGGCTCCGCTGCCGGACACCCTTTTCATACTGGGTAAAGGAGATGGACAGCCCTTCCACCTCTAAGACCGGCTTCGTCATGTCCATCCCTCCCTATTCATGCAGGCTGGCCGGGTCCAGCAGGCGGCGGAGATGCTCCCCCATCACGGCGAAGAGCACCACCGTCCCCACCAGAGCCAGGCCGGGAAACAGGGCCAGCCACCACTTGCCGGTGGTGAGGTAGCGCATGCTCTCCGACAGGATAACCCCGATGGCGGGCTGCTCCGGCGGCAGGCCGAAGCCGAGAAAGGTGACGCTGGCCTCGTGGAGGATGGCGTGCGGAAACTGCAAAATGAGTCCGGTGAGGAACTGGGGCAGCAGGTGGGGCAGCAGATGCCGCCGGACGATCTGGAGCTTGCTGCGGCCCAGCTTTTCCGCCACCCGGACGTAGGGAGCCTCCCGGAGCTGGAGCACCTCCCCCCGGAGGACCCGGGCCAGGGAGGTCCAGTGGCTGAGGGCCACGCCGGCCACCACGCCGGTGAAGCCCTTGCCGCAGGCCAGGGAGATGAGCATCACCAGCAGGATGTGGGGAATGCCCATCACCAGGTCGATGAGCCAGGAGACGGCGGCGTCCACCCGCCGGCCCAGGGTGGCGGCGGCCGTCCCCAGGACCAGGGCCACCACGGCGCTAACCGCCGCCGTCAGCACCCCGATCCGGATGCTGAGGGACAGCCCGGTGAGGGTGCGGGCGAGCATGTCCCGCCCCATCCAGTCGGTGCCGAAAAGGTGCCCGGCGCAGGGGGCCAGGTTTTTGCGGGAAAAGTCGGTGACCATGGCCTCTCCGGCCAGCAGCAGCCCCGCCCCCGCCACGGCAGTCAGGAGTACGGCGCAGAGGCACAGCAGGACCACCGTGCGCTTTCGCCGGTTGAAACCGCTCATGTCCGGGCCGCCCCCCTTCGGATCTTGGGATCCACCACCCCGTAGAGCAGGTCGGCCACGAGATTGCCGCCGAACACGATGGCGGCGCTGACCACCGTGATGCCCAGCAGCAGGGGCAGGTCGCCGCCCAGCCCCGCCGTCACGGCGCACTGTCCCAGGCCGGGGTAGGAAAAGACCTGCTCCACCAGCACGGAGCCGCCAAAGATTTCACTGATGGAGGCGAATTGCAGGGTAAGGGCGGGCAGGGCCACATTCCGCAGACCGTGGCGCAGAACGATGGCGGCCCTGCTCTCCCCCCGCGCCCGGGCAAAGAGGACATAGTCCGACTCCATGATGTCGCACATCTTTTCCCGGGTATGCAGAGCGATACCGGCCACGCCGGTGATGCTGAGGGTCAGGGCGGGCAGGACGGCGTGGCGCAGCCGGTCGGCTAGAGTCACGGCGGCGGCGTCCGTTCCGATGGGGACGGACAGCCCGATGGGTAGCACCCCCAGCCAGACCGCAAAGATCATCAAAAGCAGCAGGGCCAGCCAGAAGGCGGGGGTGCTGGAGATCAGCAGGCAGTAGCCCCGGATGAGCTTGTCCGGCAGCCTGCCCCGGCAGGCCCCGGCGATCACGCCAAGGGCTAGGCCCAGCACGCCGGACAGCACCCAGGCCGCCGCCATCAGCCACAGGGAATTTTGAAGCCGCTGGCCCACTACTCGAGTCACCGGCTGGCGGTAGAGCAGCGAGGCGCCCAGGTCCCCCCGGACGAAATCGGACAGCCAGCCCAGGTAGCGCTCCGCCGGCGGGGTGTTCACCCCCCAGTAGTCCTCCAGCTTGGCAATCTGCTCGGGGCTCATGGTCCCCAGGGCGGCCTGTCCCACGTTGGTCCGGAGCGGGTCCAGCGGAGAGGCGGACATGAGCAGGAAGGCCGTCAGGCTCACCCCCAGCAGGAGCAGAGCCATGCGCAGCAGCTTCTTTCCCGCGAATTGCAGCCGGTGCTTCATCTCACGCCACTTCCTCTTACGCTCAAAATCGCTCTCAGGCCCAGGACCAGGCGTCCACGTTGTTAGCGATGGACCAGCCATGGCCGTGGGGATGAATCTTCTGCTCCGCCACCTGCAGACCGTCCCGGACCCAGTACAGGTGGTTGACGTTGACCAGCCACACCCAGGGGCAGTCCCCCTCGCCGGTGACGCCGGTGACGCCGTCCCACTGGGCCTTCTGCCACAGGGCGTAGGATTCCTCCAGATCGCCGCAGGCCAGAGCCTCGTCCATGTAGGCGTCCACCGCCGCGCTGGCATACGGGGAATACTCCGCGGAGCCCGTGTCTCCAATGGTGTGATAGATGTTGTAGAGCTCCATGGGGGTGTGGGCCCCCCATCCCCACATCAGGGGCTCGGACTGGGCCCGGTCATAGGCGGTGTCCCAGCCCACCCCTTCGATGGCGGCCGCGATCCCCAGCTCCCCGAGCTGATTGGCCAGGTCGGCCGCCAGGGCCTGCCGGACGGAATCGCTGCTGGGATACAGGAGGTTCAGCTCCGCCCGGACGCCGTCCTTGACCCGCACGCCGCCGTCCGCCATGCGCCAGCCCGCCTCGTCCAGCAGGGCCGCCGCCTCGTCGGGGTCGTACTCCACCTGAGAGGCGGGGTTGTACCAGGGCAGTTTGTCGCAGACGCTGTAGGCCGGGGTGCCGTAGCCGTTTAGAACGTTGTCGATCATCTCCTGCCGGTCCACGCCCAGATTGATGGCCCGGCGGACCAGCACGTCGGCGGTCAGGTCGTTGCCCACGCCGTCTCCGGCGGGGGCGGCGGGCAGGTTGATCCCCCGGTTGTCCACACTCTCGCAGGAGAGCAGGCTGTAGCCCGCCGGGGCCTGATCGGCGTAGGTGGCGGAGGTGTAGACCAGGTCGGCCTGGCCCGCCTTCACCGCCAGAAAGGCGGCGTCCTCCTCCATGAAGAGGACGGTGACCTTTTTCATGTTCGGGGCCTCGCCGTAGTAGTCGGGGTTGGCCTCGAAGATGACCTGCTGGCCCTTGTCCCACTGCTTCAGGATGTACCGGCCGGAGCCGATGGGGGCCTGGCCGTAGGAGGCGGCGTCATAGGCGTGCTCGGGCACGATGCCCACGATGGCCATGGTATAGGGCCAGATGGAGTAGGGCTTGGTCATATGAAACCGCACTGTGGCATCATCCACCGCCTCGGCGGAGGAGAGCATGGTAAAATCGTTGACCGAACTGGACGCCTTCACCGTGTTGTAGGTGAAGGCCACGTCGGCGGCGGTGAGGGGCTCCCCGTCGGTAAAGGTCACGTCGTCCCGGATCTGTACCGTCCAGGTCAGGCCGTCGTCGCTGACGGCGCAGTCGGTGGCCAGGTCGTAGCCAATGGTCAGGTCGGGATTGGTGACGGTGAGGGTGGACTGGATCAGGGGCTCATGGACGTGCTCCCCCGCTCCCCAGCCGTAGGCCGGGTCAAAGCCCGCCTCGGGCTCTGACTCCATGTTCATCACGATGACCACCGAGTCCTTCTCCTCCCCCGTCTGGGAGGGAGTGGGCTGAGCGGTGGAAGAGGCCGCTCCCCCGCTCTGACAGCCAGTCAGGGCGGAGACCGCCAGCAAACCGGACAATACAAGGCTGCAAATTCTCTTCAAGTTCCTCTTCTCCTTATAATTGAGATAAGACTTCCTTCCATACCGGATCAAAGGGCAGGCCGTGTTCTCGGGCGACGGCGGCCACGTCGTCGTACTCCGGCTTGGCGTGGGCAATGCCGAGGCCCTCCGCCCGCTTGACCCGGACGCTCCCCCACCGGGTCTCCACGCGCTCCGTCCGGGGCGCCAGGAAATACTTGCCGCAGCGCCGGGCCCGCAGACCGTTGGTGGCGGTGTGCTTCAGGATGGCCGCCGCCACCTGGGACTCCCGGTCGGGCCCGCACAGGGCGGTGAGCACCCAGCCGGGCCGCCCCTTTTTCATCTGGCCGGGGAGGGTATACACGTCCAGAGCCCCCAGCTCCAGAATGCGGGCGCAGGCAAAGGCCAGGGACTCCGGCGTCATGTCGTCCAGGTTGCACACCAGCTCCACGATCTCCCCGTTGGGGCCGGCGGACTCCGCCGTTTCCCCCAGAAAGGCACGGACGCAGTTGGCGCAGCCAAACTCCTTTTTCCCCACGCCGTAGCCGGTCTTTTGGATGGACAGGACGGGCATGGGCCCGAAGGAATCGGCAAATTCCGCGAGCAGGGCCGCCCCCGTGGGGGTGCACAGCTCGCCCCGGATCTCCCCGCCGTAGCAGGGCACGCCCTCCAGCAGGGCGGCTGTGGCAGGGGCGGGCACCGGCACCACGCCATGGGCGCAGCGGACCGCGCCGCTTCCCACATGGACGGGGGAGACCACGATGCGCTCGGGCTTCAGAAGAGACAGTGCATAGCATACGCCAGCCACGTCGGCCACTGCGTCCAGGGCCCCCACCTCGTGGAAGTGGACCTGGTCCACCGGGCAGCCGTGGGCCCGGGCCTCGGCTGCGGCAAGCCGGTCGTAGACGCTCACCGCCCGGTCCCGCACCGCCTGGGGCAGGGGCAGGGCGGCGATGTGGCCCCGGATATCGGTCAAAGCCGCGTGGTGGTGGCCCCCATGGCCGTGGTCACGAGAATGCCCCGGCTCCTCGTGGGTATGGTCATGGCAGTGGGCATGGTCGTGAGCGTGCGCGTGAACAGGCTCGTGTGCATGGGCGCGGTGGGGATGCCCCTCGTCATGGCTCTCCTCCTCTTCCCCGCAGACCGTCACAGCCATATGCATGCCTGCGATGCCGCAGGTGGACGCCGCCTGGGCCTCCACTACCACGCCGGGCAGCCCCAGGCCGTTCATGGTGCGCAGGAAGCCCGCCTGATCGTCCAGCAGTTCATAGAGCGCCGCCATCAGCATGTCCCCGGCCGCCCCCATATTGCACTCCAAATACAAAGTCTTCATGACTTTCCGTCCCTTCCTGTCGTTATTCGGCCTTCAGGCCCTCCATTTGATTGATCATACTGGCCAGATACCCCGCGCCGAAGCCGTTGTCGATGTTGACCACGCTGCACCCCGAGGCGCAGGAGTTGAGCATGGCCAGCAGGGCGGACAGGCCGCCGAAGCTGGCCCCGTAGCCCACGCTGGTGGGAACGGCCACCACGGGGCAGTCCACCAGGCCGCCCACCACGGAGGCCAGCGCCCCCTCCATGCCGGCCACCGCCACCACGCACCGGGCGCGCATCAGCACGTCCAGGCTGGACAGCAGCCGGTGGAGCCCGGCCACGCCCACGTCGTACAGCCGGGTGACCTGATTGCCCATGGCCTCGGCGGTAAGGGCCGCCTCCTCGGCCACCGGCATGTCGCTGGTCCCGCCGGTACACACCACGATGGAGCCCAGCGCCGGCCGGCCGCCCGGAAAGGCGATGCCCAGTCTGGCCTCCGGGTGGTACTCCAGCTCGACCCCGGCGGAGACGATGGCCGCCTTCTCTGCGTCCATGCGGGTAATGAGGATGTTGCGGCAGCCCCGCTCCCCCATGGCCCGGGCAATGCCCAGAATCTGCTCCGCCGTTTTGGAGGCCCCGTAGAGAACCTCCGCCGCTCCCTGCCGGACGCTGCGGTGGAAGTCCACCTTGGCGTAGCCCAGATCCTCGAAGGGAGAGCGCTTCAGCTCCAGCAGCGCGTCCTCCGGGGTGGCCGTTCCATCCGCCACCGCCCGCAGCAGCTCCAGAATCTCATGCTTGTTGTCCATACGCCTACCTCCTATCGGGTCTCCAGGTCCAGCAGCACCGCATCGAACCGGGGACCCAGCGCCTTACGAATGGCTTCCCGCTGCTCCGATGCCCGGTCCCATTGGCCGGCTGGAAGCTGGATGCGGGCCGCGCCGCTCAACAGCCGCACCCGGAAGTCGGTGAAGCCCAGGGCAAACAGAGCCCCCTCCGCCGCCTCCACCCGCTCCAGGTCCCCGGCCGTGATGGCCGTGCCCGTGGGGATACGGGTAGCCAGGCAGGCATACGCGGGCTTATTCCAGGTAAAGAGCCCTGCCTGTCTGGACTGTGCCCGGATCTCCGCCTTGGTGAGCCCGCACTCCCGCAGGGGAGAGCAGACCTCCAGCTCCCGCAGAGCCCGCATGCCCGGCCGGTCCCCCGCGTCGTCCGAGGCGTTGGTGCCGTCCAGCAGCAGGGTGTGGCCGTCCCGGCGCGCCGCCTCCCACAGCAGGGCGAACAGGGCCCGCTTGCAGTGGTAGCAGCGGTCCGGCCCATTGGCGGCGGCCAGAGGGACGGACAGAACGTCCGCCTCCACCACCCGCAGGGGGACCCCCACCTCTTCCGCCAGGCGCCTGGCATCCTCGTATTCGAACTTCGGCTGGAACGCCGTGCGGACATAGTAGGCCGTCAGGTCACAGCCCCAGTGCCTGCCCGCCCACAGCAGGTAGGCGGAGTCCACCCCGCCGGAAAAAGCCAGGGCCGCCCGCGGGTTGGCCTGAAAAAAGGCTTGCAGCGTCATGTTTTTTCCTCCTTGCGCGTCAAAAGGGTAAAAAAAGAGCACACCATCCCTGGTATGCCTTCTGGCCGCGGCGCAGGCTTCTTTCCTGCGCCCTTCGTTGGATCGGTATGAAAAAAGTGCGGAGACACTGGGCCCTTCTGGACCCCAGGACGCCTTCTGACGCTCTGCTTCTGTCATTTTACCAACAGTTGGGGCGGCTGTCAAGAGGGCCGTCCCTCCGTCAGGGAGTCTTTTCCATTGACGAAGGCGGTCGGACCCCGTAGAATAGAGGGGACAAACTTCCAATACACGGCAAGGAGCACGCCCATGAAAAAGTCATTCACCGCTCTGCTGCTGGCCCTGGCCCTGCTGACCTCTCTGCGGACTGCGGGGGCCGCCGGGCCCAACGGGAGCATCTCCGTGGACCTCTACGACAATGCCGCGGGGCGCTATCAGGCCGCCCACGCCGACGTGGTGACCCTCACCCTGGACGGCGTCCCCCTCTCCGGCGATGTACCCGCCCTGGTGCAGGCCGGACGCACGCTGGTACCCGTCCGGCTGGTGGCCGAGGCCCTGGCCGCCGAGGTCCTCTGGGTGCAGGAGACCGGACAGGTAATCCTCAAGCGGGGGGCGGACACGGTGGTCCTCACCCTGGGCAGCAGTCAGGCCCTGGTCAATGGCCAAAGCCTCCCTCTCCCCGACGGGGTGCCCGCCACGGTGGTCCGCTACCAGGGAACGGACCGGACCATGGTCCCCCTCCGCTTCGTCTCCGAACAGTTGGGCGCCCAGGTAGACTGGGATCAGGCCGCCTATACCGCCCTTCTCACCTCCCCCGCCGGTCACACCCCGGCGCTCCCCGCCCTTCAGGTCACCGACATCCAGGCCGACGCCAACGCCCAGACGGTCCTCATCACCACCAACCACAAGCCGGACTATCAGGTGCTGGACCTGGGGGACCGGGTGGCGGTGGATGTAAAGGGGGCCGCCCTCTCCTCCGGCTTTCCCGGCCGGATCGCGGTGGACAACGAGCTCATCTCCGCCGTCCGCTACGCCGACCACGGCGCCGACCTCTATCCGGACTATGACCACACCGTGCGGGTGGTGCTGGATCTGAGGGATGGCATTACCTATCGGGAAAATGTGACGGTAGAGGTCCGGGACAACGGCGTGCTGCTCACCACCTTCCTCCCCGACCGGGAGGAGCCGGACTACCTCCCCACGACCCCCATCGACCCCCAGCGCTCCACCGTCGTCATCGACCCGGGCCACGGCGGCGGCAGCACCGGCGCCCAATACGAGGGCATTGCGGAAAAGACCATCAACCTGTCGGTATCCAAAAAGCTTCAGGCCATCCTCCAGGGATATGGCTACAATGTGGTGATGACCCGGACCTCGGATGCGGACGTGGGGCTCTATGAGCGGGCCGACATCGCCAACGCTGTGGAGGCTGATCTCTTCGTCTCCCTCCACTCCAACGCCGCCCCCGACTACCCGGACTTCTCCGGCATCTACACCTACTACCACCCCTCCAGCGGGCGGGGCGCCCGGCTGGCGCAGGCCATCCAGACTCCGCTGACCCGCCTCACCGGCGGAATCGACCGGGGCATCAAAAGCGCCGACTTCGTGGTGCTGCGGGAAACCGAGATGTGCGCGGTGCTGGTGGAGATGGGCTTCATGACCAACCACGACGAGCTGATGGACCTCATCGACGACGGCTATCAGGACAAGCTGGCCCAGGGCATCGCCGAGGGCATCGTCACCTACTTAAACGGACTTCCGTAGCGGCAGAAAGGGCCGGGATGGACATTCCATCCCGGCCTTTTTTACATTGCCCGGGCCTTTAGGCCAGCAGGGCCGCCGCCGCCGTGCCCAGCAAATTGGCGTTCTCCACCCGGCGGAACACCAGATGGCGGCCCAGCTCTTCCGCGATATACGTGTGGCACAGCCGCTCCAGCTTCCGCCGGAAGAGGTAGCCCTTATAGAAGGTGGACCCCTCCGCCACCACGCAGGCAGGCCGGTGGATGCTCCGGCCCAGGTCGGCCTGCTCCAGCACAGCGGCCAGATTGCAGCACACCAGCCGGGCCGCCCGCTCCACGCTGCGGTCGATGATGGTATAGACCAGCTCCCGATCTTCCTCGCCGCCGCAGGCTGCCGAGAGCAGCCCCCCGCCGTAGGGCCGGGCGGCAAAGGCGTCGGCCTCCGCCAGCTCCAGGCCCCCCAGCGCCCGGATGGCATCAGCCAGCCGGGAGGAAAACAGGCCGTCCTCCGCCCCCTGCCGCAGGGTGTGATAGATCACCTCTCCCTGGTAGCGGCCGGAGACCATCTTTTCATAAAGGCACTTCCCCGTGTCCATGCTGGCGGCGTCCAGACGCCGGTCGAACGCCCCCTGGGGCACGCCGCAGAAGCCGCCGGACTCCATATTGATGATCATGCTGGCCGCCGGCCAGGGTGTGGACAGCTTGGCAATGTTCTCCCGGCGCTCGGAGTAGCAGGTGTTGACCCCCGTACCGTAGATGAGCCCCGCGTAGCCGTCAAAGACCTCGTCCTCCAGCCCGGCCACACCACCCAAAACGGCGGCCACCGTGTCGTTGAGGACCACGAACTCCACCCCCGGCGCCCCCTTGGCCGCCAGCGCGGCTGAGATCTCCTCTCCCAGCAGCATCCCCTCCGAGCCGGTAATCTGCACCTGTTTGGAGATGGCCACCACCCGCCCGTCCCGGTTGGGCAGGATCTCGGCGGCGTAGGAGAAGCAGAAGCCCACCCGGCGGCTCTTCCCCGTCAGCGGTAGGAGGATATCCGACACCTGGTCCAGAAAGGCCTCCTTTGTGACGGCCCCCCGGGAGCCGGGCATGGGCCGGACGGTCAGATCCTCGATCACCGGCCCGCCGGCGGTCATCGTGACCACTGCGGAGCGGAAGTTGGTCCCCCCGGCATCCACCACGATGACGCTCCGGTCCCGGGGCAGCTCCCCTTCCAGCGTCAGATAGGTGGGCAGCATCAAAACAGGGGTCTCCGCCCCCCGCAGGCCCCTGCCCATCTCCTCCAAAAAGCCCCGGGTACACCGGTGCAGACCGATCGCCTCCGGCTCCATGTGATATTTTTTCAGAAATTCATCCGCGCGGTCGGAAACAGTCCGCATGGAAACGCACCTCCATCAAATGAGACGGCGGCCAAGCCGCGCCCTTGTATGCTTGATAGGTATCCCCCATTTTACTCTATTTCTCTCCCGCAGGCAAGGCAATCGTGTACTTCCTTTTTTTGTTGGCGCTCACCGCGGTTTATGGTATACTTTTACCAGTAACAGCCGGGGCCGCAGCCCCGGTGAAAGGAGCGGTACCATATGAAAAAAGTCGCCTTCATCGGTGTGGGCGTCATGGGCCGGGGCATGGTGAGAAACCTGCTCCAGGCGGGCTTCCCCGTGCAGGTCTATTCCCGCAGCAAGGACAAGCTTACCGATTTCCTGGCAGAGACCGGCGTGGTCTGGCACGATACCATTGCAGACTGCGTGGCCGGCTGCGATGCGGTCGTCACCATGGTGGGCTACCCCAGGGACGTGGAGGAGGTCTACTTCGGTCCGGGCGGCATCCTTTCCAGCGCCGGGGCCGGGACCTACCTCATCGACATGACCACCACCGACCCCAAGCTGTCCCAGCGCATCTATGCCGAGGCTTCCTCCCGTGGGCTCCATGCCCTGGACGCGCCGGTCTCCGGCGGGGACACCGGGGCCAAAAACGGCACTTTGTCCATCATGGTGGGCGGTGAGCAGACCGATTTCGACGCCTGCCTGCCCCTGTTCCAGGCCATGGGCAAGAGCATCCTCTACGAGGGTCCCGCCGGCTTCGGCCAGCACACCAAGATGGCCAACCAGATCGCCATTGCCGGGGCGGTCTCCGGCGTGTGTGAGGCGCTCTCCTACGCCGAGCACATGGGGCTGGATCCCCAAAAGATGCTGGACAGCATCAGCCAGGGCGCCGCCGGCAGCTGGCAGATGAGCAACGTGTGCCCCAAGATGATGGCGCAGGACTATGCCCCCGGCTTCTTCCTCAAGCACTTTATCAAGGACATGAAAATCGCCGCCAGCCAGGGCGCGGGAGAGCTGCCCGTGCTGCAGCAGGTCCTTTCGGAGTACCAGGAGCTCGAGGCCGCCGGGGAGGGCGATCTGGGCACTCAGGCCCTGATCCGCTGGTACCGGAAGGACTGAATGCTTTTGCGCCAAACGCCGGGCCTCTTTTGAGGTCCGGCGCTTCATTTTCATTGCGCCGCCGCGAAATTTGTAGTATACTATTGTATCTTTCATGGAATCTCTTTCGAAAGGAGCCGCCCCCATGAGTATCGCACAGCTCTTCCAGGAGAAATCCGTGGTCTTCTCCTGCGAAGTATTTCCGCCCAAAAAGACCAGCCCCATCGAAACCGTCTACCGAACCCTGGACCAGCTTCAGGACCTCCGTCCCGACTACATCAGCGTCACCTTTGGAGCGGGCGGCTCTGCCGGGGACAATCTGACCGGTCGGATTGCCGCCGCCATTCAGGACCAGTACCACATTCCCTCGGTGGCCCATCTGTCCTGCGTCAACTACACCCGGGACGAGGTGGCCGGACTGCTGGACGGCCTGAAAGCCATGGGCATTGAAAACATTCTGGCCCTGCGGGGGGATAAAGATCCGAACCACCCCCCCAAGACAGATTTTCAGTACGCCAGCCAGCTCATTGCGTTCATCAAGAGCCGGGACGACAGCTTCCACCTCTCCGGAGCCTGTTATCCGGAGGGCCACATCGAAAGCCCCGACATGGTCAGCGACCTTCTCAACCTGAAAAAGAAGGTGGACGCCGGGGCAGAGCATCTGGTCTCCCAGCTCTTCTTCGACAACGACGACTTTTATGAGTTCCGGGAAAAGGCCCGCATCGCCGGGATCAACGTGCCCATCCAGGCGGGCATCATGCCGGTGCTCAACAAAAGCCAGATCGAGCGTATGGTCTACCTCTGCGGCGCCAGCATCCCCAAAAAACTGGCCCGGATGCTCAGCCGCTACGGCGACCACCCGGAGGCCCTGCGGGACGCGGGCATCGCCTATGCCATCGACCAGATCTCCGATCTGGTGGCCAGCGGCGTGGAGGGCATCCACCTCTACACCATGAACAACGCCGGGGTTGCCCGCACCATCTTTGAGCGGGTCTCCACGCTGTTCGCCGTGTGAGGCTTCTCCATGGACATCACTCTGACACACATCCCCCGGGAGGAGGTTCTGCGCTATCTGGGCTGCCCCGGCGCCGAGGACCCGGCCACTCTGGCCCTGGTGGAAAGTTGTTCCGCCCGGCTGCTCGCCGCTGCCCGGCCCAAGTGGATGTATCGGGTCTTCGATCTCACCGTCCAGGCCGGCGGGGTACAGCTGGACTGCGGGCTCCTGCTGCCCGGGCGGGACCTGGCCGCCCATCTGCGCGGCTGTTCCCGGGCGGCTCTTCTGGCCACCACCCTCTCCGCCCCGGTGGACGCCCTGCTGCGCCGGGCCCAGGCCGAGGACCTGGCCGCCGCCGTCGCGCTGGACTGCTGTGCCACCGCCGCCGTCGAAGCCGTCTGCGACTCCGCAGAAGCGGAGATCCGCTCCCAGTTCCCTGGCTGCTCCTTCTCCTTCCGGTTCAGTCCGGGCTACGGGGATCTGCCCATCGAGCTCCAGGACCCCATTCTCCGGCTGCTAGACGCCCCCCGGCGCATGGGGCTGTGCGCCACCGACCGACATATTCTCACCCCCCGCAAGTCGGTAACCGCCATTCTGGGCATCTCCGACGGCGAGGTGACCCCTCAGAAACGGGGCTGCGCCTCCTGCTCCTTCCGGGGCCGCTGTAAATTTCAATGCAAGGAGAGTACCTGACGTGGACTTTCGAACGCTCTTGAACGCGCCCGGCTTCGTCCGTCTGGACGGAGCCATGGGCACCATGCTCCAGCGCAAGGGCCTGCCGGTGGGCAAGGCCCCCGAGCTGGCCGGTCTGGAGCATCCGGACTGGCTGCTGGAGATCCACCGGGCCTATCTGGCCGCCGGAGCCCAGATCGCCACCGCCAATACCTTTGGGGCCAGCGCCCTCAAACTGGCAGGCACCGGCTGCACGCCTGAGGCGGTCATCGCCGCCAATGTGGGCCTGGCCCGGCAGGCCGTGGGGAACCGTGCCCTGGTAGCCCTGGATATCGGCCCGTTGGGCCAGCTTCTGGAGCCTACCGGCACCCTGCGCTTTGACGAGGCCTATGACTGCTTCGCCCGGATGGTCCGGGCCGGCGCCAAAGCCGGCGCCGACCTGGTACTGCTGGAAACCATGACCGACCTCTATGAGGTCAAGGCCGCGCTCCTGGCTGTAAAGGAAAATTCCAGTCTCCCGGTGATCTGCACCATGACCTTTGAGGACAACCGGCGCACCTTCCTGGGCTGCGATATTCCCTCCATGGCCCTGACTCTGGAAGGCCTGGGGGCCGACGCCATCGGTGTCAACTGCTCCCTGGGGCCCCGGGAGTTTCCGGCGCTGCTGGAGGAGCTGGCCCGCTGGACCTCGCTGCCTCTGGTGGCACGGCCCAACGCCGGACTGCCCGACCCCGGAGGCAAGGGATATGACGTTACACCGGAAGAGTTTGCAGACAGCATGGCTGACCTGGCCCGGATGGGGGTCAAGTGCCTGGGCGGATGCTGCGGCACCGATCCCACCTACATCGCCCTGACGGGGGAACGGCTGGACAAGCTCACCTACCGGCGTCCCCTCCCCCAGGTCCCCGCGGCGGTGTGCAGCGGCACCCGGACGGTGCCGGTGGACCGGGTCCGCATCATCGGCGAGCGCATCAACCCCACCGGAAAAAAGCGCTTCAAGGAGGCCCTGCTCCGGGAGGACATGGACTACATCCTGGACCAGGCCCTGCAGCAGACCGGAGCGGGGGCCGACCTTCTGGACGTCAATGTAGGCCTGCCTGAGATCGACGAGCCCGCCATGATGGTGCGGACGGTCAAGGCCCTCCAGGGCGTCACAGACGTCCCCCTCCAGCTGGACTCCTCTGACCGGCAGGCTCTGGAGGCCGGCCTGCGCGCTTACAACGGCAAACCCATCGTCAACTCGGTGAACGGAGACGACCAGGTGCTGGACGCCCTGCTGCCCCTGGTGAAGAAATACGGCGCGGCGGTGGTGGGCCTCACGCTGGACCGGAACGGCATCCCCAAGACCGCGGAAGAGCGCCTGGCGGTGGCCCGGCACATCCTGGCCAAGGCCCTCTCCTACGGCATCCGGCCGGAGGACGTCTACATCGACTGCCTGACCCTCACCGTCTCCGCCGAGCCCCAGGCCGCCGCCGAGACCCTGAAGGCGGTGGCGCTGGTCAAGGAGGAGCTGGGGCTGAAGACCGTGCTGGGGGTATCCAACATCTCCTTTGGCCTGCCCGGCCGGCCCCTGATCAATCAGAATTTCCTCACCATGGCCATGACCCGCGGACTGGATCTGCCCATTCTCAACCCCAATGTGGAGTCCATGACCGCCGCCGTGCGCTGCTATCACCTGCTGACCGGTCAGGACACGGACGCCAAGGAGTTCATCGCCGTCTATGGCGGGGCCCCGGCCGCGCCCTCTCCCGCCCCGGCTGCCGGACGCAGCCTGGAGGACACCGTCGTCCACGGCCTGAAGGGCGAGGCTCACGCCGCCGCCCGGGCCCTGCTGGAAACCACGGCCCCTATGGAGGTGGTCAACGGCGTGCTGATCCCCGCTCTGGACAAGGTAGGGGCCGATTTCGAGGCGGGCCGCATCTTTCTTCCCCAGCTCATTCAGGCTGCCGGAGCCGCTCAGGCCGCTTTTGAGGTGGTGCGGGAGCGCCTGTCCGCCGGCAACGGCGGCGAGACCGCCAGCCGCGGCACCATCGTGCTGGCCACCGTCAAGGGGGACATCCACGACATCGGCAAGAACATCGTCAAGGTGCTGCTGGAAAACTACGGCTACACCGTGGTGGACCTGGGCCGGGACGTGGACCCCGCCGCCGTGGCCGAGGCCGTCCGGCGGCATGAGGCGCCGCTGGTGGGGCTGTCCGCCCTCATGACCACCACCCTGGGCAGCATGGAAAAGACCATTACCCTCCTCCACGAGGAGGGGCTCTCCTGCCGGGTGATGGTGGGCGGGGCCGTGCTGACCCCGGACTATGCCCGGAAAATCGGCGCCGACTTCTATTCCGGCGACGCCAAAGAAAGCGTGGACATCGCCAAGCGCATTTTGGGATGAAAAAAGGACCGTGTGCCGTGCACACGGTCCTTTTTTCGTCGTTACAGCAGACTCTCCTCGCTCTTCGGGTCGAAGAGATGGACCAGGTCCTCCCGGAAGGTGAAATAGATGGGGGTTCCATAGCCCAGACCGCCCCGGAGCTCCTCAGACAGCTCGGTGGTGGGGATCCGCAGGACCACGTCCTTGCTGTCCTGGGTGGTGACGTGGAGGTGGATCTCGCTGCCCATCATCTCGGACACGTCCACCTTGGCGGCCACGGTGTGCTCCCCGGGCGTCAGGGCAAAGGCGATGTGCTCCGGACGGATGCCCAGGATCACGTCCCGGTCGCCGCACCCCTTCTCCGCCAGCTTCTGCTGGATTCGGTCCGACAGCGGCATCACCGCCCCGGCCACAGCTGCCTGATAGCCCGCGCCGGTCTTTTGAAGCCGGGCGTCGAAAAAGTTCATCTGGGGAGAGCCGATAAAGCCCGCCACAAAGACGTTGGCCGGGTGCTCAAATACCTCCTGGGGCGTGCCGATCTGCATGATGTAGCCGTCCTTCATGATGACGATGCGGTCCCCCAGCGTCATGGCCTCGGTCTGGTCGTGGGTCACGTAGAGAAAGGTGGTATCGATACGCTGGCGGAGCTTGATGATCTCGGCCCGCATCTGGTTGCGCAGCTTGGCGTCCAGATTGGACAGGGGCTCATCCATGAGGAACACCTGGGGATTGCGGACAATGGCACGGCCGATAGCCACCCGCTGCCGCTGGCCGCCGGACAGGGCCTTGGGCTTGCGGTCCAGATAACTGGTGATGTCCAGGATCTCGGCGGCCTCCCGGACCTTTTTGTCGATCTCCTCCTTGGGCAGCTTGCGCAGCTTCAGGGCGAAGGCCATGTTTTCGTACACGGTCATGTGGGGATACAGGGCGTAGCTCTGGAAGACCATGGCGATGTCCCGGTCCTTGGGCTCCACGTCGTTCATCCGCTTTTCACCGATGAACAGGTCTCCCCCGCTGATCTCCTCCAGGCCGGCCACCATCCGCAGAGTGGTGGATTTGCCGCACCCCGAGGGGCCCACCAGCACGATGAATTCCTTGTCCGCGATCTCCAGATTGAAGTCGTGAACCGCCGTCACCTTGTTGTCGTAGATCTTTTTTACGTTCTTCAGGGTCACAGTTGCCATGTACCTGGGCCGTAAGGGCAATGCCTCCGCAAAGTCCCCCTCGCCCATGGAGAGCGAACCTCCATGGACGTTACGGCAGGTCTCCACACTGCCGCACCGCCGGCCCGGCGGAGCTGGTCTCCTCCTTTTTTACGGCTCCCGCAGCGCTATAAGGTAGGAGTAGCGGAGCGGAGCCTATTTCATCGGCCGGCGCAGCCGGCCCTGAATGGATGATACCATATTTCAGAGGATATTTCCACCGTAAACAACGTTTTTTCACTCTAAATTTTTGTCAAAAATGTCCAAATCGGCCTGTTCCCACCAGGCCACCGGTTATCCGCATACCGTTTCCCCCGCTTCCACCAGCGTGTGAAGCGCCGCCCGATCGCCCACCAGCGTCACGTCGGGATGGAGCTGGAGGATGGAGGCGGGCACCTGGGGGGTTACCGGCCCCCGGAAGGCCCGGTACACGATTTCCGCCTTGTCCTCCCCGCTGACCGCCACCAGGATGCGCCGGGCCTGCATGATGTTCTTGATGCCCATGGTCAGCGCCCGCCGGGGGACGTCCTCCCGGGAGGCAAAAAACCGGGCGTTGGCGTCAATGGTGGTCTGGGACAGGTCCACTACATGGGTCTCCAGCTCAAAGGCGCGGCCCGGCTCGTTAAAGCCAATATGCCCGTTGTGCCCCATACCCAGAAGCTGCAGGTCAATGCCCCCCAGCTCCTGAATGATCCGGTTGTACCGGCCGCATTCGGCCTCCGGGTCTTCTGCCAGGCCGTTGGGCACATGGGTGTTCTCCGGCCGGATGTCGACGTGGCCGAAGAAATTCGTCTGCATGAAGCAGCGATAGCTTTGATCGTGGGTAGGGGCCAGGCCGCAGTATTCGTCCAGGTTGACCGTCCGGGTCTCGGCAAAGCTGAGGTCGCCCTTGCGGTACCATTCGATGAGCTGCTGGTAGGCTCCGATGGGGGTGGACCCGGTGGCCAGACCCAGGACGCAAGCCGGCTTCAAAATCACATGAGCGGAGAGGATATTGGCCGCCCGGCGGCTCATCGTCCGGTAATCCTCCGACTGATAGATCCTCATGACAGTATGACTCCTTTGTTCACAGTATTTGACGCTCCGGCGGTGCGCTCCTTTCGCGCACTTTTTATTAGCATATACCATTTCCTCCATCCCCGTCAACTCATCCTGCGGCGTATGTGCACAAGGGCCCCGGATGCGCGGTGCATCCGGGGCCCGCTTTTGTCTTACAGCAGCAGGCCGGTAAGACACTGGCCACCCTTCCGGAGACCGGAAGGATGGTTTTTCTGTCCCCCCCAAAGCATTTAATACAAATGGTATACTGCATTTTTCCTTTGGGTTGCTTTTCCCGCAAGCTTTCTCCGCCGCTTCCCATGGACTGGCATTTTCTGACGGACCAAATCGACGGAAAATAGCCGATCTTTTTCGTTTTTTCCTCCTAAGTGCTCTATTTTGTTGTTCCAAATTATTCCTCAAAAGTAGACATAATTCCTTCCGTGAAGGATATTTACGCAGAGTTATTCACATTTTGCACAGGGTTTTCCACAGGTTCTCCGCCTTACGCCTCCAATCGGTTTTCCACTTTTCCACACTTTTATCCACAGACCTCTATCCCAAAAATTATCCGGTGCGCCGCTCCGCCATTGGTAAACATAATCATCCATCTGTGTAAAAAAGGAGACCGGCCTGCGCCGGTCTTCTCCTATCCGAGCTTGATGTCGCGGTTGGCGTAGGCGTTCAGGTCCAGCCCCGCCCGCCGGCCCGCCACGTACTCATAATAGCCCTGGCACCCGATCATCGCCCCGTTGTCCCCGCACAGGGACAGCTCGGGCAGATAGAGCCGGTCCCCCGACCGGGCGCAGGCCGCCTCCAGGTCGGCCCGGATGCGGGAGTTGGCTGCCACGCCGCCGGCTACCGCCACCTTGCCGTAGCCCTTGGACCGGGCGGCGGCCATGACCCGGGGCACCAGCATCTCGCTGACCGCCGCCGAGAAAGAGGCCGCCAGCCCGTGCAGATCCAGCTTCTCCCCCTTCTGCCGGGCGTTGTGGATCAGGTTGATGGCGGCCGTCTTGAGCCCTGAGAAGGACATATCCAGGGGGGCTTCGCGGACACGGACCTGTGGGAAGGCGTACCATGTGTCGTCGCCCCCCTGGCTCAGCCGGTCCATGGGGGCCCCGCCGGGGTAGCCGATGCCCAGCACCCTGGCCACCTTGTCAAAGCACTCCCCCGCCGCGTCGTCCCGGGTGGCTCCCAAAACCTCCATTTCGGTATAGCCCCGTACGTCCACAAGGAGAGTAGTGCCGCCGGAGACGCACAGGCAGACAAAGGGAGGCTCCAGGTCGGGGTGGGTGATATAGTTGGCGGCGATATGGCCCCGTACATGGTGGACGGGCACCAGGGGCACCCCCAGGCCATAGGCCAGCGCCTTGGCGAAGTTGACCCCAACCAGCAGAGCCCCGATCAAGCCGGGGCCGTAGGTGACGGCCACAGCGTCCACGTCCCCCTTGGCGAGCCCCGCCCGCTCCAGCGCCTGGTCGGTCAGACCCGCGATGGCCTCCACGTGCTTGCGAGAGGCGATCTCCGGCACCACGCCGCCGTAGATGGTGTGCATCTCCACCTGGGAGGCGATGGCGTCAGCCAGGACGGTCCTGCCGTCCCGGACCACTGCGGCGGCAGTCTCGTCACAGGAGGATTCAAAGGCCAGGATATTCAATGGAATGCCCTCTTTCTCTATGCAGTCTTGGCCCCCGGTTCCGCTTCCGTACTCTCCGGGTAAATCGGTTATGCCCTCTGCTCATCCAATTCCAATGTCATGAGGATGGCGTCCTCATGGACCTCCGTATAGTAATTTTTACGCCGTCCCACCGGGCGGAAGCCCAGTTTCTCGTACAGGCCGATGGCCGCCCGGTTGCTCTCCCGGACCTCCAGGGTGAGAAAGGCCAGGTTGGCCCGGCCGAACCGGAGAAAGGCGGACAGGATGGCCTCCGCCACCCCCTGCCGCCGCCAGGCATCGGCCACCGCGATCTTCTCCAGGCATCCCTCGTCCAGCACCACGCCCAGCTCACCGTAGCCCAGAACCGTACCGTCCTCCCCCTCGGCCACCACCAGGCAGACCGTATCGCGAAACAGTTCCTCGGCAAAGATCTGCTCCGACCAGGGCTTGGCAAAGCAGGCGCGCTCAATGGCGCAGACCTGGGGCAGGTGGGAGCGGTCCATGGGGACCAGTTTGTAATTCAAATTCTTCACCTCACAAAAACAGAGACGGCGGCGGAATCTCTCCCGGGGCCAGAGGCACCGCCACGTCGGTGCGGGCGGGGCCGTAGATGGCCCGGTGGACGGCCATCAGCTCCTCCAGACGCGCCGGCGGCTCTCCCAGCAGCAGCGCCTGGAGCCGCACCCCGCAGGCCGCCATCTCATAGACGGGGACAAACCCGTTTCGGACATAAAAGTCCACCCGGCGGCGGCGCAGGACCTCCTCCGGGGTGCCGCTGTCCGGGTCCGGCCACTCGGCCTCGGTGAGCACGCCGCACCGCCCCGCGCATTGTCCGGCCAGCTTTTGGAGGATGAGGCTCCCCAATCCCCCGTTCCGGCGGGAGGCCGTCACGCCCAGGTAGTCCAGCAGCACATAGCCGGGGGCGGCGGGCTCCCGCCACAGGTTGGCGTAGCCCAGCAGCGCCGCCCCGTCATACAGCCCCAGGGCCTCATACCGCCCCGCCTCCAGCAGGGCGCGGATGTCGGCCAGGGGCTTTCGCTCGTTGGGCGGGAACGCCTCGGTCAGCTCCCGGGCGTACCACTGCTCCAAATCGGTGATCGGCCGCAGTTCCATCTCCTACTCCTTTGCCTCCGCCCAGCTCTGCCCGGCGGCGGAGTCGGCGTTCAGCGGCACCGACAGGTCGGCCACTCCCTCCATCTCCTGGGTCAGCAGCATTTTGACCCGCTCCACCTCGCCGTCCGGACACTCCACGATCAGCTCATCGTGGACCTGGAGCACCAGCCGGGCCTCCAGTCCTTCCGCCCGGAGCCGCCGGTCCACCCGGATCATGGCCAGCTTCATCAGGTCGGCGGCCGTGCCCTGGATGGGCATGTTGAGGGCCACCCGCTCGCCGAAGGAGCGCAGGTTGAAGTTGGAGGACTTGAGCTCCGGCAGCCAGCGGCGGCGGCCCATCAGGGTGGAGACGAAGCCGTCGGCCTTGGCCCTTTCCACGATGTCCGTCATATACTGGCGGACGCCGCTGTACTTTTCAAAATAGCGCTGCATATACTCCTTGGCCTCGTACCGCGGCACCCCGATGTCCTGGCTGAGGGAGAAGTCGGAGATGCCGTAGACGATGCCGAAGTTCACTGCCTTGGCCCGGCGGCGCATCTCGTGGGTGACGGCCTCGGGGGGCACTCCGAACACCTGGGAGGCGGTGACGGTGTGGATGTCCTCCCCGGTCCGGAAGGCGGCCTGCATCACCTTGTCGTCGGAGATGTGGGCCAGCAGCCGCAGCTCGATCTGGGAGTAGTCGGCATCCACCAGCTTCCAGCCCTTAGGCGCCACGAACATCTTGCGCAGCTCGGCCCCCAGCTCGGTGCGCACGGGGATGTTCTGAAGGTTGGGCTCGGTGGAGGAGAGCCGCCCGGTGGCGGTCACCGTGTTCTGGAAGGAGGTGTGGATGCGTCCGTCCTGTGCAATGACCTTGGTCAGCCCGTCCACATAGGTGGATTTGAGCTTGGCAAGCTGCCGGTAATCCAGAATGACGTCCAGGATGGGGTGCTGCCCCTTCAGCTTCTCCAGCACCTCGGCGTTGGTGGAGTAGCCCGTCTTGGTCTTTTTCACCGGGGGCAGGCCCAGCTTGTCGAAGAGGATATGGCCCAGCTGCTGGGTGGAGTTGATGTTGAACTCCTCCCCCGCCTGCTCGTAGATGGCCTTCACATCGGCGTCGATGCGCCCATCCAGCATCTCCCCGAAGGCGGTGAGCGCCTTCCGGTCCACCAGCATCCCCGCCCGCTCCATCTCGGCCAGCACCGGGCACAGCGGGAGCTCCACCTCGTCGTAGAGCCGGCGCATTCCCAGCTCCTCCAGCCGGGGCGCGAGGGTCTGATAGAGCAATTCGATGAGGGCGGTATGGCTCATGAGGGCGGCCATGGGGACCGCCGGGTCGGCCAGAGGCCCAAAGGCATCGGGGGCCAGGTAGTCCCTGGCCTTGGGCACCTCAAAATTGAAGTAGGTCACCGACAGCTTTTCCAGCCCATAGCTGCCGTCGGTGGGGGCCAGAAGGTAGGCGGCCAGGGCGGTATCGAAAATGAAGCCCTGCGTGGACAGCCCCTCGGCCAGCAGCCGCTCCATCAGCGTCTTGGCGTCATGGACCACCTTTTTGATCTCCTGGGAGAAGAGGCCCCGCAGAAGGTCGTTGTAGCCCTCCAGCTTGTCCGCGAAGAAAAGGGCGGCTCTCCCCTCTCCTTCGCCTCCCCACTCCACGCAGACGGCGTCCAGGGCGGGCGTGGCCAGCACCGCCACGTGGTCCCGCTGCCGCCACAGCGCCAGCAGCTCCTCCATGCGCGCCCGGTCCGTGACAGACTCGCTTTCACAGGCGCCCACACCCGGAGGCTGTTCCTCCACGCCTCCCGCCGGTCCGGCGGACAGGCCCATCTTGTCGATGAGCTTGGAAAACTCCAGCTTCAAAAAGAGTTCGTACAGGGCGGGGCCGTTCACCGGCTTCCGGACGGCGTCCTCCGGGGCAAAGTCCAGGGGGGCGTCGCAGTGGATGGCCGCCAGGTCATAGGACATCCTGGCCTGCGCCCGGCCCTCGGCCAGTTTTTTCAGCACCGCCGGCTTGGCCTCCACCTGCTCCAGACCGGCGTAGAGGGCCTCCACGCTGCGGTAGCGCTGGATCAGGTCCATGGCGGTCTTCTCCCCGATGCCCTTCACCCCGGGGATGTTGTCGCTGGCGTCCCCCATCAGAGCCTTCAAGTCGATCATATGGATGGGCTCGAAGCCGTAGGCCTCCTGAAAGGCGGAGGGCGTCATCTCTTTGGTGGTGGTCTGCCCCATGCGGGTGGTAACCAGCTTCACCCGGGTGTGGTCGGTGATGAGCTGCAGGGAGTCCTTGTCCCCGGTGACGATCACCGTGTCCCAGCCCGCCACGGCGTCCTTCACCGAGATGGTGCCGATCAGGTCGTCGGCCTCCCACCCCTGCAGCTCGTAGCGGGGGATGTTCATGGCGTCCAGGACCTCCTTCAGAATGGGTACCTGGGCGGCCAGCTCATCGGGCATCCCCTTGCGCTGAGCCTTATAGTCCTCATAAGCCAGATGCCGGAAGGTGGGACCCTTCCGGTCGAACGTGACGCACAGGGCGTCGGGCCCCTCCTCATCCACCAGCTTTTGCAGGATGGTGAGAAAGCCGTAGACGGCGTTGGTGGGCGTACCGTCCCGGGTGGTGAGCATCCGAATGCCATAAAAGGCCCGGTTGATGATGGAATTGCCGTCGATAACCATGAGCTTCATGGGGAGGCCTCCTGCCGCCGGGCCTTTGCGGCCCGGATATAAAATCACAAAATATAGTATAACAGTTTTCCCCAATCGGGGCAAGGGAAAACCGGGCTGCTCAAGAAACACCGCCCCGCAAGCTTGCGGAGCGGTGTTTCTTACCATGCAGGGGGACTCAGAGGGTCTCCAGCTCCGGCTCAGCAGCCTCCGCCGGGGGCTCGGGGACCTCGCCCTCGTCGCTGAGGGTGTCCCAGTCGAACTTCCGGTAGACAGACAGGCCGGAGCCGGCGGGGATCAGCTTACCGATGATGACGTTCTCCTTCAGGCCCAGCAGGTGGTCCACCTTGCCCTTGATGGCGGCCTCGGTGAGGACCTTGGTGGTCTCCTGGAAGGAGGCCGCGGACAGGAAGGACTCGGTGGCCAGAGAAGCCTTGGTGATGCCCATGATGAGCCGGGTGGCCACGGGCAGGCGCAGCTCCAGGCCGTCGTTGGTCTCGCCGGCATCGATGCGGGCCTGAACGGCATCCTTGGCGTCCTGGAACTCGATGATATCCACGGTGGAGCCGCTGAGCAGGGCGGAGTCCCCCTCGTCCTCCACGCGGACCTTGCGCATCATCTGGCGCACGATGACCTCAATGTGCTTGTCGTTGATGTCCACGCCCTGCTGCCGGTAGGGCTTCTGGACCTCCTGGATGAGGTAGTTGTGGACGGCGGACAGGCCACGGATGCGCAGCACGTCGGAGGGCCACAGCGCGCCGTCGGACAGCTCGGCGCCCTTCTGGACCGTGTCGCCGTCCTTCACGCGGATGCCGGCGCTGTGGGGCAGTGCGTAGGAGACCACCTCGCCGTCGTCGGCGGTGATGGTGACGTTGACCATGCCGCCCCGCTTGGCGTCCTCCATGCTGACCTTGCCGCTGATTTCCGCCAGCTGGGCCATCTTCTTGGGACGGCGGGCCTCGAACAGCTCTTCAACACGGGGAAGACCCTGGGTGATATCGCCGCCGGCCACGCCGCCGGTGTGGAAGGTACGCATGGTGAGCTGCGTGCCGGGCTCGCCGATGGACTGGGCGGCGATGATGCCCACGGCCTCGCCCTCGCCCACCGGCTCGCCGATGGCTAGGTTGATTCCGTAGCACTTGGAGCACACCCCGCTGCGGGCGCGGCAGGTCAGGACGCTGCGGATGGCGACCTCGTGGATGCCATGGGCCTCCAGCAGCGCGGCGTCGTCCGGCGTCATCATGTGCTCGTGGGAGACGAGGACCTCGCCGGTGGCCGGGTCCAGAACGTCCTCCACGGGGTAACGGCCCTTGAGCCGCTCACCGAAAGTCTCAATGGTCTGACCGTTCTCCACGATCTCAGACACGGTGATGCCCTCGTGGGTGCCGCAGTCGTGCTCCCGGATGATGACCTCCTGAGATACATCCACCAGACGGCGGGTCAGATAACCCGAGTCGGCGGTCCGCAGGGCGGTATCGGCCAGGCCCTTCCGGGCGCCCCGGCTGGAGATGAAGTACTCCAGCACGGACAGGCCCTCACGGAAGTTGGCCTTGATGGGGATCTCGATAGTCTTACCGGCGGTGTTGGCCATCAGGCCGCGCATACCGGTCAGCTGACGGATCTGCTTCATGGAGCCTCGGGCGCCGGAGTCCGCCATCATGAAGATGGGGTTATAGCGGTCCAGGCTGGCGGTCAGGGCGTCGGTAACGTCGTTGGTGGTCTTTTCCCACTCGCGGACCACCAGCTTATAGCGCTCCTCGTCGGTGATGAAGCCCATGTTGTACTGGTCCTCGATGTCCACCACCCGCTGCTCCGTCTCGCGGATCAGCTCATACTTCTTCTCGGGCACGGTCATGTCCGCGATGGAGATGGTGATGGAGCCCCGGGTGGAATATTTATAGCCCGTGGCCTTGATGTTGTCCAGCACCTCGGCGGCGATGGTGAAGCCGTACTGCTTGATGGTGCGGTCCACGATCTTGCCCAGCAGCTTCTTGCCGCAGGTCTCGGTGATCTCATAGTCGAAGAAGTGCTCGGACCGGGTGCCGTCGTCGTTGTACCGCTTCACAAAGCCCAGATCCTGGGGGATGTTGCGGTTGAAGATGATGCGGCCTGCGGTGGCCCGGACCACATGGGACAGCTTCTCGCCGTCCACTTCCTTGGTGACGCGGATCCACACCGGCTGATGCACGCCGATGATGTGCTCGTTATAGGCCATGAGCACCTCGTCCTCGTCGCGATAGATGTTCATGTGGACATTGGCCTTCTCCTGGTCGGTAAGCTCGTCATAGCTCTTGCCGGCCAGGGCAAAATCCACGCCCTGGGGCCAATACTCGTCGTTGTCCATCTGGCTGACGCCGTTTTCGAACCGCTCGAAGGTCAGGTAGTAGGAGCCCAGCACCATATCCTGGGTAGGCACGGTAACGGGGCCGCCGTCCTGGGGCCGCAGCAGGTTGTTGGCAGACAGCATCAGCAGCCGGGCCTCGGCCTGGGCCTCGGCGGACAGGGGCACATGGATAGCCATCTGGTCGCCGTCGAAGTCGGCGTTGAAGGCGGTGCAGTTCAGGGGGTGCAGCTTCAGGGCGCGGCCCTCCACCAGCACCGGCTCAAAGGCCTGGATGCCCAGGCGGTGCAGGGTAGGCGCGCGGTTGAGCATCACGGGATGGTCCTTGATGATCTCGTCCAGGGCGTCCCACACCTCGGTGACGCCCTTGTCCACCATGCGCTTGGCGGACTTGATGTTGTTGGCGGAGCCATCCTCCACCAGCTTCTTCATGATGAAGGGGCGGAACAGCTCCAGGGCCATCTCCTTGGGCACGCCGCACTGATAGATCTTCAGCTCGGGGCCCACGCAGATAACGGAGCGGCCGGAATAGTCCACGCGCTTGCCCAGCAGGTTCTGGCGGAAGCGGCCCTGCTTGCCCTTGAGCATGTCGCTGAGGGACTTCAGGGCCCGGTTGTTGGCGCCGGTAACGGGACGGCCCCGGCGGCCGTTGTCGATCAGGGCGTCCACAGCCTCCTGGAGCATGCGCTTTTCATTGCGGACGATGATGTCCGGGGCGCTGAGCTCCATCAGACGCTTGAGGCGGTTGTTGCGGTTGATGACCCGGCGATACAGGTCGTTGAGGTCGGAGGTGGCAAAGCGGCCGCCGTCCAGCTGGACCATGGGGCGCAGCTCCGGGGGGATCACCGGCAGCACGTCGATGACCATCCACTCCGGCTTGTTGCCGGACAGGCGGAAGGCGTCCACCACCTCCAGGCGCTTCACCACCCGGGCCTTCTTCTGGCCGGTGACGGTTTTCAGCTCCGCGTGGAGCTGGGCGCTGAGCTCCTCCAGGTCGATCTGCTGCAGCAGCTTCTTCACGGCCTCGGCGCCCATGCCGGCGTCGAAATCGTCCTCATACTTCTCCCGCATGTCGCGGTATTCCTTTTCGGACAGCAGCTGATTGCGCAGCAGGGGAGTCTCGCCGGGATCGGTGACGATATACGCGGCGAAGTACAGGACCTTCTCCAGGATCCGGGGGCTGATGTCCAGCAGCAGGCCCATCCGGGAGGGGATGCCCTTGAAATACCAGATATGGCTGACGGGGGTGGCCAGCTCGATGTGGCCCATGCGCTCCCGGCGCACCTTGGCCCGGGTGACCTCCACGCCGCAGCGGTCGCAGATCTTGCCCTTGTAGCGGATCTTCTTATATTTGCCGCAATGGCACTCCCAGTCCTTGGTAGGCCCAAAGATCTTCTCACAGAACAGGCCGTCCCGCTCCGGCTTAAGGGTCCGGTAGTTGATGGTCTCCGGCTTGAGCACCTCGCCGTGGGACCACTCCAGGATCTGCTCCGGGGAGGCGATGCCGATGCGGATTGCGTCGAATTCAGCGTAACTCATATTCTAAAGCGTCCTCCCTCTCTTAGTCCAGGTCGCCGTCGTCGGCGTCGTCCATCAGGTCCTCGTCCTCGTCGCCGGCATTGTCCACCGCCAGATCGTCCTCGTCGCTGCCCTCCTTGAGGGTGAAGCCAGCGGCGGCGAAGTCGGACTCCCCTCCGGCGTTGTAGCCGTAGAAGTCGTCGTCGTCCCGGATGCGGTCGGGCTGGTAGGTATCCTCGTCGTCGTCCTTGAGCTCGATCTCCTGGCCCTTGTCGTCCAGCACCCGGATGTCCAGGCACAGCGCCTGCAGCTCCTTGACCAGCACCTTGAAGGACTCGGGCACGCCGGGCTTGGGCACGTTGTGCCCCTTGACGATGGACTCGTAGGTGCGCACGCGGCCGGTCACATCGTCGGACTTCACGGTCAGGATCTCCTGGAGGGTGTAGGCCGCGCCGTAGGCCTCCAGGGCCCACACCTCCATCTCGCCGAAGCGCTGGCCGCCGAACTGGGCCTTGCCGCCCAGAGGCTGCTGGGTGACCAGGGAGTAGGGGCCGGTGGAGCGGGCGTGGATCTTATCGTCCACCAGATGGTGCAGCTTGAGGAAGTA
>CABUJV010000017.1 GCA_902492005.1 uncultured Eubacteriales bacterium
TTTAATGACACTCGGACCAAACAATGATCATCCAAACTACATTCTCCAAGTGGGTAATGTGTTCGGATTTATCATTTCTATTGAGAATGTACTTTGATGGACAAGGGCGGGACTATCATCCCGCCCTTGTTTTTTTGACCTTTTCTGATATATTATGTGTCTGTCAGACAAATCGGGGTTTGCGGAGGTGATTTAATTGGATATTATAGCGAAACTGACATCAAATAACGATAAGTACGCTTGTGCGATTGCAGATAAAATCATATCGGAAAGTCAGGAGACAGACGAATGGTATGAATACTTTGATGATTTTGCCTCCCTGCTCGATCATCCGAAATCGTTTGTAAGAAATAGAGCACTCTATATTCTCGCGGCAAATGCCCAATGGGATGAAGAAAACCGCTTTGATTTGATTATCTCTGACTTTCTTTCCCATATCGTAGACGAAAAGCCGATCACGGCAAGGCAATGTATCAAAGCGCTTGCTCAGGTAGGTCAGACAAAGCCACAATATATCCCTCAGATATTGTCTGCTTTACATCGTGCAGATCTGTCAAAGTATAAAGACAGTATGCGTCCTTTGATTGAAATGGATATTGCGGAATCAGAAAAGGCGTTAGCATCAGCTTGTTTATAGGGATAAACAAACCGTGATTGATTGCCTGTTGACTCTCCCCTAAGAGGATACGATAGGATAGTTTCGGTGGTGATGAAGATGCTGAAAATCGGTACTTTTTCAAGATTGTCGCTGCTTACAGTGAAAGCCTTGCGATTCTACGAAAAGGAAGGTCTGCTGATCCCCGCACACATTGACGAATGGACCGGGTATCGCTTCTATGAGACAAGCCAGCTTGCGCAGGCGGCTAAAATCAAGGCATACAGGCAGATTGACCTTTCCGTGGAGGAAATCAAAACTATTCTTGCAGGTGCACAGGTAAGAGATATATTGAAATTAAAGGCAGACAGTCTAAAAAAGCAGCAGGCCGATATTAGTATCCGTCTCTCCATCATCAATTATCTTATGGAGGACAAACAAATGAACTATCAGGCAGTTATCAAGGAAATCCCGGAAACCATCGTTTACTATGAGGAAAGACGGCTGGACGGCTACCCGGATTTGATGACATTCGTTCCCGAATCGGGGGCTGAGTGCAAGCGGCTGAATCCAGACCTCAAATGTGCGGAGCCGCCGTATGAGTTTTGTGAATATCTTGACGGCGAATACAGGCATAAGGATATTTTAGTTCGCCACTCGGAAGCCGTAACGGAATTTGGAAAGGAGAATGAGAGGATTAAGTTCCGCAGAATTCCCGCCACAAAAGTAATCAGTATCTATCACAAAGGAGCTTATGACAATCTTGGCGAAGCCTATGCATACATCATGAAATATGCGGAGGCCAATGGCTATAAGATTTCCGGGCTTGCAAGGGAATCTTATATTGATGGTATCTGGAACAAGGATTCGGCAGATGAATGGCTGACAGAGATTCAACTGCCGATAGAAGGCTAAAGCACGACTTCCAGTTTGTCGAACAATGGTATAAGGCGGGAACATCGTTACAGATGTTCCCGCCTTGTGCTTTATTGTTGTTCTGCTTTATCGGCTTCCCGCTTTGCCTTCCACTCGGCAAACTCCCTCTGTCCTTCCTCGCTCTCGAAGAATTTTTGTATCTCCGGGAGCAGGACACGGTCCAGGGCCTCCACTTCATGGAGGGGTATCCCGGTGCCGTAGTCGTTGACTTTCTCCTTCCTTGTCATAGACCCCGCCTCCCGCTAAAGCTGCCCCTCGTCGAACAGGTAGCCCTGGAAGATAGTGCCGTCCTGGGGGATGAAGCGGCCCCTTGCGTCTTTGGGTATCTGGTCGGCGGCGCTGGTGTTGTCCAGGATGATTTGAGATAGCACGCTGTCCGCCCTGCCGCACACCCGGAAATCCAGGTTGTTCTTGATTTGCCCTGGAATGACCGCGGCGTCGGGCCGCTGTGCCGGTAGAGATTTTCTTGCTTGACTGTTTCAAAATATCCTCCTTTCCAAGCAGCCGAGCAAGGCTTCATCCTATGCATATTATACCTCTGCCGACCGCCCGAGTTAAGGATGTCGATGGAACAGTTAGGCTGGCTCCAAATCGGCCAGCATCAGCTTCAACAGAATGTCACGCATGGACTCGCCTTTGTCCTTGTAGACGGGCGTGACAATGAATTGGATTTTGCCGACTTGATAGGTGTATTCCTCCTTGACGGGTACGGGATCTTCCATGTGGGTCTCCTTCCAGAGCAACAAGAAACAATGACCGACAGTTTCCCTTGTCCCGTGGGGAAACGAAAGAGGGCGGCACCTTCGACGGTGCCGCCCTCTTGTATAAAGAAAACCACTGGCAAGGCCAGTGGTTCAAAAGAGCTTTAGCGAGGAGGGAAAAAGCTCCCTATGTTATAATGCAAGTGCGGTCTGCCAACTGCACAAGGAAATAACATAGGGAGGTCATTCAAGTGGAATGAACGACGCAAATAGTTTATCTCATACGAAGTGAAATTGCAAATACCATATTGTGTTTGCGCCAAAGTATCGGAGAAAAGTATTCTACCAGGAAAAACGCCAGCCGAATTGTGGAAATACCACCGGCTTTGCCGGTGGATGATTATTTGCATTAAGAAAAGCACCAGCAGTGCAGGTGGTTCCCTAAATCTTTAACTATGCGCAAAAAATATCCCTGTATTTGCCCCAAAATATCGGCGGCAAATTGCATATCCACATGCTGGTGAGGGTCTTGCCGCCGACGGTCGCGTCGGTCGGGGCGGGAGACAACGCGAAAAGACGTAGACCACATGGATGTAAATGTTCAGGGGCAGGATGCCGGGCCGGGGATTGCAGAACTGCACGGGGCCCCGGTTGGAGCTGTCGAATTCGTCCCGCGGAAACTCGTCTGCGCCGAAATTCGCGCCGCACTGGCGGCGTTCCGCCAGAAGCTGGGCCCTGTGGCGCATCTAACGTGACCGGCGGACAGGAATCACCGCAGGGCGCGCCATCTCCGCCACCAGCGGACCAGCACCCGGCACAGATACGCGGGGGTGACGAACTGGAAGGCCCCCCGCCGCCGGGTGCGCAGAGTCAGACGCGTCAGCAGCAGCCGGTACCGGGCCAAAAAGGCCCTCCGGCTCATGTGCTCCGGGGGCAGTACCAGGTGGGCCAGGTCCCACTGCCGCAGGTTCCGGCTGGTGAGCTCCCCCTCCCTCCGCTGATAGAAGGGGGTAGGCGGAATCGGGGTGAGGATCTGAACGGAAGCATACCGGACCGGATGCTCCGCCACCCAGCGGGTCAGGGCCCGGAAGTCCGCCTTCTCAAAGGCCGGGTCGGCCAGCAGCAGAGCGGCGCAGTCGGCCCCGTTGGCATGGAGGACGGCCACGCAGGCCTCGTTTACCGCCCGGCTGGTCCCCTTGTTCCAGCCTTCCAGGCGGTCGTCCCGCACCCCCTCGATGCCCACCAGGAAGCATCGGAAGCCCGCCCGGCACAGCCGGCCCGTCAGCTCCGGGTGGGCGGCGATGAAGTCCGCCCGGGCGTAACAGATGAATTGTTTGCGGATGCCCCGCTCCTCCAGGCCCCGCAGAAAGCCCTCCGCCCGCGCCTCCTCCAGCAGGAAGTCCGAATCCACGATAAAGACGGTCTCTCCCGGTATCGCCTCCAATTCGTCCAGCACCAGATCCAGCCGCCGGGCCTGATACCGTCCGCCGTGGAGGTTCCGGCCATAGCAGAAGTCGCAGGAATAGGGGCAGGCTACGGCGGTCTTTAAGGTGGACACCCGCGGATAGTCCAGATAGCGGAACCACTTCGCCCCCGCCGCCCAGCCGCTCCGGTCGGGCAGGGGCAGCTCGTCAATGTCGCAGGGGATATAGGGCGTCTCGCTCCACCCCTCTCCCGTTCTCCAGCACAGGCCGGGTATCCCCGCCGGGTCGGCCCCGGACAGCAGGGCCTGGAAGGCCGCCGTGGACTCCCCCCGCAGGATGAAATCCACCCCCTCCAAGCGCAGTCTGACCCAGTTGAGCTGGGCATGGACTCCGCCCACCACCACCCGGCAGCCAGGGGCAGCCGTCTTGGCCAGCCGGACATATTCCGCCATCTCCCGCTCCTGCGTCAGATAGCCAGTCAGCGCCACCCAGTCCGGCCGCACCTCTCTTACCACCCGGGAGAACGGACGGTACTCCAAAATTCCGTCATAGACAACCGGCTCCGCCCCCATGTCCCTGCAGGCCGCCGACAGATACTCCAGCTCCAGCGGCTCGCAGTCCACCGCCCCAAACACCGTCATGGCGTTGAGCCGTCTGGGCCGTACCAGCAGCACCCGCATAAAACCGCCCCCTTCCCCCGTATTTTACCGATTTCTGCCCCGTTCCGCAAGCCTCCGGTCCCTCCCCAGAAATATCCGGAAATCCGCCGAAAAGAATTTGACATCCCGGGAACAATGTGTTACAATTCGGTTACAGTTTTTATCTTGGATATTGGAGGTCAATATGGCTGATCAGAAATTCCCCCTGGTCTACAAGGGACACCCCCTGCGCCGCAAAGACAACCTGATCTATTACGGCAGCATGGCGGATAAATATATCATCATGCTCCAGGTGATGGACAACAAGAAGGTGGACGACGGCCTCTCTTTGGCCACCAAGGTCTCGGTCCAGCTTCAGCTCACCGACCCCGACCTGAAGAGCCGCGACCGCGTAGTCAAAAAGACCGAGAAGGACAACCTTTACGCCGCCATGGACGTGGCCGCAGTGTGGCTGGCCCGGGCTCTGGCCAGCAAGTAATCTTTCCCGCCTACAAACGATAAAATGGGAGGTCCTCACCGATGATAATGTCCGGCAAGCTGCTGCGCACCTGCCTGCTCACCGTCGCCCTTACCGCTCTGTGTACCATCGGCGCGTCCGCCGCCTGTCTGGGCGCCGGCACCGTCACTGCCGACGCCCTCCGCCTGCGGGACACACCCGCCACCGACGGCGCCATCCTGGCCACCGCCACCAGCAACGCCAATCTGGTGGTGCTGGAGGAGGCCGGCGACGGCTGGTACAAGGTCAGCTACAACGCCGTGGAGGGCTACATGGCCGGTGAATATCTGACCGTCTCCACCTCCATGGACGCCGCGCTGGGCTACGGCGAGGTCAACAGCGACGTATCCTCCCTGAACATCCGCTCCGGCGCCGGCACCGGCTATAGCGTACTGAAAAGCGTCTCCGGCGGCACCGTGCTGGAGCTCACCGGGGTGCAGGACGGCTGGTACAAGGTCGTCCACGGCGGCACCAGCGGCTATGTCAGCAGCGACTACATAACTCTCACCTCCGAGGCTCCCGCCTCCACCGCAGCCGCCTCCTCGGTGGGCGAGGAGATCGCCGCCTATGCCCAGAACTTCCTGGGCACTCCCTACGTCTACGGCGGCAGCAGCACCAGCGGCTTTGACTGCTCCGGCTTCACCAAGTATGTCTACAGCCAGTTCGGCTATACCCTCAACCGCACCGCCACTGACCAGCTCTCCAACGGCGTGTCCGTCACTAAGGACGAGCTGCAGCCCGGCGATCTGGTGTTCTTCAAGTACCGCACCAGCAAACCGGTCTCCCATGTGGGCATCTACATCGGCAGCGGGCAGTTCATCCACGCCTCCACCAACAGCTACACCGTCCAGATCGACGATCTGTCCTCCGGCCACTACGCCAACGTCTACGTCTACGGCCGTCGGGTGGTCTGAACCTCTTGCAAATCTGAGGCGGAGGAACTATAATAGCACGTGCGCAGCGCCTCTGCCGCTGCGCACGTTTCTTATTGCGAGGAGGCCCGCCATGGAACATCTGACCATCGCCATGGAGCACTATCTGGAGACCGTTTACGATCTGTGCGGCGACGGCGGCTGCCGGCTCAGCGATGTGGCCGCCCGGCTGGAGGTCTCCAAGGCCAGCGCCAACAACGCCATGAATGTGCTGGCCTCCCGGGGTCTTGTGGAAAGTGAAAAATACCGGGAGATCCGGCTGACGGAGCAGGGGCTCCGTCTAGCCGAACTGCTCTCCCACAAGCACACCATTCTGCAGCGCCTGCTGACGCAGGTGATGGGGGTGGACCCGGAGCAGGCCTATGAGGACGCCTGCGCCATCGAGCACGTCATCAGCGCCGACTCGGTCGCCCACATCCAGGATTTTCTGCGCCGCTGTCCCCCGCGCTCCGACCAAACCTGAGGAAAGGACTTCGACCGCCATGCACAGCTGCTCCCGCCTTCTGGGACATGCCTTTGCCCTGCTGGTCACCATCGTGTGGGGCACTACTTTTATCTCCACCAAGCTGCTTCTGCGGGCGTATGACCCGCTGGCCATCATGACCTACCGCTTCGTCATCGCCTGGGTGATCCTGTTCTTCCTCCACCCGAAGCCGCTGCTGCCCAAAAGCCTGCGGGAGGAGCTCCCCTTTATGGCGGCGGGACTCACCGGCCTCACCCTCTATTTCATTCTGGAAAACACCGCCCTAGCCTATACCCTGGCCTCCACCGTGGGCATCATCATCTCGGCGGCCCCCATGTTCTCGGCGCTGATGCTGTGGCTCTGCCGCCGGGCGCCCCGACCCCGCCGGTCCTTCTTCGCCGGCTTCGTCCTAGCACTCACCGGCATCACCCTGATCTCCCTGGCCCGGGGCGAGGCCCTGGACTTTAACCCGCTGGGTAGCCTGCTCACCCTGGGCGCCGCCTTCTGCTGGGGCTGCTACGGCGTCTGCGTGGAGCTGACCCGCAGCTCCGGCTGCACCAATCTTCAGGTCACCCGCAAGGTCTTTTTCTGGGGGCTGGTCTTTACAGCCCCGCTGCTGGCCGTTCTCCGGCCAGACCTCTCCCCCGCCCGCCTGGCCGCACCCGGCCTGCTCTTCAACATCCTCTATCTGGGCGTGGGGGCCTCCGCCATCTGCTTCGTCCTGTGGAATAAGGCTCTGTCCCTTTTGGGATCGGTGTCCACCAACGTATACATCTATCTGACCCCGGTGGTCGCGCTCTTCGCCTCCGCCCTTATCCTCCGCGAGCCGGTCACCCTTCAGGCACTGGCCGCCATTGCCCTGATCCTGGCCGGCCTGTGGCTGTCCCAGAAAAAGCCCGGAGCGCTGCCCGAAGAGGCTCCCGTCTCCCCCTCCTCTACTTGACAAAAACGCCCGGTCCGCTATGCGGACCGGGCGTTTCTTCTTACTCCTGGGGCTCTTCCGGCTTGGAGTCCTCCACGGGGGCCGCAGGTTCCTCGGGCGCCACCTCAGTCTCAGCGGAACAGCAGCCGCAGCCGCACGCATCGTCGGAGACGTCGTTGGCCGCCTTGATCTCGCTGATCTTGGCCCGGTTCTCCTCGATCTTCTGCTTGGACGCGGTAATCTTCTCACACAGCGCCGCGTAGGCGCCCTCGGGCGCCATGCCCCGCTCGGCGTAGTAGAGCTTGCCCAGCTCAATATAGGCCTTGCGGATGTTGTCCTCCTCGGTGGAGTTTGCAATGTTCAGCTTGGCCACGTCGGTGAGCTCCTTCGCCTTGGCCACGCCGCTCTGGGTCAGGTCCAGCGCCCGGCTCTTCAGTTCGTCAAAAGAAATCATATCAAAAACCTCCTATTGCATTCTTCTCATATTTTTGGAATCTGGCCTTATTGTATACGTATTTTCAGCGGGGCGCAAGTTGTCCCCGTGGAAATTCATGTTTTTTTAATCTTTTTTCAATCCGGATTTAGAAAAATTATGGATTGGCGATACGCTCCGCCAGATCCGTAAGGTAGAGCCAGCGCTCCATTTTCTCCTCCAGCCGGGCCTCCAGCTCCTCCTGCCTCGCCTGGAGGTCCTGCAGGGCCACGTAATCGCTGACCCGCTCCTCCTGCTCCGCCCGAACGGCGGCCAGCTCTCCCTCCAGGGCGGCGATGTCGGCGTCGATGGTCTCGTACTCCCGCTGCTCCTTGTAGCTGAACCTCAGCTTTTTGGGGCCGGCGGGTTTCTCCTGGGCCCGCTTCGCCCCACTGGGCCGGGGCGTCTTTTCCCGCTGTGCCTCCGCCCGGGCGGCCAGATAGTCCGAATATCCCCCGGTATAGCCCTGCACCGTTCTGCCCTCCCCCACGGCAAAGATCCGCCGGGCCATCTTATCGAGAAAATAGCGGTCGTGAGACACGGCGATAACCGCCCCGGGGAAGGTCTCCAGATAGTCCTCCAGGACGGTGAGGGTCTGGATGTCCAGGTCGTTGGTGGGCTCATCCAGCAGCAGCACGTTGGGGGCGGTGCACAGGATGGACAGCAGGAACAGCCGCCGCTTCTCCCCGCCGGAGAGCCTGTCGATGGGGGCCCACTGCTCCTGTCTGGGGAAGAGAAACTTCTCCAGGAGCTGGGAGGCGGTGAGAGAGCCCTCCGGGGTTTCGATGCGGCTGCCGATGTCCTTCACATAATCGATGACCCGCATGTCCGCCGCCATGGGCGGGGTCTCCTGGGCAAAGTAGCCGATGCGCACCGTCTCCCCGGTCACCACCTCTCCCCCGTCGGGGGCCAGCCGCCCGGCGATGAGGTTCAGCAGGGTGCTCTTGCCGCTGCCGTTGGGGCCCACGACCCCGATGCGGTCATCCCGGAGCAGCATCAAGTCGAAATCCTGCAGTACGGTCCTGCCCCCAAACGCCTTGGACACCCCGTGGAGCTCAATGGTCTTTTTCCCCAGACGGCTGGACCGGGCGGACAGCTCCAGCTCGGCCCGCTTCTCCGGCCCGGCCTGGTCCCGCAGGGCCTCATACCGCTCCAGCCGCTCCCGGCTCTTGGTCCCCCGGGCGGTGGGGCCCTGCATCACCCACTGGTACTCCCGCCGGAGGATGGACTGACGCTTGCGCTCGCTGGCCGCCTCCATCTCCTCCCGCCGGGCCTTGGCCTCCAGGTATTTGGCGTAGCTCCCCTCGTAAAAGGCGAGCTTGCCCCGCTCCACCTCTGCGATGCGCTCCACCACCCGCTCCAGGAAATAGCGGTCGTGGGTGACCATCACCAGCGCCCCCTTGAACTGGCGCAGCCGCTCCTCCAGCCAGGCCACCATCTCGGCGTCCAGGTGGTTGGTGGGCTCGTCCAGGATAAGCACGTCGCAGTCGTGGACCAGCGCGGTGGCCAAGGCCGTCCGCTTGCGCTGCCCGCCGGAGAGCTCCCCCACCCGCTGTTCAAAATTGGTGACGCCCAGGCGGGTGAGGACGCTCTTGGCCTCGTACTCCCGGAGCTCCCGGGCCTCGGGGGACAGGCGGTCAAAGACCTGCTCCAGCACGGTGCGCGCCGGGTCGAAGGCCGGGTTCTGAGGGAGATATTCCAGCCGCACGTTGGGGTCCCGGGCCACCGTACCCCCGTCGGGCTCCTCCGCCCCCGCCAGGATGCGCAGCAAGGTGGACTTACCGCTGCCGTTCACCCCGATGACCCCCAGCTTCTGTCCCCGCTCCAGATAGAGCGACGCCCCGTCCAGCACGGCCCGGGTCCCGTATATTTTTGTGATGTGTTCTGCGGAAAGCAGCATGGCTGCCGCTCCTTTCAATCAAAAAAACGGAGCTGCCGGTCTTCATAGCCCCGCTGGTAGTTGGCCGTGATGTGCTTCATCTCGCACAAAAGCCCTAGCTCGCCGCACCGCCGGACGAACACCTCCCACAGCCGCCCGGCCCGGGGGCTGGTGCAGACATACCGGTCCCCATAGCGCTTTTCGTGCTTTTCCCGCAGGCCCCGGCCAGGGAAGGCGGCCTCCAGCCGGTCCAGATACCAGCTCCGCTGGCCCTGCCGCTGGGTCATGCCGAAGGCGGGGTAGATGTATCGGGCCCCGGCCTCCGCCGCCGCCTCGGTCACCGCCAGAACGTTCTCCTCGGTGTCCTCCACGAAGGGGAGCACCGGCATCAGCAGGATGCATACCGGGATGCCCGCCCTGGACAGCGCCCGCACGGCCTCCAGCCGCCGGGTCGGGCTGGGCGCCCGCGGCTCCAACTTGCCGGCCAGAGCGTCGTCCACCGTGGTGAGCGTCAGCTTGCACAGCACCGGGGAGTGGCTCTGGATGAACTGGAGCAGATCGATGTCACGCACCACCAAATCGCTCTTGGTGGCCAGGGTGACCCCGAAGCCGTAGGCGTCCAGCAGGGCCAGCGCATTCCGGGTGAGCTGGAGCTTGCGCTCAAACGGGTTGTAGGGATCGCTCATGGCCCCCATACCCACGATGCCGGGACGGAGCTTGCGCCGGAGGTCGTCCCGCAGAACGGCCAGGGCGTTCTCCTTGACCCGCACAGTATCAAAGTCCTCCACCTGGTAGCAGTCGCTCCGGCTGTCGCAGTAGATGCAGCCATGGCAGCAGCCCCGGTACAGATTCATGGTGTAGTCCGTGCCGAACCAGGAGCGATCCCTGGTCCGGTGCAGCAGATGCTTGGCCGGGACAGATTCCAACTCCCTCGCCTCCGTTCACTTTAGTGTATCACAATCCGGAGAAAATTCGTATCTTTTCTTTTGTTTTGAAGTATGATATCCTATTGGCTGTTGTGAATTTTGGAGGGATATCCATGAAGCATAAGCTGCCCCTTTCCGTGCAGATCCTGATCGGCCTGCTCCTGGGCATCCTGGCCGGCCTGACCCTGCAGGCCGCACCGGAGGTCGCCCAGACTTATATCAAGCCCTTCGGCACCGTATTCCTCAACCTCATCAAAATGGTGGTGGTGCCGCTGGTGTTCGCCTCCATCACCGTGGGCACCTGCGGCCTGGGAGACGCCAAAAAGGTGGGCCGCATCGGCGGAAAGACCATCTTGTTCTACCTGTGCACTACCGCGCTGGCCGTCACGCTGGGTCTGCTGGCGGCCAACCTCTTTCCGGTGGGCCGGGGGCTGGGCCAGGTGGCGCAAGAATCCGCCGGAGCCGCCGGGACGACGGTCAGCGTTGCCGACACCCTGCTGAATATTGTCCCCACCAACCCCGTATCCGCACTGGCCGAGGGCAATATGCTCCAGATTATCTTTTTCGCCCTGTGTCTGGGCGGGGCCATCCTGCTCATCGGAGAGAAAGGCCGGCCCCTGCTGGCGGTGTGCGACAGTCTGGCCGAGGCCATGTACGCCCTCACCGGATTCATCATGAAGCTGGCCCCCGCCGCCGTCTTCGCCCTCATCGCCCCGGTGGTGGCCGAGCTGGGCCCCCGGGTGCTGCTGTCCTTTTTGGGGGTGATCCTGGTGGTATACGGGGCCTGCCTGCTCCACATGCTGGCGGGCTACTCCATCGCCGTGGGAGGCATCGCCCGGGTCAATCCCCTGACCTTCTTCCAGACCGCCCTGCCCGCTCTGGTATTCGCCTTCTCCTCCGCCAGCTCGGCGGGCACCCTCCCCTTTTCCATGGAGGCCGCCCGCAGGCTGGGGGTGCCCGCCCCGGTACGCTCCTTCGTCCTCCCCCTGGGCGCCACCATCAACATGGACGGCACCGCCATCTACCAGGGGGTGTGCGCCCTCTTCATCGCCAACGCCTACGGCATCCCTCTGGATCTGGGGCAGCAGGTCACCATCGTGCTCACCTGCACGCTGGCCTCCATCGGCACCGCCGGGGTTCCCGGCGCGGGGGTGGTGATGCTCACCCTGGTGCTCCAGTCGGTGGGCCTGCCCGTGGAGGGGGTGGCCCTGGTGGCGGGTATCGACCGCATCCTGGACATGGCCCGCACCGCCGTCAACATCGCCGGCGATCTCGCATGCTCCGCCGTGGTGGCCGCCACCGAGGGCGGGCTGAAACCGGAGCGCCCATAAGGAGCAAGGGGACCGGCGAGCGCGCTCGCCGGTCCCCTTGCTCCTATTTTCCCTTTCGGAAGGCGAAAAAACGCTGTCCGAAGTAGTTGAACACGGTATACAGCCCCATGCCCACCAGCTTGGAGAGCCGCTCGAACCAGATCACGGGCACAGCGTTGGGCTCTTGGGGGATAGGCACCAGCACCTTGGCCAGCCCGTACCCCGCTACATAGCACACCGCCACGTTGACGGCGAACTTCACCGCCGACCGGCCCAGCTTTTCCTGACTGTGGAAGGTGAAGCGCCGGTTGAGGAAGAAGCTCATCACCGCCCCGGCCACATAGGCGATGGCGGTGGAGGGCCAGTAGCCCAGCCCCTCCAGAAGGAACATGAGGAACAGGGATAGCAGGGTGTTGCCCACCCCCACCAGCAGGAATTTGGGAATTGAGCTGTCAATCAGTCTGGCCATGTCCGTCCTCCAGCACCTCCCGGATCAGGAACCGGGGGCGGCCCTTGGTCTCCAGGTAGATTTTTCCGATATACTCCCCGATGACCCCCAGGGACAGCAGGATCAGCCCCCCGATGGCCCAGACGGAGCAGATGACGCTGGCCCAGCCCAGAACGGTCTCCCCGTGGGCCCAGCGGACGATGGAGTAGATCAGCATCAGGATGCTGATGAAAAAGATGAGGAAGCCCAGGGCGGTAATGTAGCGGATGGGCTTCACCGACAGGGAGGTGATGCCCTCCATGGCGAAGGAGAGCATCTTCCTGAGGGGGTACTTGCTCTCGCCGGCGAACCGCTCGCCCCGCTCGTACTCCACGGCGGCACTGGGATAGCCCACCAGGGGCACGATCCCCCGGAGGAAGAGGTTGACTTCCTTGAACGCCGCCAACCCCTCCAGGGCCCGGCGGGAGAGCAGGCGGTAATCAGCGTGGTTGAACACCGTCTCGGCCCCCAGGGCGTTCATCACCCGGTAAAACCCCTCGGCGGTGAAGCGCTTGAAAAAGGTATCGTTCTTTCGGGAGGAGCGGACGCCGTACACCACGTCGCACCCCTCGTAGTACTTGTCCACCATGGCGTCCACCGCGCCGATGTCGTCCTGGAGGTCGGCGTCCATGGAGATGACCATGTCGGCCCGGTCCTTGGCGGTCATCAGTCCGGCCAGCAGGGCGTTCTGGTGGCCCCGGTTGCGGCTCAGGTCCGCGCCGGAGAACAGCGGGCACTGCCGGTGCAGGTCGGAGATCACCGCCCAGGTGTGGTCCCGGGAGCCGTCGTTGACAAAGAGGACCCGGCTCTGATCAGAGATCCGCCCGGCGGCCGTCAGCGCCTCCAGTTTCGCCCGGAGGCGGCGGGCGGTCTCAGGCAGGACCTCCTCCTCATTGTAGCAGGGAACGACGATATAGAGGGTATCCGGATGTTCCACGGAGTCTTCACTCCCTTGTGTTTTATCATTTTTTCGATTATACCCCCTTTGGACGAAAAAAGCCATCCTTGTGTTCCAAATTTACTCGCTCAGAATGGAGCGCAGGCGTTCCATCGCCCTGCGCTCAATGCGGGACACCTGCACCTGGCTCACCCCCAGCACCTTGGCCGCCTTGTCCTGGGTGAGATTTTTATAGTACCGCAGGAAGATGACCTGCTTTTCCCGGTCGGGCAGGCTCTCAATGGCCCCCCGGAGGGCCAGCTTCTCCACCACGCCCTCCTCCATGCCCTCGGTGCCCAGGACGGACTCCAGGGTGAAGCCCCCGTCCCCCGTCTCCATCTGGAGGGAGGCCACCGGCAGGTTGGCCTCCTCGGCGGCGGCGATGTCCTCGGGCTCCAGCCCCGTCTCCTCGGAGAGCTCGGAGAGGGTGGGCTCCCGGCCCAGCAGGTGGGTCAGCCGGTCCCGGGCGGTCCGGATGGCGGTGCCCCGCTCCTTGACTCCCCGGCTGACCTTCACCGCCCCGTCGTCCCGGAGAAAGCGCCGGATCTCCCCGGCGATCTTGGGCACGGCGTAGGTGGAGAACTGACAGCCGTAGGCGGGGGCGAAGCCCCGCACCGCCTTGAGAAAGCCCAGGCAGCCCAGCTGATACAGGTCCTCCGGGTCTGCGCCGCGGCCGTAATAGCGCCGGACGATGGACCAGATGAGCCCGGCGTTCTCCTCCAGCATCCGCTCGCAGGCCTCGTTGTCCCCGTTGTGGGCGGCTTCCAGGAGAGAGGAGGCCTCCAGCGCGCTCATGGGCTCACCGCCCGCCCGCCGTGAGGCGGCGGGCGATGCGGCGGCGCAGGGTGACGGTGGTGCCCTTGCCGGGGGCGGACTTTACCTTGAGGGCGTCCATAAAGCTCTCCATGATGGTAAAGCCCATGCCGGAGCGCTCCTCGTTCCCGGTGGTGAACAGAGGGGTGCGGGCCTGGGCCACATCGGCAATGCCTACCCCCCAGTCCTGGACCACCACCTCCAGGGTGTTGTCCTCGAAAAGCCGCAGCTTCATCCGGATTTTTCCCAGTTCGTTGGGGTAGGCGTGGACGATGCAGTTGGTCACCGCCTCGCTGACGGCGGTCTTGATGTCGTTGACCTCGTCCAGCGTGGGGTCCATCTGGGCGGCAAAGCAGGCTGCCGCCGTCCGGGCAAAGCCCTCATTGGCCGAACGGCTCAGGAATTCCACGGTGGCGCTGTTGACCGGATTTCTCATATGTATTGCCTCCTATTGGTCCGTGTGCGGCGGGACAGCCCGCCGCATCACTCAAATTTCATCAGCCGGTCCAGCCCGGCGGCCCGCAGGACCTTGCCCGCCTGATCCGGCACGTTCTGCACCGTTATGGTTCCGCCCAGCAGCCCCACCCGCCGGTGGGCCCGCAGCAGCACCGCGATCCCCGAGCTGTCCATAAAGGTCACATCTCCCAGATCCACCGTCAGGCGGCGGGGCAGCTCCATGTCGATCTCCCGGTCCAGCACGTCCATTATCTCCCGGGCCCGGTGGTGGTCCACCTCCCCGGAAATGGTCACCCGCAGCACCCGGTTCTCCGCCGTACAACTCACCGGCATCGCTTGTCCCTCCCAGTTCTCTTTGGTGTCTATAAAAAATCGCAGTATACCAGAATTTGGTATACTGCGATTATAACGCGGGGACGCGGGGGCTTTTTGTCGAAGTGTCTGTATTTGGAAATTTATAGGTCCCGGAGGTTCCTCCTCGGCCTCCAGTGCGGGCAGGTCTGCTCCACACCGCGGCGCTTCATGCGGGGGTAGCCGCAGTGGCCAAAGTCCAATGCGTGGAAACCATTCTTCCCCTATTTGACATAGTGCTGGTGGTAATGGTCACAGGTCCCGCAGACCTGTCCCTCTGCGATTTCATATTTACGCATACATGCCCCTCCTTCAAACACCATTTGGTGTTTATTTGGGCATATTATACACCATTCGGTGTATAGTGTCAACAAAAGGAGGGGCATCATGGCAAAATATCAACACATCCGGGATCTCCGTGAGGATGCAGACCTAAGTCAGGAAGAGATGGCAAAAAGGCTGGACCTATATAAAACGACTTATGCGCGCTATGAAACGGGTGAGCGCGAAATTCCCTTCTCTGTTGCGATACGGATTGCCAAATACCACAAAGTCACTCTGGACTATTTGGCTGAAATCGTACTTTAAAAGCCGGCGGACACACTGATATGTGTCCGCCGGCTTTTTGTTACATACTCCGGAGCTGTTCCTCCAGCTTGGCAATCAGCGCCGCCAGCTTGCCGGCGCGTTCCCGCTCGGCCTCCACCACGTTGGCGGGGGCCTTATTGACAAAGCCCGGGTTGTTCAGCTTGGTCTGCAGCTTCTCCAGCTCCGCCTTCTGTTTGCCTAGGTCCTTCTGAATCCGGGCCTTTTCCTTCTCCAGATCCACCAGCTCGGCCATGGGCATGGAGATGCGGGCCGCATGGGTGATGACGGTGACCATGCCCTTGGCGCTCTCCTCGCCGCCGGCGCCCAGGCCGGCCACGCCGGTGATGGTCACGTCGCTGGCGTAGGCCAGGCGCTTCAGGAAGGGGATCCCCGCCTGGAAGACCTCCTGCTCCAGGGTGAAAACGGTCAGGCGAGCCTTCTTGGAGGGGGGCACGTTCATTTCCGCCCGCCGCGTGCGGACGGCGCCGATGGCGTCCATGATCATCTCCATGGCCTTCTCCTCCTCGGGGAAGTCTAGCTCCATATGGCGCTCAGGCCACTTCTGGAGCATGAGGAAATCGCCCTCATGCGGAAGCGCCTGCCAGATTTCCTCGGTAATAAAGGGCATGAAGGGATGCAGCAGCTTGAGAATATCGGTCAGAACACAGCAAAGCACCTTCTGCGCGTTGACCTTGGCCTCCTCGTCGCCGCCCTGGAGGCGGGACTTGGTCAGCTCGATATACCAGTCGCAGTAGTCGTCCCAGATGAAGTCGTACACCTTCTGGGCGGCCACGCCCAGCTCGTACTTGTCCATGTTCTCGGTGATCTCGGGGATGACGGCGTTGAGTTTGGACAAAATCCATTTGTCCTCCAGCTCCAGGCGCTCGGGCAGCTCGCACGTGTCGATGGTCAGGTTCATCATCAGGAAGCGGCTGGCGTTCCAGATCTTGTTGGCAAAGTTGCGCATGGCCTCGCACCGCTCAGTGTAGAAGCGCATGTCGTTTCCGGGGCTGTTGCCGGTGACCAGATTGAACCGCAGGGCGTCGGCGCCGTACTGCTCGGCGATCTCCAGGGGATCGATGCCGTTGCCCAGGGACTTGGACATCTTGCGGCCCTTGTCGTCCCGGACCAGGCCGTGGATGAACACGGTGTGGAAGGGGGGCTTGCCGGTGTGCTCGCAGCCGGAGAAGATCATCCGGGCCACCCAGAAGAAGATGATGTCGTAGCCGGTGACCAGCACGTCGGTGGGATAGAAATATTTGAAATCCTCGCTGTTCTCATCCGGCCAGCCCAGGGTGGAGAAGGGCCACAGGGCGGAGGAGAACCAGGTGTCCAGCACGTCCTCCTCCTGGTGGATGTGCTGGCTGTGGCAGTGCCGACACTCGGCGGGGTCGGTCTCGGAGACGGTCAGCTTGCCGCAGTCGTCGCAGTACCAGGCGGGGATGCGGTGGCCCCACCAGAGCTGACGGGAAATGCACCAGTCGTGGACGTTCTCCATCCAGTTGGTGTAGGTCTTGGCGAAGCGGTCGGGGACGAACTTGGTCTCTCCCTCGTTGACCACCCGCAGGGCCTCCTTGGCCAAGGGCGCCATCTTGACGAACCACTGGGCCGAAATGAGGGGCTCCACGTCGCTGTGGCAGCGGTAGCAGGTGCCCACGTTGTGCGGATGGGGCTCCACCTTGACCAGGTAGCCTCCCACCTCCAGGTCGGCCACGATGGCCTTCCGGGCCTCGTAGCGGTCCAGGCCGGAGTACTTGCCGTACCCCTCCACCACCCTGCCGTTGTCGTCCAGCACCCGGATGATCTCCAGGTTCTGGCGCAGGCCGACCTCGAAGTCGTTGGGGTCGTGGGCGGGGGTCATCTTCACGCAGCCGGTGCCGAAGGCCATGTCCACGTACGTGTCGGCCACGATGGGCATCTCCCGGCCTACCAGGGGCAGGATGCACTTCCTGCCCACGAGGTCCTTGTACCGCTCGTCCTCAGGATTGACGGCCACACCGGTGTCGCCCAGCATGGTCTCGGGCCGGGTGGTAGCCACCACCACCCACTTGTCCTTCTCCCCCTGGATGGGATAGCGGATGTGCCACAGGTGTCCGGGCTTGTCCTGATACTCCACCTCCACGTCGGAAAGGGCGGTGACGCAGTGGGGGCACCAGTTGATGATGCGGGAACCCTTGTAGATCAGGCCCTTGTTGTAGAGGCGGACGAACACATGGCGCACAGCGGCGGACAGGCCGTCGTCCATGGTAAACCGGGCCCGGGACCAATCGCAGGAGGCGCCCAGCTTCTTCTGCTGCTCCACGATGCGGCCGCCGTACTTGGCCTTCCAGTCCCAGACGCGCTCCAGGAACTTCTCCCGGCCCAGGTCATAGCGGGTGAGGCCCTCCTTGGTGCGCAGCTCCTCCTCCACCTTGATCTGGGTAGCGATGCCGGCGTGATCGGTGCCGGGGACCCACAGCGCGGCGTAGCCCTGCATCCGTTTGAACCGGATGAGGATATCCTGAAGGGTGGAGTCCATGGCGTGGCCCATATGGAGCTGGCCGGTGACGTTGGGGGGCGGCATCACAATGGTGAAGGGCTTCTTGTCAGGGTCCCGGTGCCCGGCAAAGCAGCCGTTCTTCTCCCACATCTCGTAGATGCGGCCTTCGACCTCTTGGGGCTCATAGACCTTGGGCAGTTCTTTCTTCATGTTTACATCTCCTTTTCGGGGCAACAAAAAGCGCCCCGAGCATGCTTGCTCAGGGCGAACGAATGTCCGCGGTACCACCTGAATTTGGGCGCGGCGCGCCCACACTCCTTGACCCTTAACGCGGGCGCACGTTGCGGCCTACGGCAGGATGCCGTTCAGCCCACAGCTCCGGGACCACCTTCCCCGCTTTTTTGGAGAGCCTCGCAGCAGGCCGGCTCCTCTCTGCACCAAACGAAGGCGGGTACTCCTTCCCATCACAGCCTTTTTTCGTCGAACAGCCTTAGTATACGCAAATGGCGGGAAAATGTCAAGGAAAAACCGGGGTGGACCAAGTCCGCCCCGGCTTTTCCTTGCAATCGCTTATTTCACCACAGCCGCCTCGTCCTTTTTGGACGAGATGCTCTTCAGGGCGAAGAGGACCACCTCCAGCAGGACCAGGCTGATAATCAGGGTAATCCAGGTGTTGCCGTTGGTCAGGCCGGCGATGATGTAGCCCACGAAGCAGACCGCAGCGACGGTCAGCGCGTAGGGGAGCTGCGTGGCCACATGGTTGACGTGGTTGCAGCGGGCGCCGGCGGAGGCCATGATGGTGGTGTCGGAGATGGGAGAGCAGTGGTCGCCGCAGACGGCGCCGGCCAGGCAGGCGGCGATGGAGGTGACCATCATATCGCTGCCCATGGGGAACAGCGGCAGCACGATGGGGATCATGATGCCGAAGGTACCCCAGGAGGTGCCGGTGGCGAAGGCCAGACCCACACACACCAGGAACACGATGGCGGGCAGCATGGCCTTCATGCCAGGAGCCGCATTGGCCACCAGGTTCTCCACGAAGGTGGCGCCGCCCAGCAGGCCGGTCATGCCGGACAGGGTCCACGCAAAGGTGAGGATCAGGATGGCGGGGACCATCTGCTTGAAGCCGTCGGGGATGCACTCGGTGAATTCCTGGAAGGTCATTACGCGGCGGATCATGTAGTAGATAAAGGTAAGAATCAGGGTGATGACGGAGCCCAGCACCAGGCCCATGGAGGCGTCGGACCCGGCAAAGGCGTCAATGAAGCTCTCGCCGTCAAAGAAGCCGCCGGTGTAGACCATGCCCATGATGCAGCAGAAAATCAGCACCACCACGGGGAGCACCAGGTCGATGACCTTGCCGTTGGCGTTGGGCTTCACGTCGCCCAGTCCCTCGCCATAGGGCCGGTCAGGCGTGGTGAACAGGTCGTTTTTGTCCCGGGCATTGTCCTCATGGATCTTCATGGGACCGTAGTCGAACTTGCCTATCGCCAGGGTGAGGCACATCACGATGGTCAGCAGGGCATAGAGGTTGTTGGGGATCGTCTGCAGGAACATGGCAAAGCCGTTGATGCCGGAATCCTCGGGGACGGAGCCGGTGACGGCGGCGGCCCAGGAGGAGATGGGTGCGATGATACAGATGGGCGCGGCCGTGGCGTCGATGAGGTAGGCCAGTTTGGCCCGGGACACCCGGTGGCCATCCGTAACGGGCAGCATAACGGAGCCCACGGTCAGGCAGTTGAAGTAGTCGTCCACGAAGATGAGCACGCCCAGCAGCATAGTGGAGAGCTGGCCGCCCACCCGTGTCTTGATGTGGTCCTTGGCCCAGTTACCGAAGGCAGTGGAGCCGCCGGCCTTGTTCATCAGGGCCACCATGATGCCCAGGATAACCAGGAACACCAGGATGCCCGCGTTTCAGGAGTCGGAAATCTTATAGATCATGCCGCCGTCTTCATTGAAGAACATGGTCATGATGGTCAGCTCGGGGTTGAAGTTGGCGTACAGCAGGCCGCCCACCAGGATGCCTACGAACAGAGAGCTGTAGACCTCCTTGGTGATCAGGGCCAGGATGATGGCGATGACAGGGGGCAGCAGAGACAGGGGGCTGGCGTAGAAATTGCTGACGTATTCCGCCTCGCCTTCCGCGAAGGCTACGGTCATCATGATAGCGGTCAAGGCCACAAAAACAACCAAGAATGGAAGAAACCTCTTCCGCATGTTGGATCTGCGCATGTTTACCCTCCCTTTCGAATGATGCTTGTGTCGGATTTGCCGTTGCTGAGATAAAACCAAACCAATTCCCATTTACAGCATATCACATTTGCTCTCAAACCACAAGTAAAATCGAACAAATTACATCTGCATTTTATGTGTAAACTCGGCAAACTCACTATGCTATTCAGAGCTGCTCTATGCAGATTGGAGCCCGCTTCACTTTGGCCCAGGTAAATTCCTTCACCAACTCCCGGGGGCTTGCCGGGGCCGGTTCTCCCGTGAGCCCAGCCAAAAATGCCAGATACCCGGTCAACTCCGCCGGGGTAAACCGCTCCCGCAGGGCCCCCATGTCCAGGTCCTGGTCCCGTTTGGACAGGCGGCGGCCGTCGGCGGCCTCCAGCAGCGGGAGGTGGGCATAGGTGGGGCGGCGATAGCCCAGCTTGTCCATCAGCCAGAGCTGACGCGGGGTGGAGTCCAGCAGGTCCATGCCCCGCACCACCCGGGTCACCCCCATCCGGGCGTCATCCACCGTGACCGCGAGCTGATAGGCATACACCCCGTCGGAGCGCCGTACGATAAAATCTCCGCAGTCGTGGGCCAGGTGGAAGGATTGGGGTCCGCAGTTGGCGTCGCGGAAGGCCACCGTCTCGTGGGGGACCGCCGCCTTCCAGGCCGGGTCCCGTTCCCGCCAGCGGGCGGCCCGCTCCTCCGCCGTAAAGGCGCGGCAGGGACACGCCCCCATGTCCCGCACCTCCCCGGGGTGAGGGGCGGAGGCGGCCAGCCGCTGGTGGCGGCTGCACCAGCAGGGGTAGAGCAGCCCCTGCTCCTCCAGAGCCCGGAACGCCGCGTCATACAGTGCGGTGCGCTCCCGCTGGCAGTACGGGCCGTTGGGTCCGCCCGCCTGGAAGCCCTCCTCCCACCCCAGCCCCAGCCAGCGCAGATCATCGGCGATCCGGGAGGCCCAGGGCTCCCCAGTCCGCAGGGGGTCCAGATCCTCCATCCGCAGCACCACCGTGCCCCCCGCCGCCCGGGCGTCCAGCCAGGCCAGCAGGAAGGACAGTACGTTTCCCAGGTGCATCCGGCCGCTGGGGCTGGGGGCAAAGCGTCCCTTTTCCGTCATATGCTTCTCTCCCCTTTGTTCGTTCTTCCGCCAGTGTACCACAGGTCCGGGCACTTTTACAGCCCAAACATACCAAGGACCGCACGCCGGATACCCGGCATGCGGTCCTCTCCGTCTTTTTATCGGTTGAGCTGGTGGATGGCAAGGCCGAGACAGCTCTCCGCCGCCTCGGAAATCCCCTCCCCAAACGTGGGGTGAGGCCGGATAAGCTGGGCCATGCGCTCCACCGTCCGGCCCTCCGCCACGGCGAGGGTAAATTCCCCAATCAGGTCGGTGGCCCGCTCGCACATGAGCTGGGCGCCCAGCACCGCGCCGCTTTCGGCGTGGTACACCACCTTGATGAAGCCCCGTTCCCCCCGGGCGATGACCGTGCGGCCGTTGCCGCTCATCAGATACTTGCCCGTCTTGTACGGGATACCGTTTTCCTTGCACTCGGCCTCCGTGCTGCCCACACAGGCGATCTCCGGGTCGGTGTACACGCAGGCTGGGACGGCCTCCAGGCGCATGGGGGGCCGCAGGCCGGCCATACGGCTCACGGCGTTGATCCCCTGGGCGGAGGCTACATGGGCCAGTTGGATGTTGCCCTTGACCACGTCCCCGATGGCGCAGATACCGGCCACCCGGGTGGAGAAATGGAGGTTCACCGGAATGCCGCCCCGGTCCAGCCCCAGCGCGTCCTCCAATCTGGGGGAAAAGAGGCCGGCAGTGTTCGGCCGCCGCCCGGTGGCCACCAGCACGGCGTCGGACTGGGCCGTCTCCGCCTTGCCCTTGGCCGTAAAGGTGCACGTCAGCGCCTCGCCCTGCCGCTCCACCCGCTCTACGACGGCGCCGGTGTGGACCCGGACCCCCCGCTTTTTCAGCAGCATGGCCAGGTTCTGACCCAGCTCCCGGTCCAGGGTGGGCAGGATGCGGTCCAGGGCCTCGATGACGGTGACCTCCGTCCCCAGGGCGCTGCAGAGGCAGGCGAACTCCATGCCGATGACCCCGCCGCCGACGATGGTCAGCCTGGGATAGAGTTTCCCGTCGGCCAGCAGCTCGTCGCTGGTGACCACGCCGGGCAGATCCAGCCCCGGCACTGGCGGCTTTGCGGGGACTGCACCCGTGGCGATAAGGATGTGCCCGGTCTCCAGCACCTTCTCCCCCACCCGGACCTTTCCGGGCTCCTCCACCCGGGCGGAGCCCCGGAGGAGCTCCACCTTGTTGCCCTTCAGCAGGCCCTCCACACCGGAACGGAGCTGGCCGGTGACCTCCTCCTTCCGGGCGGACATGGCCCCGTAGTCGAAGCCAACGCCCTCCGCCTGCAGGCCGAAGGACTGGCAGGCCACCATCTCCCGGTAAAGGTGGGCGGAGTGGAGCAGGGTCTTAGTGGGGATGCAGCCCCGGTTCAGGCAGGTGCCGCCCACCGCGTCCCGCTCCACCAGGGCGGTCCTCAGACCGAGCTGGCCGGCCCGAATGGCGGCAACATAGCCGCCCGGGCCGCCGCCGACGACGACAAGATCATAACTCATGTAAATCCCTCCGGCAACGGTCAAATTTCCAGTACAATCGTTTAGATTATAGAGGTCCCGCCGTCAAAAAGCAATCGCTCCGCCGGAAATTCATAAAAACCGTGCGGCTTTTCCGCAAGAAAGCATCACTCCTCCGGAAATTCATAGCGCAGCACCGGATGCCGGGCGGCGTTGACCTCGTCGGGCCGGCCGATGGGCGTGGTGTGCGGCGCGGCGCGGAGGCTGTCCGGAGCGCTGTCGGCCCGGGCCCGGATGGCCTTGAGCGCCGCCACCGCCTGGTCAATGGTCTCCCGGGACTCGGTCTCGGTAGGCTCGGCCATGAGGGCCTCCTCCACGATGAGGGGGAAGTACATGGTGGGCGGATGGATGCCGTCGTCCAGCAGGGCCTTGGCCACGTCCATGGCGGAGACCCCCTTCTCCCTCTTGAGCCCGGCCAGGGTGAGGACGAACTCGTGCATGCAGGGCCCGTCGCCGTAAGCGACGTCGTAGCTGTCCCGCAGCATCTCCCGCATATAGTTGGCGTTGAGCACCGCGCCCTGGGCGGCCTCGGTGATTCCCTCGCTCCCCAGGGTCAGGAGATACGCCAGGGCCTTCACCACCACGGCGAAGTTGCCGTAGAAGCCCTTCACGCTGCCGATGGACTTGGCCGGGTGCTGGAACTCCAGCCCATCCTCCCCCTCCGCCGCGTGGTACAGCGGCAGGAAGGGGGCCAGGAAATCCTTGCAGCCCACGGGGCCGGAGCCGGGCCCGCCGCCGCCGTGAGGGGTGGAGAAGGTCTTGTGCAGGTTCAGGTGGACCAGATCAAAGCCCATGTCGCCGGGCCGGGCCACCCCCATAACGGCGTTCAGGTTGGCCCCGTCGTAGTAGCACAGACCCCCCGCGTCATGGACGATCCGGGTAATCTCCAGGATGTTGGGGTCGAACAGGCCCAGGGTGTTGGGGTTGGTGAGCATAAGCCCGGCGGTGTCGGGCCCGGCGGCGGAGCGCAGGGCCGCCAGGTCCACGCCGCCCTGGGGGTTGGAGGGCACGTTGACCACGGTGAAGCCGCACATGGCGGCGGAGGCCGGGTTGGTTCCGTGGGCGGAGTCGGGGACCAAAATTTTGGTCCGGGCTGGGTCCCCCCGGTCCAGGTGGTACTTTTTTACCATCAGCAGGGCGGTGAACTCCCCGTGGGCCCCGGCGGCGGGCTGGAAGGTCATCTGGTCCATGCCGGTAACCTCACACAGAAGCTCCTCCGCCCAGCCCAGCACCTCCAGGCAGCCCTGGACCGTATCGGCGCTCTGGAGGGGGTGGACTCCGGCAAAGCCGGGCAGAGCGGCCAGCTCCTCGTTGATCTTGGGGTTATACTTCATGGTGCAGGAGCCCAGAGGGTAAAACCCGTTGTTGACCCCGTGGGTCCGGCGGCACAGGGCCGAGTAGTGCCGGGACAGGTCCACCTCGGCCATCTCCGGCAGGCAGAGGGGGGCTTTCCGCTCCAGACCCTCCAGCAGATGGGCGGGCGGCACGTCCAGCGGCGGCAGCAGGTCGCAGCCGCGGCCGGGGACGCTCTTCTCAAACAGCAGTTCCATCTCAGCACACCTCCCGAATGGCCGCTTCCAGGGCGTCGATCTCATCTTTGGTGTTGCTCTCCGTGGCGCACCAGAGGATGCCCTGCTCAATGGGCAGGCCGCCCAGGATGCCCCGGGCCTCCAGCCCCGCCGTCAGCTTTTCCGACTTCACGGGACAGGTGGTGACGAACTCATGGAAGTAGGGGCCGGGGTAGACCATATCGAAGCCGGGCACCGAGCAAATGCGCTCGGCGGCGTACCGGGCGTGGGCCATACAGCTCTCCGCAGCCCGGCGCAGGCCGGCCGGACCCATGGCCGCCAGATACACCGAGGCGGTCATGGCGCACAGGGCCTGGTTGGAGCACACGTTGGAAGAGGCTTTCTCCCGGCGGATGTGCTGCTCCCGGGCCTGGAGGGTGAGGACGTAGGCCCGCCGTCCGTCGTGGTCGGCGGTCTGCCCCACGATGCGCCCGGGGAGCTTGCGGGTCAGGGCCTTGGTACAGGCCATGAAGCCCAGGTACGGCCCGCCGAAGCTGAGGGGCAGGCCCAGGCTCTGGCCCTCTCCCACGGCGATGTCGGCCCCGCATTCACCGGGGGTCTTCAGCACCGCCATGGCGATGGGGTTGACCCCCATAATGCACTTGGCCCCGGCGGCGTGGGCGGCCTGGACCGCGGTCCCGGCGGACTCAATGCGGCCAAAGTAGTTGGGCTGCTGGAGGTAGACGCAGGCCACCGTGTCGTCCAGCAGCCGCTCCAGCGCCTCCAGGTCGGTAAAGCCGTTCTTCATGGGGACGGTGCGGACCTCCATGCCGCTGCCGAAGCAGTAGGTGCTGATGGTCTGGAGCACCATGGGATGGGCAGCTGCGGAGACCAGGACGGCGTTGCGCTTCTTCTCCCGGCACATGGCCACGGCCTCTGCGGCGGCGGACGCCCCGTCGTACACCGAGGCGTTGGCCACGTCCATGCCGGTGAGTGCACAGATCATGGTCTGATACTCAAAGATGGACTGGAGCACCCCCTGGGAGATCTCCGCCTGATAGGGGGTGTAGGCGGTGACGAACTCCTCCTTGGAGGTGACGGACCGGACGATGGCGGGGATATAGTGGCGGTAGGCCCCGGCCCCCCGGAACACCGAGGAGAACACCCGGTTCTTCCCCGCCATGCCCTCCAGGACCCGGCGGACCTCCAGCTCGGACTTGCCCGCGGGCAGGTTCAGCCGGTCCACCTTCATCTCCGGCGGCACCTGGGCAAACAGATCGTCCATGCTGCGGCAGCCGATGGCCTCCAGCATGGCCTGGCGCTCCGCCGCCGTGGACGGAATATAGCTTCCCATGCCCCTCACCCCTCGGCCGCGCAGTGGGCCGCATAGGCGGCGGCGTCCAGCAGCTCCTCCTGTCCGGTGATGGCCTCCACCTCCACCAGCCAGGCCCCGTAGGGGTCGTCATTGATGGCCTCGGGGGCGTCCAGCAGGGCCTCGTTGGCCGCGCGGACCGTGCCGGTGACGGGGCAGAAGATGTCGGACACCGCCTTGACGGACTCCACGTCCCCCATGGCCTCCCCGGCGGTGACGCCGTCCCCGGCCTCGGGCAGGTTGACAAAGACCAGATCGCCCAGGGCGTCCTGGGCGTGGTCGGTGAGCCCCACCCGGGCGGCGCCGTCGGACAGGAACTCCACCCACTCGTGGGATTTGGTGTACTTCAGGTTTTCCGGAATATTCATGACAGTTTCCTCCTTATAAAATCAAGCCGTGCGGTTTTGTTCAGCGCTTGTAAAAGGGCAGCTCCACCACCTGGGCGGCCACGCGGCGGCCGCGCACATCCACCTCCACCTGGGTGCCGGGGGCGGCGTCGGCGCTCGCCAGATAGGCCATGGCCACCGCCTTGCCCAGGAAGGGACAGTAGGTGCCGGAGGTCGTCTGTCCCGCCAGCCGGTCCCCGATATAGATATCCTGACGCTCCCGGGCGATGCCCCGGCCGGTGATCTCCAGCCCTACCCGGGTCTGCCGGACGGGCAGCCTGGCGGCGATGGCCGCCTTGCCGATGAAGTCCTCCTTGCCCATCTTCACCGCGAAATCCAGCCCGGCCTCCAGAGGGGTGATGACGTCGTTGAGCTCGTGGCCGTAGAGGGGCATGGCGGCCTCCAGGCGCAGGGTGTCCCGGGCCCCCAGGCCGCAGGGGATGAGCCCCAGGCCGGCCCCCGCCTCCAGCAGCAGATCCCACATGCGCTCCGCGTCGGCGCAGGCGCAGTAGAGCTCATAGCCGAATTCCCCGGTGTAGCCGGTGCGGGAGATGAGGCAGCGGATCCCCCTCAGGTCCACATCCCGGACGAAGCTGTAGTACTTCTTGGGCAGAACGGACTCGTCCAGCAGCCGGAGCAGGATCTGCTTGGACTTCGGCCCCTGAAGGGCCACCTGGGCCACCCGCCCGGAGATGTCCTCCATCTCGCACGCGCCGAACAGATGCTCCCGCATCCAGCCGGCGTCCTTATCCTTGTTGGCGGCGTTGACCACCACCAGATAGGCGGCGTCGCGGATCCGGTAGACGATCAGATCGTCCACGCACCCCCCCTGGTCGTTGCACATGGGGGAATAGCGCACCTGCCCGTCGTACATGCCGGTAAAATCATTGGCGAGCAGGTGGTTGAGATTGCGGAGCGCGTCCGGCCCGGTGAATACGAGCTCCCCCATGTGGCTGACGTCGAAGAGGCCGGCGGCCGTGCGCACCGCCATATGCTCGGCGATCACGCCCGTGGGGTACTGGACGGGCAGCAGGTAGCCGGCAAAGGGGACGATCTTGCCGCCCGCCGCGGCGTGCTTTGCATAGAGCGGGGTCTTTTGTTCCATCTCTATCATCATCCTTTCTGAATCATCGGCGCAACAAAAAAGACGGGGGCATGCCAAAAGGAAGCATGCCTCCGTCTCGTTACCTGAAAGATTCTCCGCCCCCCCCGGGGGACGGGTTGCTTCTTCGGTCCGGCCGCAGGGCCGGTTTTCGGAGTTTCGTCCGGCGCCGGTACTTTTGCCTGAGAGTTTGCTGCCCGCTTCCCCTTCGGCGCCCCTCTTGCAGAGGGGTCTCTCCCGACGCCATCATCCGCCTGTTTGATTGTCACCTCCAGTATAGCCGACGGCGATGGATTTGGCAAGTCTTTTCTGTCGCCGCCCGGCCGGTTTTACCAGCTCTGCTCCGCCTCCTCCCGCAGCTCCAGGTCACGGAAGATGGATGCGACCTGGGCCTCGTACACCCTGGGCTCGGCCGCCTTGCGCAGCTGCTTGGCGTGGCGCTCCCCGCCCCGGAAGCGGTGGATGAGGTAGAACCAGAGCTCCTTCATACGCAGCATGGCGCTGCGCTCGCTGCCGAAGGCGGCGCAGTAGCCGTGGTAGAGCTGGTCGTGAAAGGTCCGCAGGGTCTCCTTGTCCAGGGCCGGTCCCCCCTTCTGGCGGGCAATGAGGTCCGGAGAGGCCGCCAGCCCCCGCCCCAGCATGGCCGCCTCCAGGCCGGGTGCCCGGGACTCCAGGGCCCGGCAGTCCGCCGCCGTCAGCAGGTCGCCGTTGTAGCACAGGGGATTTTTGCTCGCCCGCAGGGCCAGTTCAAACCACTCCCACCGGGCGGCGCCGCGGTAAAAGTCCTTCTGCACCCTCGGGTGAATCGTGAGCTCCAGGATGGGGTATCGGTTGTAGATCTCCAGAATGCGGAGGAACTCCTCCGGCTCCCGAACTCCCAGCCGGGTCTTGACGGAGACCGCCACAGGGGCGCGGGAGAAGACCGCCTCCAGAAAATGGTCCAGCTCCTCCGGAAAGGCCAGGAAGCCGGCGCCCTTCCCCTTGGCCGCCACCGTGCCAGAGGGACAGCCCAGGTTCAGGTTGACCTCCCGGTAGCCCATGGCGGCCAGCTCTCCCGCCGCCCAAAGGAAGTCTTCCGCCCGCCGGGTCAGGAGCTGGGGCACCGCCGGGACCCCCTCGTTGTGGGCGGGCAGGATGTCCTGGAGCTCCCGCCGGGGAAAGACGTGATCCCGGCTCACCGAGAGAAAGGGCATGAAATACTTGTCGGCGCCGGGAAAGCAGCGGTGGTGGACGCCGCGGTAGAGCCAGCCGGTGATGCCCTCCATGGGGGCGGAGTAAAAGCGCATGTCGATCCATCCTTGCCGTCGGCGGAGTCCGCCGGATATCCAGAGAATTTTACCATCTTTTCGCCCCGCTGGCAAACCCTCGTTGCGGCGGCGGGCCCTTTGGGTGTATAATGGAAACGGCCGGAAAGGAGGACCCAGTATGACACATGAGATCATCCCCACCGGGAAGGGCTGGGGCGTGCCCTGCCTGCACCGGATCGGCGGTGGCGAGGCGCTGGTCTGCGTATCGGCCCACGGTTTCGGCAGCAGCAAGTCCAGTCCCACCAACCAGCTTCTGCTCCAGGGGCTCCCCGCCCGGGGCGTCGGCGTGCTGGCCTTCGACTTTCCCCTCCATGGGGAGAGCCCCGACGGCGCCCCTCCCCTGCGGCTGGAGACCTGCTTCGACGCTCTGGCGGTCGCGGAGGCCCGGGCCCGCTCCCTGGCCCCCCGGGCGCAGGTCGTCTACTTCGGTTCCAGCTTCGGGGCCTATACCACCCTGCTCTATCTCACCCGGCGGCCCCATGCCGGACGGCGGGCCTTCCTCCGCTCGGCGGCGGTGTGCATGCCGGAGCTCTTCCACCACAAGACCCCCGAGGAGGAGGTCCGGCTCCGGGGCGACGGCTTTGTGGTCCTTGGAGAGGAGTATGGCTATATCCGCCCGCTGAAACTGACCCGCGGCTTTTTCGAGGATCTGGACCGGCACGACCTCTTTGCCCTGTGGCGGCCGGAGGAAGCCGAAGTACGCATGGTCCACGGCGAGCTGGACGAGACCATCCCCTTGGAGGAGGCCCGCCGCTTTGCCGCGCGCTTCCAGATCCCCCTGACGGTGGTCCCCGGAGGAGATCACCGGCTGTCCGTTCCCGGCGCGCCGGAGCGGGTGCTGGAGCAGGCTGCCGCCTTTTTCCTGGGCCGGAGCTGACCCGGGCAAGAGCCCCTTCCCCCGCCCGCCGCGCCCCACCGGCGCGCGTCCTGCACGGGCATGGCGGGAATCCGCAGAGCAGGCCAACGCCGCCAAGTCCGACTTTCTCTCCCGCATGAACCATGAGATCCGCACCCCCATGAACGCCATCACCGGCACGAGCGCCACGCCTTCGATGACGGCATGGAAAAGAGCTGGGCCTCCGGCATGAACGCCCATCTGGCCAAGCCGTCGGTCCGGCGCTGCTGTATCAGATGCTTTACAACTTCATTTTCCGGAAGGAGGAGTAATCCATGCCAGGTTTTCCGGAGTGCTTTGCCGCCTATGGCGCAGACCACCGCGACACTATGGCGCGCTTTCTGGGCAGCGAGAGTCTATATCTGCGCTACCTGGACATGCTGCCTCAGGACGATAATCTGCATAAGCTGGGGGTCGCGCTGGCCGACGGCGACCTGGAGCGCGCCCTTGTGGCCGCCCACGCCCTGAAGGGCGTGGCGGGCAATCTGGGCCTGCTGCCCCTTTTCCGGGCGGTCTGCGCCATTGTGGAGCCTCTCCGGGCCAGGGAGGAGCGGGACTACGGGGCGCTTTATCAGGCCATCCAGGAGGAGTTCCGGCGCGCGGATGCCTTTCGTGAGTGCCTGCGGCGGAGCGGACAGGGGAAATGAATCTCACGCAGTCCGGCGTTTTCTTCGATTTTTCGGCATACTGCCGTGGGCAAGCTGCCATCTTTGCAAAAGGGGAGGAACCCCTTTTGCCGGCGGGGCCTTTTGCGTTCCAGACGCATGGCAGATATTGCATTTGCAAAATAGTTACAAAACGGTTACAATTTCAGCAGCCTTGCAAGGGAACCCATAAAGGAGCTGATTCCAATGAAACCATTCCGCACCCTGCTTCTCACCGCCGCCCTGGCCGGGACCGTCCTGGCCTCCTCCGCCGGCGCGGCCTCGCTCTCCCATACGGTGGCGGCCGGAGACACCATGTGGAAGCTGGCCGTGAAATATCAGGTCGGCACCCGTGAGATTATCCAGGCAAACGCCCACATTAGCAACCCGGACCTGATCTATCCCGGCCAAGTTCTGACCATCCCTCAGCCCGACCGCACCGTGTCCAGCTTTGAGTCCGAGGTGGTGCGTCTGGTCAACGAGATCCGGCAGCAGAACGGTCTGTCTCCCCTCACCGCCAACTGGGAGCTCTCCCGCGTGGCCCGCTATAAATCGCAGGACATGCTGGACAACCACTACTTTTCCCACAACAGCCCTACTTACGGCACACCCTTCCAGATGATCAAGGCCTTCGGGCTGTCCTACCGCACGGCGGGGGAAAACATCGCCAAGGGCTACGCCACTCCCCAGGCGGTGGTGAATGGCTGGATGAATTCCAGCGGCCACCGGGCCAACATCCTCAGCGCCTCCTACACCCAGATCGGCGTGGGCTACGTCGCCCAGGGCAACTACTGGACACAGATGTTCCTCGGCTGAGCGGGCCGGACATGACTATGATTCCTCCGCTCCGGGCACACTATCGGGCGAGGTGATTACGATGCCGAAGGACAGCCAGCCGGACAACAAGCGCGCCCGCATGAAAAAGTGCCGGGGGCAGACGCCCATCACCCGGGAGAACCAGAATCAGAACCGGACCGCCAAAAAGCAGTCCATCCCCAACAACGACGTCTGAGGTGAAGCCATGGCAAAGAAAGGCATGAAGCGCCCCGAGCGTACCCACACCCGGCCGCGCAACGAGGTCCCGCCGGTGCCGGAGCTCCAGGGCCGGGCCAAGACCACCAAGGAAAAGGCCAAGCCCATCCCCGAGCTCTGACCGGCGCCCACAAAAAATGCACCTGCTGTTCGCAGGTGCATTTTTTTGCTCCGGCCCTCCCGGCCGGACGGAATGGACCGGACGCCTGCTCCTGACGTCCGGCCACTCCAAAGGCAAGAGGAGCTCCGCATCCCTCAGTTCCCCTGCTCCAAGGCCCCCCGGCCGCCGGCCGCCGGCGCGCGCTCCTCCCCCGCGTACTCAAAGCTGGCGCATCGGTCGGTGTGCTCAAACAAAAGGGTCCTGCCAGCCCAGAAGCGGTAGCGCAGGCAGGCGGTAAGGCTCTCACGGACGGTGCGTCCCATGCCGCCCTCCACCGGCGCCCGCAGGGGCCAGGCCTCCCCTTCCAGGTGCTCCGCCTCCAGACGGTATATTCCCTGGCGGATCTGGGCGCCGCCGGCGGACCATCGCTCCACCCGGGCCCCCCGGTAGGTGGCCAGACGGTACTCACGCCCGTTGTAGAGCACCGCGCAGATGCAGCCGGTAAAGCGCCCGCCCGCCATGGGGATCTCCGCGATGGACAGCATCAGGCTGCTGCACCGGGCCTCCCGCCAGGCGCACTGGGTCCAGAGATAGGCGCTGGGGAAGGACCGCCCCCGGTCGGTCTCCACATACCCCGTCCCGCCGGTGAAGTCCAGAACCGCGCCGTTGAGCGTCAGCGCCCCCTCCAGAGTGTGACCCATGCTGATCACGCCGTGGCGGCACTCCATGCCGGGCAGGAACCGGAAGGGGCCCATGATGTCCGATTTGAGGGGCGTGAAGGGGCCGCATTGCAGTGCGCCATGGAGGGAGAGGCCCCTCCCCTCCACGTTCAGCCAGATCCCCTTTCGATTGAACAAATTGCCGTCCAGCCAGATCTGGAACAGCTCTCTGGAGGCCTGGAGCGCGGATTCCGGGTACTCCAGCCACCAGGCGCCGTTCTCTGTGAGGACCTGGAGGGAGGCGCTGCGCCGCCCCGTCTGGTCCTGATGGACCGCCGGGATCAGCGCCAGCGCCCCGCCGTCCCTCGTCTGGCACTTCAGATACCAGCCCTCAAAATAGGGACCGCGCCGCCCCGCTCCATGATAATATTTCACGCCGTACACCCTCCTGGCAGGCCCGCCGCCGGCCTTTCCGTGCTAGTATTGCGGATTTGGGCCCCCGTTATGCCCGCAGTGTGGAAGCAGTCTCCCGGCCATGCCGGGCCGCAGGCAGGCAAAAAAACGCCCATCCCTGACAATACTGTCAGGGATGGGCGTGCGGGTCCCCATGCGGCGCCGGCTGGTTTTCCGGCTTACAGCACCAGAGAGGGCGCAGAATAGGTCCGGCCCGCCAGTTCGCTGTTGAGCATATACAGGGCCTTGGCGTCGCCGCCGAAGAGCTCCATCTTCGTGATGAGGTCCGAAGAATTTTTCTCTTCCTCCCCCTGCTCCTTGATGAACCAGTCCAGAAACTGGGTGGTGCGGAAATCGTTGGCCGCCTGCGCCGCGGCATAGATGGCGTTGATCCGTGCGGTGACATACTTCTCATGCTCCAAAGCCGCCTTCAGCGGGTCCATAAGCTCCTGGAAGACCTTGTCCGGCTTGGCGATGGCCTCCAGCGTCACCGTCTGGCTGTTGTTGTGCAGATACTGGTAGAACAGCATCGCGTGGTCCTGTTCCTCCTTTGCCTGGATCTCAAACCAGTTGGAGAAGCCGTCCAGGCCCTTGGCGGAATAAAAATTCGCCATGTCCAGATACAGATACGCGGAATAAAACTCCTTATTGACCTGGTCGTTGAGCAGCTCGGACACTTTCTGATCCATAAAAATACCTCCCCATTTTGTGTGAAATAGCCCTGCGCCTCCTTCCGGACAGGCGGAGGCCGGCACGCATTGGCTGTCGCGAATCAGTATAGCACGATACTCCGGGTTGTCAATATCCATCCGGACCAAAAATGGCCCCGCACCCGCCCTCCCGAGGCCGGAAAAACCTGCAGATTCCCCTTGACAGGTTCTGCTCCAGGCGCTATCCCGGTAGAAAGCGAGGACGCCTTTGCCACCGGGCGGAAAATCGGCAGATCCGAAGGCGTGCTGGTGGGAATCTCCTCCGGTGCGGTCGTATGAGCGGCCATCCAGCTGGCCAAGCGGCCGGAAAGCAAGGGCAAGACCATCGTCGCTCTGCTCCCGGACACCGGGGAGCGCTATCTGTCCGCCCCCCTTCGAGGACGGAGCGTCCCAGCACCCCTGCCGCACACTCGGTCGGAACGCGGGCGGGACACCGCCGGACCTGGGGAAACACGGGCGGAGCCAGCCTGCATAGAATGGACTGTGGCACCGCCACACCTCTATTTTACTATGCATGCGATGCAAAAGGAGCGCTTATGAAACGATATTACGCTTCCGATTGGGAGCAGCGTCGTGAAAGCGACGCAGCCGCATATCTGAGCAGCAGCGGCGGGTGCTGTCCGCGGGAACCCTCCTGCTGCTGCCCGCCTCCCTGCCCGCCCCCTTGTCCGCCTTTGACCGGTCCGACCGGACCCACCGGGCCGCAGGGCATCCCGGGGCCTGACGGCGCGACCGGCCCTACCGGTCCGCAGGGCATTCCGGGGCCTAACGGCGCGACCGGGCCTGCCGGCCCCACTGGGCCCACCGGTGCGACAGGCGCTGTCGGGCCCACCGGCCCCACCGGTGCGACAGGCGAAACCGGTCCCACCGGCCCCACCGGCGCAGCAGGCGCTGTCGGGCCCACCGGCCCCACCGGTGCGACAGGCGCTGTCGGGCCCACCGGCCCCACCGGGTCTACCGGCGCAACAGGCGCTGTCGGGCCCACCGGCCCCACCGGTGCAACAGGCGCTGTCGGGCCCACCGGCCCCACCGGTGCGACAGGCGCTGTCGGGCCCACCGGCCCCACCGGGTCTACCGGCGCAACAGGCGCTGTCGGGCCCACCGGGCCCACCGGTGCAACAGGCGAAACTGGTCCCACCGGGCCGATTGGCCCCATTGGACCTACCGGCCCTACCGGCACCTGTGTCTGTCCCTGCCGTTCTGCGGGTGAAATGGTCCTGAACGGGGGAATGGAGCAGTTCACAGGGAGTGTTCCCACCAATTGGAACACCACCAACGCGCAAAAGATATCCCAGGTAACCGCTCAGGGCCGGGTTCACACCGGCAGCTCCGCCGTCAACCTGACCGACGGCGGCGAACTGTGGCAGGATATCCGGATCACCGGCGGCTGCTATTTTGACTTCTCCTTCTTTGCCCGCGGAGAGGGGGCACAGGTCGCCATAGAGGCGTCTGTCACCTTTATGAACGCACAGGGAGGCAGCCAGAGTGGGCTGACCATTTCCATCCACAGCCAGAATCTGACCAACGACAACCGGGAGTTCGCCTATTACCGCGGGATCACAGGTCAGGCGCCTGCCGGAGCCACGTCGGCGAGGGTTCGCTTTGCGGTCACTGCGGCCGGCGGGCAGTCTGCCGATCTGGACGACGTGTCCTTCTCCACGGATTAAAGCCGCAGCCGAAAATCGGCTTGGGAGCGCTGTCTCAGAGGAGCAGCGCTCCCCCTTTTAACAGGAGGAATGTATGGGAAACTATCGTGTCTGCGTCTATGCGATCTGCAAGGACGAGGCGTCGTTTGTGGACCGCTGGATGGACTCCATGTCGGAGGCGGACCGGGTTGTGGTACTGGACACCGGCTCCTCCGACGCGACCGTGGAAAAGCTGCGGGAACGGGGCGCCGAGGTGACGGTGGAGGTGATCTCCCCCTGGCGCTTCGACACCGCGCGCAATCGCTCCTTGGAGCTGGTACCGGAGGATGCGGATATCTGTGTATGCACCGATCTGGATGAAGTGTTTCAGCCCGGCTGGCGGGAGCATCTGGAGGAGGCCTGGGCTCCCGGTGCAGGGCAGGCCGCGTACCGTTATACCTGGTCTTTCAACCCTGACGGCTCGGAAGGCGTGGTATTCTGGTACGAGAAGATACACGCCCGGCACGGGTATCGGTGGGTCCACCCGGTCCACGAGGTTCTCGCCTGGACGGGAGAAGGGGCTCCCGGGCCCATGGTGGCAGCCGAGGGGGTGCAGCTCGATCATCACCCGGACCCCTCCAAATCCAGGGGGCAGTATCTGCCGCTGCTGGAGCTGTCCGTGGCGGAGGACCCGGAGGACGACCGGAACGTCCACTACCTGGGCCGGGAGTACCTCTACCGCGGGCGGTGGGAGGACTGCATCTCCACCCTGCAGCGCCACCTGGCCATGCCCAAAGCGGTCTGGCGGGACGAGCGGGCGGCCTCCATGCGGTATATCGCCCGGGCGTGCCTTCAGTTGGGGGAGCCCGGCCAGGCCCGGGACTGGTATCTTCGGGCGGTGGCCGAGGCGCCCCACCTGCGGGAGCCCTATATGGACCTGGCGCTGCTGCTGTATGAGCAGGAGGCGTGGGATGGGGTGCTCTATTTCACCAGCTGCGCTCTGTCCATTACCCACCGCCCCCGGACCTACGTCTGCGAGGCCGCCCCTTGGGGCAGTCTGCCCTACGATCTGCGCGCCGTCGCCTTCTACCACACCGGGCGCTTTTCTCAGGCCCTGGAAGCGGCGCAGGCGGCGCTTGCTCGGGAGCCGGGAAATGAGCGGCTGCAGGGAAATGTGGATTTGCTCAAACGCCTGAACCAGGCGGATCCGGCCTGATGGGAAACAGAGCGGATTAAGAGCACTCTGACCTTTGAAAAAAGCCGGAGCAAGCGATATACAGCTTGCTCCGGCGTGGTGACCCGTCGGAGATTCGAACTCCGGACACCCTGCTTAAAAGGCAGGTGCTCTGCCGACTGAGCTAACGGGTCACATCTCTATAGCACCACGCGTTTTCTCCCGTCTGCGGTCAAAAATGCGTGCTTTTTTTGGCTGGGATGGCTGGACTCGAACCAGCGAATGCGGGAGTCAAAGTCCCGTGCCTTACCACTTGGCTACACCCCATCAGGCTGGTTCCAAAGCAAGAGGCCGGAGCGGACGCTCCGGCCCTTCCGCCTTGAGATTTATGGGGTGGGTGACGGGACTCGAACCCGCGACACTCGGAACCACAATCCGATGCTCTACCAACTGAACTACACCCACCATAGGCTTGCGGAGTCGGTGCAAATGGCACGCCTGAAGGGACTCGAACCCCTGGCCCACTGCTTAGAAGGCAGTTGCTCTATCCACCTGAGCTACAGGCGCGTATGGAGCGGGTGATGGGAATCGAACCCACGCGACCAGCTTGGAAGGCTGGGATTCTACCATTGAACTACACCCGCATGGGAGCGGCACTCCAAGGAATGTCAGCCATAGTATATTAGCATAGATCACGCAGGCTTGTCAATCCTTTTTTCGCCATACGCGCTTTTTTTCAGCGCAGTGCGGCGTCGCAGTAGGCGCAGCAGTCCACGCCGCTGTTCTGCTTTACCAGCGGCGGCAGATACAACTCGGTCTGGGTGATGCACCGGGGGTTGGAGCACACCGGCCGGGTACCGATCTCCACCGGGTCGGGCGTCCGGCGCTCCTGATTGGCCAGATCGGTCAGAAGAGCCATGCGGGCGAACATGCCGTAGCGGGCCTGCTCAAAGTAGACCGCCCGGGGATCGTCGTCCACATCCACCGTGATCTCGTCTACCCGGGGCAGAGGGTGCATCACCAGCAGGTTCTTTTTGGCCCGGTCCAGCTTCCGCCGGGTCAGGATATAGACCCCCTTGTTGCGCTCATACTCCAGCGGGTCCACGAAACGCTCCCGCTGGATGCGGGTCATATACAGCACATCCAGAGAGGGGATGACCGACTCCAGGCCGGTGACCTCGGTGAACCACATTCCGTTCTCCCGCATAAAGGCACGCATATACTCGGGGACGGCCAACTCCCGGGGGGAGATCAGGAAAAACTTGATGCCGCCGAACTTGGCCATGGCTTTGATGAGGGAGTGAACGGTCCGACCGTTCTTCAGGTCGCCGCACAGGCCCACGGACAGCCCGTCCACCCCGCCCCGCAGACGGGTGATGGTGGTCAGGTCGGCGGTGGTCTGGGTCGGGTGCATGTGGCCTCCGTCTCCGGCGTTGATAACCGGAACGTGGGAGTAGAGGGCGGCCGCCTTGGCCGCGCCCTCCCTGGGATTGCGCATGACCACCACGTCAGCATAGCCGGACACCATTTTGATGGTGTCCTTCAGGGTCTCGCCCTTGGCCACGGAGGAGGAATTGGGGTCGGCAAAGCCGAACACCGTGCCGCCCACCCGCAGCATGGCGGTCTGGAAGGAAAAGTTGGTCCGGGTGGAGGGCTCGTAAAACAGGCTGGCCATCACCTTTCCCCGGCATGCGTCCAAAAAATCAGCGGGGTGGTCCATGATGTCGCTGCACCGGCGGTACAACGTCTCCCACTCCGCTCGTGACAAATCCCCAAAATCGATGAGATGCCGCATTTCTTCCCTGTCCCCTTTTGAATTTTCCTTATTTTATCACAAGCCCCACCCGCAGACAAGAGGCAACCCGACAAATTTCCGTCCCCCCTGACGGGCCGCAGGCCTCCTGTTCGGCGGATAGGCGGCCTGCCAAAAAATACACCGCATGATTTCGTCCGCCCCGCCCATGCTAAGAGACACAGCATGGAATGAGGTGACGGCGTCTTATGGCGGCTTGGTTCTGGTATTTTGTCCTCTACAGCTTTCTGGGCTTTCTGATAGAGGTGGCGTTCGCGCGGGCCACCCATAACCCGAAAAAGGACCGGAAATGCCTGTATTTTCTTCCGCTCTGCCCGGTGTACGGGCTGGGCGTGCTCTTCCTGCTGGCCCTGCCCGCCGCCCGGTCCAATCCCTGGCTGCTGTTTCTGTGGGCCGCCCTGTCCGCCACCGGGGCGGAGTACCTCATGGACCTCTTCTATGACAAGGTGCTGGGGGTCTCCTTCTGGGATTACTCCCATCTTCCCCTGAATCTCCACGGCAGGGTCTGTCTGCTCTTTTCCTTTTGCTGGGGTATTTTGGGCCTGATCACCGTCCGGCTGGTCCACCCTCTGGCGGCGGAGCTGGTCTCCCGTATCCCGCAGGCCGTCACCCTGCCCGCCGTCCTGTTTCTGGCGTTGGACACCGGCTTTTCCGTCTTCGTTCTCCGCCGGGACGGCACCACGGACGCGCTGATGTGGTACCGCCGTCTGCCCGCCCGCGGCGCCCGGCGCTCCCTCCCGGAAAAGTAAAGGCCGGACGGAGCCCGTTCCGTCCGGCCCTCCTCACAGGCTGCGCAGCTCCCGCAGGGTCTCGTTAATGACCACTTTGGGTAAGTACACCTGGGCAAAGCCGATGAGCTGGTTCAGAGTCAGGCCCCTGGCCGCGGGTACCATGGGGTGGTTGAGAAATTTCCCAAACCGCTTTTGAAAGACCGCGCGGGAAGCCGGATTGTCCAGCAATTCCCCTACCAGGATCTGATTGTTCCGCAAATCCACATTGATCACCTCTCTCTCATCCTATGCGCGCCTGGCCAGTCCCTTGCACGCCGGAGGAATCCGTGGTAAAATGTCTTACCTTATATATTTCGCTCGAAAGGATACCTACTTATGAAACGACGGAAACGGGAGCATCCCAACTACAAGTCGCTGCAGCAGGAGATCCAGGAAAAAAAGGGCGTCGCCACCCTGTACTTTATCCTGCGGGCTATGGTCATTGTGGTCATGATCGCGCAGTTTCTGAACGGCAACTTTGAAAACTTTTTTCTCTGCATTCTCACCCTGATCCTCTTCCTGGTGCCCACATTTCTTGAGCGCAAGATACATATCGATCTGCCGGACACCCTGGAGGTCATCATCCTTCTGTTCATTTTTGCCGCGGAGATCCTGGGGGAGATTCAGGCCTACTACATCACCTTCCCCTACTGGGACACCATGCTGCACACCCTGAACGGTTTTCTCTGCGCCGCCATCGGCTTCGCCCTGGTGGACATTCTGAACCGCAGTGAGCGCTTCTCCATCGAGCTGTCTCCCCTGTTTCTGGCTCTGGTGGCCTTCTGTTTCTCCATGACCATCGGCGTGCTGTGGGAGTTCTTCGAGTGCAGCATGGACCAGTTCTTCCTGCTGGATATGCAGAAGGATACGGTGGTGCACGCCATCTCCTCGGTCATGCTGGACCCGGCGGGCGGCAACCGCCCCACGGCCATCAAGGGCATCACCGACGTCATCGTCGTCACAGCGGACGGCGCTGAGATTTCTCTGGGCCTGGGCGGCTACCTGGACATCGGCATCCTGGACACGATGAAGGACCTGTTCGTCAATTTTATCGGCGCGGTAGTCTTTTCCATCATCGGCTATTTTTACGTCAAATCCCGGGGCAAGGGCCGATTTGCCCGCCGTTTTATTCCCCAGGTGGTCCAGGAGGAATCTTCTCCCAAGAACGGTCCGTCTGAATAAGGGCCTAACCGGTGTGCATACTAGTTCTGTACCACACAAAGGAGGTCAAATTCAAATGAATCCGAATCGACATGCCAATCCCAGCATCGCCTGCACCGTGTCCACCTGCGCCTTTCATTGCAAGGACCAGAACCACTGCTCTCTGAACGAGATCAAGGTGGGCTGCTGCGATCCCAGGGTCACCGACTGCACCTCCACCGAGTGCGCTTCCTTCCAGTTGGGCTCTTGTGACCACTGCCGCTAAATCGGCAATTTCACAAATTCTGTTGGCGGCAAATTATTTTGCCGCCAACAGAATTTTTTTGTTTTTTTCCCTGCTTTTCCTTGTGCCGCAAGGGTTGTGCCGCCCTTTCCAAAGAATAGAACAGTCTTCAGATTTTTTTCGTTCTTCACAAGTTTGGCCCGTTTTTTTGTTTGATTCGTAAAATTTCCATTTTGGAGCCCAAAAAGCATAGACATTCTGACGATTCCGTTTTATACTTATTAATAGTTATTGGTAGCGCCAATATTGGTAGCGCCAGCTCTCGGAGAAGCGTCCCTGCCGTTTTCTCCGCGGGCACAGGACCGGTGTCGGCGGGCTCCCGGGTCCACGCATGTCTCTGGCATGATTCCTGCTTCCCTTTCCACTTTTCCCCACAATTTACATGCCACTCTGTCCAGCGTCACTCCACTGGAACCTGTCCCCCTGCATTTTCCCCACATGGCCCGAGCGACCGCCGGCATGATCCCTCGCATAGCTGCAAGAAAGATGGGAGGATGAACTATGTACGCACTAATCGCCTTTATCCCGATCATCGTGACCGTCGTATTGATGGTCGCCTTCAACTGGCCCGCCAAGCGGGCCCTGCCCTTGGCCTGGATTCTGGCCTGTGTCATCGCCTTTGCCGTGTGGAAGATGAATGTCCACGACATGGCGGCCTACACCATCACCGGCTTCCTCAGCGCCTTTGAGACTCTGGTCATCATCTTCGGCGCCATCCTGATTATGAATACCCTGAAGCGCTCCGGCGCCATGTCCGCCATCAACGGCATGTTCAAGGGCGTGACCAAGGACGCCCGTATCCTGGCTATCATCATTGGCTGGGTGTTCGGCGCTTTCATCGAGGGCGCCGCCGGCTTCGGCACTCCCGCCGCCCTGGCCGCTCCCCTGCTGATCAGCGTGGGCTACCCGCCTTTGGCCGCCGCCATCGTGGCCTTGATCTGCAACTCCACCCCCGTGTGCTACGGCGCCGTGGGCACCCCCACCAACACCGCCTTCGCCACGGTTAAGGACGCTGTGGCCGCCGGCGGCGCAGACCCGGACACCTGGAAGATGGCTCTGACCAAATGGTCCGCCATCTCCATGGCCGTCGGCGCCTTCTTTATCGTTTTTGTCGCCGTCTGCGTGCTGGTGAAGCTGTTCGGCAAGAACAAGTCCTTTAAGGACGCCCTGCCCTGCATCCCCTTCATCATCTTTACCGTGGCCGTGTTCGACATCATCTATCTGCTGATTGCCACCTTCATCGGCCCCGAGCTGGTCTCCCTGGTGGCCGCCGTCATCACCCTGTTCGTCTCCATCGGCGCCGCCAAGGCTGGCTTCCTTCAGCCCAAGGAGACCTGGACCTTTGCTCCCGAGGAGACTTGGGATCGCTCCTGGCTGTCCACCACCGAAGTGCCCGAGCCCAAGGTCAGCGACATGCCTCTGCTCAAGGCCTTCACCCCCTACATCATCATCATCGCCATCCTGGTGGCCACCCGTGTGTGCCAGAACGTGGGCATGGGCTGGGCCAACAGCATGAAGGCCTTCGCCGTCGGCACCGGCGGGAGCGGCGTTATCCTCGGCCTGAACTGGAACTGGGCCATTCTGTGGAGCCCCGGCGTTGTCTTCATCATCGTGGCCCTGCTGACCGTCGCCATCCAGGGAATGAAGGGCTCCGAGGTCTCCGGCGCCTGGAAGGATACCGGCAAGCAGGTCTCCGGCGCCGCCATCGCCCTGCTCTTCGGCGTGGCCATGGTCAACATCTTCCGCTACACCAACGTCTCTTCCGACGTGATGGACGGCTCCATGCTCCTGATCATGGCCCGCGGTCTGGCCGCCCTGGCCGGCCATGCCTACGTCATCGTGGCTCCCCTGATCGGCGTGCTGGGCGCCTTCATGTCCGGCTCCAACACCGTGTCCAACACCCTGTTCTCCTCGCTGCAGTTTGAGACCGCCACCATTCTGGCTATGCCCCAGGTCTTCATTGTGGCCCTGCAGAACAACGGCGGCGCCATCGGCAACATGGTGTGCGTCAACAACGTGGTCTCCGCCTGCGCTACCACCGGCACCATCGGCAACGAGGGCAAGATCATCCGCACCAACATTGTCCCCTGCATCATCTATTGTGCCATCGTCGTTATTGTCCTGGGCGGCGCCATGCTGATGGGCATCAACCCCGTGCCCCTGAATGGCTGATCGTCAGAAGTACAGAATCATTTACGACACCTGATTCAGCCTTCCTGCCGCCGCCGGGCAGGATACGCGCCGGAAGCGGGCCTTCTTCCCGTCTTCCGGGCGTAGCGGCGGCGCAGGAACGGCAGTGACTGAAATCCAAAGGAGGAATACGATGCAAATCGCGTATGGAACCAGCGGGATACCCTGGGTACGGAGCCTGGAGGGCGTGGAGGTCCTGGAGTCCGGGATCGGCGAGCTGAAGGCGACGAAGAGCGAAGACGAGCTGGTGCTGGAGGCCATGGCCAACCCCATCGACTCTCCCAAGCTGTCCGAGCTGGCCAAGGGCAAAAAGACCTGCACCATCATCATCAGCGACCATACCCGTCCGGTGCCCAGCAAGCACATCATCCCCTTCATGCTCGCCGAACTGCGGCAGGGCAGCCCCGACATCGACATCACCCTGCTGGTGGCCACCGGCTTCCACCGCCCCACCAGCAAGGACGAGCTCATCAACAAGCTGGGCGAAAAGATCGTGGCGGAGGAGAAAATTGTCATCCATGACAGCCAGGACGCGGCCTCCAACGTGGAGATCGGCGTGCTGCCCTCCGGGGCTAGGCTGGTCATCGACAAGGTGGCGGCCGAGACCGAGCTGCTGGTCAGCGAGGGCTTCATCGAGCCCCACTTCTTCGCCGGCTTCTCCGGCGGCCGCAAGAGCGTGCTGCCCGGCGTGTGCGATCAGGTGACGGTGCTGGGCAACCACTGCGCCAAGTTCATCGCCTCCGACTTCGCCCGCACCGGCGTGCTGGAGGGCAACCCCCTGCACATCGACATGGTGGACGCCGCCCGGCAGGCCAAGCTGGCCTACATCGTCAACGTCATCATCGACGAGGACAAGAAGGTGGTCGCCGCCTTCGCCGGCAACTATGTCAAGGCCCACGAGACCGGCTGTGCGTTCCTGAAGGGCTATTGCCGGGTGAAGCCCCGGAAGCGGGGCGACGTGGTTGTCACCTCCAACGGCGGCGCGCCCCTGGACCAGAACATGTATCAGAGCGTCAAGGGCCTGACCGCCGCCGAGTCCGCCGCCGCTCCCGGCGCCGTGCTCATCATCTGCTCCCGCTGCAACGACGGCACCGGCGGCGAGGGCTTCTACCGGGCCCTGAAGGACTGTGAATCCCCGGAGAAGCTCCAGGAGGAGACCCTCAAGATCCCCATGGAGCAGACCAACCCCGACCAGTGGGAGTACCAGATCCTGGTGCGCATGATGTGCAAGCACCACATCATCTTCGTCTCCGACCCCTCTGCCAAGCCCTTCGTGGAGGACATGAAGCTGGAGTACGCCCCCGACCTGGAGACCGCCCTGGACCGGGCCTACGCCCTCAAGGGCAAGGACGCCCACACCGTTGTCATCCCCAACGGCATCTCCGTCATCGTG
>CABUJV010000018.1 GCA_902492005.1 uncultured Eubacteriales bacterium
CTCATCAGGCTCCTGCTCCCAGGCCTCTCGTGAGGCGCTCGATTAATATACCAAATCCACGCCCTCCTGTCAACACCTTTTTTCATTTTTTGCATCACTTTTTTCTCATAAACTTTACGCAACAACATCTGCTCTTTTCTTTTCGTTACGACCACTATATATATGCCCGTCAACCGGCCTGTTTGACCTTTTGAACAAGGCGCAGAAGGGCCGGTACCCCAAACCCCAACAGCAGATTCCCAAGCAGCACCCCCTCGGAGGCCGCCCTCTGGGCCGTAAAATCGTCCGGGAACAGAAACACGGCTCCCAGGAAGGTAAGCGCCGCCACGACAGGGACCGACCACTTTCCTCCCCGTTGGCCCAAAAGCGTCTCCGACATATTCCGGCAGGCAAAGACCAAAAGTCCCAGCAGGGCCAGGTCGCTGAACGCCCACAGGGCGACCACCACCGACTCCACGCGCTGGAAGGCCCCGTCCACGCCCACGCCCCGCGCCACCTCGAAGAAGGGCTCCTCCATCTGCGCGGACAGCTCGGGGCCCAATTGGCCCAGCACGGCGAACTGGAGGGCCGTGAGAATCAGGCAGCCTGCGGCCAGCCACCGGACGCAGCGCCGGCGGTCCCCCTCCATCACTGTGATCTGCCCGGCGAAAAAGGCCGCAAAGACCCCCGCCCCGGCCACACCCAGGGGCACCAGGGTGGCCGCGGCCGCGCCGGGCAGGTCGGAGACCCAGACCGGCAGCACATTCTCCGGCGTCAGGTCCAGGATGGAGAAGGCCAGCACCAGCCCCAGGGCCAGGGCCAGAGCCAGATAGAACACCTCCGCCGCCCGGGCGAAGGCGGCCAGCTTTTTCCGCCCCATCCAGAGCACCAGCGCCAACAGCACGGCCAGAAACACCGTAACCGAGGCGTTCCGGTATCCGGTGGCCAGCATGCGCTCTCCGTAGAGCCGGGCCTGGAGACAGAGCAGGAAGAGGGCCCATATACCATATATAACAGTAAGTCCCCCGCCCAGGACCTTTCCCAGCACCGTCTGAAAGATCTGGGCCAGCCCGCTGCCCGCCGGGGCGGCGCGGAACAGCCCGCGGAAGATCCACCCCATGGCCAGTAACACGGGGAAGGCCAGCAGTCCGGTCAGCCAGGCCCCCTCCCCCGCCGTGGCCGCCGTCCAGGCGGGCAGAGCCCGCACCATGGGGGACAACAGGGCGGTAAAGAGCAGGACCAGCACCTGCCGGACGGATATTTTATCGCGGTCCAGAAGCGATCACCACCTTTTATATTCTTTTTCAGGCCCGGGCCTTGTCTGCGGCAGGGCCTAGCCTCCGGCCACCTTGACCTGCACATTCACTGTGACGGCCAGACCGGGAAAGCCCTCCTCCCAGGCCCGCTCCAGCTCATCCTTGCGCCAGGGCGCGGACAGGGCGGCGCGCTGCCGCAGGTTGAGGTAATCGGCCCCCAGCGCCTGACTGTGGGAGAGGGCCGTCTCCATGCGCATGCGGCACAGGCGGGCCGTCTCCGCCTCCAGCCAGGCCAGCTCCTCCCGGTCCAGGGCGCCGCCGCCCCGGACCTCAGCCAAGCGGGCCTCCACCTTGCACTCCACCTCCAGTCCGGCCAGGGCGCCGCCCTGGAAAACCGGCGTATAGCCGGTCCGCACACCGTTGAGGAGCAGGGCCGCCCGGGCGCCGTCCGGCGCGGCGCACTCCAGCAGTCCGGCGTCGGCCTGACCCAGCAGGAGATGGATCCCGTGGGCCTCCTCTCCCCCCGCCCAGCCGCACAGGGCCCCATCCCGGAAGAGGGCGTACCCCGCGGTGCTGACCGATGTGTCCCCCTCGGCCCCGTCGCCGGGGCGGGAGGGCCCCTGGACCAGGGCAGGCAGGAAGGTGGTCCCGCTCCGGGCCAGGTCCACCAGGGCCTCCCGGGCGGTGCGGGGCAGGGTGGCAGCCCGCTGCTCGGCATCGGCCTCCATGGCGTCCAGCCGGTCGTCCACGCCGCCGCCCTCCTCCCCGCCGAAGAGCACGTCGGAGGCGCTGCTCCCCCGCACCACCCACAGCCGGGCCTCCAGCCGCAGCTCCGGGTCCCGGGCCATGAGGGCCAGCAGGTCGTCCAGGCCCCGCTGGGCCAGTCCCTCCCCTACCAGCACCTGCTCCACGTCGCCGAAGAACAGCTCGTCCTTGCCGTAGCTCTGCATCATGGTCCGGGCGGCGCTGACGGTGTCCGCCTGAGCGGAGAGGACCACGCCGGCCTGGCCGGGGGAGTCCCCCGCGGCGGGCCGCTCGCCGCTGGAAGCGGTGACGGCCACACCATCCAGGCGCTGGGTGCCCACGTCCACCCCCAGGGTCCGCAGCAGGACGGTGTCCTCGATCTCGTAGGCGTAGGGCAGGGCGGCCAGTGGGGCGCAGCCGGTGAGGGCGGCGCAGGCCGCGGCCGCCAGCAGCAGCCATTGGGCTCGTCTCACTTCTGATTCCTCCTGTTACGGGTCTTGAGGGCGGCCTCCCGCAGCTTGGCCCTGGGCAGGGGCTGACGCAGGACGGTCCGTCCCTCCACCTGCTCCCCGGCGTTGGCGGCGAAGGGGGTCAGATAGGCCACACCGAAGCTCTCAATGCCCGCCAGATGGAACACCAGCGCCGCCGCGCCCGCCGCGATGCCGAACAGCCCGCCCACGCTGGCGCAGAGGGCCAGCAGGAACCGCCACAGGCGCAGGGCACCGGCCAGGTCCTGGGAGGGCATGGTATATCCGGCGATGCCGGCGATGGCCACCACGATGAGGACCGCAGGGGAGACGATGCGGGCCTCCACGGCGGCGGAGCCCACCACCAGTCCGCCCAGGATGGACACGGTCTGTCCGATGGAGCTGGGCAGGCGCAGCCCCGCCTCCTGGATGATCTCAAAGGCGATGAGTAGGATGAGCACCTCAAAGATGGTGGTGAAGGGCACGTCTTGCTTGGCGGCGATGATGGAGAGGGTGAGCTTGGTGGGAAGCATCTCGGGGTGGAAGGTGACGGCGGCGATATAGAGGGCGGGCAGGAACAGGGTGGTCAGCATGCACAGGTAGCGCAGCACCGTCAGCATGGAGGCCACCATCCAGCTCTGGGACTTGTCCTGAGGGGTCTTGAAGAACTGGCTGATGGTGCCGGGGACCAGCCACCCCAGGGGCAGGCCGTCCACCAGGATGCCCACCCGGCCCTCCACCACCCCGGCGGTGAAGCGGTCGGGCCGCTCGGTGGTGGCCACCAGGGGGAAGGGGGTGTGCAGGTCGTCCACGATATACTCCTCCAGGTTTCCGGTAGCGATGAGGGCGTCGATGTCGATGGCGTCGATGCGCCGCTCCACCGCCTTTACCAGCTCCGGGTCGGTCAGACCCTCGATCCACAGGATGTCCACCGGGGTGACGCTCTGGCGGCCCACCAGCAGCTCCTTGATCTTCAGGCTGGGGGCGCGCAGGCGGCGGCGGACCAAGGAGGTGTTGGTCCGGATGGACTCCACGAAGGAGTCCCGGGGTCCCTTAATGGGCGGCTCGTTTTCCGGCTCGGAGACAGAGCGCTTCTCCTCGGTGCCGGTGTTGAAGGAGAGGCAGACGGATTCCCCGGGAAAGAGCAGTAGGCAGTTGCCGCCGATGAGGTCGAAGACCGCCTCGTCCATGGTGGTCCGCTCCTCCACGCTCAGGTTGTAGAGGGCGCCGTCCCGGATGCGCCCGAGGGCGCCGGCGAGGTTCCCCACGGCCAGGGTCTTGTCCTGGGCCAGGGGCCGCAGCACATAGTCGCTCACCCGCTCCATGCGGACCATGCCACCGATGTAGCACAGGGTGAGCTTCTTCGCCGGGTCGCCCCCCAGGTCCACCGCCCGGTGGGAGAAGTCCGCGCAGCCGTCAAAGACCTGCTCCAGGCTCTCCAGGCACAGGGGCAGGTCGATCCGGGGCTCCTGGCGCGGATGGGGCGGCACGGAAATCTTCTCCCGTCCAAAAAAGCCCATGGGTCCAGCCTCCTTTCCCGGGTATTTTCTCCGGGCGCCCGGAAAATATACCCCGCCAAAGTTGCGGGCCAATTGTAACGTGGTCCAGAAATCCTGAAAATGATTTAGCTTCCCATAGACAATGTTAGGCCCCGGGAGTATAATATAGATGTTGTGGATTGGAGCATCAATTCCGCCCGGAGTCGGGAAGCTCCGGCGGAGACAGGAGGCTTTATCTGAAATGGCGAAGATCGTACGAAAAGAGAGACTCAATCCCACCGTCACGCGGATGGAGGTGGAGGCGCCGCTGATCGCGCGGAAGGCGCAGCCGGGGCAGTTCATCATTCTGCGGGTGGATGAAAAAGGGGAGCGCATCCCCCTGACCATCGCGGACTACGACCGGGCGGCAGGCACCGTCACCATCATTTTTCAGAAGGTGGGCCTGACCACCGAGCTGCTGGACGGCCTGGAGGCCGGGGATGACATTCTGGACTTCGTGGGCCCTCTGGGCACGGCCACCGAGGTGGAGCCGGACGTGAAGCGGGTGGCGGTCATCGGCGGCGGCGTGGGCTGCGCCATCGCCTTTCCTCAGGCCAAGGCCCTCCACGCCCGAGGGGTGCAGGTGGACGTCATCGCCGGATTCCGGTCCAAAGACATCGTCATCCTGGAGGAGGAGTTCAAAGCCAACTGCGACCGCTTCTACCTCACCACCGACGACGGTACATACGGAGAAAAGGGCCTGGTGACCGACAAGCTGAAGAGCCTGATCGACGGCGGGGCCCGCTATGACCTGGTCATCGCCATCGGGCCCATCATCATGATGAAGTTCGTGTGCAGGACCACGCAGCCCTATGGCATCAAGACCTTAGTGAGCCTGAACCCCATCATGATTGACGGCACCGGCATGTGCGGCGGCTGCCGGGTGAGCGTGGGGGGCCAGGTGAAGTTCGCCTGCGTGGACGGCCCGGACTTCGACGGCCACCAGGTGGACTTCGACGAGCTGATGACCCGCAACGCGGCCTACCGGGAGCGGGAGGCCGAGACGAAGCAGAGCCATCTGTGCCGTCTCCAGCAGTGGCAGGAAGGGGTGTGAGGACATGGCAAACATGAGCCTGACCAAGGTGCCGGTCCCCGAACAGGACCCCGACGTGCGCAATCACAATTTTGAAGAGGTCAACCTGGGCTATACCCCCGAGATGGCGGTGGAGGAGGCGGGGCGCTGCCTCCAGTGCAGGCAGCCGGCCTGCGTGGCGGGCTGCCCGGTGAACATCCACATCCCTGAATTCATCGCCAAGGTGGCGGAGGGGGATTTTAAGGCGGCCTATGAGATCGTCCATCAGACCAACGGCCTGCCCGCCGTGTCCGGCCGGGTCTGCCCCCAGGAGAGCCAGTGCGAAAGCCTGTGCGTCCGGGGCAAGAAGGGGGAGCCGGTGGCCATCGGCCGCCTGGAGCGGTTCGTGGCCGACTGGTACCGGAACAACGTACATGACAAGCCGGAAAAGCCGGCGTCCAACGGCGTCAAGGTGGCGGTGGTGGGCTCCGGCCCCGCCGGGCTGACCTGCGCGTCCGACCTGGGCAGGCTGGGCTATCAGGTCTCCATTTTCGAGGCCTTCCACACCGCCGGCGGCGTGCTGGTGTACGGCATCCCCCAGTTCCGCCTGCCCAAGGAGATCGTTCAGCACGAGGTGGACGGCATCCTGGATCTGGGCGTCGAGCTGGATCTGGACACCGTCATCGGCAAGACCATCACCATTGACGAGCTGTTCGGCATGGGCTACAGGGCCGTGTTCGTGGGCTCCGGCGCAGGCCTGCCCATGTTCATGGACATCCCGGGCGAGACCCTCAGCGGGGTGTACTCGGCCAACGAGTATCTGACCCGTGTGAACCTGATGAAGGCCTACCGGGAGGAGTACGACACCCCCATCAAGAAAAGCCGGGCCGTGGCCGTGGTGGGCGGCGGCAACGTGGCCATGGACGCCGCCCGGTGCGCCAAGCGGCTGGGCGCAGAGCACGTCTATGTGGTCTACCGCCGCAGCGAGGCGGAGATGCCCGCCCGTGTGGAGGAGGTCCACCACGCCAAAGAGGAGGGCATTGAATTCCACCTGCTCAACAACCCCAAGCGTATCCTGTCCGACGGCAGGGGCGCCGTGGCGGGGATGGAGTGCATCCGGATGGAGCTGGGCGAGCCCGACGAGTCCGGCCGCCGCCGTCCGGTGGAGGTCCCGGGCAGCGAATTTGTGCTGGACGTGGACACGGTGGTCATGAGCCTGGGCACCACCCCCAACCCCCTGATCCGCTCCACCACCCCCGGCCTGGAGACTAACCGGAAGGGCTGCCTCATCGTCAACGAGCAGACCATGCAGACCACCCGGGACGGGGTCTACGCCGGCGGCGACGCCGTCACCGGCGCGGCCACCGGCATCCTTGCCATGGGTGCCGGCAAAAAGGCTGCCGCCGCCATCCACCAAGCCCTGAGCAAATAAGCTTCTTTCCCCCGGCCGTGCCGCCCGAACAGCGGCGCGGCCGTTTTTTCCGAAATAAGGGTTGATTTTCCCTCTGAATAGGATATACTAAAACCCGTTATCGACGATAAACACCTTACATATGAAGATAAAGGGGTCCCGAACATGCAATTTCAGGTAAATGACAGCAAAAACGTCACCATCCAGGTGGGAGACCGCTATTTCGCCCGCAACGCCATCCAGACCCACTTCGTCCAGATCGGCGAGAACTACATCGACCTGGTAAAGCGGTACGTGGCTCCCCTCTATCAGGAGGGGGACATCCTCTCCATCAGCGAGAAGATCGTCGCCCTGTGCCAGAAGCGGGTGGTGTATAAGAAGGACATGCGCCTGAGCTGGCTGGCCAAGTTTCTCAGCAAATTCGCCATGCACTCCGAGGCGGGCATCGGTGTGGACAGCCCCTGGAAGATGCAGTTTGCCATCGATCACTGCGGGGCCCTGAAAGTCGTCTGGGCGGCGGTCTGCGCCGGCGTGGGCAAGCTCTTCGGCAAGCACGGCATTTTCTACGACATGGTGGGCCAGGAGATCACCGGCCTGGACGGCTTCTATGACCACGTGTTCGACGTGTACGGCCAGTTCGGCATCCGCATACCGGAGAATTCCTCCGGAGTCTGTGACGAGATTTACGCCGCCACCGGGGTAAAGGCCATGATCGTGGACGCCAACGACCTGACCCGTGACATTCTGGGCAAAGCCCAGGTGCTGGAGGAGACCGAGGGCGATCTGCTGGGCATGATCAAGGACAACCCGGCGGGCCAGTCCGCCCAGTGCACCCCCTTCATCCTCATCCGGCCCATCGCCGGGGAAGAGGTGGATGCCTGCGAGGCCGCCCGGGTCCAGACCGTGGAGGTGGACCCCAAGACGGTGACCACCGCCGGCGGCGAGGCGTGAGCCAAGGCGCTTCCGCTTAACAGGAAAGGACCCGGACGGATTCGTCCGGGCCCGGTTTATTCCCCGCCCCAGTCGGCGTATTCCGCGCAGATATACGGCAGCTCCAGCTTGCTCGCGTCCTCCTGCTCCCGGTAGAATACGTCCCGGAGCGTCCCATAGGCCGTGAAGCGGTAGGCCGCCCGTTCCGCCGCATATTCCTCCCGGTGGACCGCCGCCCGCCGGTAAAACGCATTTTTTGCGTTTGCGCCTTGTCTTTCCACGGAAATTGGGCTATACTGAAGATAATTTTGGCGTCTGCCCGTCCAGAAGCGGGCGCGTAGGAAGCGGAGATGATTTTTTGGAACTGCAGAACTTTGATCAGATTTTAGAGCGGGTCCCCAAGATGGCCCGTCCCATGCGTGTAATTCTGGCCGGTTCTGACGGCGAAAACATGCTTAAGGGCATTTTTGCCGCGCAGGACAAGGGGTTGGTGCAGCCGGTGCTGGTGGGCGACCGCGCCCGTACCATGACCGTGCTGGAGCAGCTGGGACTGGACAAGGACCCCTATACCATGGTGGATACGCCTCCCGGACACAACGTCACCCAGGCCGCCATCGACATCATCAATTCCGGCGACGGCGACGTGCTGATGCGGGGCAACATGCCCACCCGGGACTTTTTGATGCCGGTGCTGGACGGTAAAAACGGCCTGCGGACCGACCGGCTGATGAGCCATGTGTCCCTGGCCTCCCTGCCGGAGTACCCCAAGCTGCTGGCTCTGTCCGATATGACGGTCATCATCAACCCCAACCTGACCCAGAAGAAGGCCATCATCCGGAACACCGCCGACGCGCTGAAGGCCTTCGGCTATGAGAATCCCAAGCTTGCCCTGCTGGCCCTGGTGGAGAACGTGACCTTCCACATGCCCGACACCATCGAGGCCCAGCGCCTGGTGGCCGAGCAGAAGCAGCGGCCCTTTGCCGACTGCGAGCTGTGGGGCCCCATCGCCTACGATCTGATCCTGAGCAAGGAGGCCGCCCGGCTGAAGGGCTATGACTGCCCCTGGAGCGGCGGCGGGTTCGACGGCATCATCGCCCCCGACCTGTCCACGGCCAACACGTTGGTGAAGAGCTGGCTCATCCACGCCCACGCGGTGACCTGCGGCGCGGTGGTGGGGGCCAAGGTGCCCATCGCCCTGACCAGCCGCAGCGCCAACGAGGAGGAGACTTACCTCTCCCTGGTGTTCTGCGCCGTGCTGGACGCATGGCGGAAAAAGAATCGGTCCGCCGAGTAAGCGGACTGCAAACTGCCCGGACCGAAAGGTCCGGGCAGTTTTTGGATCATGGCAAGGCGTCCCGAGGCCGCTCCGCAGGCGCAGGGGCCGGAATTTCAGCGGGGATGCTACGGACCTTGCAGGTTGCCTGGAGCTTTCCCGCCGTCCCGCCCGGGCTGTTTTCTCCTCGCCCTCTTTTCCAGCTCGCACACCGCCACCGGGGCCGCCGCCAGGGCCAGCACGCACAGCCATTCGGCCGCGTCCAGGGGCACGGTGTCGAACACCAGCATCAGCGGCGGGAAGCACAGCACCGCCAGCTGCATGGCCAGGCCCGCCAGAAAGGCTCTGTTCATGGCCTTGTTGGAGAACACCCCGATGTGGAACAGGGAGTGGTGTTCGCTGCGCACGTCGAAGGCGTGGAAAAGCTGGCAGAGGGTCAGCGTGGCGAAGGCCATGGTGTTGGCCACGCCGTCGGCCTGCCGCAGGGGGGCCAGGACGTGTTCCCCCAGCATGTAGGCGGCGAGGGTGAGGGCCCCCACCATGAGCCCCTGCCAGGCCAGCCGGAAGGCAAAGCCCCGGGCGAAGAGGCTCTCGCGGGCGTTGCGGGGCGGCTGGGTCATGACTCCCTCCTCCACCGGCTCCACCCCCAGGGCCAGGGCGGGCAGGGAGTCGGTGACCAGGTTGAGCCACAGGAGCTGTACCGGCACCAGAGGCATCTGCCGGAAATCCAGCACCGTGGCGAAAAAGATGGTGATGATCTCCCCGATGTTGCAGCTCAGCAGATAGTGGATGGCCTTTTTGATGTTGGCGTAGATGCCCCGGCCCTCGGCCACGGCAGAGACGATGGTGGCGAAGTTGTCGTCGGTGAGGATCATGTCGGCGGCCCCCTTGGCCACGTCGGTGCCGGCGACCCCCATGGCGCAGCCGATGTCGGCGGCCTTGAGGGCGGGGGCGTCGTTGACGCCGTCGCCGGTCATGGCCACCACCTTGCCCCGGCGCTGCCAGGCCTTGACGATGCGCATCTTGTGCTCCGGAGACACCCGGGCGTAGACCGCGAACTTTTCCACCTCCCGCTCCAGCATCTCCTGGGGCATGAAGTCCAGGTCCTCTCCGGTGATGGCCAGATCCCCCTCCCGGCAGATGCCCAGATCCCGGGCGATGGCCACCGCCGTCAGCTTGTGGTCGCCGGTGATCATGACGGGCCGGATGCCGGCGGCAAAGCACTTCTCCACCGCCCCCCGCGCCTCCGGCCGGGGCGGGTCGATCATGCCGATGAGTCCGGCGAAGGTAAGCCCCTGCTCCAGGGTGCCGGCGTCCAGGGCAGCCGGCGGGGCGGGCAGGTCCTTGAAGGCGGTCCCCAGCACCCGCAGGGCCCGGGAGGCCATGTCCTCGTTGGCTGCCGCAATCTGCCGACCGAGGGCGGGGGTGAGCTCCGCCGCTCCCGCCGTCCCCAGCGCCCTTTTGCAGCGGCGCAGCAGCACGTCGGGGGCCCCCTTCACCATCACCCGCACCCCGCCGCCGGGCAGGGGGTGGACGGTGGACATGAGCTTGCGCTCCGAGTCGAAGGGCACTTCACCCCGCCGGGGCGACTCCCGCTCCAGGGCGTTTTTGTCAATGCCCTCCTGCCAGGCGGCCCGGATCAGAGCGGTCTCGGTGGGGTCCCCGGCGGCCAGCACCTCCCCGGACGGGGAGAAGGACAGCACCGCGTCGTTGCACAGCGCAGCGATGGTGAGGGCCTGCGCCCGGTGCTTTTTTCCCGCCGTCCACACGTCCACCACCGTCATCCGGTTCTGGGTGAGGGTGCCCGTCTTATCGGAGCAGATGACCCCGGCGCAGCCCAGGGTCTCCACGGCGGGGAGCCGCTTGACGATGGCGCTGCGGCGCGCCATGCGCTGCACCCCCAGGGCCAGCACGATGGTGACGATGGCGGGCAGGCCTTCGGGGATGGCGGCCACCGCCAGGGAGACGGCGGTCATGAACATGTCCAAAATCTCCTTGCCCTGGAGGAGCCCCACCCCGAACATGACGGCGCAGACGCACAAGCAGACGAAGGAGAGGGTCTTGGAGATCTCGGCCATCTTCCTCTGGAGGGGGGTGGCGGCGGCCTCCTCGTCCATGAGGAGCCCGGCGATGCGCCCCACCTCGGTGTTCATGCCGGTGCCGGTGATCACCGCGGTGCACCGTCCGGCGGTGATGACGGTGGCGGCGATGACCATATTGCTCCGGTCGGCCAGGGGGGTGTCCGGGGGCAGCCGGTCGGCGGGGGCCTTGGACACCGGCGCCGACTCCCCGGTCATGGCCGACTCGTCGGCCTTCAGATTGGCGCACTCTAGGACCCGGGCGTCGGCGGGGACCAGGTCCCCGGCCTCCAGCCGGATGAGGTCGCCGGGGACCAGCCGGGCGCTCTCCACCCGGACGTTCTTGCCGTCCCGCACGGCCTTGGCCATGGGGGCGGACATCTTCCGCAGGGCCTCCAGGGCTTTTTGGGCGTTGTCCTCCTGGGAGATGGAGATGAGGGCGTTGACCGCCACGATGACCAGGATGATGACGGCGTCGATCCAGTCCTCTCCCCCGCTGGCCCAGAGGGACAGGGCGGCGGCGGAAAGCAGCACCAGGATCATGGGGTCCTTCATCTGGCCCAAAAACCGGGTAAAGAAGCCCTCCCCCTCCTGGTGCTCCAGCTCGTTGGGCCCGTATTGCTCCAACCGCCGCCGGGCCTCGGCCTGGCTCAGACCCCGGCGGCGGTCGGAGCCCAGCTCGTCCAGCACCTGGGCGGCGGGCTTGGTATGCCATGCGCTCATAGGTATCCTTCCCTTCTTATCCCTTGTCCATCCTTGGTACGGCCCAGTATAGCCCCCCGCTTGTCCGGGATACAAGGGAACGGTGACGGACGATTGCAGGCATAAAACAAGGAGGCACAGCATAGGCTGTGCCTCCTTGCAGCAACCCCTCGGGGGTTATCCCGCCGGCGTGGCGCTGGGGGTCGCCGCGGCTTCCGGGCTGCCGGACCCGGCCGGCGTGGTCTCGGTGGGCTCGGGCTGGGCGGCGGCGGTCATCTCGGTGCGCAGGTCCACCAGGGCGGTGTAGAAGGTCTCGGCGTTGAGCTGGTCGAAGGCGGCGGTCTTCTCCACCTGGGCCTCCTCCATCCACTGGTCGGACTGCTCGTTCATCTTGGCGGCGGTGTACTGGCTCCGGGTGCCGTCGGTATCGGCGTCCAGCCGCAGCAGGATGTGATAGCCGTAGGTGCTCTGGACGGGGTCGCTGATCTCGCCCACGGCCAGGGCGGCCGCACCCTGGGTAAACTCGGTGACCAGGGAGCCGCTGCCGTCCAGCAGGGCGCCGGAGGCGTCGAAGACGTAGCCGTCGGGGTTGTTGACCGCGCCGGTGGAGCCCACATCGGCCGTGTTGGCGGCCATGAGCTCGTCAAACTTCTCCTCGGTATCCCCGGCGGCCTTGAGCTGGGCACGGATCTCGTTGGCCTTCTCCAGGGCTGCGGCCATGCCGTCGTCGGTAACGTTGCCGTCGGCGTCCTTGGCGGCCTCGGCGGCGATGAGGATGTGCTTGGCCCGGACCACGCCGTTGTCCTCCAGCCACTGGCCCATGGTCTCAGCGGTGAGGCCGTCGCCGCCGAAGAGCTTATCCTTCAGGTGGCTGTAGATGTAGGGGGTCTGGTTGACCATATCGAAGGTCTCGCCGGAGATACCGATGAAGGCCAGCCAGCGCAGGTACTCGGTTTCAGCGTCCCCGCTGGTGCCGGAGGCCTCGAGCTGGCTCTTCAGCTCAGCCACCTGCGCGTCGTAGTCGGCTTTGTCCTCATCGGTGAGGCCGCAGTCCTGCTCCCCGGCCTTCTGCCATACCACCTCATAGAGCTTGGCGGTCTCCAGGGCATTGTTGAGGACGTAGTCCCGGGTGGGCACGCCTTCCAGCTCCTGGTCCCAGTCGATGTCGCCGCCGCCGTAATACTGGTTCATCTGCATCACCTGGTCGGCGGAATAGGCCACCCAGTAGAGCAGCTCCTCGGCGGTGACCTCCCGGCCGTTGACGGTGGCCACCGCCGTGTCCCGGGCCAGGCCGACGGTCTCCTGGATCACGTCGGCGGGGACGCCGTCGGGCAGCGTGGCGGAGGGCTCGGGGGAGCTCCCCTGGCCGCCTGCGCAGCCCGTTAGGGCGGTGACCAGCAGTGCGCCGGCGGCGGCGGCGCTCAGCATCTTTTTCCCAAATTTCATTGCATTCTCTCCTTCAGCGGGGTCCAATTCTTTGGAAACACGGCTTTTATCATACCACCTTTTCTCCCCAAACACAACGGGAATCCCGTCATGTTTACACCCCGTTCAAGGAAATTTCACGAAAGAGGGGCCGCGCCTTCCGGCGCGGCCCCTGGGGTGTTACTGCAGATCTGCCTGGAGCACCAGCGTGCCGGCCAGGCCCAGCCGCTCCAGCACCGCCAGGGTGTCGGCGGCGGTTTTCTGCACGGTGATGGTGACGGAGCGGGTCCTCTCCCGGCTGGCCCGCAGGGTGGAGCCGGCCGCCGAAGCCGTTTCCGCCCCCGCCGCTTGGCTCTCCGGCACATAGAAGGTCAGGTTCAGGTCGTTGTAGTAGCAGTTGGTCAGCCGCTGGGCGTCGTCCAGCAGATAGCGCCGGCCGATGCGCCCCGCCTTCAGGTCGGACTGCACGGCGGCCAGCAGGTCGTCCCAGCCCTCCTGAGGGATGGCGATCCGGCCCTCCTGGACCTCCTGGACCGCCGCGGCGGGGCGGTCAGCGGATTCCCCGCCGTACTCTTCCATGTTTTCGGCCTGCTGCCGGCCGTCGTCCGTCACCGTCAGGGAGGCCTCCACCAGCTTCCAGCCGCTGATGTCGGCGGGGAAGTAGCCGTACCAGGCGACCTCCGGCCGGTTGATGAGTGCCTGGAGCCGGGCCGCGGCGGAGTCCGGGTCGGTGAGCATGTCGGCGGTGACGGTCAGGCTGTTGTAGTTCCGCTGCAGCTGGGCCCCGGTGTCCAGGTCGTAGACGATCCGGAGCTGGACCGAGCCGGCCTTCTGCACGTTGTGCAGCGCCGTGCCGTCGGCCAGGGTGGCGTCGCCGTACCACGCATCGGAGTTGGTCCGGTCGTCGTCCAGGGTGTCCTTTTCCTCCACCACCGCCCGGTGGAGCTCCGTCACCAGCCGGATGAGCTCGGGGTCGCTGGTGTCCAGCCCGGGGGCCCTGCCGTCGTCGTAGGGCGCGGTATAGGGTCCGCTCAGGGTGAGGGAGGCCACCCGGTCCGGGTCGGGGACCCGCCGTTCAAAGCCGGTCAGATCCAGCTCCATGACGGCGGTGGCGGCGGTCATGGCGCACAGCAGGAGGACGCACCCCTTCCAGGAGCCCTGAAAGACCCAGAAGGACTTCTGCAGCAGCATCTCCGCTGCAAAGTAGCCCATGGCGCCGCACAGAAGCATGAACAGCAGCAGGGTCCAGGCCCCCTGGGGCAGGTTCCAGCCCAGCCAGGCGTACAGCACCGAGCCGAAGGCCAGCCCGGCGCAGAAGCCCACGCCGTACTTGAAGATAGGCCGCACCCAGCTCACCGCCACCACGTCGCCGGCGGTCTCCAGCGAACGGCGGCGGTAGAGGCACAGGGCCAGAACGGCCAGCACCAGCCCGGCCAGGGCATAGACCAGGGCGTAGCCGAAGCCCTGGAACCGGATGGCCAGGACCACCGCCTGGGCCTCGTCCCACTCCCGGGAGGGCCCCACCTCGCCGATCAGCTTGGCCACGGGGGTCAGCCACACGGCCGCCCGCTCCACCCCGTCGATGCCGGCGAAGCCGAAGACGAACTGCCGCAGCACCTCGCTGATGAGTACGTACAGCCCGGTGGCCAGACCGTTGAGAATGGCGTAGAAGGCGGGCAGGGCCAGAATGTGGCCGGTGAACATGGCGCAGAAGACGGCGAAGGAGTAGAAGAACAGGGCGTAACACACCTGACAGCCCAGCCACAGGCCCAGGGCCCCGGGGTTGAGGCAGCCCTTGGCCGCCTCGGCCAGCAGGGCCAGCCCGAAGACCGCGGCGGCGGGCAGCAGCAGGAAGCTGAGTCCGGACAGGTAGTTGGTGAGGAACAGCCCCTCTCGCTTCACCGGCAGGGCGTGGAGCATCCCCGCGCTGCGGCTCTGGTACAGGTAGGAGAACACCGCCATGGCGGCGAGAATGGAAAAGACTGCCGAAAGGGTCACGCTCAGCTCCCCGGCGAACTCCAGCACGGTGTAGTTGGCAAAGTAGTTGGCCCCCTCGTCCAGTCCGCTCCAGTTCCCGCTGCCCCGGTAGTTGGTCATCAGATTCAGGGGCAGGGCGAAGAGCCAGACCAGCCCGTACAGGGCCCAAACGGGCCAGAACCGGGCCATGTTTTTCCTCCAGAGCGCGGGGTAGAACCAGCTCTTAGAGGACGATGTCGCGGACTTCATAGTCCTCACCTCCCAGCTCATAGATAAAGATCTCCTCCAGGGTGAGGGGCAGGGCGTCCATCAGGATGGGGGCGTAGACGGCCAGGCGGTTGGTGACCTCGGTGGCGTTGCCCCGGATGATGAGGGTGTGGATGCGCCCCACCTGGGACACGTGGAGGACCTCCAGGTCGTCGGGCAGCTTGGGCAGCTCCTTTTCCTGAAAGACCACCTGCATCTTGACCACATTCTCCTGGAGATCCGAGAGGCTCCGCTCGATGAGCACCCTGCCGTGGGAGAGGATGCCCACGTGGTCGCACACGTCCTCCAGCTCCCGCAGGTTGTGGGAGGAGACCAGCACGGTGGTGCCGTGCTCGGCCACGTCGGACATGAGCAGGCTCCACACCTGGCGGCGCATCACCGGGTCCAGCCCGTCCACCGGCTCGTCCAGCACCAGCAGGTCGGGCCGGCAGCACAGGCTCAGCCAGAAGGCGGACTGCTTCTGCATCCCCTTGCTCAGCCGCCGGATGGGCTGCTTTTCGTTCACCAGGGTGAAGATGTCCTTCAGCGCCTCATAGCGCTTCTGGTCGAAGCGGGGGTAGAAGCCCCGGTAAAACCGCATCATGTCCCGGGTGGAGGCGGAGAGGAAGTAGTAGAGCTCGTCGGGGATGGAGGCCATGCGGGCCTTCACCGCCGGATTTTCATACACCGGCTCCCCCGCCACCAGCACCTTGCCCTCGTCCTGGCGGTAGATGCCGGTAATGTGGCGCAGGATGGTGGACTTGCCCGCGCCGTTGGGCCCCACCAGGCCGTAGATGGACCCGTCGGGCACCGTCATGGTCAGACCGTCCAGGGCCCGGAAGCCCTCAAAGGTCTTAACCACGTTCTGCACTTCAATCATGCCTGCGCCTCCTTTCCTTTGGCCGCCCGGAGCCGGGCGGACAGCTCCTCCAGGGTGAGCCCCAAGAAGAGAAGCTCCGACGCCGCGGCGTCAAACTGCCGCAGCAGGGCGTCCCGCCGGACGGTATTGATGCCGCCCCGCCCGGCGGCGAAGGAGCCCTTCCCCGCCACGGTGCAGAGATAGCCCTCCTGCTCCAGGGCCTCGTAAGCCCGCTGGATGGTGTTGGGATTGATGGCCAGCGAGCTGGCCAGGGCCCGGACGGACGGCAGCTTGTCGCCGGCCTGGATGGCCCCGGTGACCACCAGATGCCGCAGGCCATCCTTGACCTGCTCGTAGATGGGCCTGGCATCCCGGTAATTCAGACTCAACATGTCCTTGTCCCCATCCTCCTTTATTAAACTGTACTAAGCGTCTTAGTACGGTTATGATACCCGCTTTCCCCCGGGAGTGTCTTAAGGATTTATGAAGATTTTTGATCTTCCATCAAAAATCACATGACAAAGCCGGCGCGGTGCGCTATACTGTGGACAGAAAAAACATTCTGTAAAGGATCTGGTGAGCTCTGCCTATGTATCATGACTACAATTACCGCTGTTTTGTGAACTGCATCCGGGACCTGCTGGACTCCCCGGAGGTCCAGTCCATGCGGAGCATCCGCCACCACCCGGGCATGAGCTGCTACGACCACTCGGTGTTCGTGTCCTACGTGGCCTTCCGGCTGGCCCGCCGGTGGAAGCTGGATTATCTGGCCGCCGCCCGGGCGGGACTGCTCCACGACCTGTACCTCTACGACCCCCGCCAGCCCGGCAGCCACCAGGGCAACCAGTGCTTTGCCCACCCCAAGGCGGCGCTGAGCAACGCATGGGCCCTGTGCGGCTCCCTGACCCCCAAGGAGGAGAATATCATCATCTCCCACATGTGGCCCCTGGCCCGGAAAATGCCCCGGTACAAGGAATCCTTTGTGGTCAATCTGGCCGATAAGGCCTGCGCCACGCTGGAGGTGGTGGGCCTGTACCGCTATCTGCGCCACCGGCGGCGGCGCAAGGCGGCGGCCGCCGCCTGATTGTTCCGTATTTGTGAAATTGACCGCGTCTTTTGTCAAAGGCGCGGTCTTTTTGTCCATTTTGGCGGAAAAATTTTTACAATTTTCGGTGCAAAGCCCTGGGCCATTTGTTATAATGAATTCTGTAAAGAATTCGTATGCCCGTATGGGATGGGAGGCCCCTTTTATGGAATCTTTGGGCGCGATTGTATTTCTTCCCCGGGAGGGCGATTTTCCCTCCCTCATGCTGGAGGATATTCTGTTTGACCCGGCGGCGCGGTGGCTCTCCGCGGCTCTGGAGCGCGCCGGCGTGGAGCGCTTTCTGGTGGTCTGCCACGACGATGACCGCGCGGCGGCGGAGGTGTGCTTCCCCGCGGGGACGGAATTTGTCACTGCCGGCGCAGTGGACGCCAACCGGCGTCTCACCGCCTTTCTGACCGGCCTGGGCGGCCCGGTGGCCGTGTTTACCCGCCCGGTCTTTCTGGACGACGAGGGCGCGGCCCGGCTGGCCGGGGGGGAGCTGCCCCGGGGCGAGGACTCCGGCGTGTACGCCATCTCCGCCGCCGCGCTGGGCGCCGCGGTAGAGGCGGGCGGCGACTTTCTCACCAGCCTGCGGGCCGAGGGCAGGGTTTTCGGCGTCCGGCCCGGCCTGTTCGGCGGCCTGCTCCCCCTGGACCGCTGCGTCTCCACCTGGGACAGCGCTCAGGACTTCGCCCGGTACGCCTCCATCACCCGGCTGCAATCGGAACGCAGTACTGCTCCGGTCCGCTTTCTGGACAAGGGCAGCGTCTACATCGGCCCCCGGGTCACCGTAGGCGGCGGCACCCGCATCCTCCCCGGCACCATTCTGAAGGGGGAAACCGTCATCGGCCGCGACTGCGAGATCGGCCCCAACGCCATGATCACCGACTGCGCCATCGGGGACCGGGTGACGGTGAATGCCTCCCAGCTCAACGAGTCCACCGTGGACGACGGGACCAAGATCGGCCCCTTCGCCTACATCCGCCCCAACTGCCGCGTGGGCCGGGACGTGAAGGTGGGGGACTTCGTGGAGCTGAAAAACTCCACCGTTGGGGACGGCACCAAGATCTCCCACCTGACCTATGTGGGGGATACCGACGCCGGTGCGCACATCAACTTCGGCTGCGGCACGGTGACGGTGAATTACGACGGCACGGCCAAGTTCCGCACCACCATCGGGGACGGGGCCTTTATCGGCTGCAACACCAACCTGGTGGCCCCGGTGAAGATCGGCGAGGGGGCCTACACCGCGGCGGGCAGCACCATTACCGACGACGTGCCGGCCGACTCGCTGGCCATCGCCCGCTCGTCCCAGACCATCAAAGTCCAGTGGGCGGCGAAGCGGCGGCGGACCAGAGGAAAGAAGTGAAAAACCGCGCTGACTGTATGGCGACGCGGAAATTTGATAAAATTTTGTGAGGGATGTTGAAATGATCGCACATGGCAAGGACATCAAGATATTCTCCGGCAACTCGAACCGGGCGTTGGCGGAGAATATCTGCCGGGAACTGGGCACCCAGCTCGGCAATGCCGAGGTAGGGGCCTTCTCCGATGGGGAAAATTTCGTCTCCATCTACGAAACGGTTCGCGGCTCCGACGTGTTTGTGGTCCAGTCCACCTGCTCTCCCGTCAACGACAATCTGATGGAAATGCTCATCATGATCGACGCGTTCAAGCGGGCCTCCGCCGGCCGCATCACCGCCGTGATGCCCTACTTCGGCTACGCCCGGCAGGACCGGAAGGCCAAGCCCCGCGACCCCATCTCCGCCAAGCTGGTGGCCAACATGATCGTGGCGGCCGGGGCCGACCGGGTGCTGACCATGGACCTGCACGCCTCCCAGATTCAGGGCTTTTTCGACATCCCTGTGGACAACCTGCTGGGCAACCCCGTCTTCACCCAGTATTTCCACCAGCGGTACGAGGGCCACGAGGACGAGACCATCGTGGTCTCCCCCGATGTGGGCTCCGTGTCCCGTGCCCGGGCCTTCGCCCAGAAGCTGGGCATGGGCCTGGCCATCGTGGACAAGCGCCGCCAGAAGGCCAACTCCTCCGAGGTCATGAACATCATCGGCGACGTGCGGGACAAGAAGGTCATCCTCTTCGACGACATGGTGGACACCGCGGGCTCCATCTGCGGCGCGGCCCAGGCTCTGGTGGAGCTGGGCGGGGCCACCGAAGTCATCGCCTGCGCCAGCCACGGCGTGCTCTCCGGCCCGGCCATCGAGCGCATCGAGAAAAGCGCCATTAAGGAAATGGTCTTCCTCGACACGATTCCCGCCCGTCCCAACGTGCAGTGTGATAAGATCAAATATGTCTCTGTGGCCCACATGTTTGCCGAGGCCATCGAGCGCATCTACGAGGAAGTCTCCGTCTCCAAGCTCTTCCTCTAAGGGCCGTTTTCCACACCAATGCACAGGGGCGGAGCGATGCTCCGCCCCTGTGCCGCGTATACAGAGGTAATTATGTTTTTGGGTAAGAACCGATTCTCCGGCGGCGTGGAGTGGCTGCTGGTCTGCCTGGGCAATCCCGGGGACCAGTACGAGAACACCCGCCACAACGTGGGCTTCCAGGTGGCCGACGAGATCGCCGCCCGCAAGGACGTGCCCATCCAGCGTCTGAAGTTCCGCGCCCTCACCAACACGGTGGAGCTGGGCGGGGCCAAGGTGCTGCTGATGAAGCCGGTGACCTATATGAATCTGTCCGGCGAGGCCGCCCGGGAGGCCGCCGCCTTCTACAAGGTGCCGCCGGAGCGGGTGCTGGCGGTGTCCGACGACGTGGCCCTGCCGCCAGGCAGGCTGCGCATCCGGAGGGGAGGCAGCGCGGGGGGCCACAACGGGCTGAAAAACCTGATCCAGCACCTGGGCACCGACCAGTTTCCCCGGATCCGGGTGGGCGTGGGGGAAAAGCCCCATCCGGATTACGACATGGCCGACTGGGTGCTGGGCAAGCTCCAGGGGGAGGATAAAAAGGCGGTGGACGCGGCGGTGAAGCGGGCCGCCGACGCGGTGGAGTGCCTCATCCGGGAGGGCCCCGACCGGGCCATGAGCCAATATAACGGCTAATCCCCGTCCGCCAGCTCCCGTCCCGCGTCCAGGCCCAGCGCCAGTCCCAGGCGGAGTCCCTCCCGGAAGGCGTAGCGGCCGTGGGTGTCGGTCTCGTTATTGTAAACTATCCCAACCGGAGTAGTCGGGGGTATTATGGATATTTTGGCCGAACGCATAAAATTACTGCGCAAAGAACATAAGCTCAAGCAGACCGAGGTCGCCAAAGCGCTTGATCTATCCATCAGTGCCTACTGCCGCTATGAATATGGTGAGCGGGAACCCTTGGCCAGCACCATTGCAGATATGGCGAAGTTTTATCAGGTGACCTCCGATTATCTTTTGGGGCTTTCTGATTCGAAAACGTTTTGAGGCGCCGCGCCCCCGGAGGGTGGTTCCCTTGGAGTTTCCCTCTTCGAAAAACTCCGGTCTTTTTGCGTCTCCATGATTTCCATAATTTTCTATCTCAGAATGGGAGGCTGCCATGAAACTACTCACCCAGATCCTCTCCGGGGTACCGGAATTTCCCCGCCTGCTGGCAGCTCTCGACTCGGGGGGCTGTCCGGCGGCGGTGTCCGGCCTGTCCGCCGTCCACCGGGCCCACTTTGCCGCGGGGATCTGGCGGCAGACCGGCCGGCCGGTGGTGCTGCTGTGCGCCGACGAGACCGAGGCCGGCCGTCTGGCCGAGGACCTGACCGCCTTCACCGGCCAGGCCGTCCGGCGGCTGTCCGCCCGGGACTTCACCTTCCATAACGCCGCCGTGGTCTCCCGCCAGTGGGAGCACCGGCGGCTTTCGGCACTGTGGGCGCTGGCGGCGGGGGAATCCCCCCTGACGGTGTGCACGGTGGAGTCCCTGCTCCAGCGCACCATGCCCCGCACCCTGCTGACCCAGTGCGCCCAGATGCTGCGGGTGGGGGAGTCCCACGACCTGACCGAGCTGGCCGAGCGGCTCTCGGCGGCGGGCTACGCCCGGTGCGAGCAGGTGGAGGGCGTGGGCCAGTTTGCTCTGCGGGGCGGCATTCTGGACTTTTTCTCCCCCGCCTTCGACAAGCCGGTGCGGGCGGAGTTCTTCGGGGACGAGATCGACTCCATGGGCCTGTTCGACGTGTCCAGCCAGCGGCGGACGGTGAATCTGCAGGAGGCGGAGGTCCTCCCCGCCGCCGAGGTGCTGCCCCAGTTCGCCCCCGGCGGCTTCCCCGGCCTGCTGGAGGCCCTGGACGGCCTGATCGCCCGGGCCGCGAAGGCCAAGCCCTCCCACCCCGCCCTGCTGGCCACCCTGAACGAGGACCGGGAGCGGTTCCAGGCCGGGGCGTCCTTCCCGGCGGCGGACCGCTATCTGGCCCTGATCTACCCCCAGATGGCCACGGCGGCGGACTATCTGCCCGGGGACGCGGTGGTCCTCTTCTGCGAGAGCCCCCGGGTGGCGGAGCGGGCCAAGAACTACCTGTGGCGGCTGGAGGAGGACGTGAAGACCCTCTTGGAGGGGGGGCAGGTATCCGGGGAGCTGGCGGTGTACGCCCGCAGCATGGAGGAGCTCTCCCGGGTTCTGAGCGACTACCCGGTGTGCTTCCTGGACTCCTTCACCTCCTCGTCCTACCCCCTGCGGCCCCGGGTAATGCTGGATGTGATGGCCAAGCAGCTCCCCTCCTACGGAGCCAGCCTGGAGACCGCCGCCGGGGATCTGCGCCACTATCAGGGCGCCGGCTTCGGCGCGGTGGTGCTGGCCGGCGGGGAGCAGCGCTGCCTGAACCTCCAGTCCCTGCTGCGGGAGGAGAAGGTCCGCTCGGCGGTGGACTTTGCCCTCCACGACCTGCCCGGCCCGGGCCAGGCGGTGCTCTGCGTGGGAGGGCTGTCGGCGGGCTTCGAGTACCCCGACGCCAAGCTGGCGGTGCTCACCGAGGGCCGCCCGGCGGCCCCCAAAAAGCCCCGGCCCAAAAAGCAGACCAGCCGGCAGAAGCTGGACTCCTACGCCGACCTCTCCTCCGGCGACCTGGTGGTCCACGAGCACCACGGCATCGGCCGGTACGTGGGCATGGTGAAGATGACGGCCGACGGGGTGCAGAAGGACTACGTGAAGATCCACTACGCCGGGGCGGACGTGCTGTACGTCCCCGCCACCCAGCTGGACCTGGTGAGCAAGTACATCGGCGCGGGCGAGAACGTGGAGGCCAAAAAGCTCTCCAGGCTGGGCGGCGCCGACTGGGAGAAGGCCAAGACCCGGGCCAAAAAGGCGGTGGCCGACCTGGCCAAGGGGCTGATCCAGCTCTACGCCGAGCGCCAGCGCCTGCCCGGCTATGCCTTTTCCCCCGACTCCCCCTGGCAGAAGGAGTTCGAGGACCAGTTTGAGTATACCGAGACCGACGACCAGCTCCGCTGCATCGCCGAGATCAAGCGGGACATGGAGAAGGCCGCCCCCATGGACCGGCTTTTGTGCGGGGACGTGGGTTACGGCAAGACGGAGGTGGCCTTCCGGGCCATCATGAAGTGCGTGCTGGACGGCAAGCAGGCGGCCATTCTGGCCCCCACCACCGTCCTGGCCCGGCAGCACTACCTCACCGCCAAGCGCCGCTTCGCCAAGTTCCCGGTGGAGGTCGACGTAGTCTCCCGGTTCCGCACCGCCGGGCAGCTGCGCGCCACCCTGCAAAAGCTCCAGGCGGGGAAGATCGACCTGCTCATCGGCACCCACCGGCTGTTCCAGAAGGACGTGAAATTCAAGGACCTGGGCCTGCTGGTGGTGGACGAGGAGCAGCGCTTCGGGGTGGCCCATAAGGAAAAGCTGAAGGAGCTGAGCAAGCAGGTGGACGTGCTCACCCTGTCGGCCACCCCCATTCCCCGCACGCTGAACATGGCCCTGAGCGGCATCCGGGACATGTCCACGCTGGAGGAGCCCCCCCAGGACCGCCTGCCGGTGCAGACCTATGTGCTGGAGCACGACTGGGGGGTTCTGGCCGACGCCATGGGCCGGGAGCTGGAGCGGGGCGGCCAGGTCTACTACCTCCACAACCGGGTGGAGACCATCGAGCGCACCGCCGTCCGTATCCAGGCCCTGCTGCCGGAGGCCCGCATCGGCGTGGCCCACGGCAAGATGACCCAGGAGGAGCTCTCCGACGTGATGAGCCACATGACCGACGGGGATCTGGACGTTCTGGTGTGCACCACCATCATCGAGACGGGCATCGACATCCCCAACGCCAATACCCTCATCATTGAGGACGCCGACCGTCTGGGCCTGGCCCAGCTCCACCAGATCCGGGGCCGGGTGGGCCGGTCGGCGCGCCGGGCGTCGGCCTACATGACCTACCGCCGGGGCAAGGTGCTCACCGAGGTGGCGGCCAAGCGCCTGGGGGCCATCCGGGAGTTTGCGGAATTCGGCTCCGGCTTCAAGATCGCCATGCGGGACCTGGAGATCCGCGGCGCGGGCAACGTGCTGGGCCCCGAGCAGTCCGGCTTCCTTCTGAGCGTGGGCTACGACCTGTACCTGAAGCTGCTGGAGGAGGCGGTGCTGGAGCAGCGGGGGGAGAAGCCGGAGCTCCGGGCCGAGTGCGCCGCCGACCTCACCGTGGCGGCCTCCATCCCGGACCGCTACGTCCCCTCGCCGGAGCAGCGCATGGACCTGTACCGCCGCATCGCCCGCATCCGCAGCGAGGAGGAGGCGGACGACCTGGTGGACGAGCTGGTGGACCGCTACGGAGACCCGCCCCGGCCGGTGAACAACCTGATCTCGGTGGCCCTGCTGCGGGCGGCGGCCGCCAAGTGCGGCGTCACCGAGATCGCCCAGCGGGGAGAGCGGCTCCACTTCACCCTGCGGGACCCGGACCTGGCCCGGGTGTCGGCCATTGCGGGCCGTCCCGCCTACCGGGGCCGGCTGCTCTTCTCGGCGGGCGACAAGCCCTACCTCTCCCTCAAGGTCAAAAAGGGCGAGGACCCGGTCAAGCTGTCGTCCAAGCTGATTGAGGAATACGGCGAGGCGGCTCCGTAAGGGTGCGCTTCCTCCGCTTTTTGTTGCGCCGGCAGGAATTTTGTTCTGTCCGGCGCATCGTTTTTTCCGGTCCTCCGTCGTTTTTTTGCCCTCCCTTCCTGGGGGGCTGAGACCCCTTTTTCCGCCCGTCCGCACCGTCTTTTTCCCCCGGTCAAGAAAAAATTTTTTGCGCACTTTTTTGTAAAAAGCGCCTTTTTTGACCATTGGGTGAATTCTTCCCTATTGGTTGAAACGTCCAAACCCCTTGCAAATCGGACGTTTTTTCTCAGATTGGTGCTACCACTATCGTTTCTATGTAAAAGCTATTTGTGAATCGTATTATTTGTATTGTGCAAATATTCGATACTTTTTCGTTGCTTTTTTAGGGACAATCGTGTATAATTGAAAATTGAAGGGAAGCGAATCATTCAAATTATGCAAAATTCATAATTGATGGAGGTAATGTCATGCGCGAAGTGTACATTGTAAACTGCTGCCGTACTGCTGTTGGTAATTTTGGTGGCTCTCTGAAGGATGTCCCCGCAGCCGATCTGGGCGCGATCGTGGTCAAGGAGGCCCTGAAGCGCGCCAATGTCGCCCCCGAGAACGTGGATGAGGTCATGTTTGGCTGTGTGCTGACCGCCGGCCTGGGCCAGAATGTGGCTCGCCAGGTCAGCGTGAAGGCCGGCATTCCCTTCTCCGTCCCCTCCTACACCGTCGGCATGGTCTGCGGCTCCGGCATGAAGTCCGTCATCGAGGCCGCCCGTACCATCCAGGCCGGTGACGCCGACATCATTGTGACCGGCGGCACCGAGAACATGTCCGCTGCTCCCTTTGCCCTCCCCGACGAGCGCTGGGGCGCCCGCATGGGCGACAAGAAGGCCGTAGACACCATGATCAAGGACGGCCTGTGGGACGCTTACAATAACTATCACATGGGCACCACCGCCGAGAACATCTGTGACGTGTGGGGCATCACCCGCGAGGAGCTGGACGCCTTCGGCGCCTCCTCCCAGCAGAAGACCGAGGCCGCTCAGAAGGCCGGCAAGTTTGCCGACGAGATCGTGCCCGTGATGGTCAAGAAGAAGAAGGAAATGGTGGAGTTCAAGGTGGATGAGTTCCCCAAGGCCGGCGTGACCGTCGAGGGCATCGCCAAGCTGAAGGGCGCTTTCCCCTGCGGTCCTGAGGGCGTGGAGGACGAGATCGTCCACACCTTTGAGGTAACCGAGTGCCACGAGGCCGACGCCCACAAGCACGTGCAGCGCGTCACGGCCGCCCAGGCCTCCGGCATCAACGACGGCGCGGCCGCCATCATCGTGGCCTCCGGCGAGGCCGTTGAGAAGTATGGCCTCAAGCCCATGGCCAAGCTGGTCTCCTGGGGCCAGGGCGGCGTGGACCCGAAGATCATGGGTGTGGGCCCCGTACCTGCCTCCCGTCAGGCCATGAGCAAGGCCGGCCTGACCATCGAGGACATGGACCTGGTGGAGGCCAACGAGGCCTTTGCCGCTCAGTCCATCGCCGTGGCCCGCGAGCTGCACTTTGACATGAGCAAGGTCAACGTCAACGGCGGCGCCATCGCCATCGGCCATCCCGTCGGCTGCTCCGGCGCCCGCATCATCGTCACCCTGCTCCACGAGATGCTCAAGCGCCCCGACGCCAAAAAGGGTCTGGCCACGCTGTGCATCGGCGGCGGCCAGGGCGTTGCCACCATCTTCGAAAAGTGCTGAATTCCTTGTAAACTCTTGGCCTTGGGTGTTGATACCTGCCGCAAAACGTGCTAAGATAATAGTGATAATAGGTCTGGCGGGCGGCCCCTTCTGGCTCCGCCCGCTGGAGCGCGTTATCGAAGGGATTACCAAACTAGCAGCAGGAGGGAAAAACTGTGGCAAAAATTATTTCTGTTGAGGAAGCCGTAGCGATGATTCCCGATGGGGCCACTATCATGTTCGGCGGCTTCCTGGGGTGCGGCAGCGCCCACAAGATCATTGACGCTCTGTCTAAGAGCGGCAAAAGCGGTTTTACCATCATTGGCAACGACTGCGGCATGGCGACCGGCCCCGACGGAGATCTGTACGGCATGGCCAAGCTGGTCCATAACAAGCAGGTCAAGCGCGTCATCGCCACCCATGTGGGTATGACCCCCGACGTGGCCACTCAGAACATGGTGGACAAGACCCTGGAGGTCAACCTGATCCCTCAGGGCTCCCTGGCGGAGATGATCCGGGCCGGCGGCGCCGGTCTGGGCGGCGTGCTCACCCCCACCGGCGTGGGCACCATCGTGGAGGACTCTCCCCTCTGCTTGGGCAAGCAGACCATCGACGGCAAGGAGTACCTGCTGATGAAGCCTCTGCACGCCGACTTTGCGCTGGTCAACGCATATAAAATCGACAAGGCCGGCAACATGTGGTACAAGGGCACCACCCGCAACTTCAACGTGGTGGCCGCCACCGCCGCCGACGTGGTCATTGCCGAGGCCGACAATCTGGTGGAGATCGGTGCCATTGAGCCCGAGAACGTAGTCACTCCCGGCGCCTACATCAAGTACATCGTGGATGGAGGGAAAGCATAATGGAAAAGTCTGAGATCAAGGGCTTTATCGCCAAACGTGTTGCCAAAGAGCTGAAGGACGGCGACGTGGTGAACCTGGGCATCGGCCTGCCGACCATGGTCCCCGCCTACCTGCCCGAAGGCGTGAAGGTCACGCTCCAGTCCGAGAACGGCATCATCGGCACCGGCCCCAAGCCCACCGCTGAGGAGGCCGAGCCCAAGTATAAGACGGATGCGGGCGGCTCCCCTGCGCAGGCCGGTCTGGGCGGCTGCTATGTAGACTCCGCCACCTCCTTTGCCTTTATCCGCGGCGGCCATGTGAACGCCACCATCCTGGGCGGCCTGGAAGTGGACCAGGAGGGCTCTCTGTCCAACTGGATCATCCCCGGCAAGAAGATGCCCGGCATGGGCGGCGCCATGGACCTGCTGGTGGGTGCGAAGAACGTCATCGTGGCCATGGAGCACACCGCAAAGGGCAATCCCAAGATTCTGAAGAAGTGCACCCTGCCCTACACCGCCGTGCACTGCGTCACCAAGATCATCACCGAGATGTGTGTGTTCGACGTGACCAAGGACGGCCTGGTCATGACCGAGATCAACCCCGAGTTTACCGTGGACGACGTGAAGGCCGCTACGGCCGCCGACTTCACCGTGGCCGAGGGCGGTCCCAAGGATATGACCGCCTGATTTCACCTGTAAAAAGTCCCCCGGCGCTCAATGAGCGCCGGGGGACTTCTGCGTTTTCAGGACTCTTCCCGGCCCACGAGCTTGCTGCACTCGTTGACCGCCCGCTCCACGGCGTTGAGAATGTTCTGATAGCCGGTGCAGCGGCACAGATGGCCGGAAATGAGCTTGCGCAGCTCGTCCCGGGTGTAGGTCTTTCCGGAGCCCACAATCTCTACGGCGGACAGGATAATGCCCGGCGTGCAGAAGCCGCACTGGACGGCGGCCTCCTCCACGAAGGCCCTCTGGATGGGGTCGAGCGCGCCGGTGTCCGGGTCCTGGAGCCCCTCCACCGTGAGGATGGTCTTTCCCTCCGCCCAGACGGACAGGTAGATGCACGAGTCGATGGCCGTGCCGTCCACCAGGACGGTGCAGGCGCCGCACTCCCCCACCTCGCAGCCCTTTTTCACGCTGGTGAGGCCCAGCCGCTCCCGCAGGGTGTCGGCCAGGGACTCCCGCGGGTCGATGCCCACCTCCACGGCCTTGCCGTTGACGGTCATGTGCAGGATCTGCATCATATCTGTGCGCCTCCCTTCCTGGCGGCCTCGGCCAGCGCCCGGCCGGAGAGCTCGGATACCAACTGAATGCGGAATTCCCGGGACGCCCGCCAGCTCGTCCGGGGATTGACGTCGGCCAGGGCCAGGGCCCCGATCTTCTCGACAGCTTCCGCCAAGGCCATTCCCTTTACGCCATTTTCCGCCGTGCGCGCCCGCAGGGGGACGGGGCCCGCCACGCCGAAGGCCAGACGGGCGTCCTCCACGCTCTGTTTGTCCGCAGACAGCTTCACCAGGCAGGACACTCCTAAGGTGGCGATGTCCATGGCGTTGCGCTGGGCGTACTTGATGTAGTGTCCGCTCCAGCCCTCATAGTGGTCGCGGGGGATCACGATCTGCATCAGCAGCTCGTCGTGGGCCAGGGCCACCTTGCCTACGCCCTGGTACCACGCCCCGATGGGGATGACCCGCCAGCCGTCGGGGCCCTTGACGTGCATCTGGGCGTCCAGGGCCATGAGGGTGGAGGCGGTGTCGGCGGAGGTGACGCCGTTGCAGACGTTGCCGCCGATGGTGCCCGCCGCCCGGAGCTGGGGCCCGCCGGCGGTGTCGGCGGCCTCGCCCAGCACGGGGACGGTTTTCCGGATCACGCCGCTGTAGGTGACCCCCCGGAAGGTGGTGAGGGGCCCGATGCGGACGTCGCCGCTGTTGTCTAGGCGCACCCCGGCCAGCTCTTCCTGGAGCTCGTGGATGGACACTAGGCGGCAGCCCGCCAGCTTGCCCTCCCGGCACTTGATGAGCACGTCGGTGCCGCCGGCGATGACCACCGCCGACGGGTCGGCCCGGAGGGCGGCGATGGCGTCGTCTGCGCTTTTGGCCTGATAGATGGATGCAATGTCGTACACAGTTACTCCCCCTTTGCGTCGATGAGCCCGGCGGCGGTAAAGGCCTCCACCAGCCGCTGGGGATTCATGGGCAGGCGGTTCAGGGCCACGCCGGTGGCCTGGAGGATGGCGTTCCGGATGGCGGGCGCCACAGGGATGGAGGGCGGCTCGCCCAGGGCCTTGTTGCCGAAGGGGCCGGTCGGGTCGTCGGTCTCCACGAACAGGGCATGGAGCTCGGGGTGATCCATGGCGGTGGGCAGCTTGTAATCCAGCAGGTTCCCGTTGAGCAGCCGTCCCCTCCCGTCGAACTTCATCTCCTCGCTGAGGGCGTAGCCGATGCCCATGGACATGCCGCCGTGGACCTGGGCCTCTGCCAGGGCGGGGTTGATGAGCTTGCCGGAGTCGTGGACGTTGACCATGTTCCGGATCTTAACCTTGCCCAGGGGGATGTCCACCTCCACCTCCGCGAAGCAGCAGCCGAAGGCGAAGGTGTTCTCCTTGCAGTGGCTGGTGGCCTCGGCGGTGATGTGGACGCTGTGCTCCAGGGAATAGAAGGCCTCCATGGCCAGGGCCTCCAGGGAGAGCAGGGCCTCGCCGGAGGTCTTTTCCACCACGTCCCGGCCCCGGATGTCCAGCGCCGCCGGGTCCAGTTGAAGCACCTCGGCGGCGTACTCCAGCACCCGCGTCCGGAAAATCCGGCCGGTCTTTTGGATGGCCTTTCCGGTGACGTAGGTCTGCCGGGAGGCGTAGGCCCCGGTGTCGAAGGGGGCGGTGTCGGTGTCCTGGAAGGAGACGATATGTACGTCCTCGGTGGGGATGCCGATGGTCTCGGCGGCCATCTGGGAGAACACGGTGTCGCCGCCCTGGCCGATCTCGGTGGCGCCCAGGTGGAGCTGGACGGTGCCGTCCTGGTTGAGGACCATCCGGGCGGAGGAGGTCTCCAGGGAGATGGGATACACGCCGGTCTTGTAGGAGAAGACCGCCATGCCCACGCCCCGCCGGACGGGGCCGGTCTGGTCCCTGTATTTCTCCCGCAGCTCGGACCAGCGGATGGCCTCCGCCCCCTTCTTCATGCACTCGGCCAGGCCGGTGGAGTGGCAGGTGATGCCGTTGAAGGGGTCCTTGTAGCCCAGGGGCATGATGTTCTGGAGCCGGAACTCGAAGGGGTCCAGCCCGTACTGGCGGGCAATGTCCTCCATCATGCACTCCACGGCGAAGTTGCACTGGGGGATGCCGTAGCCCCGCATGGCGCCGGGGGCGGGCAGGTTGGTGTAGACGGTGTAGGCCTCGGAGTGGTGGCCGAGCCGGTCCAGATAGAGCTGACGGAAGCCGGTGACGGCGTTGGCCACGATGGAGTGGCCGTGGGAGGCGTAGCCGCCCTGGTTGGACACCGCCCGGCAGGAGCGGGCCATGAGGTAGCCGTCCCCGTCCACGGCGGCCTCCACGTCGAAGGCGATGGGGTGGCGGGAGCGGGTGTTCTGGAAGGTCTCCTCCCGGGAGAGGTCCAGCTTCACCGCCCGTCCGCCCACCTGGGTGGTGAGGAAGGCGTTGAGGGGCTCGTAGAGCACCTCCTGCTTGTTGCCGAAGCCGCCGCCGATGTAGGGCTTGATGACCCGGATCCTGCCCCATCCAATGCCCAGGGCCTGCCCCACCACCCGCCGGACGATGTGGGGGATCTGGGTGGAGGTGACCACGGTGATGCGGCCGGCCTCCATGTAGGCGTAGGAGATGGGCGGCTCGATGTGGCAGTGCTGGACCTGCTGGGTCTCGTAGCGGCCCCGGAAGTGGTGGTAGGCGGGGCAGGCCAGCACGTCCTCCACGGACTGAAAATCCGACGGCGGCATGGGAGTCCGCAGATCCATGTGGGCCAGCACGTTGTTGGGATACTCCTGGTGGATGGGTATGCCGCCGCCCCGCATGGACTCCTCCGGGTCCAGGCAGACGGGGTACTCCTCGTACTCCACCCGAATGAGCTTGAGGGCCCGGCCGGCAGCGACGGGGTCCTCAGCCACCACGGCGGCGATGTCGTCCCCGTAGTAGCGCACCCGGGAGGCGAGCAGCTTCCGGTCGGAGATATCCTGATGGGCCTTCTCTACCGACCAGGGGTGGCCGGGGGTGGGGAACTGGATGTCGGGCACGTCGAAGCAGGTGACCACCTTAACGACGCCGGGCAGGGCTTGGGCGGCGGAGATATCCATGGACTTTACGACGCCGTTGGCGATGGTGCTGTGGAGTATCTTTGCCACCAGCATGGGACCCTCGTGAAAATCGTCGGTATACCGGGCCCGGCCCGTCACCTTGTCGGCGGCGTCCACCCGGTTGATGCTTCTTCCAACTTCCACAATGCGCACCTCCTTGTTGAGCCTATTATAACCGATTCCATAGGAGAAAGGAAGGGGGAAGACCGCCGCCCCTCCCCCAAATTTTCCATTGCGCAGTCCCTGAAATCTAAAAATTATTTTGTCTCCCTAACATTTTTTGTAATATGACTTGATTTCTCCTCACCATGTGCTATCATGGACGTAACGGCACATCATAAACCGCGTATTATAAGGAGGCGTCGCCATGATCGACCTGACCGTAAACAAGCAGGCGCTGGAGCGCAACATTCAAAAGGCCCGGGAAAACCGGATCGTCATCCCCACCTACCGGCAGATGAAGGACCCGGAGACCGTCCCCGGCAAGATCAAGGACAAGCTGGCCAAGACGGGGCTGTGGGATGTGGACCCGGTGAACCTGTTCCGCATCACCTGGAAGAACGAGGCCAGGGAGAGCGGCGGGCTGTACCAGGCGGTGCCCAACTACGTGGAGCTGCCCCCGGCGCTCACCGGCGTGAACGCCCGCATCGTGGCCCTGGTGGGCAAATGGTTCCCCACCGGCTGCCACAAGGTGGGGGCCTCTTACGGCTGCCTGGTCCCCCGGCTGGTCACCGGCCAGTTCGACGCCGGGTATCACAAGGCGGTGTGGCCCTCCACGGGCAACTACTGCCGGGGCGGGGCCTTCAACTCCAAGCTGCTGGGGGTCCACGGCGTGGCCATCCTGCCTGCCGAGATGAGCCGTGAGCGGTTTGACTGGCTCCACTCCATCGGGGCGGAGGTCATCGCCACCCCGGGCTGCGAGTCCAACGTGAAGGAGATCTTTGACAAGACCAACGAGCTCAAGGCCGACCCCCAGTACATGATCTTCAACCAGTTTGAGGAGATGGGCAACCACCTGTGGCACTACCAGGTCACCGGCGGCGCCATCGCCGCCCTGTTCGAGGCCGTCAAGCGCCCCGGCGACCGGATGGCGGGGGCCTGCTTCACCTCCGGCTCGGCGGGCACCATCGGCTGCGGCGACTATCTGAAGGAGGTCTACCCCACCATGAAGCTGGCGGTGGGCGAGGCCCTCCAGTGCCCCACCATCCTGTGCAACGGCTTTGGCGACCACCGCATCGAGGGCATCGGCGACAAGCACATCCCCTGGATCCACAACGTGAAGAACACCGATATGGTCATCGACATCGACGACGAGGACTCCCAGCGCCTGCTGCGGCTGTTCAACGACCCGGCGGGCCTGCAATACCTGAAGGAGGAGGCCGGCGTGGACGGCGAGACTCTGTCCAAGCTGTCCTGGCTGGGCATCTCCGGCATCGCCAACGTGCTGTGCTGCGTCAAGATGGCCAAGTATTACGAGATGACGGAGCGGGACGTGGTGTGCACCGTCCTCACCGACTCGGCCGCCATGTACGGCAGCCGCATCCGGGAGCTGGCCGACCAGTACGGCCCCTACGACGCCAAGGCGGCGGCGGTGGACCACCACCTGCACCTGCTGGGCCTGCGGACCGACTCCATGGCCGAGCTGGGCTACCGGGACCGCAAGCGCATCCACAACCTGAAGTACTACACCTGGGTGGAGCAGCAGGGCCGCACCATGGCCGAGCTCAACGACCTGTGGTACGACGAGGACAAGACCTGGAGGGGCGTCCACGGCCAGGCGGAGGCGCTGGATGAGCTGATCGACGCCTTCAACGAGGCCTCCGGCGTACTCAAGAGCCTATAGGGAGGTCCGCCATGCTGAAAAATGTCATCTCCGCCAGGTGCGTCCGCTGCGGCGCGGAGTACGAGGCCGTCCCCGGCCTCACCACCTGTACCTGCGGCGGAATGCTGGACATCCAGTATGACTACGGCTACATCCGCACCCTGGTTTCCCGTGAAACGCTCTCCGGCTGCCGGGACTACTCCATGTGGCGCTACCGGCCCTTCCTGCCGGTGGAGCCCGACTCCCCTCCCACCCCCCTGCGGGTGGGCTGGTCCCCCCTGTACCCCGCCCCGCGGCTGGCCCAGATCCTGGGACTCAAGACCCTCTACATCAAGGACGACGGCCAGAATCCCACCGCCTCCCTGAAGGACCGGGCCTCTGCCATGGCGGTGGTCAAGGCCCGGGAGGCCGGGGCGGACACCATCGCCTGCTCCTCCACCGGCAACGCCGCCTCCTCCCTGGCGGGCAACGCGGCGGCGGCGGGGCTGCGCACCTATATCTTCGTGCCCGCCCGGGCGCCCAGGGGCAAGGTGGCCCAGCTCATGATCTTCGGGGCCACCGTCATCACCGTGGACGGCTCCTATGAGGACACCTTCGAGCTGAGCAAGGCCGCCATCGACAAGTGGGGCTGGTACAACCGCAACGCCGCCGTCAACCCCTACCTGCTGGAGGGGAAAAAGACGGTGACGCTGGAGATTCTGGAGCAGCTCGGCTGGCAGGTCCCCGACTACATCGCCCTGTCGGTGGGAGACGGCTGCACCATCGCCGGGGCCTGGAAGGGACTCAAGGCCCTGTACGCCGCCGGGTTCATCGACCGCCTGCCCCGGCTCATCTCGGTCCAGGCGGAGGGCTGCTGCCCCCTGAATCGGGCCATCCAAACCGGCCAGCCCTGGTCTCCCATGGAGGAGAACACCCTGGCCGACTCCATCGCCGTGGGGGTGCCCCGCAACGCCGACAAGGCCCTGATGGCCATTCGGGAGTCCCACGGCGTGGCGGTAAACGTCTCCGACGGGGAGATCCTGGCCGCCATGCGGCTGCTGGGCCGCACCTGCGGGGTCTTTGGGGAGCCCGCGGGGGCCGCCGGCGCCGCCGGGGTGAAAAAGGCCCTGGAGCTGGGGCTCATCGACCCGGCCTCCACCGTGGTCAGCGTGGTCACGGGCAACGGCCTGAAGGACGTGGCCAACGGTATCCAGGCCGCCGGGGAGCCCATGCTGGTGCGCCCCGATATGGACTGCCTCCTCTCCGCCTTTGCCCAGCGCAGCATTACCCCCTGATTGGGGGAAGGGGGACCGACACATGTATGAAAAAGCCGCCAGGACCGGCAATCTTCTCTACCGCGCCGCCACGCTGGGGGGCACGGCCCTGACCCTGGTCCTGTTTCTGTGGAAGGGGCCCATGGGGACCTTCCGGCTGGTGCTGTTTCTGGCCTGGCTGACCCTGGGCGCCTATTCCTCGGTGAAAACCCTGGCCGACCTGGCCTCCGGCCGCCGGGCCCGGGAGACCAACTTCCAAAACATGCTGAAGACCTGGGAGGGCCGCACCGGCAGCCCCTCCTCCGCCCTGAGCAGCTTCTGGACCATCACCCTGGTGACGGCGGCGGGCAAGCTCCTGGTGCCCATCCTGCTCTATCTGGTGTAAAGGAGGCCCCTATGTCTATTCTAATCCAAAACGGCGTCCTGGTCCTGCCGGACGGCCCGCAGGGGGCCGATCTGCGGGTGGACGGGGATAAGATCGTCCAGCTCGGCCCCTCCCTGCCCGCGGGGGACAGCTGGGTGCTGGACGCGGCCGGGAAGCTGGTGTTCCCCGGCTTTATCGACACCCACACCCACTTCGAGATGAACAAGGGCCTGGCCAACGAGACGGCGGACGACTGGTTCACCGGCACCCGGGCGGCTCTGGCGGGGGGCACCACCACCGTGCTGGACTTTGCCGAGCCGGAGCGGGGCTGCTCGCTGGCCTCCGCGCTGGAGACCTGGCACGGCCGGGCGGACGGGAAGGCCTGCTGCCACTACGGCTTCCACATGACCATCAAGGACTGGGACCCCCGCATCCGCTCCGAGCTCCGGGACATGACCGCCGCGGGGGTGACCTCCTACAAGGTCTATCTGGCCTACGACAACCTGCGCCTGAGCGACGCTGTGGCCTGCCAGGTGGTCCAGGCGGTGGGCCGCGAGGGGGGCGTGCTGGGCTGCCACTGTGAAAACGGCGATCTGGTCAACGAGGGCGTCCGGGCGCAGAAGACCGCCGGACGCCTGGGCCCCTCCGCCCATCCCCGGTCCCGCCCCCCGGCGGTGGAGGCCGAGGCGGTGAACCGCTGGCTGGCCATCGCCGAGTGCGCGGGGTATCCGGTGAACGTGGTCCACCTGTCCACCCGGCGGGGGCTGGAGCACGCTCTGGCCGCGCGTGAGCGGGGGCAGAAGGTCTATCTGGAGACCTGCCCCCAGTATCTGCTGCTGGACGAAAGCTGCTACAGCCTGCCCGGCTTTGAGTCGGCCAAGTACGTCTTTTCCCCTCCCGCCCGGCCCCTGGAAGACCAGCAGGCCCTGTGGCAGGCTCTGGAGCGGGGGGACCTCGACACCATGGGCACCGACCACTGCTCCTTCCACTTCCACGGGGTGAAGGAGCTGGGAAAGGACGACTTTTCCAAGATCCCCAACGGCCTGCCCGGGGTGGAGCACCGCCCCGCCCTGCTCTACACCCACGCCGTGGCCCCCGGGCGCATCACGGCGGCGGACATGGCCCGGCTGCTGGCGGAACACCCCGCCCGGCTCTTTGGCATGTACCCCCAAAAGGGGGTTCTGGCGGTGGGCAGCGACGCCGACATTGTATTATTTGACCAAAATTATACCGGAAGTATTTCCAGCGCAGCCCAATATCAGAACGTGGACTACACCCCCTATGAGGGCTGGGCCCTTCGGGGCCGGGCCGACACGGTGCTGCTGTCCGGCCAGGTGGCCGTGGAGGGCGGCCGGGTGGTCCTGGAGCGGCAGGGCCGCTATGTCCGCCGGGGCCCGGCGGGCTTCTGGCGGTGAGGGCCGCCGCGACGGTGGGGGCGGTGTTGATGGCCTCCGGCGCGGGGAGCCGGTTCGGCTCCAACAAGCTGCTCCACCCGGTGGAGGGGACGCCGCTGATCCGGCGGGCCTTCGCCGCCCTGCCTGCCGGGCTCTTCGACCGGGCCGTGGTGGTGAGCCGCTACCCGGAGATCCTCTCCCTGGCCGCCCAGGCGGGCTACCACGCCTTTGAAAATCCCTTTGCCGGCCTGGGCCAGTCCAGGTCCGTCACCCTGGGCCTGGCTGCGGTGGAGGACCTGGACGGAGCCCTGTTCGCTGTCTGTGATCAGCCCTGGCTGACTACGGTAAGTATCAAACGCCTTTTAAATTCCTTTCAGGAATCACCCGACTGCATCTGCGCCCTGTCCTGGGGTGGAAAGCGGGGCAACCCGGTGCTCTTTCCCAGGGAATTTTACCCGGAGCTCTCTGCCCTCACCGGCGATGCCGGCGGCGGAGCGGTGATCCGGGCGCATCCCGACCGGCTGGTGCTGGTGGAGGCGGCCGGCCCCCGGGAGCTCCAGGACGTGGATACCCGAGACGACCTGTAAAAGAAGAGGTCCGGACCTGCGTTGGTCCGGACCTCTTTTATTCCTCCGCCGCCAGACGGAACACCTTCTCCACGTCCTCCCGCTCGGCGTGGCCCTCGTGGACCTTCTCCCCGCCGACGTAATAGGTCGGCACATAGAAATAGTCGTAGGAGTCGGCCAGCCCGGCCTCCTCCTGCTCGTCCACCATGCGCAGAGGGATGTCCCTCCACTCCGGATGGGCCCGGAGCAGCTCCTCCTGGCATTGCAGGGCCAGCTGGCAGTGGGGGCAGCCCTTGAGCACAAACAGCAAAATTTCTTTCATAGTATGGATTCTCCTTTGTAGCTTTGTATCTCCCAGCTTGCCCCTCTGCCCCGCTTTCCATTCAGAGCTCCAGCCGGAGCGCAGGCGCCCAGCAGCACGAGGATCATCAGCAAAAAGGGCCGCTTTTTCATGGATTCGACCTCCAGGACGGTTTTTCTCCCCGATCCTATCAGGCCCTTCTCCAAAAGTCCCCCGTTTCCGGCTGCATTGGGCTGCAATAGGGTATCAGCCCCGACGGCTCTGGAAATACAGCAGTCCCTCCAGCACGCCGCCGCCCACCGCCCGTGCCTTGTCCGAGATGGTGAAGCAGTGCTCGTATTCACACCGGGGGTCGATGTCCCCCGCCTTCATGCCCTTGGTGACGGGCAGGCCCGCCGGGAGCATCCCCCGCACCATGCCGGGCATGGCGGCGTACACCGGCGTGCCGTCCACCCGGGCCACCAGCGCTCCGGTCTCCACCCTCTGGCCGATCTCCGCCGCCGGCTCAAAGATCCCGTCCGCCGTGGCCCGGATGATCCGCTGGGTGGAATAGCCGCCGATGTCGCCGGGCACGCCGGTGTTGGGGATGGCGCTTCCGGCCAGGATAAGCCGCCCCAGGTAGTGGCCCCGCTTGGTCTCCACCACCCCGTGGCAGTCCACCCCCGCGGTAAAGCCCGGCCCCAGGGCCAGGACGATGGGGGCGTCGGTGAGGGCCGTGCCCAGGTTCCGCTTGGCCAAGATGGCGTCCACCACCGCGTCGAAGGGCAGCTCGGTCCGAATGCGCGCCTCCGGGTCGGCCAGCACGGGGACCTCTCCCGCTGCCAGGCAGGCGGCGGCCTCCCCCGCCGTCTCCACCCGGCGGGCGGCAACGCCCTCCACCCGGGCGACTCCGTCATACATGCACTGGCAGAAGGCCACCGTCCGCCGCACCGCCGTGGGCCGGGCGACGTCGGTCATCACCACCCGGAACCCCGCCCGGTGCAGCCGCACCGCGGTGCCGGTGGCCAGATCCCCGGCCCCTTTGATCAAAACCAGCATTTCCCATCACGCTCCTCTTCCCGAAATGCCGTCAGCACGGCCCGAAAACCCATGGCCCGGATCTGTGCCGCGCAGGCCTCCCCGGCGGCCCGGCGCGCCGGCGTGTCCGCCTTGTTGAGCACGCACCGGAAGGCCGCCCCGGCCGGGACCCCCTTGCGCCCCCCCAGCGGATGGGTCAGCAGCAGGGCCGCGTCCGCCGCCGTCACAAGGGCGTCCAGGGGCTTGTCCACCAGGACCGCCGCCCGGTCCGGCCGGTGGCAGGTCTCCCCGATGGGGCGGCCCACCGCGTCCAGTCCGGCCACGGCCAGCACCGCCCGGCTCTCCGGCGGGATCACCGGCTCCCACGCTTCGGGGGCCTTGAGGGGCAGGCGGTTGGCCCCGTCCCCCTCCACCAGCACCACCCCGGCCAGCGCCAGCAGGGCCGCCGGGTCATCCGGGCCGGTCAGCTTGCCCTTCTCCCCCACCGTCCCCACGGTCACCGCCCGCCGGGCCTCCAGCAGGGCCCGTGTGGGCCGTTCGGACCGCGGGAGCCCGGGATGGGGCCGGATGTGGGTGGTGGTGGTGACGGCCGCGGTGCAGCCCGCGTCCACCGCCTGCCGCGCCAGGGCGTAGAGCAGGGTGGTCTTGCCGCCGCCCCCTACCAGAGTCACCAGCCGGTGGACCGCCGGGTCCAGCCCCAGCCTGTGCCAAAGCTCCATGTCCTTACCCTCCCGTCAGATGCTCGGTCAGAATTCTGGCTCCGATCAGAATGAGGACGATCCCGCCCGCCAGCTCGGCCCGACGCTGGAAGAGGCAGCCCAGCCGCCGGCCCAGCAATCCCCCCAGCACCGACAGGCAGAAGGCCGCCGCTCCGATGACCCCGGCGGCGGCCAGGATATCCACCTCCATGCACGTCAGGGAGACGCCTACGGCCAGGGCGTCGATGCTGGTGGCCACCGCCAGGGCCGTCAGCCGCCCCGGCGTGAGGGCAGCCTGGGGCCGGGCCGGAGACCCGCATCCCTGGTCCAGGGCACCCGCCGCCATCCGTCCGCCGATGAGGGCCAGCAGGCCGAAGGCGATCCAGTGGTCCGCCGCCTCCACGTAAGCGCTGATCCGGGCGCCCAGCAGCCAGCCCGCCAGGGGCATGGCAAACTGGAAGGCCCCGAACCACACGCCCAGCTTCAGGGCTTGGGCCGGCCCGAAGCCGGGGACAGCCACCCCGCTGGACACCGACACCGCGAAGGCGTCCAGCGCCAGGCTGAGGGCGATGAGGAGGAGAAAGACGGCCTGTTCCACGTGATCACCTGTTTTCCTGTCTGATATCATAGCACACCCGTACACATTATGCCAGAGCCTTGCGCCCCATGCCAAAAACGGGTACAATAGCGGGGAGAGAAAGGCAGGTGGGCCCCTCATGGAGCGGGAGGAGTATATGCGCCAGGCCCTGGCCCTGGCGGAGGAGGCCGCCGGGCACGGGGACGTGCCGGTGGGCTGCGTGGTGGTAAAGGACGGGGCGGTAATCGGCCGGGGCCGCAACCGCCGGGAGGAGCGAGGAGACGCAGTGGCCCACGCGGAGGTGGAGGCCATCCGGCAGGCCTGCCGGGCGGCGGGGGGCTGGAACCTGCACGACTGCGCCCTCTATGTGACGCTGGAGCCCTGTCCCATGTGCGCCGGCGCCATCATCAACGCCCGGGTGGGTACGGTGTGCTACGGGGCCAGGGACGAGAAGGCGGGCGCCTGCGGCTCGGTACTGGACCTGTTTGCCGAGCGCTTCAACCATCGCCCCCGGGTGTACGGCGGGGTGCTGAAGGCGGAGTGCGCCGCTCTGCTCCAGGATTTTTTCCACGATCTGCGCAAAGCTTCCCGGGATTTTTCGCAGAATTAAAACAATTGTAACAATTCCGGCTACTTTTCTTAACAATGCCCCGATATGCTTAGTGTTGCAAGAGTTTTACTTCTTTTCATTCTATCCTCCGATCCTGTGAAAAAGCAGCGGCTTGACCGCTGCTTTTTCATGCCCGGAGGGGCAAACTGGCTGCATTACGTCAACTTTACGAAAAATCCCCGAGATTTAACGCTCTTGTAACAACTTAAGATTTGATTGTTAACAACTCTTGGGTATCATAACACTTGCAAGAGACAGTTTCTTTTCATTTCATTGTATCCTCTTTCCTTTGGCAGAGCCGGACGTCAGGAGCAGGCGTCCGGCTTTTGCTGTCCGGAACAAAGCGCCGCCC
>CABUJV010000019.1 GCA_902492005.1 uncultured Eubacteriales bacterium
TCTCTCCGGAGGAGGAGCAGGAGCGCCGGTCCCGGCGGCGGGCGGAGCGGCCGGCGTCCCCCTGGCTGGGGCTGGTGCTGCTGACGCTGTTCCAGGGCATGACCGCCATCCAGCTGGTCATCGCGGCGGGGGAGAGTGCTTCCGCCGCCATCCCCATGACCTTTTTGTGCCTGAGCCTGGCCATGTGGGCCTACTGTCTTACCCTTCGGGCGCTGCGGCGCATCGGCTTTGAGATGGAGACCGTGGCCTTTTTCCTCTCCACCCTCTCCCTGGCTGTCACGGCCTCCTCGATTCCCTCGTCCCTGCCCAAGCAGTTTTTGGCCGTCCTGCTGGGGCTGCTGCTCTTCCTGGTGCTGGGGGTCTTCCTGCGGGATCTGGAGCGGGCCAGAAAGATCCGCTGGCTCATGGCGGCGGCGGCCATCGGCCTGTTGGGCGCCACCCTGCTGCTGGGGACGGGCAAATATGGGGCGAAAAACTGGATCGTCCTGGGGCCGCTGTCCATCCAGCCCTCGGAGCTGGCCAAGATCTGCTACATCTTTGCCGGATCGGCCACCCTGGACCGCCTGTTTCGGAAACGGAACCTGGGGCTGTTCATCGTCCTGACCGGAGCCTGTATGGGCGCTCTGGCCCTGATGAGCGATTTCGGCACCGCCGCCGTGTTTTTCGTCACCTTCCTGGTCATCGCCTATCTGCGCTCCGGCGATTGGGCCACCCTGGGCCTCATTACCGGGGCCTGCATGGGCGGGGCCGCCGTGGTGGTCACCATCAAGCCCTATATCCTCCAGCGGTTTGCCACCTGGGGCCACGCCTGGTCCGACGCCTCCGGCGGCGGCTACCAGCAGACCCGGGCCATGTCGGCGGCCGCCTCCGGCGGACTGGTGGGCGTGGGGGCGGGGAAGGGCTGGCTCCATCGGGTCCCGGCGGCGGACACCGACCTGGTGTTCGGGATGCTGGCGGAGGAGTGGGGGCTGGTCATCGCGGCGCTGGCCGTCCTGGCCATCGTCACCCTGGCGGTCTTTGCCGTCCGAGCCTGCCGGGCGGGCCGGTCCAGCTTTTACACCATCGCCGCCTGTGCCGCCGCCTCCCTGATGGTCTTTCAGACCTGCCTCAACGTCTTCGGCGCGGTGGATCTGCTGCCCTTCACGGGCGTGACCTTCCCCTTTGTCTCCAACGGCGGCTCTGCCATGGTGGCCTCCTGGGGACTGCTGGCCTTCCTCAAGGCCACCGATACCCGGCAGAACGCCAGCTTCGCCATACGTCTGCCCTCCAGAAGGGCTCAGAAGGCCGCGGAGCGGCAGACGCCCGATGCGGCGGAACAGGAGGGAACGGCATGAAGCGCATTGAAAGACGGGCGGGGGTGTGCCTGCTGCTGGCGGCGGCCCTGGTGCTGGGCCTGGGCATTTTCACCTTCCGCGAACTCCGCAACGGCGGGGCTTGGGCGGCCTCGGCCTTCAACCGGCACATCTACAACAGCAAGGGCCAGCTCGCGGTGGGGCGGGTGCTGGACCGGGACGGGGACCTGCTCTCCTGGACGGACGTGGAGGGAAACCGGGCCTACTACGCCAACTCCACCGTCCGCAAGGCCACCCTCCACGCGGTGGGAGACGCCCAGGGGAGGATCGGCACCGGAGCCCTGGTGGCCTTTGGCGACAAGCTGTCCGGCTACAACCTCCTCACCGGCGCTTACAGCCCCTTTGGAGAGGGGAACGATCTGTATCTGACCCTGGACGCCCACCTCAATTATGTAGCCTATAACGCCCTCAACGGCCGGAAGGGGGCGGTGGGGGTCTACAACTATAAGACCGGGGAGATCCTTTGCATGGTCTCCAATCCCTCCTTCGACCCGGCGGACCCGCCGGACATCCAGGAGGGGGACGAACGCTATGAGGGCGTGTATCTCAACCGCTTCCTCTCCGGCACTTTTGTGCCCGGCTCGGTGTTCAAAACGGTCACCCTGGCCGCAGCCATTGAGCACATGCCCGACCTGATGAGCCGGACCTTCACCTGCGCCGGCTCCACCCTGGTGGGCGGGGAGGCGGTGACCTGTCCCAGCGCCCACGGGGAGCTGGACATCTACGGAGCGTTGGCCAGTTCCTGCAACGGGGTGTTTGCCCAACTGGCGGCGGAGCTGGGGCCGGAGGTGATGGAGGCCTATACCCGGAAGGCGGGGCTCACCGGGAGCTACCGGGTGAACGGGCTGTCCACGGCCAGGGGGCGGTTCCAGTTTTCCGGAGCCACGGCGAATCAGCTCGGCTGGGCCGGAGTTGGACAGTACAACGATCTGGTGAATCCCTGCGCCCTGATGGTGTATATGGGCGCCATCGCCAGCGGCGGGAAGGCCGCCGTCCCCCAGCTCATTCTTCAGACGGTGGCGCCGCTGGATTTTCGGGTGTCCCTGTATATCCGGCGCCGGACCGGGCGGCTGGTGGAGGCGGACACGGCGGAGCGGCTGGCCGACATGATGGCACGGAACGTCACCGAGACCTACGGCAGCGGCCGGTTCCCCAACATGGACCTCTGCGCCAAGTCCGGCACCGGCGAGGTAGGGGGCGGGAAGGCGCCCAACGCATGGTTTGCCGGGTTCCTGCGCAATGAGGGCGCCCCCTATGCCTTTGTGGTGCTGGTGGAAAACGGCGGCAGCGGCGCGGAGGCCGCAGGAAGCGTGGCGGCCAAGGTGCTGAACGCTCTGGTCAACGGCGATTAAAGACGGCGGAAGAAATCCGAAAGGCTCCGGGTCCCATAGGACCCGGAGCCTTCTCGTTTGCAGAACGGTTTATTTGGTATAGTTGTCAAAGTAGCCCTGGACCAGCACGATAGGGGTGCCCTTGTCGCCGCTGCCAGAGGTCAGGTCGCACAGGGAACCGATCAGGTCGGTGAGCCGCCGGGGCGTGGTGCCCTGAGAGACCATCTGGCCGGTCAGGTCGCTGTCTTTGTGGCGGATATAATCGGAGATCGCCTCCTTGAGGGCGTCGCCGGAGAGGTGGGCAAAGTCATTGTCGGCCAGATACTTGAGCTTCACCTCATTGGGCTGGCCTTCCAGACCGGCGGTATATGCGGGGGAGACCACCGGGTCGGCCAGCTCCCAGATTTTGCCCACCGGGTCTTTGAACGCGCCGTCGCCGTAGACCATGACCTCCACGTGCTTGCCGGTCTTGGCCTCGATGCCCTTCTGAATCTGCTCCACCACGGGCTGGCAGTTGCGGGGAAACAGCTTGACCTTGTCCTCGGTGGCCTTGTTGCTGCCCAGCAGGCCGTAGCGCTCGTTATAGCCGCTGCCGTCCACGCTGGCGGTCATCAGCTCGTCCAGACCGAGCACCAGCTCGGCCCCCGCCTTTTTCAGCAGCCGCTTGGAGCGCTCACGGGTGTGGATGTCGCAGCACAGCACATGCTTGGCATAGGGGAGGATCGCCCGGCAGTCGTTGGCCAGCACCACCTCTACCTCGCAGCCGCAGCCGGTGATGAGTTCCTTGTAGTATTCGATATAGTCCACGCCGGTAAAGACGTGCTTGGTATAGCCGAAGAGCTCCCGGTACCTGGCCTCGGCCAGCACATCCCGGTAGGGGTCCACGCCCTTTTCGTCTACCCGGTCCATGTCGATCAAATGGTTGCCCACTTCATCGGAGGGGTAGGAGAGCATCAGCACGATCTTTTTCGCGCCCTTGGCGATGCCCCGCAGGCAGATGGCGAAACGGTTGCGACTGAGGATGGGGAAGACCACGCCCACCGCGTGGCCGCCGAATTTGGCCTTTACGTCGGCAGCGATCTGCTCCACCGTGGCATAGTTGCCCTGAGCCCGGGCCACCACGGCCTCGGTCACGGCGATGACATCTTTGTCATGCAGCTCGAAGGGGGTCTGCTGGGCGGCGGCGACCACGCTGTCCACCACGATCTGGGCGATGTCGTCGCCCTCCCGGATGATAGGCGCACGGATGCCCCGGGACACAGTACCGACTAATCTTTCCATGACTTTGCCTCCATTGGTAAAAATCAATTCCATCCTATTATAGCGCGAAATTGAAGACAATGGAAGAGGAAAGTGCAAAAAAGGGCGGCTATCGCAGCCAGAGCAGAAATCGGGCGGCACAGAAGCCGATGAGGCCGCAGCCGGGAAAGGTGAACAGCCAGGTGAGGAGGATGGAGCGGGCCACCCGCCGGTTCACGGAGGTCCGGTCCTCGGCCGCCCCTACGCCCAGTATGGCGGCGGTTTTGGCGTGGGTGGTGGAGACCGGAAGACCCAGCAGCGTGCACAGCAGCAGGCAGATGGCCCCGGCCAGGTCGGCGGAAAAGCCCTGCCGGGGGCCCAAAGGAACCATGTCGCGCCCCACGGTGTCGATGATGCGCCGGCCGCCGATGGAGGTGCCCGCAGCCATACACAGGGCGCACAGGACCATGAGCCACAGGGGGATGAGGAAGGTCTCGGTATCCCGGCGGCCCTGGGCCAGGGCGGCGGAGAGCAGAAAGACCCCCATGAATTTCTGTCCGTCCTGGGCCCCGTGGAGGAAGGCCATGGCGGCGGCGCCCGGCACCTGGAGCCGCTGAAACAGGCGGTCGGTCTTGGGTCCGAGGGGGGACAGCTGCCGGACCAGCCCCGCGCAGCGCCGCCCCAGGAGAAAGCCCAGGCCCACGGAGAGGAGCAGGCCCAGAAGTACCTTGACCCATGCGGCCGGCTGGACATTGGACAGGCCGCCCTGAAGGGCCGCAGCGGCCCCGGTAACGCCCGCCACCAGCGCGTGGCTCTCACTGGTGGGAATGCCGAACCGCCAGGCCGCCGCAGCCCACAAGACGATGGCCAGCAGGGCGGCGCACAGGGCGGTGAGGGCGTCGCCGGTGTCCGGGCCGAAGTCGGCGATGGAATAGATGGTCTCGGCCACCGAGGCGTTGAGGCACGTCATGCACACCACTCCCAGCAGGTTGCACACGGCGGCCAGCCGGACCGCACGCCGGAAGGGGAGGGCCCCGGTGGAGACGGCGGTGGCGATGGCGTTGGGCGCGTCGGTCCACCCGTTGACCAGGATGACAGCCAGGGTTAGGACCGACGCGGTCAGCAGTCCGGGCTCGGAGAGCCGGGCCAGGTAGGCAAAAAAGGAAACGGTCAAATCGGACACCCCCTCCCACAATGTACGAGGGAGGGGGCGGGTGTTATTCCAGCTTTCGGCCGCCGGGAGGAATGGCCCCGGCGTGGTCGGCGGGGCGGTCGATGTCCTCCCCCACCGTGGCGGCGGGGACGATGGCGCCCTTGCCGAACTTGCCGCGGATGCCGTCCACGGCGCGCTCCAACTGCTCCCGTTTTTCCCGCCGGGGGGCGGTCTGGGCCAGGAAGAGGTCCATCTGCTCCGCCGTCTGGTCCTCGGGGACCAGATTTTGCCCGGTGATGGCCAGCAGGCGGATGGGAGCGCTCATATTCCAGGATTCCCGGATAAGCTCCATGGCGGCGCGGCTCAGTTCGGTGGAGGTGCAGACGGGGATATCCAGCCGTTTCTGGCGGCAGATATTCCGGAAATCGGGGTCCCGTATGGTCACCTGCACGGTGGTGCAGCGCATAGCGTGCTTGCGCAGCCGGGCGGCCACGTTGTCGGAGAGCAGGGCCACCCCGGTGCGGATGTCCTCCGGGCCCACCAGATTCCGGCGGAAAGTGATGGAGTTGCCGATGGATTTGGGGGACGGCAGCTCCCTGGCGGGGACCACGGGGCTGTGCTCCAGCCCGGCGGCGTAGTCGTAAAGCTGCCCGCCCATCTTCCCGAGCAGTTCTGTCAGAGGCTCCCGGCCAAAGGCGGCCAGGTCCCCGATGGTCCGGACGCCATACTGGCCCAGGACCTTGGAGGAGGCCCGACCCACGAAGAGCAGATCGGTCACCGGCAGGGGCCATACCTTGCTGCGAAAGTTCTCCCGGGTGATGACGGTGGTGGCGTTCGGTTTTTTCAGGTCGCTGCCCAGCTTGGCAAAGACTTTGTTGAAGGACACCCCCACCGAGATGGTGAGTCCCGTCTCCTCCCGCACCTCACGGCGCAGCCGGTCGGCGATGGCCTTGCCGTCCCCGCCGAAGAGGTGCATGGAGCCGGTGATGTCCAGCCAGCTTTCGTCGATGCTGAAGGGCTCCACCAGATCGGTGTACCGCTCGTAGATGGCGTTGATGACCCTGGACCAGTGCCAGTACTTGTCGTGGTGGGCGGGCAGGAGCACCAGGTCCGGGCATTTCCGCCGGGCCTGCCAGACGGTCTCTGCCGTCTTGACCTGAAACTTTTTGGCCGCCTCATTTTTGGCCAGGATGATGCCGTGACGGCTCTCCGGATCGCCGCATACCGCTACCGGCGCCGACCGGAGTTCGGGTCGCTCCAGCAGCTCCACCGAGGCGTAAAAGCTGTTCAGATCGCAGTGTAAGATCGTGCGGTCCACGTCGGCCACCCCCTCCTTGCCAGTATACGACGGCAGCCGCAAAATGTCAAACTAATGTTCGATATTTACGGGCCGGGTTCCTACGCCCAAAGCTGGGAAATTCGCTCCAGGTGCTCCGCCAGGTCCTGGGTATTGATATGATAAGCTCCAAAGGCGGCGATGGCAAGGCAAACAGAAAACGCCCCGACAGGCTCAACGGCTGTCAGGGCGTTTGAAAGTGGAGCGATCAGATGTTTTCCGCCTCGGGCTTGGAGACGTCCTTTCTGGGTTCGCCGTGGACGATATGGCGGGAGACGGCCTTGTAGACCACGAAGGTGATGCAGGAGTTGATGCCCGCCTTGAGCAGGTTAAAGGGGAGGATGACGGGCAGAAGCATGGCGTCCACCACTTCGGTGGGAGCGCCCATGAACATGGGGGTGATAAAGTGGTTGGCGACCATCATTACGAGGCCCATGGCCAGCGTGCCGCAGCACAGGCCGGCGACGGCGCCGGCACGGGTGTGCTTGAAGCGGTAAATGGTGGCGGAGACCAGCACCAGGGCGCTGGTGGCGATGACGTGCATGAGGAAACCATAGACGCCGTCGCCGCCCAGAAAGAAGGCTTGGATGAAGGAAGCGAGCACGGTGATGATGACGCCGGCTACCGGGCCGTAGGCAAACGCACCGATCAGGATGGGCACGTCGGCGGGGTCATACTGGAGAAAGGCGGCAGAGGGGAACAGGGGGAAGTGGACCAGCGTGATGAGAACGGCGCCGATGGCGGTGAGCATGGCCAGTACGGTGAGCTGCTTGGTGCGGGGATTCATAAAAAGCACTCCTTTTCAGACGCAGCGTTCCGCTGCGCCCCATGTAATGGAAAACACCTGGAAGACATCAATGTCTTCCAGGTGTTAAAAACATGGGAAAGGTGCGCGTTTCTTAACACATCTTCTTCCATCCAGACTTCGCATCCAATAAGATGCGTCACTGTCGGTCCCGGAGTTCCACCGGGTCGGTCGTTCGGAGAACGAGTCGCGGACTTTACCGCCGATCGGGATTTTCACCCTGCCCTGAAGACATCTGTGATTCAGTTGTTTTCAACTTCTATTATACGCACGGCCGAAAAAAAAGCAAGCCTAAAATCAAAAAAACTTTACGCACAAGTGTTCGATAAAACATTGACTTGCCTTTTGGGATATACTACAATAAGCAAAGAGAGAGAGGGAGAACGTCATGGATAGAGCCACCACCTGCTGCTTTACCGGGCACCGGCCCAATAAGCTTCCCTGGGGCGAGGACGAGCGGGACCCCCGCTGTCTGGCGTTGAAGGCCCGGCTGGCGGAGCTGCTGGAGGATTGCCACCGGCAGGGCTACCGCCACTTCATCTGCGGCATGGCCCAAGGGGCCGACATGTACTTTGGAGAAGCGGTGCTGGCCCTACGGGAAGAGCACCCGGATGTGACGCTGGAGGCGGCCATCCCCTGTGAGGAGCAGGCCGCCCGCTGGAAGGAGCGGGACCGCAACCGCTATTTCGGACTGGTGGAGCACTGCGATCTGGAGACCATGGTGCAGCACCGCTATACCAGCGGCTGTATGCAGCGGCGCAACCGCTATATGGTGGACCGCTCCTCGCTGGTCCTGGCCATCTACGACGGGATGCTGGGGGGGACCATGTATACCCTGACCTATGCCATGCGGCAGGGGGTGCGGGTGGTGACCATGGACCTGGACGGAACGATTGGCTGACAGGACGGGTATCTGGATTGACCGGATGCCCGTCTTTTGCATTTGCAAAAAACAACTTGACATTCTGCTTTTGCAGAGGTAAGATAAGAGCAAGAATTTTCTGCAAATGCAAATATAGGAGGGACCCCGATGAGAGAGAGCAAACGGCTGCCGGAATCAGAGCTGGACATCATGCTGGTGGTGTGGAAGGAGACAGGCACGGTGACGGCCCCCGCCATTCTGTCCGGTCTGGAGCGGCCCCTGACCGCCAGCGCGCTGCACAGCTATCTGAAGCGGCTGGAGGAAAAAGGCTTTCTGACCTGCGTCAAAAGCGGAAAGGTAAATACCTATACCGCTTTGATCTCCCAAGAGGATTACCAGAGAAGCGAGGGGAGGAGCATTCTCCGCAAGCTCTATGGGGGCTCCCTGACCCGGTTTGCCGCCGCCCTCTATGACGGAGCCCCGGTAGACCAGCAGGAGATCGCCCAGCTCCAGGCCCTGCTGGAGGAGCTGAAGGGGGAAGCCCGGTGATCGGGGCACTGTTTCAGCGGGTTGCTCTGCTGTCTCTGAGCTGTTCGGCGGTGCTGCTGCCCCTGCTGCTTCTGGCCGGTCCCATCCAGCGGCGGTATCGGGCGCAGAGCTGTGCGGTGCTGTGGCTGCTGCTGGCGGTGCGGCTACTGCTGCCCGTCCGGGCGCCGCTGGAATTGCTGCGGCCCGCCGTGACTCTGCCCGTGCCGGAGTATACTGTGGTCATGCCGCCCCGGGCGCAGGAGGAGTCCGCCCCTGCCGCTCTGGCGCCTGCCGCGCCGTCTGTGGGGGGCAGGCCCCCTGCGGCGGCCAAAAAAGTTCCCGCCCGCTCCGCGGCGGAGCGGCTGGGGACCGTCTGGCTCCTGGGAGCCGCCGTCTTTCTGCTGGGGCAGGGGGCGGTCTGCCGCCTGGCCCGCCGCCGTCTGATGCGAGGGGCGCGGGAGGACGCGGAGGACAGGGCGTGTGTGGAGCGCCTCCGGCGGGAGCTGGGGGTCCGATGGAACGCGGGGGTGTGGCGAACCGCCCGGGCGGCCACGCCCCTGACGCTGGGGCTCCTGCGTCCGGTGATTCTGCTGCCGGAGCAGGCTCTGCCGGCGGAGCACCTGGAGCTGATCCTGCGCCACGAGCTGCTCCACATCCGGCGGGGCGACCTGTGGTACAAGGCGCTGCTGCTTACGGTCAACGCCGTCCACTGGTTCAATCCCCTGGTGTGGTGGATGGCCCGGGAAGCCGGGCGCAATTTGGAATACTGCTGCGACGACGCGGTGGTGCGGGGCCGGGATGCCGACTTCCGCCGCCGCTATGGAGCGGTCCTGCTGCACGCCGCCGGTGGAGGCGGCCCAGCGCTGTGCACCCGGTTCGGAGACAGCGGGACGCGTCTGAAAGGAAGGCTGATGAATTTGTTTCAAACCAAGCGGACTGGGGCAGCCATGGTCTGTCTGGTCCTGGCCGGAGCGGTGCTGGCCGGCGGACTGGTCGCCTGTGAGAGCGCCGGGGCGGCGGGCTCCGGTGATCCCACGGCCTCCCCGCCTCCGCCCGCCCCGACGCAGACGGCTCAGGCGGGGAAGGACCTGGTGCTGGAGGGGGTAGCGGTCAATGACTCCGCCGCCGTGCTGGCCCGTGCCTATGAGGCCGTTTATGGGGTGGATATGCCGCGGATCGACTACGCCTCGGAGCAGTGGGTGGTGTTTCACGATTACTGGGGGCTGGCGGTCTATGACCGCGCCTCCGGGGGTATCGTCGGGGCGGCGGATACGCCCGCTCTGGGCCTGAACCGAATCCAGGGAGACCAGTATACCGACGTACAGGTGTCTGCCGATGCGCAGGCCGTCCGGTTGGAAAACGTGCCTAACAGCGACGGCACCTGTTGGACCTACCTGTGGGAGGAGGACCTGTTCCAGACTGGCGTGGCGGAGTCCTTTGAGGCGGCTGCGGACCCCTTGGGGGACGATCCGGAGGAAGAGGCCCGGGTTCGGGGCGTGGAGCCTGCGGGGGCGGCGAGCAATTTCGCTCTGCTGCCCGACGGTACGCTGCTCTATCTCCTGCTGCCGGAGGGCAGCAGCGGTCTGATTCGAGAGATTCTCCTGGCAGAGGTGGACCCGCAGGGGCAGGTCACCACCCGTGAGCTGTTTCCCACAGCCGGGGCGGAGAACGGCTGTCAATGGCCGGTACCGGAGGAATTCCGGATTTCCGCTCTCATTGGCTCCCGGGTCCACCCCGTGACCGGAGCGAAGAGCGAGCACTCCGGCGTGGACATTGCGGCGCGGGAGGGAACCCCCGTCCTGGCGGCGCTGAACGGCGTGGTGGCGGCGTCCGGCTTTGACGCATCCTATGGCAACTATGTGGAGCTGACCCACGAAGACGGCCTTTCCACCCTGTACGCCCAGCTCAGTACCCGGAAGGTGGAAGAGGGAGATACCGTGGACCGGGGCCAGGTGATCGGCGCGGTGGGTGCCACCGGTGCCTCCACGGGGGCGCACCTGCATCTGGAGTTTCGGGTGAACGGGGAGCCGGCCGACCCGCTGGCCTACTACCCAAGCCTGGAAGTTCAGTATTCCTGATCAAACAAGGAACGCCCCGCACCAAACGGTGCGGGGCGTTCTGCATGTCCGTTACAGGGCCAGGATGGAGAGGGCTTCGCCCTCGCCCAAGGCCTTGATCTGGGTGACGGGGGTTTGGTAGCTGTCGATGATCTTGGTGGCGATGGGGTCCTCCAGGTCCTTCTGGATCTGGCGGCGCAGATTCCGGGCGCCATAGGCGGCGGAATAGGACTTCTTTACCAGGTAGTCCAGCACGCTGTCGTCCCAGGTGAAGGCGATGCCCTTCTCCCGCAGATTGTCGGTGAGCTCCTGGAGCATGATCTTGGCGATCTCCTTGAAGTTGTCCTCGGTGAGGCGGTTGAAATAGACCACCTCGTCCACCCTGTTGATGAATTCGGGACGGAGGAACTCGCCCAGGGCCTTCATGGCTCGATCCCTGCCCATCTCGTTGGCGGTGCGGCCGAAGCCCACCGAGCCGGCGGACTTGTTGGCACTGCCCGCATTGGAGGTCATGACGATGACGGTGTTCTCAAAATTCACGTTCCGGCCCTGGGCGTCGGTGATGTGACCGTCGTCCAGGATCTGCAGCATGATATTGAGCACGTCGGGATGGGCCTTCTCAATCTCGTCGAAGAGGACCACGCAATAGGGCTTGCGCCGCACCTTCTCAGTCAGCTGCCCGGCCTCGTCGTAGCCCACGTAGCCCGGGGGCGAGCCGATGATACGGCTCACGGCGAACTTCTCCATGAATTCGGACATGTCCAGCCGGATGAGGGACTCGGGGGAGTTGAACATGTCCATGGCCAGCTGCTTGACCAGCTCGGTCTTACCCACGCCGGTGGAGCCCACGAAGATGAAGGAAACGGGCTTGCGCTTGGAGGCGATGCCCACTCGGCCCCGCCGGATGGCGGAGGCCACGGCCTTGACGGCCTCGTCCTGGCCGATGATATGGCTCTTGAGCCGCTCTTCCAGGTGGGCCAGCCGCTCATACTCCTGCTCTTGAATCTGACTGGCGGGGATCTTGGTCCACAGCTCGATGACCCGGGCCAGGTGCTCCACCGTCAGGGCGGGGTCCCCCTTGGCGGCGAGACCGTCCCGCTCGCCGGTGAGCTGGAGCTCCTGACTCTTGAGGACGGCCAGCCGCTGATAGGCCTTTTCGCTGGCCTGGTTTTCCAGTACCGCCCGCTCCTGGGCTACTCCGGCGAGCTGTCGCTGAAGGTCGGCAATCCGGCCCTGCCGGACGCCGGGATCCTCCCCCTCCGCCGCGGGAATGGCCTCCAGCCGTTCCTTCTGCTGGAGCAGGGCGGCCTCCCGCTGCTTGAGCTTCTGGAAGGCCTCGCCGGACTTGTCATTGGCGGCAGCCAGCATGACCTCCCGCTCCTTGGCGATGTCGGCCAGCTCCTTGTCGATCTCCATGGTCCGGGCCAGAGCCTTATTGTGGAGGTTCACATCGGAGGAAGCCTCGTCGATGAGGTCGATGGCCTTGTCGGGCAGGAAACGGTCGGTGATGTACCGCTCGGACATAGTGACGGCCAGACGGCACATCTCCGGAGCGATCTTCACGTGGTGATAGGCCTCGTAGTAGGGGGCGATGCCCTGGATGATCTTGACGGCGTCCTCAATGGAGGGCTCCTCCACGATGACCGGCTGGAACCGGCGCTCCAGGGCGGAGTCCTTTTCGATATACTTGCGGTATTCTGTGAGGGTGGTGGCGCCGATGACCTGAATCTCACCCCGGGACAGGGCGGGCTTGAGGATGTTGGCGGCATTCATGGAGCCCTCGGCGTCCCCGGCCCCCACCAGGTTGTGGACCTCGTCGATGACCAGGATGATGTTGCCCAGCTTCTTGATCTCCTCGATGAGGCCCTTCATGCGGCTTTCAAACTGGCCGCGGAACTGGGTACCCGCCACCAGGGCGGTCAGGTCCAGCAGATAGACCTCCTTGTCCATCAGCTTGTAAGGCACGTCCCGCTGGGCGATGCGCATGGCAAGACCCTCGGCAATGGCGGTCTTGCCCACGCCGGGCTCACCGATCAGGCAGGGATTGTTCTTCTGGCGGCGGTTGAGGATCTGGACCACCCGCTCCAGCTCCTGGTCCCGGCCAACGATCCGGTCCAGCTTGCCGTCCATAGCCTTCTGGGTCAGAGAGATACAATAGTTCTCCAAAAACTTCCGTTTGGTCTGGCGGGGCTCGGTCTTGCCCGGCTTTTCATCCCGGCTCTGCCGGGGTTGCTCGCTGGGCGTGGGCGCGGAGGGCTCGCCGCCTCCGTTGCCGAAAAGCTTGTTGAGGAACGGGAAGGTGGCGGTCCGGCCCTCATCGTCCTCGTCGCCGTCCCCGCCGTCCTCCTGGGCCATCAGGCCCTCCATACCCTCGGCGCCGCCAAAGGCGGACATCATTTCATTAGTGATGCCCTCCAGGTCGTCGTCGGTGATGCCCATCTTCTGCATCATATCCTGAACGGGCTTGATGCCCAGTTCCTTGGCGCACTTGAGGCAGAGACCTTCGTTTTTGGTCTCGCTGCCGTCGATGCGGGTCACAAAAATCACGGCCACGTTTTTATGGCATCTGGAACAAAGCGTTGGCTGCATCATGGTTTCACTCCTTCGTGGGAGAAGGGCTTGATCCATTCCTCCCAGGTTACCGAATCTAACATGTAATTGTGAACTGGTTATGAATTTCGCATGAAAAACATTGAAACACAGTAGGATATCAGGCGCCCAGAATCAGGGTCACCGGATTGGTGGTCATAAAGAATTTGAGCAGACGGGTCTGATCCACGGCCTCCTCCGGTATGATGTTGCCCAGGTAGCGCAGGACCCATGCACAGACGAAGAGGAGAATGCACCCCTTGACCAGGCCCAACAGGGCTCCGCCGGTCTTGTTGAGGGCGTGCAGGCCGGGCAGGCGGGCTACCAAGTCCAGCGCGCGGCTGAGGATGGTCCAGAGGATGAGGATCAGGACAAAGGCCAAGCCAAAAATGAGCATGTGGGCCACGCTGCCGGCAATAGAGGCCGCCACTGCGGCGGCGGCGCTGGCAGCCGCCGCCGTCATGCCGGAGCGGACCGCCTTGTCCACGGCATCCACGGCGCTCTGGTAAAAACCCATGTCCTTGAGGACGTTCAGTACGTCCTGGAGAGGGAGGTCGTCCGGGGTCACCGCGCCGGCGGCGCCGGACGACCCATCGGGCTGCCAGGAGGAGCTCTGGATCTGCTCCTCCAGCCGCTTTTCCAGGGCGGAGGCGAATTTGGGCTCTAAGTATGCGGCTACCTTGGGGGCCATGACGTCCGAGACGGCGCTGGCGCCGATGAAGGCTACAAGGACGGCCAGCAGGCCGCACAGGGACAGGAGCAGCCCCCGCTTGGCGCCCAGCAGGGCAAATACGGCCAGGACGATGAGGATGACGATGTCAAAGATGAAATAGGGCGTTGTCATAGAGATACCTCGCTGTTATTCGGGAATGAAGAGGCGGGCGGTCTCCCCGGTGATGAGCCAGGCGGTGCCGTCGGAGCGGAGCACTACGTCCCGGGCCCCGCCGGTGGTGTTCAGGGAGGCGTAGAGATCCAGGTCGCGGGTGTAGATATCCAGCCGTCCGGCGGTAAGCACCGCTACATAGCGGCCCGCGGCGTCCAGGTCCAGCACCTGATCGTCCAGCTCCAGAGCGGCCAGCTCCTGTCCGGCAGCGTCCACCGTCAGCAGGGTGGCGCCGGAGCCCGCCCGGTACTTGCCCAGCAGCAGGGCGGCGGAGCGGTCGCCTCCCAGGGAGAAGGCCTTGAGATAGCGGCCGCCGTAGTCATACTGCCCCGCCAGAGCGCCGTCCGGCTGGACGATGGAGAGCGCCTCGTCACCCAGAGCCCAGAAGCAATCGGCGTCGTATTTCAGATCCAGCACGGCGCTGCCGCCCAGTGAGCAGGAGGCATAGGGGGCGTCCTCCTCCAGGTGATAGAGGGCGAGGGCGCTGTCGAAGGTGTCGCCGGTCTGCCCGGCGGTGAGAACGGCGACGGTCCTGCCGTCGTCGGAGAGTAGGCCGTCCATCAAAAACCGGCTGGACAGGCGGATGCTGACCAGCGGCTGATAGGACCCGTCGTAGACGGTGACGGAGCCCTTATAGCCGGGCTCCCGGCTAGTGACGGTGAGGTGCCCGGCGGAGTTGAGCCGGGCGGAGAGGATCTCGTGTCCCTGGGCGGCATTGGTTTCCAGCACGGTGGACCGGTCGGACAGGACCCGAAGGGCGTAGCCCCCCGCGTCATAGACCACGGCCGCGCCGCCGGCTCCGTCGGCCACCGGGGTGGTGAGCAGGACGGATTCGGTGAGGTACTCCACGCCGCTGACGGAGAAAAGCCGGGCTCCGCTGGCGGAATAGACCAGCAGATCGTCCCCTACGCCCAGGCAGCCGCCCTTGCCGCCGCTCTCCAGGCGGAAGGAGGCGGGCTGCCGGTCGTCGCCCGTCTCCAGCGTGCGGTAGGTGATGTAGCGCTTCAGGGAGTCGAGGTTGATCTTGTCCCGGAAGGCCACCAGCGCCACGGCGCCCAGTACCAGAGCCAGGGTAAGCAGAAAGGCCAGCAGCCGCACCACGATATTCGGTTTTTTCGGAGGCACGGGCTCCGGCCGCTTCAGTTCTTCCATGTTTATGCGCAAATCCCCCTGAATAGATTACAAAACATCTTCCTCATACCACAGCCTGGTCATGTACAAGCCGCCCGGGGGGACGGTGGGCCCAGCGGCGGTGCGGTTTCGGTTTTCCAGGATCTCGGTTACGGCCTCCGGCGGGAATTTGCCCTCGGCGGCATAGACGCAGGTGCCCACCATGGCCCGCACCATATTATAGAGGAAGCCGTTGGCGCAGACCCGGCACTCGATGAGGTCCCCGGTGCGGGCAATCTGGAAGTAGTGCACCGTGCGCACCGTGGACTTGACATTGGTGCCCACGGAGCGGACGGCGGCGAAGTCGTGGGTGCCCACGAAGCGGTCGGCCGCCGCCTGCATGACCGCTTCGTCCAGCGGCTTGGGATAGAACCAGGCACGGTCCACGTAAAAAGCGTTGCGGATGCGGGAATTGTAGATGCGGTAGGTGTACTCCTTTTTGAGGCAGGAGCCGATGGCGTTGAAGCCCTCGGACACCTCCGTAGCCTTTACCACCACGATGTCGTCCGGCAGGCGGGTATTCACCGCCAGAGGGATGCGGTCGCAGGGGATGGAGGAGGCGGTGCGGAAGTTGGCGATATAGGTCTCAGCGTGGACGCCGGCGTCGGTACGGCCCGCCCCGGTGAGCTTCACCGGGTGGCACACCACGGTGGCCAGGGCCTTTTCCAGCGTTTCGGCCACGGTGACGTCCCGCTTTTGCACCTGCCAGCCGTGGTAGGCGGTCCCCACATACATGAGTTTCAGAGCAATATTTCTTGTCATGGAAGCGTCCTTTACAAGCCGAGATACCGCAGGACATACACTGCGGCCACCATAACGGCGCTGCCCGCCAGTGCCAGGTAGTCCCGCCGGACGAAGATGAGCTGCCGCAGGCGGGGGCGGCCCTCATCGCCGTGGTAACAGCGGCACTCCATAGCAATGGCCAGCTCGTCGGCCCGCCGGAAGGCGGAGATGAACAGCGGCACCAGCAGGGGTACCAGGGCTCTGGCCTTCTGGAAGAGGTTTCCGGTATCAAAATCGGCGCCCCGGGCCTTCTGCGCAGACATAATCTTGTCGGTCTCCTCGATAAGGGTGGGAATGAAGCGCAGGGCGATGGACATCATCATACTGAGCTCATGGACCGGCACCCGGAGCTTTTTCAGGGGCCCCAGCAGCTTTTCCAGCCCGTCGGTGAGCAGGATGGGGGAGGTGGTGTAGGTCAGCAGGAAGGTGCAGGTGATGAGCATGGAGATGCGGAGCACCATATAAATGGCTGCCCAAATGCCCTCCATGGTGATCTTGAGAAATTTCCACTGCCAGATGGGGTCGCCGGGGGTGTAAAACAGGTTGAGAATGGCGGTGAGGACGATGATGAAAAGGATGGGCTTCATGCCCCGCAGGATGGTTTTGAGCCGGACCCTGGAGATCCGGATGCAGACCGCCAGCACCGCCATCAGCAGCAGGTAGGAGGGCAGGCGCTTGGCGGAGAACAGGGCTACAATATACAAAACGGTAAAGAGCAGCTTGGTTCTGGGGTCCAGCTTATGGATGAAAGAGTTTCCGGGAAAGTATTGGCCCAGGGTGATGTCCTTGAGCGCCATCTATACCGCCCCCTTCTTGCGCGCCAGCGCGGCCTGCACGGCGGCCCTGGCCTGGGCAATGGTGTAGACCGAGGGGTCCACGTCCACGCCCAGCTCCCGCAGGCGGTGGAACACCCGGGTCATCTGGGGGACGCCCAGGCCCATCTCCTCCAGCTCACGGCCGTGAGCAAAGACCTCGCGGGGCGTGCCGGAGAAGGGGATGCGGCCGCCGCTGATCACCACCAGGCGGTCCACGGTGCGGGCCACCTCCTCCATGGAGTGGGAGACCAGGATGATGGTGGCGTTTTTCGCCTCGTGGTAGTCGTGAATGTTTCGCAGGATGGACTCCACGCCCACCGGGTCCAGGCCGGCGGTGGGCTCGTCCAGCACCAGGACGGAGGGCTCCATGGCGATGACCCCGGCGATGGCCACCCGGCGCTTCTGCCCGCCGGAGAGCTCAAAGGGGGATTTCTCCAGCACCTCCCCGGGCAGCCCCACGAAGGCGGCGGCGGAGCGCACCCGGCGGTCGACCTCCGCCTCATCCAGCCCCATGTTCCGGGGGCCGAAGGCGATGTCCTGATAGACGGTCTCCTCAAACAACTGGTATTCCGGGTATTGGAACACCAGGCCCACCTGGAACCGGGTGGCCCGGGTGCGCTCTTTGGTCTCCCAAATATCTCTGCCCTCGAACAGCACCCGGCCCGAGGTGGGCTTCAGCAGGCCGTTGAGATGCTGGATCAGAGTAGACTTACCCGAGCCGGTCCGGCCGATGACGCCCAGATATTCACCGCGATAGGCGGCAAAATCCACGTCTACCAGAGCGCCCTGCTCAAAGGGCGTGCCGGCGCTGTAGACGTGCGAGAGCTTTTCCGTCTGAATGATGGGTTCCAAAGGAAATCAGTCCTAACATTATAAATGGTGCCAGTTCCAGCAGGGCGGGGGATGTTCAGGTCAAAAGCCGGTACAGGGCCTGGGCGCACTCCTCGACGCTGAGGGCGTCCAGGGGCAGCTCGAGACCGTCCTGGCGCAGCTCATAACACAGCTCCACCGTCTCAGGGACGGTCAGGCCCACGGCCTTGAGCTCCTCCACGCGGGAGAAGACCGTCTTGGGGGTGCCGTCGGCCACCACGTGACCGCCGGCCATGACCACCAGCCGGTCGGCCAGGGCGGCCTCGTCCATGTGGTGAGTGATGAGGACCACCGTGACGCCGGAGGTCCGGTTGAGCGTCTGGATGGTGCGCAGCACCTCACGGCGACCCACCGGGTCCAGCATGGCGGTGGGCTCGTCCAGCACGATACAGCGGGGCGCCATAGCGATGACCCCGGCAATGGCTACCCGCTGCTTCTGCCCGCCGGAGAGAAGGTGAGGGGCATGCTCCCGGTATTCATACATCCCCACGGCCTTGAGGGCGGCGTCTACCCGCTGGCGGATTTCCGCCGGAGGGACCCCCAGGTTTTCCGGGGCAAAGGCCACGTCCTCTTCCACCACATTGGCCACAATCTGGTTGTCCGGGTTCTGGAACACCATGCCTACGGTGCGGCGGATGTCCAGCAGACGGGCCTCGTCGGCGGTGTCCATGCCGTCCACCCACACCTTGCCCCCGGAGGGGAGGAGGATGGCGTTCATATGCTTGGCCAAGGTGGACTTGCCGGAACCATTGTGGCCCAGCACGGCCACGAAGGAGCCCGCTTCAATCGCCAGGTCCACTCCGTCCAGCACGATGGGTGCCAGCCCCTCGGCAGCGGGATAGGAGAAGCGCAGGCCGTCGGTTTTGATGATGGTGCTCATGTTCGCTGCCTCGTTTCAGGTCGGTCGTGCGGGCCTCAGCCCGCCATCCAGCGGCCGGTGGCTCCGCAGGGGAGGGCCAGCCCGCTTTCGGTGACGGGCAGCCCCAGCTCATCGCTGCGGGTGCGGCCGCCGTATTTGGGGGTGATAAGAGATTGCAGAATGTAGGTCAGCACCGACGGGGCCAGCCCGGTGGTGTAAGAGTTGATGAGGAAGAACAGAGGCTCGTCGGAGAGCACACCCGCCGCCAGCTCCACAAAGGGCCACAGGTTGTCCTCCAGCTTCCAGACCTCCCCGGAGGGGCCGCGGCCATAGGAGGGGGGATCCATAATGACGGCGTCGTACCGGCGTCCCCGGCGGATCTCCCGCTCCACAAATTTAGCGCAGTCGTCCACAATCCAGCGGATGGGGGCGTCCTCCAGGCCGGAGGCACGGGCGTTGTCCCGGCCCCAGCTCACCATGCCTCTGGCGGCGTCCACATGGCACACCGAGGCCCCCGCGGCAGCGCAGGCCACGGTGGCCCCGCCGGTGTAGGCGAAGAGGTTGAGCACGGAGATGGGCCGGCCCGCCCTGCGGATCTGTTCCATGGCGAAGTCCCAGTTGGCGGCCTGCTCGGGGAAGAGACCGGTGTGTTTGAAGTTCATGGGCTTGACCTGGAAGGTCAGCTCCCGGTAGCGCACCTGCCACTGGGCGGGCACGTCCTTTTTCTCCCAGGCGCCTCCGCCGGTGGAGGCGCGGGCATACCGGGCGTCCGGCCGCCGCCACAGCGGGTTGTTCCGGGGCGTCCGCCAGATGGCCTGGGGGTCCGGCCGCACCAGGACGTGGTTCCCCCACCGCTCCAGCTTTTCCCCTGCGCTGCAGTCGATGAGCTCATAATCCCGCCAGCCGTCTGAGACCCACATAGCCTGTCCTCCTTAGAACCGCAAGAATTCCGTACGAAAACTAATGTATTATATCACCCCGGTTCCGGCCCGTCAATTTCAAATCGGAGAATTCGACGCCTCTCTTGGGATTTTGCGGAAAAGATTGTGTTTTCGCCGCGGCTGTGCTAAAATTTATCCGCGAATGCAGAGAGAGAGGTGTCGCATATGAGCGCCCCGGAATATTCTTTCCGCAGCGCGGCTTTCGGCGGCTTTAACCGCCGGGACGTGCTGAACTATATCGAATCCTCCGCCCGGGCGTACCGGGAGAAGGTGACGGTTCTCCAGGGGGAGCGGGACCAGGCGGTCCAGAGCGCCCAGACCGCCGAGGCCGCGGTGCAGGAGGCTCAGGGCCGGATTTTCGCCCTGGAAGAGGAACTGGCCGCCGCAAAAAAGACCCTGTGTCAGAAGTCCGGGGCTTTGGAGGCGGCGGAGACCGCGCTGGGCCGGGAGCGGGCGGATCTGGCCGGGCTCCGGGAGGAACTGGGCGACCTGCGGGGCCAGGTGTCCCGGATGGAGACGGGGGCCCGGGCCTACGAGGAACTCAAGGACCGCACCGCTACCATCGAGCTGGAGGCCCACCAGCGGGCCAGGTCCATTGAGAAAGAGGCGGAGGAGAAGGCCCGCAGAGCCCGGGAGGCAGCTGAACAGCTTCTGTGCCGCATCCGCTCCGGTTACGAGCGGCTGCGCGCCGATGTGGACGCCACCATCACCCACGCCTCGGGGGAGCTGGGGCGGGTGGATAAGGCTCTGGAGTGCGTCAAGGCGGAGTTTGCCGAGCACGACGCCGCACTGGAACAGCTGCTGCTCTCCTACCAAGAGGAGGGCGGCGGCCGGAAGGCGCCGGAGCCCCTGCCGCTGGAGGAGAATTGAGCCATGTATGAGTTGATCCAGGTCACCGAACGCACATGGTATGTCGACTGCCCTGCCAAAATGGGGCTTTACCTTACCGACGATACCCATGTCCTTCTCATTGACAGCGGCAACGACAAGGAGGCGGGGAAGAAGGTTCTCAAGCATCTGACCGCCAAGGGCTGGACTCTGTCCGCCATTTTGAACACCCACTCCAACGCCGACCACATCGGGGGCAACAAGCTGCTCTCAGAGCGTACCGGGGCGCCCGTCTACGCGCCGGGTCTGGAGGCGGCCTTCACCCGCTGGCCGGTGCTGGAGCCCTCCTTCCTGTACGGGGGCTTTCCGCCCAAGGCTCTGCGGAACAAATTCCTCATGGCTCAGCCCAGCCATGCCAGGGATCTGGCGGAGTATCCCCTGCCGGAGGGGATGGAGGCGCTGTCTCTGCCCGGCCACTTCTTTGACATGGCGGGCTTCCGGACACCGGACGGGGTGTGGTTTTTGGCCGACTGCCTGTCGGGGGCTGGTATCGTGGAGAAGTACCACGTCAACTTCATCTATGATGTAGGGGCTTATCTGGCAACGCTTGACAAGGTAGAGGCCTTAACAGGAAAATACTTTATTCCCGCCCATGCTCCCACCGTGGAGGATATCCGGCCGCTATGCGCCCTCAACCGGGATAAGGTCCATGAGATTGGCGCACTGCTGTGCGAAATCTGCACAAAACCCATTTCCTGGGAAACAATATTGCAAAAAGTTTTTGACCACTATGAGCTGACCATGGATTTCAACCAGTATGTGCTGGTGGGGTCCACGGTCCGGTCCTACCTAGCCTGGCTCTCTGACCAGGGACGGCTCACAGCCAGGTTCGAGGACAACCGGCTGCTGTGGGAGCGTGCCTGACTTGTGTAAAGTAAAACAGCCTGCGTGTTGCTGCAGCAACGCGCAGGCTGTTTTTAGTGAACCTGAGAGAAAAGCCATACCAGGAGGGGAGGCGTGCCAGGGTATTCCCGAAGGATCACGGCCTGAATGGCGGTGGATGTGCCGGGGCCCCAGCCCTCTTTGGGAAAGGTGACCGCCCCCTCCACAGCGTCCCCGATGGCGATGTGGGCGCTGGCCGCTCCTCCCGCCGCAATCTGGGAGGCCGTGGCCGCTCCACCCATGGCGTAAGCTCCGCCAATGGCAGCCCCGCCCACAGCCAACCCAAAGCTGAGCGCCACGCCGCCCAAGGCAGACAGAACTCCGGCCGCCACACCGCCCAGAGCGAGGAGCCCCAAGCTGACGCCGCCCAGGGAGACCAGGCCGGTGGAGAGCCCGCCGGCAGCCAGCAGCAAGCCGGTAGCAAGATTGCCCACGGCGATGACGCCGCGGGCCCAGTGGACGCCGCCTTGACCCAGATTAATGTGGATGAGGGGCAGGCCGAAGAGGGTGCGGCGGCTTTTGTATTCGTAGTGCCAGCCGGGCAGATAGACGGTTTGGATGGGTGGCGCATCCTGCTGGGGCGGCTCCCGTTCCGCTCCGGTAATAAGGTAGTCCAGCGATACGCCGAAATAACGGCCCAGCGCGGCCAGATTGTCCATGTCGGGCCTGGACGCGCCAGACTCCCACTTCTGTACGGCCTGACGGGACACCCCCACAATGCCGGCCAGCTCCTCTTGGGAGATGCCGCGTGCCCGGCGGAGATGGTAAAGTCGGCTCTGAAACAACATATGCGACCTCCTTTTGATGGCAACAGATTAGCAGAAGAGGGGCGGTCCTGACCACCAAGAAGTGCGTTCAATTTGACAACTGCCGGTTGCGTCCGGCTTTTTTTAAGGAAATGAAATGGAGCAGGATACCGATAAGGGCCAGAAAGCCGATGTAGCCGCAGATAGGGTAGACGACGCTCACTACATTTTTGAATCCAAAGATACTGCCCAGAAAGGCCAAGGTGCACAACAGAGCGGTAAAGCGTTTAAAGCGGAGCTTTGCACCGGCCCGGAGCTGCACCCGGGTGGTGATTGCGTAGAGGCTGGAGAGGGCGGCAGTGAACATGCCGGCAAAGAGCAGGACAGCGTAGAGGAAGCCCAGCACCGGTGTGAGCTGGAAGGCCAGGGCCAGCATGGGCAGCTCAGCCTGTGCGGCCACATCGGGGTACAGCGTCACGGGCAGGAGGATGCACGCAAAGATCAGTGTCAGCAGGAGCGCCCCCAGGCCCAGCCCGCGGTGGATGGTTTTCCGATCCCCCATGCCCTCGGTGAGGGGCACCAGAATGGAGACAGCTGCCATCATGTTGTAGGAGAGAAAGGAAAGGGCGGAGAAGAACCAGTTTCCCAGTAAAGGGTTTCCACTGGACAGAGGCTTCATCTCTATAGGTACAGGGGACATGGTGCAAAAGGCGGCCACACCGATGACGACAGCGGCTGCCACCAGAAGAGGCACCACCAGGCTGAAGGAGGCCAGCAGTCCGGCGGCGCCGGCCAGGGCCACTGCAAGCACCAACAGGGAGATCAGGGCGTCTCCGGCGACGGTGGGCAGGCCAAAGACCTGGTCCAGCAGGGCCCCGGCACCGGCGAGCATAGCCACCATCACGTCAAACAGGAAGAAGAGGAAGACCCCCTCCACAAAGAGCCGGAGCCAACGGAGGTCCCGGTAGACAATAATGTGGTCGAATTCGGTCCGGCCGGTCTCTTGGGCGATTTCCATGACCATCCGGCTGAACGCCACGAAGGCCAGGATGGACAGCACCATGCCCACCAGCCCAAAGCCTCCAAAGACGCCAAAAAACTGGAGCAGCTCCTGGCCGGAGAGGAAACCGGCCCCCAGGAAGCTCCCGGTAAAGACCACGGCGGTCTGCCGGGCAGATATCGGTTTCATGTGCTACCCCCCTCGAAAAGCAAACTGCGGCGCCGGAACAGGCCGGTGCCGCAGCGCGCGGAATGACTCAGGTCCGGCCGATGTCGGTCCGGAAATGAAGATCGGTAAAGGATATGTGCTCTGCGCTGTGATATGCACAGGTAATGGCGGATTCCAGCTCAGGGCCGACCGCGGTGACGCCCAGTACCCGGCCGCCGGAGGTGAGGAGCCGTCCATCCCCCGCTCGCCTGGTGCCCGCATGGAAGACCACCGCAGTCTCGCCTGCCTCTTCCAGCCCGGCGATGGGATATCCGGTCTGGTATTGGCCGGGATAGCCTCCGGAGGCCAGCACCAGGCAGCAGGCGGCGGACGCCTTCCAGCGGATGTCCAGCTGATCCAGGGTGCCGTCATGACAGGCCTGGAAGATATCCATCAGGTCGGTATCCAGCAGAGAGAGGACCGCCTGACACTCCGGATCGCCGAAGCGGGCGTTGTACTCCACCACCTTGGGACCGTCAGGGGTGAGCATCAGGCCGAAGTAGAGGACGCCCTGGAAGGGGCGGCCTTCGGCCTTCAGCGCCGCCATGGTGGGGAGGAAAATCTCTTCCATGCAGCGCCGGGCGATTTCGGGGGTGTAGCCGGGAGCGGGAGAGATGGCCCCCATACCGCCAGTGTTGGGGCCGCGATCACCGTCCAGGGCCCGCTTGTGGTCCCGGGAGGAGGGCATGGGCACCAGATGCTCCCCGTCGGCAAAGCAGAGTACCGTCACCTCAGGGCCGGTCATACATTCCTCAATGACCACCTTGGAGCCCGCCGCGCCGAATTTGCCGCCGGCCATCATGCTCCGGGCGGCCTCTTCGGCCTCGGACACGGTCTGCGCCACCACCACGCCCTTGCCCAGGGCCAGGCCGTCAGCCTTGACTACAATGGGGGCGCCCTGGCGGCGAATGTAGTCCAGGGCGGGCTCCAGCTCGGTAAAGGTCTCGTATCGGGCGGTGGGGATGTGGTATTTGGCCATCAGACCCTTGGAAAAGACCTTACTGGCCTCGATGACAGCGGCGTTTTTCCGGGGACCGAAGGCAGGGATGCCTCTGGCCTCCAGCGCGTCCACCATGCCCAGCGCCAGCGGGTCGTCGGGCGCGACCACGACAAAATCCACCTCATGCGCGGCGCACCAGTCCACCATGGCGTCCACGTCTGTGGCCTTGATGGGGACGCAGGTGGACAGAGAGGCGATACCGCCGTTGCCTGGGGCACAGTAAAGCTCGTTCACTTTCGGACTTTTGGACAGAGCCCAGACGATGGCATGCTCACGGCCGCCGCCGCCCACCACGAGGACTTTCATAGGATACCTCCATTCAGGTTATCAGCAGACTCAGCAGATACAGGACTGCCATATGGACGGGATAGAACCAATAGAAAAACCATTTGCAGCTGCGCCCCGGGCGGCCGTTGTAGCGGGCCAGAAGGGGGAGCGCAGCCCAGGAGAAGAGCAGGCACAGAAGCCGGTAGGGGATGTAAAAGCCGGTGAGCCAGGGGAGATAAGACGAAACATTCTCCCAGATACGGCCGGACAGCGCCAGCTCCAGTGGAAAGTGGACCAGATAGGTGACCGCCATGGCCAATCCCAGGCAGAGCAGGCGCCGGTCCAGCCGGGGACCGCAGAGGAAAAGGGCCGCCACATTGGCCACGCCTGCGCCGCCGTAATCCACGTGGAAGAGCTGGCCCAGCAGGACCAGCGCGGCGGCGGGGAGGAGGGCGAAAAACGGATGCAGGCCCTGCTCCCGCAGCAGGCGGTAAAACCAGATTCCCAGGGCGGCGAAGAAGAAGGTGGCGATGACACTGCCGCTTTGCCCGCCGGTGGCGATCAGGGCCACCACATGGGTCAGCGCGCCAAAGAGTCCCAGGCGGAGCAGGTAGCGGCGAAAATCATGGGTGTAGAGGCAACCCTCAGCCACAAAGAAAGCAAAGATCGGGAAGGCCGGGCGTCCCGCGTACCGGAAGAGATGGTACAGCAGATCGTTGGGGCCCGAGACCGCCGCCATGGGAGCAAAGAGCATGCCGACGTGATCGATGACCATGGATACACAGGCCAGGTATTTGAGCTGCGCGCCGGTCAGGCCACTCCTGTGTCCCTCCATGCGGCTGTTTAATGGTGGAACAGCCGGGTGCCGGTGAAGGCCATAGCGATGCCGTATTTATCGCAGGTGGCGATGACATGGTCGTCCCGGATGGAGCCGCCGGGCTGGGCGATATAGGCCACGCCGGACTTTCGGGCCCGCTCTACGTTGTCGCCAAAGGGGAAGAAGGCGTCAGAGCCCACGGACACGCCGCTCTGGGTGGCAATCCACTCTCTGCGCTCGGCGGGGGTCAGAACCTCCGGCCGGACCTGGAAGGTGTTCTGCCACACGCCGTCGGCCAGCACGTCCTCATACTCGTCGGAGATATAGAGGTCGATGGCGTTGTCCCGGTCGGGGCGGCGGATGCCCGGCACAAACGGGAGGCCCAGGACCTTGGGGTGCTGGCGCAGGTACCAGTTGTCCGCCTTGTTGCCCGCCAGGCGGGTGCAGTGGATGCGGGACTGCTGCCCCGCGCCCACGCCGATGGTCTGGCCGCCCTTGGCGTAGCAGACCGAGTTGGACTGGGTGTACTTCAGGGTGATGAGGGAGACCAGCAGATCCCGCTTGGCCGCCTCGGGCAGGTCCTTGTTGGCGGTGACCAGATTGGACAGCATGGCGGCATCGATCTTCAGGCTGTTGTGGCCCTGCTCGAACCAGATGCCGAAAATCTGGCGGCGTTCGATCCCTGCCGGGACATAGGAGGGGTCGATCTGGATGACATTGTAGCCGCCCTTGCGCTTGGTCCGGAGAATCTCCAGGGCCTTGCCGGTGTAGCCCGGGGCGATGACACCGTCAGAGACCTCCAGGGCCAGATAGCGGGCGGTCTGCTCGTCGCAGACGTCGGAGAGGGCGCACCAGTCGCCGTAGGAGGACAGCCGGTCGGCGCCACGGGCCCGGACATAGGCGGAGGCGATGGGGGACAGGTCCATGCCCTCGGCAAAATAGATCTTCCGCTCCAGGTCAGTGAGCTCGCTGCCCACGGCGGCGCCGGCGGGGGAGACGTGCTTGAAGGAGGCGGCGGCGGGCAGGCCAGTGGCCTGTTTCAGCTCCTGGACCAGCTGCCAGGAGTTGAGGGCGTCCATAAAATTGATGTAGCCGGGCCGGCCGTTGAGGACCTGCAAAGGAAGTTCGCCTTCCTGCATAAAGATGCGGGCGGGCTTTTGATTGGGGTTGCAGCCGTATTTGAGTTCCAGTTCCGTCATGGCGGAAGCCTCCTTATTGATGCTTGTTGTGGAGGACGGTCGAAGTCTGGCCGCTCTCCAGGTCGATAAAGCGCACGAACAGGGACACCTTGTTGTCGGCGTTGAGGCTCTGCCACAGCTCTGCCGCCAAGGTCTCGGCGTCGGGGGCGGCGATTGCCGCGGCCCTGGGCTCGCCCGTAAAGGAGGGCAGCGGGCTGCCGTCTCCATCATAGGTGCTGATAAAGTGGCCCTGCCCGGCGATGGGGGCGTCGTACTCGAAGAAGAACCGCTGGCAGCAGGCGGGGTCGCCCTGGGCGGACTTCAGGATGGACAGACGGTAGGCGCCGTCAGGGCGGACCATACCGGAGATGCGGGGGGTGTAATTGGGGCCGTCAGGCTCGAATTCCCGGGTGCGCAAGGCCCGGACCCAGCCTTCGCCGCGCCGGAAGGCCTCGGCCACCGTGTCGGTCTGGTCGCCGTTGGTAACGATAGTGGTACCCTCCACCACCCGGACCGGGTGATAGATGATGAGGGAGGGGTCCGTCATCCTGGATTCGTCAAAAGCCCGGGTGCGGATGCCGTCGTCCGTCTCTTCAAAGATGCGGTTGCGGCTGTTCTCGCTGCGGCCCATGATGAAATAGGCGATGACCGCCTTCCTGCCGTCGGCAGAGCGGCCCAGCAGGATGCCCCGGCCGGGATAGGAGTTGGCGCGGAGGGATTCGTTCAGATTCATCAGCATGATGGCTCCTCCTTTTTACATGCGGGCAGAATGTGGACGGTCCGGCCCTTTACGACCAGCCGGTCCTGACAGAACAGCGACACGGCCTGGGGGAGAATGACCCATTCGGCCTGCTCCATCACCCGGCGCTGAAGGGTTTCGGGGGTATCCCGATCCTGTATATCCACCGCCCTCTGAAGAACGATGGGGCCGCCGTCGGGCTCCTCGTTGACAAAGTGGACGGTGGCGCCCGTCACCTTGACCCCGTACGCCAGGGCCCGCTCATGGACGCGGAGGCCGTAATAGCCCGCGCCGCAGAAGGAGGGAATGAGCGCCGGGTGGACGTTGAGGATGCGGTTGGGATAGGCCGCCACCATCTCCTCCGTGAGGATGTGGAGGAACCCGGCCAGCACCACCAGGTCGATGTCCAGGTGCTGGAGCCGTTCCACGATGGCGCGGGTCATCTCCCGATTGCCCGGGAAATCCTTCCGGGCCACTACATAGCCGGGGATGCCGGCGGCTTTGGCCCGCTCCAGGGCGTAGGCGGCGGGGGAAGAGGAGAGGACGGCGGCGATGGTCCCGTTTTGGATGGCTCCGGCCCCCTGAGCGTCGATCAGGGCCTGGAGATTGGTGCCGCCGCCGGAGACGAGTACGGCAATCCTCTTCATACCAGCACGACGCCTTCGTCGCCCTTGACCACCGAGCCGATGATGTAGGCCCGCTCCCCGGCGCGGCAGAGGAAGTTCTTGGCGTGTCCGATCTCCTCTCTAGGGATGGCGATGACCAAACCCACACCCATGTTGAAGGTGTTATACATGTCCCGTGCATCAATCTTGCCCTGCTTGGCGATGAGGTCGAAGATGGGGGGGACGGGGAAGGATGCGGTTTCGATGCGGGCGGTGAGGCCCGGCTTCATCATTCGGGGCACGTTCTCATAGAGGCCGCCGCCGGTGATATGGCTGATCGCGCGGATGTGGACTCCGTGCTTGAGCAGGCACCGAATGGCCTTGACATAGATGTGGGTGGGCTTGAGCAGCTCCTCGCCCAGGGTGCAGCCCAGCTCGGCTACATGGGTGTTCAGGGTCTTGGCGTCCTCGCCCAGCACCTTGCGGATCAGGGAGAAGCCGTTGGAGTGGACGCCGGAGGAGCCCAGACCCACCAGCAGGTCGCCCTCCTGCATGGCGGAGCCGTCCAGCATGTTCTCCTGGTCGGCGATGCCCACGGAGAATCCGGCCAGATCATACTCGTCGGCGGGATAGAAGCCGGGCATCTCGGCGGTCTCGCCGCCGATGAGGGCGCAGCCGGCCTGGCGGCAGCCCTCTACCACGCCGGAGACAATGGCCTCGACGCGCTCAGGCACGTTCTTACCGACGGCCAGGTAGTCCAGGAAAAAGAGAGGGGCGGCGCCGGAGCAGACGATGTCGTTGACGCACATGGCCACGCAGTCGATGCCCACGGTGTCGTGCTTGTCCAGGATAAAGGCCAGTTTCAGCTTGGTGCCCACGCCGTCGGTGCCGGAGACCAGAACAGGCTTCTGGATGCCCTCCAGATTGGGGGCAAAAAGCCCGCCGAAGCCGCCAAGCGTGCCGATGACGCCGGGAATGTAGGTGGATTCCACCAGAGGCTTGATCCGGTTGACGGCCTCATAGCCGGCAGTGACGTCCACACCGGCGGCGGCATAGGATTCGGAGTGAGAATTTTTCATAGGTCGTTATTCCTTTCCTGTCCAGCAGTAGGTGCAAATCTGATCGCGGTCGATGCCGATGGCCTCCAGCAGGCCGTCCAGGGACTGATAGCCCAGGGAGTCAAAACCCAGCGTTTTGCAGATGCTCTGGAGCATACAGGCTCCCCGCTGGGTGGAGGCGTCGGCGTATTCGTCCAGGTGCTCCTGCCCCTCGTCTCCCTCCAGCTCCTGCACCGTTTTCCGGGCCAGCAGCTCCATATCGGAGTTGCTGCGGGAGAAGTTCAGAAACTTGCAGCCGTACATGATGGGGGGACAGGCGGAGCGCATGTGGACCTCGGCGGCTCCGGACTCGTAGAGAAATTCCACCGTCTCCCGAAGCTGTGTGCCACGGACGATGGAGTCATCCACGAAGAGGAGCTTTTTGCCCTCAATGAGCGCAGGAACGGGGATCTGCTTCATTTTGGCCACCTGGTTGCGCACGTCCTGGTTGGCGGGCATGAAGGACCGGGGCCAGGTGGGGGTGTATTTGACAAAGGGGCGGGCAAAGGGCTTGCCGCTGCGGTTGGCAAAGCCGATGGCATGGGGGACGCCGGAGTCGGGGACGCCGGCCACATAATCCACCTTGGGCAGGCGGCCCTGCTGCACCTCGTCCCGGGCCATGATCTCGCCGTTGCGGTAGCGCATGACCTCCACGTTGACCCCCTCGTAGTTGGAGTTTGGGTAGCCGTAGTAGGTCCAGAGGAAGGCGCAGATCTTCATCTGCCTTCCAGCGGGGGAGAGGGTCTCCCACCCTTCGGCGGTGACCCGAACGATCTCCTGCGGACCCAGCTCATAGGCGTCCTCATAGCCCAGCTTGTGATAGGCGAAGGATTCAAAGGAGACGCAGCAGCCGTCCTCGTTTTGGCCGATGAGCACCGGCAGGCGGCCCAGGCGGTCCCGGGCGCACAGGATGCCGTCCCGGGTCAGGATAAGGATGGTGGCCGAGCCGTCGACTTCCTCCTGGGCGTGACGGATGCCGGAAATCAGGTCGTCCTTCTGATTGATGAGGGCGGCGGTGAGTTCGGTGGCGTTGACCTTCCCAGAGCTCATGGCCATGAACTGGTGGCCGTGGTCGGAGAAATAGGTTTCCACCAGTGCGCCGGCATTGTTGATGATGCCCACGGTGGTGATGGCGTAGAGGCCCAGGTGGGAGCGCACCAGCAGAGGCTGGGGGTCGGTGTCGCTGATGCAGCCGATGCCGGAGCAGCCGTGGAAATCGGCCAGGTCCTTTTCGAACTTGGTGCGGAAGGGGGTGTTTTCAATGTTGTGGATCTGCCGCTGGAAGCCGTCGTGCTCATCGTAGATGGCCATTCCGCCCCGGCGGGTGCCCAGGTGGGAGTGATAGTCCACGCCGAAGAAGAGGTCCAGCACGCAGTCCCGCTTGGAGACCGCGCCAAAAAAGCCCCCCATGGATCACCGATCCCCCATCAGACGGCGCATGACCTCCTCATAGGCCTCCTCAGCGCCGCCCAGATCCCGGCGGAAGCGGTCCTTGTCCAGCTTCTCGTGGGTGGTCTCGTCCCACAGGCGGCAGGTGTCGGGGGAGATCTCGTCGGCCAGCACGATGGTGCCGTCGCTGGTCTTGCCGAACTCCAGCTTGAAGTCCACCAGGTCGATGCCGATCTCCTTCATGAAACCCTTGAGCAGGTCGTTGACCATGAAGGCGTACTTTTGGATGAGGTCGATCTCCTCCCGCGCGGCCAGCTTGAGGGCCAGGGCGTGATAGGCGTTGAGCAGGGGGTCGCCCAGGCCGTCGTTCTTATAGGAGAACTCAATGGTGGGCTCGTCGAATACGATGCCCTCCTCCACGCCGTAGCGCTTGGCGAAGGAGCCTGCGGAGATGTTGCGGATGATGACCTCCAGAGGTACGATGGAGACCTTCTTCACGGCAGTCTCCCGGTCGGACAGCTCTTCCACATAATGGGTGGGAACGCCCTGCGCCTCCAGCCGGCGCATGAGATTGTTGGTCATGCGGTTATTGATGGCGCCTTTGCCGGTGATGGTGCCCTTCTTGAGGCCATTGAAGGCAGTGGCATCGTCCTTATAGGAGACGATGACCACCTCAGGGTCTCCGGTGGCGAACACTTTCTTTGCCTTGCCCTCGTAGAGCTGCTCCTTCTTCTCGTAAGCCATCTCAAAATTCCTCCGTCTGTATTTTTTCGTCCTTTTGGGAAACTTCGTCGGCCATCTGGGCCTTGAAGGCAGTGAGCTTATCGGCCAGCGCCCCGTCCGAGAGGGCCAGCATCTGGGCGGCCAGGATGGCGGCGTTGTCGGCGCCGTCCACGGCCACGCAGGCCACGGGGATGCCCTTGGGCATCTGAACCATGGACAACAGGGAATCCAGACCTCCCATCATCGAGGTCTGGATGGGTACGCCGATCACAGGCAGGGTGGTATAGGCGGCGATGACGCCGGCCAGATGGGCGGCCTTGCCGGCGGCGGCAATGACCGCCCCGAAACCGTTTGCCCGGGCGGCGGAGGCAAACTGCTCCGCGGCGGCGGGGGTGCGGTGGGCGGAGATAACCCGGACCTCCACGGGAATTTCAAAGGACTTGAGGCGCTTGATGCAGGGTTTCATGACCTCCAGATCGCTGTCGGAGCCCATGACTACGGCGACTTTTTTACACATACGGTCTTCCTCCTAAAAACAAAACAAAGCAGGCCATCCGCAAAAACAGATGGCCTGCCGATCGGTTACCGATTGAAATTGGACGCATTGCGGCCCTTGCAAACGCCTTGACCATTCCCGTGGGAGATGTACAGAAAAAGCACTATTTCCGCACTCCTTTGTCCGTATTCGAACAAAATATTATCCCATTTTGCACGGGTTTACAAGGGCGGAAAATCAATTTCGTAGGCTTTCACAACATCCCCTGCGATTCGGAATCCAGCCTTGGCAATTCTTGCTGTTGAACCGTCAGTACAGGCCGATGCCGCTGAGAATGCGCTGGATCTCATACGCCCGGCGGGACCAGGCGGCGGCGGAACCGTAGTCTCTCCGGCGGGGGGAGACCCAGGCCGGGTCCTCGGCCAGCGCGCTTTCGCACATGCGGTCGTACTCATCCAGAGAGTGGGCGCCGTAGATGACGTCGGGGAACTCCTCCACCTGCTCGGGCAGGAGCATGGTGACGATGGGCTTGCCAGTGGAGAGATATTCGTAGATACGCCGGGGGATGACGTCGCTGTCCAGCCGGTCGCGCCTCTGGAGGTCCAGGCAGACGTCAAAGCGGCCCAGATAGTCGGGAATCTCCACCATGGGCCGGGGGCCCAGAAGGTGGACGTTGGGCAGCTCCCGCAGGTAGGTCAGCCGGGGATTGTCACCCACCGGACCCACCAGCACGAACTGCCAGCGTGGGTGGCCCTTGGCGGCATATTCCACGGGGGTCAGGTCCAGCGCTGCGTCCACTGCCCCCACCCAGCCCAGCACCGGGCCGGACAGGCCGGACAGCTCGGGCGGAGTATCCAGATCCGTCCGGCAGAACATGGGGAAATTGACCCCGTTGGGGATGAGGGCGATGTTGGCGCTGCAGGGGGAGAGCCGGTCCAGCAGGTAGGGGGAGGCGGCAAAGACCACATCGGCCGCCGCCGCCAGATCGCCCTCCCAGTGGAGGGGCAGATGGGACCAGTCCAGGCCGCAGTCGTAGATCAGGCCCTGATAGGCCAGGTGGTCCAGCAGGTGGACCTGGACGGGGGAGGTGGTCCACAGCACGGGGCTGCGGAAGCGGTGGCGGCTCATGGCGCGGAGCACCTGATCGGCCTGCCGCCGCCAGGCCCGGCGAAACAGCAGAGAGACTCGCTCCGGCACCGCGGGGGCGGGGGGCAACGTGTAGAGATAGACGCCCGGCCGGACCTGCATGCCCTGTTTGCGCTCCTTGGGGCCGGCGGGCGCAAAAAAGAGGACCTGGGCGTGCTTCAGCCGTGTGACGAGCTGCTGGGTGCGGGTAGGGATGGCCTGCCAGGGCTCGTGGGAGAGGACAACGTATTGTTTCAAGGGGAGGACCTCCGTGGTGATCAGGATTCCGGCAGGGCGAGGTCCAGCAGCTTGGCCGCCGTCTCGCGGTTGCGGCGCTCCACCTGGCGCAGGCGCTCCACGCCGCCGGAGAGGAACTGGGCGTCTCCGATGCGCCGGACAGCGGCGTCGATCTGGCCGGTGAGGCGCTCATAGGTGAGCTCACCCAGGTCGGTGAACAGATCCTGGCCGATGTAGGACAAAAAGGAGCTGATCTTCTGATCATAGACCACGCCTACCAGCGGGACGCCCTGTCCGGCGGAAAAGACCAGGGCGTGCAGGCGCATGGAGACCACCACCTGCATCCGGGCGAAAAGGCCGATGGTGTGGTCGGAGGCTCCGGTGTCCTCGATGATATGGTGGGGGGCCTTCATATGGGCGGCCGCCTTCCGGGAGGCCTCCACATCCAGCCGCTTTTCGATGGGCAGAAAGACCGGCGTCAGGCCGTATTTTTCCCAGGCGTAGTCCGCCGCCTGCCCGAAGAGTTCGGCCTTCTCCTCAAAGCCGGGCCAGGGGCGGAGGGTAAAGCCGATGTACCGGCCGTGAGGGGCCAGGCCCTGGCTCTCCAGCATCCCGTCGATGACCTCGGAAGAGGCGGCGGGCAAAATGACGGTGGGGTCGGCGGAGAGGACGATCTCGGGCCGGGTCACCCCCATGTCCTCCAGTTCGGAGAGGGAATGGGTGTCCCGCAGGGTGATGGCGTCCACGCTTTTCTGGAGCACCCGGGAGGCCCGTTCCCGGTTGGCGGGGTGGTGAATGGGGCCGATGCCGCAGCCGTACATGAGGACTTGGTTGCCCAGGCGCTTGGCGGCTGAGATGGTAAAGAGATAAAACCACAGGGAGCGGTGGCTGGTGACATCCTGCATCAGGGAGCCGCCGCCGTTGATATACAGGCGGGTGCGGGCCATGCGCCAGAGGAATTTGGGGACCCCGAAGGTGTAGATGGAGTTGACCCGGTATTTCAGCCGGGTGTCCTGGGGACTGCGGGAGAGGACCCACACAGGCAGATCGGGGTCCAGCTGGCGCAGCTCGGCCACGATGGCCTCCAGAATGGCGTCGTCGCCGGCGTTGCCGCGGCCATAGGCCCCGCAGACCAGGGCGCCGTCCCGGCTGTGATGGGGGCGCTGCTGGCGGCGCAGAATGATCTCGTAGATGTCGAGCTGACGGCGGACGGTGGACTCCAGAGAGTATTCCTCCACCGCCTTCTGGTGCAGCCGTTGGCCCAGATGGCGGCGCAGAGTGGCGTCCTGGGCCAGGGCAACGAGGTGCCGGGCCAGCTCATCGGCGTTGCCGGGGGAGAAGAGCAGCCCGTTGACCCCGTGGTCGATGAGGTAGGGCACGCCCCCCACCCGGGAGCTGATGGTTGGCAGGGAGGCCCGGGCCCCTTCGGTGAGGGCGTAAGGGAAGGTCTCGGACAGCGAGGTGAGGGTATTGATGTCCAGGGACTGATAGAAGGTGTTGGTGTCGGTGACCCAGCCGGCGAAGCAGACCTGCCCGGCCACGCCCAGCTCGCCGGCCAGGGCCTTGAGCATATCCATCTGTTCGCCGTCCCCGGCGATGAGCAGCCGGAGCTGGGGACAAGCTGCATGGGCCTTGGCAAAGCCGCGGATCAGGGTGGCGATATCTTTGACCGGGCTGAGGCGGGCGGCAATGCCCGCCACCACGGAGGTCTCGTCGGCCTCCAGCCCCACGGACCGGAGATAGGCCAGACGGTCCAGGGCGGGGGGCGGAAGGGTGAAGTCGATGCCGTTGTAGATGGGGAAGAGCTTGTCCGGGTCGAAGCCCCGGGAGATGAGCAGATCCACCATGGCGTCGGAGACGCCGATGCGGTAGTCCAGCCGCCGCAGGGCGAGGGTATTGATGGTGCCGTAGGTGACGCGGGAGAAGGGACGGCCCAGGTAATCCAGCCGGTAGTCGGAGTGGACGGTGGTGACTACCGGCAGGCCGGTGGATTTGCGCAGAAGAGCGCCCATCATATTCCCCCGGGCGCCGTGACAGTGGATGAGATCGTAGCCGCCCTCCCGGATTTTCTGCTTGAGCAGGCGGAGGGTGCGCAGCACGTTGCGGTCGGAATAGACCTGAGTGGAGATGCCCAGCTCCCGCGCCTCCTGGGCGAAGGGCCCTTCCATGAAGCAGACCATGTCCACCTCGATGGTCCTGGACAGGTTCCGGAGCAGGGAGAGCACATGGGTTTTGGCGCCGCCGCTGTCGCCGCCGCTGATGAGATGAATGACTTTCATGCAGAGGGCCTCCAAAAAGTACTTGTAACGCAGACAAAAATATTATACAATAGTTCGGTAAGCCGGTCAAATAAAAAGAGGACAACGTCCCTTCGCAGAAAAACAAACGGAGGTATCCCATGAAAGTCGTGGATGAAAAGGGAAAGATTTTCGGCAAGCTGAACATCATTGATCTGCTGGTCATACTTCTGCTCATCGCCGCCGTGGCGCTGGTGGGCTATAAGGCCACCCACCGGGCCGAGAATGCGGGCGGCAGCACCACGGTGCTTACTTACACCGTGGAGTGCGACGCCATCAAGCCGGAGGTCTATGAGAGCGTGAAGGCATTCGTGGAAGCGTCCGAGGAGGGCGACCAGTTGATGGCCAACGGCGAGATGGTGACCGCCTGGGTCACCGACGTCACCGCCGCGCCACACGAGGCCAATGCCACCCTGAGCGCCAACAACGACGGCAGCCTGGTTCTGCCTGTGGACCCGGATACTGTGGATCTGGTGTTTACCATCAAGGCCCATGTGGCCAACACCGTCACCAACGAGGTGGGCTCGCAGGAGGTCCGGGTGGGCAAGCGCCACATCGTCAAGACCACGCATTTTGAGGTGATCGACGGCATCATTCTCACCTGCGGCTGGGAGACCCAGGAGGGGTGAGCCTGCGGACCCGGGTACCCGGAACAATCCATACGAAGGGCGGGGGCACGTGGCTGGCCCCCGCCCTGTTTTCTCTGGAGGCATAGGATGCTGGAGTATATTCAGGCCCTGGACGGGGCCATTCTGCTGTGGATACAGGAAGTCCTGCGCCTGCCCGTGCTCGACGGCTTTATGGCGCTGTTTACCCAACTGGGCAACGCGGGGCTGGTTTGGGTAGGGATCTCTCTGGCCCTGCTGTTGTTTCCGCGGACCAGACGGATGGGCCTTTGGGCCTTGGTGGCGCTGCTGCTGGGTCTGCTGTGCACCAACGTGGTCCTAAAGCACCTGGTGGGCCGGACCCGGCCCTGGCTGGTGGTGGAGGGGCTCACCCATCTGGTGGTGGAGAACGACCCGCTGTCCTTTCCCTCGGGACACACCTGCGCCGCCTTCGCGGCGGGGTCGGTGTGGGCGCGGTTTGCGGAGCGGCGCTGGCTCAAGGCCTTGTGCATCCTTCAGGCCGTGCTGATGGCCTTTTCCCGCCTGTATGTGGGGGTGCACTTTCCCACTGATGTGCTGGCGGGCTGTGCCGTGGGTCTGTTCTGCGGCTGGCTGGCCTGGCGGCTGTACGGCAAGTGGGAGGTGGGACGGACATGAAGAGACCCATCCTCATACAGGGGGCCATGGATGTGGAGACCGACTGGCTGGTTTCCCGGCTGGAAGCCCGGGCGGAGACGGTGACCGGCGGCTTTCGCTTCTGGCGGGGCCGCTGCGGAGCCCTCGATCTGGTGGTGAGCCGGACGGAGATTGGCACCATTCGGTGCGCCGCCGCCACTGCCTTGGGCGTCGCGGCCTTCCGCCCCCAAGCTGTGATCAACCAGGGCGTTGCCGGCTCCCACCGGGAGGACCTACACGTGGGAGACCTGGTAGTGGGGCGGAGCTGTATCCATATCCACGATGTCAAGACACAGATGCGGGATAGGGGAGAGGGCTCGGCGCCCTTCGACTGGGAATTTCACCTCCACGACGACGGGCAGCGGGTATTCCCGGTGTATGAAGCGGACCCGGCCTGGGCGGCGCTGTTTGAAAAAGCCCCCTGGCAGGGGACGAGAGTTTCGGGGCGGCTGGGGAGCGGCGACGTATTCAACCGGGAGATCGACCGCATCCTGTGGCTCCGGCAGCGGGCGGGGGAGTGCTGTGAGGACATGGAGAGCGCGGCGGCCTATGAGGTGTGCGCCCGCTTCAGCGTGCCCTGTGTGGGCGTACGGATCATCTCCAACAACGAGCTGACCGGAGAGCCCTATCAGCGCACGGTGGGGGAGCAGCTTCAGCACTTCGTGCTTGCAGCGTTGGAGGCGCTTGCATAAAAAGGGGTCCGTACCCATCGGGTACGGACCCCTTTTTATGCAAGCGAAAGAAACTTACTTCAGCTCGACCTTGGCGCCGACCTCTTCCAGCTTCTTCTTCAGCTCCTCGGCCTCGTCCTTGGAGACGCCCTCCTTGACGGCCTTGGGAGCGGCCTCGACCAGAGCCTTGGCCTCAGCCAGGCCCAGGCTGGTGATCTCGCGGACTGCCTTGATGACCTTGATCTTCTCGGCGCCGACCTCAGCCAGGACGACGTCAAACTCGGTCTTCTCCTCGGCAGCGGCGGCGGCGGCGGGAGCAGCGGCGGCGGCGACGGCCACGGGAGCGGCGGCGGAAACGCCGAACTCATCCTCGATGGCGTGGACCAGCTCGGACAGGTCCAGGACGGTCAGAGCCTTGATCTCTTCCAGAATAGCAGTAACTTTCTCGCTAGCCATGATATTTACCTCCAAAATGTTGTTTTGTTTCATTTGAGTAACCCGGGAAAAAGAGCGCGCAGCTTAGCCGGCCTTCTGATCGGCGACGGCCTGGAGCGCACGGGCCAGACCGCTGATGGTGGCATCGAGAGAGAGGGCCAGACCGCGGACGGGACCCTGCATGGCGCTGAGCAGCATGGACAGCAGGACTTCCTTGCTGGGCAGTTCGGCCAGCGCGTTGACCCCGGCTACGTCGATGACCTTGCCATCCACGAAGCCGGCCTTGATGACGAACTTCTGACCGTTCATCTTCTTGGCAAACTCGGCCACCACCTTGGCGGGAGCCACGGGGTCATTGGCGCAGACGGCCAGAGACGTAGTGCCGTTCAGGACGGGCTCCAGCTCGTCCAGACCGGCGTTCTTTACGGCAAACCGGGTCAGGGTGTTCTTGACGACCGCGTAGTCCACGCCGTTTTTGCGCATCTCGGCGCGCAGAGCGGTATCCTCGGCCACGGTGACGCCCTTATAGTCCACGAGGACGCCGCCGGCGGCCCCCTGGAGCTTCTCGGTCAGCTCGGCCACGATGGCCTGCTTCTCACTGAGTACCTTTGCATTCGGCATATTGTTTCACCTCCGTCAAAAGCACAAAAAAGTGCTGTCTTCACGTCCAAGACATGAAGACAGCACGAAAAAACATTCGACTGGCTTCCTCGGCAGGATTTATGGGGGATGACCCCACCTGCTGTCTCCGGAACGCGAAATATAATATATCAGCTTTTGGTCGGCTTGTCAAGAAAAACGGCGCAATTTCAGCTGGGGCATTTTCCAAAGAAAATACCCTGACTCACATCAGCTTTGCGCCGTTGACCTTCACGCCGGGGCCCATGGTGGAAGCCACCACGCAGCTCTTGATATACTGGCCTTTGGCGGCGGCGGGCTTGGCCTTGATGATGGCGCTCATCAGAGCGCTGAAGTTCTCAGCCAGTTTCTCGGCGCCGAAGGAGACCTTGCCGATGGGGCAGTGGATGATGTTGGTCTTGTCCAGAC
>CABUJV010000020.1 GCA_902492005.1 uncultured Eubacteriales bacterium
CACAGGAGGCGTCTTGTGATGTAGTCCTGCTTTGTCAGGCCGGAGAGCCGCACAGCGGCCTCGATCTGTTCATCTTCCTCCGGGGACACCCGGAAGGCCACGGTCTTGTTCCTCCAGCGATTTTTGTTGTCTCGGTTTTTCAGTGACATGGTTACGTTCCCATCCTTTCAAAGTCCAGTTTGTCCGCCATCTCCGTCTGCCTTGTAGGAAACAGATGGGCGTAGCGGTAGGTGATATCGATACTCTCATGCCCCACCCGGTCAGCGATTGCCAGGGCGGTGAAGCCCATATCAATCAGCAGGGAAATGTGTGAATGTCGGAGGTCGTGAATTCTGATCCGCTTCACTCCCGCCGCTTTCGCACCTCTGTCCATTTCATGGTGGAGATAGTGCTTGCTGACAGGGAAAATCCGTTCATTTGCCCCGGTGCTGTAAAACATCTTTAAGTAGTCCTCCATCTCTCCACAGAGGAATTTGGGCATCTTAATGACACGGTTGCTCTTTTTCGTCTTAGGAGTGGTAATCACGTCCTTGCCCTTGAGCCGCTGATAGGATTTGCTGATGGACACTGTACCCGCCTCAAAGTCGAAGTCTGTTGGGGTGAGGGCCAGCAGTTCCCCCTCCCGGATACCGCACCAGTAGAGCATTTCAAAGGCATAGTAGGAGAGGGGCTTGTCCATCATGGCGTCGGCAAATTTCAGATACTCTTCCTTCGTCCAGAACAGCATTTCACGCCGTTCCTCCACCCCCATGTTCCCGGCCTTGGCCGCAGGATTGACCTGGAGGCCGTAGTAGCGGACAGCATGGTTAAAGAGGGCACTTAACTGATTGTGGACGGTTTTGAGATAGGTAGGGGAATAGGGTTTTCCCTTGGCGTCCGTTAACCCTCGGATCGCGTTCTGCCAGTCCATCACGTCCTTGGCGGTGATTTCCGACAATTTCCGTTTTCCAAAATACGGCAGGATTTTCTTCTGGATGATGCTTTCTTTTGTCAGCCAGGTGTTCAGTTTCAGCTTGGGCTTCATATCCTTCTCATAGAGCTGGGCGAAGCTCTCAAAGGTCATGTTCACATCGGCCTGCTTTTGCATCAGAAACTCCCGTTCCCACGCCTGGGCCTCTTTCTTGGTGGCAAAGCCACGCTTTAACTTCTGCTGGCGCTCTCCTTTCCAGTCCGTATAGCGGAATTGGACGTACCAAGTGCCGTTGGCCTTGTTCTTAAACGCCGCCATAGGTTAATCACTCCTTTCGCTCTGGCCTCTTGTGCCATAAAATTTTTCGTGGAAGAATTTGCGGTCGATGCGGCCTGAAATGGTAATACAGCCCGTCTTTTTCAACTCCGCATTCATAGAACGAATCAGCTTATAGGCATAGGGGACAGAAACCCCTAATTCCTCCGCTACCTCGTCCACCCGCATGAACATGGTGCTTGCCATTGTGCGCTCACCTCCTTTCATGGCCCCAGAACTAAGCCTTTATGCTTAACCTATTATAACTAAGCAAATTTGCTTTGTCAAGTGGCTTGCGGAATAATTTTTAACTTTTTTGTTTAAGATACTCTTGACTGTTACTAAGCGAATATGTTATACTACTTTCGACAGAAACCACCAGATAGGAGTTGGCATTTATGGCAATAGGAGAGCGCATCCATTTTTTCCGCACCCTCCGGGGTATGACACAGAAGTATCTTGGTATGGCGGTGGGCTTTCCAGAGCGTTCCGCCGATGTTCGTCTGGCACAGTACGAAACAGGCACCCGGACGCCGAAGGCCGACTTGACCGCTGCCCTGGCGCATACATTAGATGTATCGCCCCAGGCGTTGAGCGTCCCGGACATAGACAACTACATAGGTTTGGCCCATACGCTGTTCGCCTTGGAGGATGTTTACAGTCTGAAAGTGGTAGAGGCGGATGGACGTGCCTGCCTGCAAGCAGATATTTTTCAGGGAGGCCGTCAAGCCAGTGAGCTGAACAAAATCTTGATTGCGTGGCGGGAACAGGCGGCGAAGTTGGAGGCCGGGGAGATCACCAAGGAGGACTATGACCGCTGGCGCTACAACTACCCGAAGTACGACACCACCCAGCGGTGGGCCAAAGTCCCCTCGAAGGAATTAAGCGATGCTCTGATAAAAGGATTGAAGAAACAGAGAAAAGACAAATAACAAAAAAGGTCTTGCCGACTGGTGAAAGTCAGCAAGACCTTTTTCTTAGGATATGGAGGATTTACCCGCAAGCCACCCGTTATACGGGAGTGAACAAAGTAAATCCGGTTTTGGTATCTGCTATCAATTTGCTATCAAATGCCCCGTTTCCGTTTCAAGAACCCAGTGTTTTCAAGGCTTTGCGGGTTTTGTCAGTTATTCCCACTCGATTGTGGCGGGGGGTTTGGACGTGATGTCGTAGACGATGCGGTTGATGCCCTTGACCTCGTTGACAATGCGGGTGGAGATCTTATCCAGCACGTCATAAGGAATCCGCGCCCAGTCCGCGGTCATGAAGTCGCTGGTGGTGACGGCGCGGAGGGCCAGGGTATAGTCGTAGGTCCGGCCGTCGCCCATGACGCCCACAGAGCGGGTGTTGGTGAGCACCGCAAAATACTGGTTGATCTTCTTGTCCTCACCGGCGACCGCGATCTCCTCCCGGTAGATGGCGTCGGCCTCCCGGAGCAGGTCCAGCTTGGCCTTGGTCAGGTCTCCGATGACCCGGATGGCCAGTCCGGGGCCCGGGAAGGGCTGGCGCATGACCAGATACTCAGGCAGTCCCAACTCACGGCCCAGCTGCCGCACCTCGTCCTTAAACAGAAGCCGCAGAGGCTCGATAATCTCCCTGAAGTCCACATAGTCGGGCAGTCCGCCCACGTTGTGGTGGCTTTTAATGACAGCGGCATCCCCGGCGCCCGATTCGATCACATCGGGATAAATGGTGCCCTGCGCCAGGAACTCCACCCTGCCGATCTTTTTGGCCTCTTCCTCAAAGACCCGAATGAACTCCTCCCCGATAATCTTCCGCTTATGCTCGGGCTCTTCCACCCCGGCCAATTTCAGCAGAAACCGGTCCTCTGCATCCACCCGGACAAAGTTCAGGTCCCATTTGGCAAAAGCCTGCTCCACCTCGTCCCCCTCGTTTTTGCGCATGAGTCCGTGATCGACAAAGACGCAGGTGAGCTGCTTGCCGATGGCCTCGGCCAGCAGGGCGGCACACACGGAGGAATCCACGCCGCCGGACAGGGCCAGCAGCACCTTGCCGTCTCCCACCTTCTCCCGGATGGCGGTCACGGAGGTCTTCAGATAGTCCTCCATGGTCCAGTCTCCCACGGCTCCGCAGACCTCATAGAGGAAATTGCGAATCATATCCACGCCGTGCGCGGTGTGGTTGACCTCGGGGTGGTACTGTACCCCGTAAAAGCCCCTGGCCTCGTCGGCGATGGCCACGTTGGGGCAGGCGTCCGTATGGGCGGTCAGGGCGAAGCCCTCGGGCACCTGTGCCATATAGTCCCCATGGCTCATCCAGGACACGCCCTGCGCCGGCAGGCCGCGGAACAGCTTGCAGGTGGTATCGTAGTAGGTCTCCGTCTTTCCGTACTCCCGGGCAGTATCCGCCTGGGCAGCAGTGACCTGTCCCCCCAGGGTGTGGGCCATGAGCTGGCAGCCGTAGCAGATACCCAGCACGGGGACTCCCAGTTCGAAGACAGCAGGGTCCACATGGGGCGCACGCTCATCATAGACGCTGTTGGGTCCGCCGGTGAAGATGAAGCCGATGGGCTCCATGGCCTTAAGCTCCGCCAGCGGGGTGGTATAGGGGCGCACCTCGCAGTAGACGCCGCATTCCCGGACCCGCCGGGCGATGAGCTGGTTATACTGCCCGCCGAAATCCAGTACGATGATCAATTGATGCTTCATACTCCTACTCCTCTCCGGGGCCTCAGATTTGGGTAATGTCGATGGGGCGCAGGTCCACGCTTCTCCCCTGCTCCCGGACGGTCAGAACGGCATGGGCGGTGTCGATGGCGGTGACGCAACCCACCGAGTGCTCCACGGCGGCCCGGCGGATCTTGAAGCCGTCCGTGTCGTGCTTACGGCCCTTCGTGGGGGTATTGATGACCAGGTCCACCGAGCCGGAGGCGATCATGTCCAGAATATTGGGGTGGGCCTGGGTGACCCGGGCCACCTTCCTGGACTCCACACCGGCGGCGTTCAAAGCGTCGCAGGTACCGGAGGTGGCCAGGATCTCAATGCCCATCTCGGCCAGACCTCGCGCGATGCCCACAATCTCGCCCTTGTCCTCGTCCTTGACGGTAATGATGACCCGGCCGCCCCGCTTGGGCACCTTCATGTTGGCCCCCTTGAAGGCCTTCAGCATGGCTTGAGGGAAGGACTCCGCAATACCCAGCACCTCGCCGGTGGACTTCATCTCGGGCCCAAGGCCGGTATCCACGTCGGTGAGCTTCTCAAAGGAGAACACCGGCATCTTTACGGCGTAATAGGGGGCTTCGGGGTGGATGCCGGTACCATAGCCCAAGTCCTTCAGCTTCTGGCCCAGCATGACCTTGGTGGCCAGGTCGATAATGGGCACGCCGGTAACCTTGGAGATATAGGGAATGGTGCGGCTGGAGCGGGGGTTGACCTCAATGACGTACACCTGGTCGTCGTACAGGATGAACTGGATATTGATGAGACCGATGACCCCCAGGGCCTTGGCCAGATCGTAGGTGTACTGCAAAATGGTCTGTTTGTGCTTCTCCTCGATGTGGAGAGGCGGGTAGACCGAAATAGAGTCGCCGGAGTGGACGCCGGCCCGCTCCACATGCTCCATGACGCCGGGGATGAGGATATCTTCCCCGTCGAACACGCCGTCCACCTCCACCTCCCGGCCCATAAGGTATTTGTCCACCAGGATGGGGTGCTCCTGCTCGGTCATGTTGATGATCTTCATGAACTCCACGATGTTGCGGTCGTTATAGGCGATCTCCATCCCCTGGCCGCCCAGCACATAGGAGGGACGCACCAGCACGGGATAACCCACCTCGTGGGCGGCGGCCAGCGCCTCTTCGGCGGTAAAGACCGTCTTGCCCGTGGCCCGGGGAATCCTGCACTGCTGGAGAATCTCGTCGAACCGCTCCCGGTCCTCGGCGGCGTCCACGCCGTCGGAGGAGGTGCCCAGGATGGGTACGCCCATATCGGTGAGGGCCTTAGCCAGCTTGATGGCGGTCTGGCCGCCGAACTGGACCACCGCTCCCCAGGGCTTCTCCAGCTCCACCACGGCCTCCACGTCCTCGGGCGTCAGGGGCTCGAAGTACAGCTTGTCGGCCACATCGAAGTCGGTGGAGACGGTCTCGGGGTTGTTGTTGATGATGATGGTCTCGTAGCCCAGGCGCTTGAAGGCCCAGACCGAGTGGACCGAGCAGTAGTCAAACTCGATGCCCTGGCCGATGCGGATGGGCCCGGAGCCCAGCACCAGCACCTTCTTTTTCTCCGTGGCCGCCTGGGTGCGGTGGGCCTCTCCCTGGCTGGCGGAGAGATAGGGGGCCTTGGGGATATCGGGCGCCAGCTCGCCCACGTCGGGGAGACGGAGCGGCTCGGCGGCCTCGTTTTCCGCGTCGTAGGCAGAGTAGTAATAGGGGGTCTGGGCCTCGAACTCGGCGGCACAGGTGTCTACCATCTTGAAGGCGGGCACGATGCCCTGCCGTTCCCGCAGGGCCTTGATCTCCGCCCGCTCCTTCCCCGCCAGGGCCGCGATCCAGGCGTCGGAGAAGCCCATCTCCTTGGCCTGCCGGAGGGTGTCCGGGTCCAGGCGGCCGCGTTCCAGCCGGTCCTCCATGTCCACGATGTTTTGGAACCGGTCCAGGAACCACAGGTCGTATTGGGTGATTTTGTTGATCTTCTCCGGCGAGAAGCCCCGGCGCAGCGCCTCCGCCACGAGGAACAGCCGCTGGTCGTCGATGTTGACCAGCCGGTCCTCGATGTCCTCGGTATACAGCTCGTCCAACCCCGGCAGGCGCAGGGACTTGACGGGCAGCTCCAGCGAGCGGATGGCCTTCATCAGGGCCCCCTCGAAGGAGTTGCCGATGGCCATGACCTCGCCGGTGGCCTTCATCTGGGTGCCCAAGGTACGGCTGGCGGTGGTAAACTTGTCGAAGGGCAGGCGAGGAATCTTCAGCACGCAGTAGTCCAGGGTGGGCTCGAAGCAGGCGGTGGTCTTGCCGGTGACGGCGTTGGGGATCTCGTCCAGGGTGTAGCCCAGGGCGATCTTGGCGGCTACCTTGGCGATGGGATAGCCGGTAGCCTTGGAGGCCAGAGCGGAGGAGCGGCTCACCCGGGGGTTGACCTCGATGACGGCATATTCAAAAGAGTCCGGGTTCAGCGCCAGCTGCACGTTGCAGCCGCCCTCGATCTTCAGAGCGGAGATGATGTCCAGGGAGGCCGAACGCAGCATCTGGTACTCCCTGTTGGCCAGGGTCTGGGTGGGGGCCACCACGATGGAGTCGCCGGTGTGGACGCCCACGGGGTCAATGTTCTCCATGGAGCAGATCTGGATGACATTGCCCGCCGAGTCCCGCATGACCTCGAACTCGATCTCCTTCCAGCCGGCGATGGAGCGCTCGATGAGGACCTGGCCCACCCGGCTGAGGTGGATGCCCCGGTCGGCGATCTCCCGCAGGCCGGGCTCATCGTAGGCGATGCCGCCGCCGGTGCCGCCCAGGGTATAAGCGGGGCGGACGATGACCGGGTAGCCGATGCGCCCAGCAAAGGCCACGGCATCCTCCACGGACTCCACCACGTCGGAGGTGACGCAGGGCTGCCCGATCTCCTCCATGGCGTCCTTGAAGCCCTGGCGGTCCTCCGCCTTGCGGATGGACTCGGGAGAGGTGCCCAGCAGCCGCACGCCGTACTGGTCCAGGACGCCCTGCTCATGGAGGTTCATGGCCAGGTTCAGCCCGGTCTGGCCGCCCAGAGTGGGCAGGATGGAGTCGGGCCGCTCCTTCTGGATGACCTGGGTCACGCTGGCGATGTTGAGGGGCTCAATATAGACGTGGTCGGCGATGTCCTTGTCGGTCATGATGGTGGCGGGGTTGGAGTTGACCAGCACCACCTCTACGCCCTCTTCCTTCAGGGCGCGGCAGGCCTGGGTGCCCGCGTAGTCGAATTCGGCGGCCTGGCCGATAACGATGGGGCCGGAGCCCAGCACCAGCACCTTTTGGATCTTGGGGTTCTTCGGCATTACCAGGCACCTCCTTCCATCTTGTTCACAAAGCGGTCGAACAGGTACTCCGTATCCCGGGGGCCCGGGGATGCCTCAGGGTGGAACTGGACGGTGCACACGTTGCCGTTTCGATAGCGCAGGCCCTCCACCGAGCCCTCGTTGACGTTGACGTGGGAGACCTGGGCCACTGCAGGATCCACGCTTTCCGCCGTGACCACATAGCCGTGGTTCTGGGAGGTGATGAACACCCGCCCGGCGGCCAGGTCCTTCACCGGGTGGTTGGCCCCCCGGTGGCCGAAGCGCATCTTCCGGGTCGCGGCTCCGGTGGCCAGGGCCATAAGCTGGTGGCCCAGACAGACGGCAAAGATGGGCAGGCCGGAGTCGTAAAGCTTCCTCACCTCGGCAATGATGGCCACGTTGTCCGCCGGGTCGCCGGGGCCGTTGGAGAGCATCACGCCGTCGAAGTTTCCCTCCAGCACGGTCTCGGCGGGGGTGTGGGCGGGGTAGACCGTCACCTGGCAGCCCCGCTCCTGGAGGCAGCGGATCATGTTCTCCTTGACGCCGTAATCCATCAAGGCCACCCGCAGCTTCTGTACGCCGTGGGCGGGGCAGACCTGGGGGGCCTTGCGGGTCACCCGCTCCACCGTGCCCTCCACCCGGTAGGCCCCGATCTTGTTCAAACAGTCCTCTATACAAAAATCCTCCGCACAGGTAATCATACCGTTCATGGTACCCTGATTGCGGAGAATGCGGGTGATCGCGCGGGTGTCCACACCCTCGATTCCCGTGATATTATGTTGTTTCAAATAGGTATCCAGATCGCCCTCACAGCGGAAATTGCTCCCGCGCCGGGTCAGATGGCGGACCACAAAGGCCTCCGCCCAAGGTCGGACGGACTCGTTGTCCTCGCCGTTCACGCCGTAATTGCCGATGAGAGGATAAGACATCACGATGCCCTGTCCCGCATAGGACGGGTCGGTCAAGATCTCCTGGTAGCCGGTCATGGAGGTGTTGAACACCATCTCGCACACCCGGTCCCCCGTAGCGCCGATGCTCTGCCCGTGAAAGACCGCGCCGTTGCCCAGAATGAGGGTCGCTTTCATCGCCTGGAATCCCGCCTTTCGTCTTCTGAATGTGATCTGTCCAATTTTATCCCAAAGACGATCTGTTTACAAGTTCCGACCTTCCTCTTTTCCGCCAAAAAACAAAAAAACGTGGTTTTGGACAAATGCCCTCGTCTCAGCGGGCGGGCGTCACGTCAATGATGACCAGTTCCGGCCGGTTGAAGATCCGTGGCACCCGGGTGGACTCCCTGGCCAGTCCCCGGCTGACGATCAGCGTGCTGCCCTCCAGCTCATACCGCCCTCCGGCGTATGCGGGAAACAGGCCCTGGTCCGGTGCGAGCAGGCCGTTGACCACCCCCGGCAGCCGCCACTGGCCCCCATGGGCGTGGCCCGCCAGGATCAGATCGAAGCCCCGCCCCTGGTACGCCTCCACCCGCTCGGGGCGGTGGGTCAGCAAAATGGTGAAGAAATCCGGATCGGCCTGCGCCGCGGCCCGCTCAAGCTGGATGCGCCAGGCCGCCTCCCCCGCCGCGGGGTCGTCCACGCCGCACAGCTGTATGGTCTGCCCGTCCACGGCCACGGGGACGCACGCTCCCTCCAGAACGGTCACGCCCCGCGCCTCCAGCGCGGTCTTGATGGCGCCGGCCTCCCCGCTCCAGAACTCGTGGTTGCCCGAGACATAATAGGCGGGCCAGCCCGCAGCCAGGGCCGCCGCCGCCGTATAGGCCCGCTCCGGGTCCATGCGCGCGTCGTCGTCTACGATGTCGCCGCCCAGCAGCACCACGTCCGGGTCCTCCGCCGCCACCGCCTCCAGCAGCCCAGCCTGGCCTTCCCCGTAATCGCAGCTATGCAGGTCGGTGAGCAGGGCGATGCGGACCGGGGCGGACACCCGCGCGGTCTCCAGCCGGTACTGGCGCACCGCCAGCCGGGCGTCCAGCGCGGCGGCCGCCGCTCCCGCCAAAAGGACCGCCAAGGGCAGCCAGATGCGCCGCTTCTTTTTTCCAAACACAGAACCTCGCCTCCGCCGTTTTCTTTGAGGATATCATACCCCGCCCCGGGATGTCTGAAGAAAGTATGAAGATTTGTTCCGCCGCCGCAGGAATAATCCAAAGGCGCCGGGCCATACTGAGGTTTGAATCCTACCGACTGGGAGGGCCTTCCATGGTCATCGCATTTACCCGTACCATTATTCTATATCTGCTCATCATCGCGGGCATCCGCCTCATGGGCAAGCGCCAGGTCGGTGAGCTGGAGCCGTCGGAGCTGGTGCTGGATCTCATCATCGCCGATCTGGCCGCCGTCCCCATGCAGGACTTCGGCATCCCGCTGCTCTCCGGCGTCATCCCCATCCTCACCCTGCTGTGCGTCACCATGATTCTGTCGGTGCTCACCATGAAGCACGTCCGATTCCGGGCCCTGATCTGCGGCCGGCCCAGCATCGTGGTGGAGAACGGGCGGCTCAACCAGCGTGAAATGCGCCGCAACCGCTTTACGGTGGACGAGCTCAACGAGGAGCTGCGCATGCAGAGCGTCACCGATCTGTCTACCGTCAAGTACGCCATTCTCGAGACCAATGGCCGGGTGTCCGTCATCCTTTACGCCAACCAGCGGCCGGTGACGGCGGAGCAGATGAACCTCTTCCCCGACGACGTGGGGCTGCCCCTGGTCATCATCAATGACGGCCGCCTGCTGGAACGGAACCTGAAGCTGCGGGGCTTCAATGAGGGCTGGCTGCAAAAACGGCTGGAGGAGCACAACGTCCGCCACGTCCGGGACGTGTTCCTCCTGTCGGTGGACGAGCAGAACCGGGTCTATTTTGTGCCCAGGGAGGTGGGGAAGGGATGAAGCGTCTGTGGTTCGCCGTGGCGGTCATGGCCGTTCTGTTTACCGCCACCCTGCTGAACTCCCAATATCTCCAGCGCTTCGCCACCGGCCTCTCCGACCATCTGGTCCAGGCAGAGGTCCAGGCGGAGGCCGGCAACTGGGAGGAGGCCGGACGGCTCACCAAAGAGGCCCTGGACGTTTGGACCCGCCACGACATGTACCTCTACACCGTACTCCGCCACTCCGATATCGACCAGATTCATACCAGCTTTCGGGAGGTCCAGGAGTTCATCAACTGCCGGGAGGGCGGTGAATATTCCGCCGCCAGCGCCCGTCTCATCGCCCAGGTGGAGCTTTTGTACGAGATGGAGCAGCTTCATCTGAAAAACCTGCTGTAGCCAGCCAAACAGCCCCCGGGCCAGAAGGGCCGAGGGCTGTTTTTTCTTTTTCAGCCGGGCTTCCGGCGGAGCTTCAGCTCCCCGCCGCGCTGCGCCGCCGTGCTCCAGGCTGCACCGGGCAATGGCGCAGGACTGGTTGCCCTCCCCGCCGCCGGGGCAGTGTCCGCCGAGGTACATCGCACAAAGGCCGCAGTTCAGCCGCAGAGAGAAAACAGAGGGTACTCCCCCACAAAGCCCTTCATGCCTATTTCCCGTCCAGGAGCCGGTCCAACTCCTCCTTAAAGGTGCCGATGTCCTTGAACTGGCGGTAGACCGAGGCAAACCGCACATAGGCCACCTCGTCCACCTCCTTCAGCTTCTCCATCACCAGGTCCCCGATGACCGATGAGCTGACCTCCCGCTCCATATCGTTTTGAAGGGCCTGCTCAATTTCGCCGGCCATCCGCTCCAGATCGGCCAGCGGCACTGAGCGCTTTTCGCAGGCCTTGAGCATGCTGCCCAGCAGCTTGTCCTTGTCGAAGGTCTGACGGCTGCCGTCCTTCTTGATGACCACCAGAGGCAGGCTCTCCATGGTCTCATAGGTGGTAAATCGCTTATGGCATTCCAGGCACTCCCGCCGCCGGCGGATGCTGGCCCCCTCGTCCGAGGGGCGGGAATCCACGACCTTGCTCTCCAGATTGCCGCAGAATGGACATTTCATGACTTGCAGCCTCCTTTGTACGCCTATATTGTTATAAGTATACCACAGTTTTACTAAATATGGTATAGCTATTTCTAAAAATACCCTTTTTTCATTCTGTGTATAGTACCCCTCTCTTTCTGGAAATACTAGGGACGTGAAAAGAGGTGAGTTTTATGAGCGACAACAAGCAAAATCGCAATCAGAACAGCTCCCAGAACAATCAATTCCAGAACAATCAGCGCAACAACCAGTCCCAGAACAAGAAGAACCAGCAGGAGCAGAATAAGAAGAACCAGCAGGAGCAGTTCTAACAGGCACACATAGAAGAGGTTCGGGAGGTTTCCCGGACCTCTTCCCTTTTCCTGCGGCACAAAGGCGAAGCTCCCCGCCGTTCCTTCTCATGCCAAAACGGAGGCCCTTTTCCAAGGGCCTCCGTTTTTTCAGCTTATAGTGCCTTCTGGAAAGTATTACAGCTTGCATCCGCCCGGCAAATTAGTTACAATTCGGTTACAACTTGTGACAGAACAGAAAGGTGTGTCAACGATGAAGAAATGGTGCGCGTCCGCGCTCTTATGCGCGGCCCTGCTGCTGGGCCCCAAAGCCCAGGCGGCCGGCTCCGTGCTGGTGGACGGGGCTCCCCTGGAGAACAACGCCTTCGCCCAGGTCCGCAACAACACCACTTACGTCTCCCTCCGGACCGTGACCCAGGCGCTCCGGCCCACCGCCACAGTGGTCTGGGAGAATGGGCAGGCCGCCGTCTGGGACAGCGCCCTCTCCCTCACCGCCCGCCCAGGCTCCATTTACATAGAGGCCAACGACCGGGCCATCTACCTCCCGGACGGGGTGCTGCTGGAGGACGGGTGCACGTTGGTCCCTGTCCGGGCGCTGGCCTCCGCCCTGGGCGCGCAGGTGGACTGGGACGCCGGCACCGGCACGGTTCACGTCACCTCCGGCGCCGCCTCCGCCGCCTCCGCCGGCTATGACAGCAGCAGCCTCTATTGGCTCTCCCGCATCATCTCCGCGGAAAGCCGGGGAGAATCCCTGCTGGGCAAGATCGCGGTCGGCAACGTGGTGCTCAACCGGGTGGCAAGCTCGGAATTTCCCGATAGTATCTACGGCGTGATCTTCGACGGCCGATGGGGCGGCCAGTTTGAGCCGGTCCGGAACGGCTCCATCTATCAGGAGCCCACTGAGGAAAGTGTCCTGGCCGCCAAGCTGGTGCTGGAAGGGGCCAGCGTGGCGGGGAACAGCCTCTATTTCCTGGCCCCCTCTCTGACCAGCAACCACTGGATCATGAACAACCGTCCCTATGTCATGACCATCGGCTGCCATTGGTTCTATGCGTGATCGACCCTTGGTGGATCGGAAAAGAACGCGTCCGGAGCTCCGCCGCTCCGGGCGCGTTCTTTGAATGCCGCGCCGGTCCCCGCTTCCTCAGGGGCCGGTGCCAACGCCGTCACAGCGCCATCCGCCGTCCGAGCGGTACATATAACCGCACCGGCCGTAACGGAACGCTCCCGGAGGCACATCCGGATCGTCCCCGGTATACTCCTCCGTGTTCCCGGCCATCATCCAGTTCAGACCGTCCTTATTCTCCGGCACGAATATGGTATTGTACCAGAAGAGGAACACGCCGTCGCTTTCCTGTGCCGCATCATGATCCTCCTCCACATCGGAAATGGAAAGATAGGTGCAGAAATATTTGCTGCCGGGCGTAACCTTGCAATGAAGCCCCTCATACTGTTCCACCCAGGCACGGGCAATCTCCTCATGGCTCCTTCCATCCTCGGGAATGGGGGCTATGGCGCTCCGGAGCGCATCCATTTCCGCCTCATCATACCAGCGGCGCAGCGCGGCAAACGGCGTTGCGTAAAACCCGTCGTTGGTTTCTTCCTGGAGCTGCGCCTGGAACCAGTCGGTGTTCCCATTGGCTTGACATTCCACCAGTCCGGCGTGATCCCAGAAAACAAGCCGGTCTGCGCCCCTTCCCAGCGTTAGGGAGCTGCTCCCCTGCGGAATGGAAACCTGACTTTCCTCCACCCAGCCCCAGGAGTAGTCCTGGATGAGGCCGCGCGGGGCGTTGCCAAAATTGCCCGGGAACGTATAGGGGCCGCCGCCTGTGCCGCCGCCGGGCGTCAGCTCCAGCGTGACCGTATCCTGATTCATCAGGTGGTCGAAGCGCGTTCCGATTTGATACTGCGCGTCCGCCTGGAGCAGTCCCAACCGCTCCAGCCCCGGCTCTGCCAGGAACTCCGGTCCCAAATCGTTGCTCATCTCGCTCCAGAGGAAGGTAAGGCCTCCGTCCTCCTCCGCCCGGAAGAACAGATAGTCGCAGTCGGGGTATCCGGGGCTCACCCAGCCGTCCTCCGTGAGGTACATTCCCCCCATCAGCAGTACGTTCCCCGGGGTGGTGGTGTGGTATTCGCAGTTGATGCGGTAAACCCGGAGGGAGATGCCGCCCACCTGCACTGCCGGAAGCTCTGTGACGGACTCCAGCCGCCAGTCGTCGTATTCCGCCTCATCCAGGATGGGCGTCCCCCTTCCGGTCCGGCCGATCTCGTCCCCTCTCTGGGGCATCCGCTCCCGGACCAGCTCCTTCGCCTTGTCGATCACCGTCTGGGGCGCGCTGCACCCCTCCATCACGTGGTCGGTCGTGCCTCTGGAGTCCTGATAGACCAGCAGGCTTTCTCCGTCAAAGTAGAGAAACCTCTGATATCGGGCGATTTGCGGACCGCCATACCCGGTGACCGCCAGCCGCCCATTGTCGTTTTCCCACCGGCCATGGTCATAGCTTACCGCGGGATAGGCCTCCCCCCACAGGGCGGGCAGGTCCGCCGCATAGACCTCCCCCTCCCGCTGGAAGAAGAGCTGGGTGGGAGAGACCACCTCGGCCGCGCCGTCCCCGCTGAAGTCCCGATGGAACGTCTCCGTCCCGCTTCCCCTGGCCTGGAGGATACGAACCGGGGTCCCGTCCGGGTCGATATACAGGTAGTCGCAAACCAGCTCTCCGTCCTGCCAGTAGTCGATTGCATCCACATGGCCGTCCCAGCCGAAGAGCCCGTCGTCCCAGCCCCCGCCGACGACGAATCCCTCCGTGCCGCTGTTGCCGGAGGCGAGCGGGAGCGTAAGGAAGACGCGATATTCCTCCCTGTCCTTATATGGATTTACCACCGCAAACGTCTGGGTGCTGTTCTGGTAGGAGGTCAGCAGGTGGAGCTCATAATCCCCATACGCCTGATAGAGCTCATCCTGCTCCTTCCATTCATGGATGATTTCCACCGTGTAGGCCTCCGGCGTATAGGGCTGGACGTCCGCCAGGGAGAGGACCTTTTCCGGCTCCCCCCGCGGGAGGACCAGGGTGGAGGCGGGGCGCTCCGCCGGAACATGGGAGCGAACATGATATCCCCCGCCGTCCTGCTCTTCCAACGTCATACAGTACCATGAATCGCCCCCGCCGCCGGCCTCCGTCCCGTAATAGAGCTTGACGGTTTTCCCCTGCCGCTCGCCCTGAAGGAACGCAGCCGCGCCGGGGTAATTGGTGTCGCCATGGAAGTGGTAGTAGGCGTCATAGTCCGGCAGGTAGGTAAAGGAGTCCAGGCCCTTCCCGGCGGTCTGCTCCAAGGTAAGGCCCATGAATTGGGTCAGCACGGCGTCCATGCTGGCGGCGCTGATCTTCGTCAATCCGCAGTCCGGCTCGACGCCGTCATATCCGTTGTCGATCACGGCCTGTTTCTCCTCGGCCGTCCACATCTCCGCCGGGCCGTTTCCGCCGCAATAAAAGAGCTGGAACAGATCGATCTCCTCCGGCCCTTCATAGAGGGAGGTGAGGAACCGGTTGCGGAAACAGCCATCCCCTTCTTCGTTGAAATACGCCTGATTGAAGGAGCCCAGCTCCTCTGCGGTAAGGCCCTCGGGCTCCTCCCGCGCGCCCCCGGTAAAGGTGCAGGCGGAGACGATCCCCGCCAGCAGGACCACGGCCAGCGTCCCGGCTGCCAGCCGCTTGGGCCGCCGGACAAGACGGGTGATCCGATCCTTCATCTGCCGCTTCCCGGTGGTCATCGTGGTGGCCGAAAGCAGCGGATTGGACGGGCCTCCCCCCACCTGGACAAGGGAGAGCAGCGTCTGCCCGTAGCGGATCCGCTCCTGCTCGCCCAGGCGGGCCAAAACGCCCTCGTCACAGGCCAGCTCACAGTCGATTTTGGAGGCATAGGCACTGACCCACACCAGGGGATCGAACCAGTAGACGGTCAGGCAGATGCAGCGGAGGAGGGACCACAGCGGGTCCAGGTGGCGGGCGTGGGTCTGCTCGTGCTCCAGCACATGCCGCAGGCGCTCCTCCGACGATAAAGCGGCGGGGGTGAGATAGATGGCGGGCCGAAACAGCCCAAACAGGCAGGGCGAGGGCAGCACGCCCTCTCCCACCAGATAGGTGGGCCTGCGGCAGCCCTTCACCGCATAGGGCGTCCGGTATTTTTGCAGCCGGCGCCAAAAACGCAGGTTGCTGGCAAGGAAAAATACCCCCATCCCGGCCATCCCGATTTTCCAGATCAGCGCCAGGATTTCCCCCGTCCCCATCTTAACGGCATACAGGGTGACGGACTGGCTCTCCGGTTCCCGGATCAGATATCCGGCAGGGTTGGCGCCGTTCTCCTCCCAAACCACCATATCTCGTCCCTCCCCCGCCGTTGGGACCTGGGAGACAGGAATCTTGGCGGCAGAGGCCGGAATCTGCGCCTGCGGCCGGAGATAGACCGGGGTCTCCAGCTGGTCTGACACTGCGGCCTGGACTGGCCGGGCCGCGGTGAGGACGGAAAAGTCCACCGCCGGGAGGCTTACCGGCGCCAGCAGGCGGAGCAGCACCAGGCCCCAAAGGGCGTACTGCATCCGCCGGGGCAGGCTGCTGCGGAACATCCTGCGCAGGACGATCAGCAGGACGATCAGTACGGAAGAGGTAATCAGAATCTCTTTCATCGCCCCTCTTCCTCCTTTGCCCGCTCCAGAATGGCGGACAACTCCGCCAGGTCCTCCGGGGACAGGGTACGGCTGTCCACGATGGCGCTCATCAGCATCCCCACGTGGCCGTCGTACACCCGGTCGAGAAAGTGCTTCGTCTCCCGGCGCAGCGCGTCATCCCTCGGGAGGAGCGGGTAGTACTCCTTTGCCCGGGCGCCGTCCCTGTGGGCCACCGCCCCCTTGGCCTCCATCCGGGAGAGCAGGGATATGATCGTGTGCTTGCTCCAGCCGGTTTCATCCTGCAGTGCGGCGGTAAACTGCGTGATGGTCATGGGCGCCTTTTCCCACAGCTTTTTCATCAGAACCCACTCTGCATCGGACAGTTCTCTCTTCATCACGGCCCTCCTTTCGTTGGTAAGCAAATGCCTACCTATCTGCTGCCAGTATATACAGAAGGTAGGCAAATGTCAACCTATGAGAGATTACAATATGGTGACAGCTTTCTTTTCCTCTCGAAATGGATGGGAACATTTCCCGCGCCGGTACGTCAAAAAAGCAGATTTGTTCTCTGAAAGGAGTGTCCCTGCTTATGAAGAAGCATCTCTTGCCGCTTTTGCTCTGCCTCACGCTCCTCGCGGGCTGCGCCGCTGCGGGAGCGCCCGCGCAATCTGTTCCGGAGGCCGCCGGGGAGGTGCCCATCCCCGTTCTCGATGCCGGCAGCCATCCGGATACGTCCTACGCCGCCTTTGCCGCAGAGCTGCTGCGCCAATCCCGGACCGAGGGGGAGAATACGCTCCTCTCGCCGCTGTCGGTGATGCTGGCGCTGGGCATGACCGCCAACGGAGCCTCCGGGGAGACGCTGGCCGGGTTCCAGTCTCTCTTCGGCATGGACCTGGACACCTTGAACGCCTACTGCGCCGCCGCGCTCGACACGTATTCCAAGCCGGGCGGCTCCACACAGGCCACGCTGGTCAACAGCCTGTGGTGCGATCCGGACCTGACGCTCGAGGACCGGTTTGTGGCCCGGTGCCAGCAGAACTACGGCGCAGAGCTCTACCAGGCCGACCTTCAGGACGCCGCCACGGTGAAGGCGGTGAACGACTGGGTGAAGGAGGCCACCAAAGGCCTGATACCGAAAACCGTGGACGAATTCAGTGAGGATGCCGTACTGGCCCTAGTCAACGCCATCTACCTGAAAAATCAGTTTGAGCGCCCCTTTGAAGCGCCTGTCTCAGATTGGGAAATGGACTTTACCGCGGAGGACGGGACGGTTTCCCATCCCAAGGGGATGAGCAACGGCATCCGGACGGAGCAGTATATCGCCGCCCAGAAGGGGCAGGGCGTGGTCCTGCCTTACGATGATGGGCGGCTTGGCTTTCTCCTTATGCTCCCGGACGAGGGAGTCTCCCTTACCACTTATCTCTCCTCCTGGAATGGGGAGACGGCAGGCGCTCTTCTCGAGGCCCGTCAGCAGGCCAAAGTCTCCCTTGTCGTCCCGAAATTTGAAGTGGAGTGGTCCGGCTCTCTGGGGGCCGCGCTGGCGGCTATGGGACTGGCGGACGCCTTCGATCCCTCCGCAGCCGATTTCTCGGCTATGGGGAGCGTGCCGGACAAAGACCTCTCCATCGGGGACGTGATTCATAAGACGGTGCTGAAGGTCAACGAAAAGGGCACCGAGGCCGCCGCCGTCACAGCGGTGGTCATGGAGCCCACCAGCTCCGCCCCCGCAGAGGACCCCATTGTCCTTCGCTTCGACCGCCCCTTCGTCTGCGGCATCGTGGACCTGGAGACCGGCGCACCGCTGTTTCTCGGCACAGTGGAGAATCTGGCATAGCAGGTCCCAGAAGAGCCAACCGGCACGTCATGTATGGTGGAGCTGCGTATGACGTAAGACAGGAGCGGGTGCCTTCATGGCGGCGCCCGCTCCTACGAAGCCGTTCCAAACCATCCTGCTAGGGTCAGGCGGACATGAACAAACCCTGAAACCATGCGGTTTCAGGGTTTTCCGTGTAATGCTGTGACCGCATAGATATTTCTCCTAAAGCCTTATCTATGCGGCATACCAGAGCTGCCTGATTAGAACCAATTCGCTTTTCCCGCCTTAAATTGTGGTACGTCACTATTTTGATAAGGATTATAGTTATTTAGATTACAGCCGAATTCCTTTAAAAATTTAATCTTGTGATCCGATGTCCATTCAATGAGTGACATACCATCAAATTCCTCAATATTCCCATCATCCATCTCGTTCCTAAAATACCACTCTACAATGGTCTGATTGCCCTTGTGAAAATACTGTTTTATATCCCACACAAGGACTTTTCCGCGCGTATTCCATTCTTCAAACCAATGTTTTACGGTTGCCCGGCCTTCATATTTTGGACTCCAACTTTCAATATAGATTACATCCTCTGTAAAAATGTTATCTATACCCAAATCTTTTTGTTGCAGCCACATATCAAACCACAAGCGGACTTTTCTCTCTCTTTCATTCATTGATGATAGCCTCCACAGATCCCGATTTGTCACTTTCTTATGGCAAATATACCACGCAGCCGGGAGAAAGAAGAAGGGAAAAGAAAATCGACAAACCTCTTGTCGAAGTTTGTCGATTTCTGGCAGCGGGAGAAGGATTCGAACCCTCACAAACAGAGTCAGAGTCTGTCGTGCTACCCTTACACAATCCCGCTGTATCGCGCCCGCTACCGCAGGCGCAGGGTTTATTATACCAAAACAATTCCATTTGTCAAGTTTTTTTGCAAAATTTTTTGCCGGATTTTTTCTTGACAAAGGCCCTGCATTCTTTTATAATATGGAACAACATCAGCAAAAGCGAGGAAGGGAACAAGACCTGTGCGTCCCGCTCAGAGAACCGGTGGTTGGTGTGAACCGGCGCGGTGATTCCAGGTGCATACTGGCCCCTGAGCTGTCCGCCTGAACGCGAGTAGGGCGGGACGTCTGGCCCCGTTACCGGCCAAGGCCTTGTTGGAGGCTGACGAGGGCTGCCCGGGTGACCGGCGGCCGAATCAGGGTGGTACCGCGTATCATACGCCCCTGACCGTAACAACGGTCGGGGGCGTTTCTGCATCCCTCCCGGCCAAATAAAAAGACTGGAGGCTGTTTCCCATGCTCAAGAATCCCGCTGAAAAGTACATCCCCTTCGTTCCCATTCAAATGGAGCGCCGGGTCTGGCCCGACAGGCAAATCACCGCTCCTCCCGTCTGGTGCTCCGTGGACCTGCGGGACGGCAACCAGGCCCTCATCGATCCTATGAATGTGGAAGAAAAGCTGGAGCTCTTCCACACCCTGGTGGACATCGGCGTGAAGGAGATCGAGATCGGCTTTCCCTCTGCCTCCGAGACGGAGTTCCAGTTCTTCCGCACCCTCATCGAAGGCGGCCACATTCCCGACGATGTGACCATCCAGATGCTGGTCCAGGCCCGCCCCCATCTGATCCAGCGGACCTTCGAGGCTATGGAGGGCGCCAAGAACGTCATCCTCCACTTCTATAATTCCACCTCCACCCTCCAGCGCAAGGTGGTCTTCCACACCGACATGGAGGGCGTCACTCAAATCGCCGTAGACGCCGCCCGGCTCATCCGTGAGCTGTCCGAGCCCATTCTCCGCTCCGGCACCAACCTGCGCTATCAGTACTCCCCGGAGTCCTTCATGGGCACCGAAATGGACAACGCCGTATACATCTGCCAGCGGGTGCTGGAGGAACTGGGCGCCACGCCGGAGAACAAGGTCATTCTGAATCTGCCCTCCACCGTGGAGAACTGCATGCCCAACTACTTTGCCGACGAGATCGAGTACTTCATCCAAAAGCTCCCCAGCCGGGACTGCGCCATCATCTCCCTGCACCCCCACAATGACCGCGGCGAGGGGGTGGCCACCGCCGAGCTGGGCATGCTGGCCGGGGCCGAGCGCATCGAAGCCACCCTTTTCGGCAACGGCGAGCGTACCGGCAACGTGGATATGATCACGCTGGCGATGAACATGTATACCCAGGGCGTGGACCCCGGCCTGGACTTTTCCGACATCAACCGCATCCGTGAGGTATACGAGCGCTGCACCAAGATGAAGGTGAGCGAGCGGCAGCCCTACGCCGGCGAACTGGTCTTCACCGCCTTTTCCGGTTCCCATCAGGACGCCATCAACAAGGGCGTGCAATATATGAAGGAAAGCCGGTCCCAGCTCTGGGAGATCCCCTATCTCCCCATCGATCCCGCCGACGTGGGCCGCCAGTACGAGCCCATCATCCGCATCAACAGTCAGTCCGGCAAGGGCGGGGCCGCCTTCGTAATGCAGCAGAACTTCGGCTATGATCTGCCCAAAGCCATGCACGCCGAGTTCGGCCACATCGTACAGGTGGAGACCGACCGGGTCGGGACCGAGCTCCAGCCTCAGCGTATCTTCGAGCTGTTCCAGGACGCCTATGTGGATATCAGCCGCCCCTACACGCTGCTCAGGCACGCTTTTCAGGAGACGATGGACGAGCAGAGCCGGTCTCACGTCGTTTTCCGGGGCACGCTGCGGCACAAAGAGACCGTTTTCGAGGTCTGCGGCGAGGGCAACGGCCCCATCGACGCCTTCTTTAACGCCATTCACGGCCAAAAAATGGACCGCTTCACCTTTGTGGACTACAAGGAGCACGCCGTTCAGGCCGGCTCCGATTCCATGGCCGTGGCCTATATCCAGCTCCGGGACGCACAGGGGCAGGACATCTTCGGCGTGGGCGTGGATCACAATATCAACCTGGCCCCCCTGCGCGGCATTCTCTCCGCCATCAACCGGGCGGTCACCGCCAAACAATAGGCCCGGCTTACAAAAAATTTTCCCTCCGTTTTGCCGGAGGGAAAATTTTTTTCCGTCTGTTTCCGCTGTGCGCCGTTCCATGGGCCTGGGTCTACGGCAGGCATGGGTCCCGCTCCCCTTCCGCCAGACCGGCAAAGAAGTCCCGCACCGCTTCCGGAGTTTCAAAAGAAAGGCTGCCTCCCGTCAGGTAGCGGACGGCATCCTGCCATTGCCACAGCGGATAATCTCCAGGCTCCACGCTGGAGAGATACCTGATCGCCGCCTTCAGACAGGGCCCCTCCCGCAGGTCGGACAAATAGGTGCACTTTACCGTCCGATATACAGTATCCAACAGGTCCTCTCCCTGCCACATGTGACCACCCCTCTCGCATTCCTTTCACTCATAATATCATATTACTCGCTAAAAGTAAATAATTACTTACTTTTATCCCGTAATAAATACGTGCTGATTTTGGTAACATAATGTAGGGGTGTATTTTATTGCACGAGGAATACCGGGATAAGTATCGCATGCTGGGACTGCGGATCGCGTACTATCGAAAAATGCGCGGCTACACGCAGGAGCAATTTGCCGAACTCATTGGAAAAAGCTGGTCCTTTATCAGTCAGGTGGAGGCCAACAACGGTGTCAAGCTGAAGGGAATTTCTCTTGATACCCTTTTCCGTATTTCCGAAGTTCTGGACATACCTCCCAGCAAATTTCTGGAGGCGGGTTGATCCCTCTGTTCGAGGAAGCTGGCCTTTTATGAAGCAAAAAGACTGCGGAGACGGCTCCGCAGTCTTTTTCCTGCTTGTTTAATAGAACTGCTCGAACAAATCCTCCAGCATGGGACGGTAATTCCCCTCTTCCAGCCACTGCTGGACGCGCTGCATCAATGCCAGCTGGATGTCCGGATAGGTCATGTTTTCCGGCAGGCCCTCCACCAGGCGGTTTTCAGCGATCTCCGATCCCTCCGGCCGCCGGCCCAGTTCCTCCACCTCCGCGAAAAACAGCCCGCCGTAGGTGCGCTGCCCGTCCTCGGTGTAGACCCCGTAGGCCGAGACCGCCTCAAGCTGGCACTCGGCCACACCGGTCTCTTCCAGCAGCTCCCGCCGGGCGGTCTGGTAGATGCTCTCCCCCGGCTCCCGGTGGCCGCCGGGCAGCTCCCAGGTCTGCCGGTCCCTGTGGCGGCAGAGCAGCCACTGATCCCCAAAGCGGGCGGCGATCACCGCGAAGGTCAGGTCGCTGTCCAGCGCCTGATCAAAAAACTTCACTTCCACCATGGTCCGTCACCTCAGTTCAAAAAATCCTTGAGCTTCTTGGAACGGGAGGGATGGCGGAGCTTCCGCAGGGCCTTGGCCTCGATCTGACGGATGCGCTCCCGAGTGACGTTGAACTCCTTGCCCACTTCCTCCAGGGTGCGGGTGCGGCCGTCCTCAATGCCAAAGCGCAGTTTGAGCACCTTCTCCTCCCGGGGCGTCAGGGTGCCCAGCACGTCCACGAGCTGCTCCTTGAGCAGGGTGAAGCTGGCGGCCTCAGAGGGCTCGGAGGCATCCTCGTCGGGGATGAAGTCGCCCAGATGGGAGTCCTCCTCCTCGCCGATGGGGGTCTCCAGGGACACGGGCTCCTGGGCGATCTTCAGAATCTCCCGGACCTTGTCCACGGGCATGTTCATCTCCTCGGCGATCTCCTCGGGAGAGGGATCGTGGCCCAGCTCCTGAAGCAGCTGACGGGATACGCGGATGACCTTGTTGATGGTCTCCACCATATGGACGGGGATGCGGATGGTGCGGGCCTGGTCGGCGATGGCCCGGGTGATGGCCTGCCGGATCCACCAGGTGGCATAGGTGGAGAACTTATAGCCCTTGGTGTAGTCGAACTTCTCCACCGCCTTGATGAGTCCCAGGTTGCCCTCCTGAATGAGGTCGAGGAAGAGCATTCCCCGGCCCACGTACCGCTTGGCGATGGAGACCACCAGACGGAGGTTGGCCTCGGCCAGCCGCTGCTTGGCCGCCTCCCCCTTCTTGATGGTCTTCTTCAGCGCCACCTCTTCCTCGGGCGTAGCGGACACCTCTTCCCCGTTTTCCCGGGCCTTCTCGATCTCTTCCAGCTGCTCCCTGGCGGCGTCGCCGGCCCCCATGTACTGGGCCAGCTCAATCTCCTCCTCGGGGGTCAGCAGATTGACCTTGCCGATCTCCTTGAGGTACATGCGCACCGGGTCGTCGATGCCGAAGGAGTCCACCAGGGTATTGGGGTCCACGATCTCCTCTTCGGGAATCTCCTCAATTTCCTCGATGGGAGGCATCACGTCCTCGGCCAGCTCGGGCAGATAGTCCTCCCCCGCCGTGTCAATGCCCATGTTCTCCATGGCGTCGTAGATTTTATCCATCTGCTCGGAGTCCAGGTCCATATCCTCCAGCACGTCCATGAGCTCGCTGGAGGTCAGCTTCCCCTTCTTCTTGCCTTTTTCCAGCAGTTCGGCTACCTTTTCCGCGCCGGAGACGCCCTCGACCACCTTCATCAGCTCCGCCTTGCCGGCTTCGATCTTCTCCTCGCTGGTCATCTGGGGCTTTTGATCCCCCGTGGCCTTGGCGGTCACTTTCTTTTCACTCATGGATGCATCCTCCGTACCCTTTCTTCTCCCGGTATTTCTCCCGCATCACCAAAAGGGGATCGGCTCCGCCGTCCCCCGCCCGCTTGGCGGCTTCGGTCTCTATAATCTCTATGTAGTCCCCCATGGCCTCCCCGGCATTCTGCAGGGACTCCGGCTGGTTCAGCACACCGGTCAGGTGGCTCATCTCACCGGGCTCCAGCTCTCCAGCCAGGGCGGGGAGGCTCACCGAAAGTCCGGCGCTCCAGCGTGCCCGCAGCAGAGTAAACACCCGCGCCAGCAGCGGCGAGGAGAACTGCTCCGCCCCCAGGCGCTCCGCCCGTTTCAGCAGCTCCGGATCCAGCAGGACGAGCCGCAGGACCCCCTCCTCCGCCCGGGCAGAGCGGATGTTCTCGTACCGCATGGCCCGCTCCCTGGGCTGAAGCTGGACGGCCGGGGTCAGGTCCCTGCGCTCCTGCTGCCTCTTCTCCTTCTTCAGCCGGCGGGACAGCTCCCGTTTGACCTCCTGGCCCATGGCCTCGGCGGAGATGCCTGCAGTCTGGGCGCAGCGGGCGCCGTAGACCTCCCGCTCCACCGGGCTGGCTAGCGAGGCCACCAGCCCCGCAGCGTCCCGCAGGAACTCCACCTTCTGGGCATCGTCGGTCAGATCGTACTTCTGCTGGATCTGCCGGATGCGGTAGTCGACGTGGTTCTCGCTCTGGTCCAGCAGCCGGGCAAAGGCCTCCCGTCCGAAGGACCTAATATACTCGTCCGGGTCCTTGGCCCCCTGCATCCGCAGGACCTTGACCTGGATGCCCGTCTTTTCCAGGATGGGGATGGCCCGCTGGGCCGCCGAGACCCCCGCCCCGTCGCCGTCGTAGGCGATGACCGCCTCCTTGGTGAACCGGGCCAGAAGCTGGGCGTGGTCCGGGGTCAGGGCGGTGCCCAGAGAGGCCACCGCGCAGTCGAAGCCCGCCTGGTGCAGGGAGATGGTGTCCATATAGCCCTCCGTGAGGATGATGCGCCCCAGCTTGGTGCGCTTGGCAATGTTGAGGGCAAAGAGGTTGCGGCCCTTGTTGAACACCACCGTGTCCGGTGAGTTGAGGTATTTGGGCGTGCCGTCGTCCAGCACCCGGCCGCCGAAGCCGATCACGTCCCCCCGTAGGTCAATGATGGGGAACATGACCCGGTTGCGGAAGCGGTCGTAGACCCGGCCCTCCTTGCTCTTGACTACCAGCCCCACGTCCAGCAGGTCGCTTTTGTCGTAGCCCTTTTCCCCCATGGCCCGGATGAGGTTGTCCCATCCGTCGGGCGCCATGCCCAGGCCGAAGCGGGTGACGGTACTTTTGGACAGCTGCCGCTTTTCAAAGAGGTACTCCGCCCCCGTCCGGCCGCCCGGCGACCGGAGGATCTCGTGAAAGTACCGGGCGGCTTCCTTGTTCAGGGCCAGCAGCCGCTCGCGCTTCTTGCGGAGGTCGGCGCTCCCCCGCTCTTCCGGCACCTCCAGGCCCGCCCGCTTGGCCAGCAGGCGCACCGCGTCGGGAAAGGGAAGATTTTCGATCTCCATGACGAAGTTGATGACGCCGCCGCCCTTGCCGCAGCCGAAGCAGTGGTAGATCTGCTTCTCCGGCACCACATGAAAAGAGGGGGTCCTCTCCCCGTGGAAGGGGCACAGCCCCCAAAGGCTCCCGCCCTTGGGCGTCAGGGACACATAGTCGGCCACCACGTCGGCGATGTCGCACCGGGCGGTGAGCTCGTCGATGAATTGCGCCGGAATGGCCAAGGATGTCCCCCCTTTGTCGTATCTTTACCAAACTTTGACAGGGCTATACCTAGAAAACACTGTCATGGCTTTTTCCTTTACTTTACTGACCAGGATACCGGTATAAAGGCCAGGGAGAACTTTTCCACCGCATAGTTGTCCGTCATTCCGGCGATGTAGTCGCAGACGGCCCGCTCCACGCCCTCCCGTTCCCGGATGTCCTGGAACTCAGGGGGCAGCCTGTCCGGGTCTTTTCTATAGTATTCAAACAGACGCCGCAGCATGTCCTGGGCTTTGGATTCCTCGCCCTTGGCCACCGGGTTGCGGAAGACCGCCTCGAACATGAACTCCCGCAGATTGTGCATGGCCTCCCGGCAGGCGGGGGACTGCCGGATTTCCCCGGTCCCGGCGCTGGCCTCAATGATGTCCACCGTCAGGGTATCGATCCGCTCGGAATGGGTGAATCCCAGCACGTTGGAGATCTCCAGAGGAATGTCCATGGGGTAGATGATGCCCCCCCGCATGGCGTCGTCGATGTCGTGGTTGATATAGGCGATCTTGTCGGCCAGCCGCAGGAGCTGGCCCTCCAGGGTCTCCGCTGTGTCCGGCCCGGTGTGGCACAGGATGCCCCGCCGCACCTCGTAGGTCAGATTGAGACCGTCGCCGTCCTGCTCCAGCCGGTCCACCACCCGCAGGGACTGAACGTTGTGCTGGAAGCCCCCCGGCATAATCTCATTGAGGACCCGCTCGCCGGCGTGACCGAAGGGGGTGTGCCCCAAATCGTGGCCAAAGGCGGCGGCCTCCGTCAGGTCCTCGTTGAGCTGCAGGCCCCGGGCCATGGTCCGCGCAATGCGGGCCACCTCGATGGTGTGGGTCATGCGGGTGCGGTAATGGTCCCCCTCGGGCTGGAGAAAGACCTGCGTCTTGTGCATCAGCCGCCGAAACGCCTTGGAGTGGATGATCCGGTCGATGTCCCGCTGAAAGCAGGTCCGGACCGGGCAGGGCTCCGCCGGGCGCTGCCGCCCCCTGGAATCCACCGACCGGCAGGCATAGGGGGATAGGAGCTGCCGCTCCAGCGCCTCGCGCCGCTCTCTCACTGTCAAGGTATTCCGCCTCCCTTGTTTGGGTCTGGTGTTATATACACCGCAGAGAGGAAGAAATCCTGCCTCTTTTCAAAATTTCACAGAAAATTCATATTTCTGCGGTTCTTTTTACCGGGGCACATCCTTGAGGATCTCCCCGGTAACTGCCGGGACCACGCTGCCGGCGGTGATCTCGGTCATCCTCTGTGTAAAGGCTTCTACCTTGTCCTCTGGGAGCAGCACCGGCATGGTCACCTGGGCGGCGTATTCCGGTTCCCCCAGAACGCCGCCCAGGCTCTCCGCCTCCAGCTTTACCCGCTCGAACAGGCTGTAAGGCACGGTCAGGGCCACCTGGGTCCACCGGCGGACCACCGAGATACCGGCGGCGTCCAGAGCGTCCTTGGCGCTCTTGGTGTAGGCCCGGACCAGTCCCCCCGCCCCCAGCAGGATGCCGCCGAAATAGCGGGTCACCACGCACACCACGTTGGTGACCTCCTCCCGCTGGAACACGTTGAGCATGGGCTGGCCGGCGGTGCCCTGGGGCTCCCCGTCGTCGGAGTAGCGCTCCACGCCCCCCTCCCGCAGCCGGTAGCACCAGCAGTTGTGGCGGGCGTCGTAATAGCGCTTTTTCATCTCCTCGATGCGGGCGCGGGCCTCCGCTTCGTTCTCCACCCGCCAGACATGTCCGAGGAAGCGGGAGCGTTTCTCCGTGAATTCCGTCTCCGAGGCGCGGGTCGGGATGTAATATTCTGTCATAGGGCCTGCCACTCCTCCCTGGTCAGGGCGTAGTGGAGCTCGGTGCGCTCCTCCCCCATGAGCTCCACCCAGGTCCGCTCGGTGAAGCGGTAGCGAAAGCCGCACTTTTCCACCACACGGCGGGACCTGCCGTTGAAGTCGTAATGGCCGCACCACTGGGCGTTGAGGCCCAGATCCTCGAAGCCGTAGCGCAGGAGCTCCCGAACGGCCTCTGGCATGAGGCCCCGGCCCCAGCAGGCCGGGCTCATAGCGTAGCCGATCTCGTCGTCCGGGCCGGGCAGCAGGGTCTGGTGCCTGCCCACATAGCCGGCGGACCCGATCACCTTGCCGTCCTCCCTCCGCTCCAGGGCGAACACGCCGGGCCGGGCAAAGACGGTGCGGATGATTGCCAGGCTCTCAGCCTGGTCCCGGTGAGGCTGCCATCCGGCGGCGGGACCCACCCGGGGGTCCCGGCCATATTCGAACACGTCGGCGGCATCCCGGTCTTCGAAGGGCCGCAGGATGAGCCGGGGCGTCTCTAATCGTTCCACACAAATTCCTCCATCTGGCCCAGGATCTTGGGGGTACAGACGGCGGTGACCTGGATGGTCTCCCCGTATTCCACCGCCTCCACCTTGGCCTCCCGATAGAGCATGTCCACCAGCCCGCCCTGGCTGTAGGGCAGGCGGAGGGTGACCTTGTGGGCGCCGGCGTCCAGCCGCTTGCCGATTCCTGCAACGAGCTGGTCCAGTCCAGCCCCCGTCCGGGCCGACACCGTAACGATGTCCTCCCCGTGGGGCAGGATGTCCCCGGTGTACCGATCCGCTTTGTTGAATACCTCGATGCGGGGGGTCCGCTCCGCCCCCAGCTCCCGGATAAGGGCGTCCACCACCTCGGCCTGCTGCCGCCACTTCGGGTTAGAGCCGTCGATGACGTGGAGCAGCAGGTCGGCAAAGGACAACTCCTCCAGGGTGGCCTTGAAGGCCTCCACCAAATGGTGGGGCAGCTTGGAGATGAAGCCCACCGTGTCAGAGATGAGCACCGTGCAGGTATCGGAGATCGCCAGGGTGCGGGTGGTGGTGTCCAGGGTGTCGAACAGCCGGTCGTTGGCCGGGATATCCGCGCCGGTCAGCTTGTTGAGCAGGGTGGACTTGCCCGCGTTGGTATAGCCCACGATGGCCACCACCGGCACCTCGTTTTTGATGCGCCGCTCCCTCTGCACCCCCCGGACCCGCCGGACCTGCTCCAGGTCCTCTTCCAGCTTGGCGATCTTTTTGCGGATGTGCCGCCGGTCCGTCTCCAGCTGGGTCTCGCCGGGGCCGCGGGTGCCGATGGGGGACTTGCCGCCGGAGGCGGTCTGCCGCACCAGGTGGCCCCACATGCCGGTGAGGCGGGGGAGCAGATATTTGTACTGCGCCAGCTCCACCTGAAGGCGGCCCTCCTTGGTACGGGCCCGCTGGGCGAAGATGTCCAGGATGAGGGCGGAGCGGTCCATGACGGACACCCCCAGCTCCTCGGACAGCACCCGCTGCTGGGAGGGAGACAGGGCGTTGTCGAAGATCACCATATCGGCCCCCTGGGCGGCGGCCAGCTCCCGGACCTCCGCCACCTTGCCCTCCCCGATGAAGGTCCTGGGATCGGGGGTGTCCTTGTTCTGGAGCACCATACCCACACACGCGCCCCCCGCCGTCTCCAGCAGGGCGGAGAGCTCCTCCATGGAGCTCTCCGTGGCGGTCTCCTCCCGGTCCAGGGCCGGGGAGTTGAGCCCCACCAGCACCGCCTGATTGATTTTTACTTCCGTCGTATTCTCTGTCATACATCCTCCGTCGCCGCAGCGCCCGCCGTATCCCGTCCGGACGTCAGACTTTTTTCAAACACTCCACGATCTCGCCGATATAGATGCGGTGGTAGTCCTGGTTCGGATACCACTTTCCGTCGGTCCCGGGGTCCAGGAAATGGGTGGGGTCCATGTCCTGCCAGTACACCTTGCGGCAGACCAGCACCAGCTCGGCCTCCTCAAAATAGGGCGCGTCTCCCGCTCCGGCGGCTACCGTAAAGCCGCATTCCTTTATCTTGTCGATGTCCCGGCCGCTCTTGGCCCCACAGAGGGCCAGCGCCCTGCGGTGCTCCTCGCCGAAAAAGGCCAGCGTGAAGTAGTCCTCCCGCTCCACAAACTCCCTGGTGTACCGCTGGGGCCGGATGTAGCAGGTGGCCACGTTGGTCCCCCAAAGTACCCCAAGGCCCCCCCAGCTCGCCGTCATGGTGTTGCACTTTCCCGGTGTCCCGGCGGTGATCAGCATCCACTGGTCCCCAATCAGGGAGCATACGTTTTGATCCAGGGTCTTGACGTCGATTCTTTCAAACATGACTTTTCCTCCCGTTCACAGATGCTTTCAGTATATGCGAAAGGACCCGCGCCGAAACCGGCACGGGTCCAAAAAGCTACAATCTTACTTCTGGTCCAGACCAAACTTCTTGTTGAAGCGGCTGACACGTCCGCCCGTATCCACCATCTTCTGCTTGCCGGTGAAGAAGGGGTGACACTTGGAGCAAACCTCCACCTTAATGTCCTTCTTGGTAGAACCGGTCTCGATCACGTTACCACACGCGCACCTGATGGTGGTCTGCTGGTAGTTGGGATGGATGCCTTCCTTCATTTTCGTTCACCTCTTTCTCCCTGGGGATATGCGCACAAACGCAACTAGTATAATAGCATAGGCTCCCAGAAAATGCAACTGTTTTTTTGCATTTTATCCGCAAAATTTCACACCTCCACCGCCCGGTCCAGCCGGAAAAACCACAGGATCCGGCGGGCGACCCGCCGTCCGGTGACCTCTTCCAGCGCCCGGCTGTAGGCCATGAGCTGTGGGCGGTACTCCTCCGCCCGGGCCAGAACGGTCCGCTCCGTCACCCGGTCGGTTTTGAAGTCCACCACGGTGATGCCCTCCAGCGTTTCAAACCAGCAGTCCACCACGCCCTGGAGCAGCACCTCCTCTCCCGCCCCGGCCCGTGGGTAGTAATCCGCCGCCGGGACCAGGATGGAGAATTTATACTCCCGGTGGAGGCTGGTGGAGGCCGTCAGCTCCCGACCCAGGTCCGAGGCAAAGAAGGCGGCGATACGCGCCGGGTCCGCCGCCTCACCCTGCTCCGGGGTGAGGAGGGCCAGGTCCACCAGCCTCCGGATCTCCTCCTCCGCCCCCTCCCGCGTGCCCGCCCGCTCAAAATCCAGGTACTGCATCACCAGGTGCAGGGCGGTACCCTTCTGGGCAGCGGTGAGGCCCAGCTCCTCTGCGGCAAACCGGGGACGGCCAAAGGGCGCCGGCGCGGCGGCGGGCTCCGTTTCCGGTCCGGCGCCCGCCCGCACCTCCTCATCCAGGGCCCTGCCCTTGAGCTGGGTGGCGGTCAGCTTGGATGGGATGTCGGCGGCGGCGTGGGGATACGTCCAAGCCAAACGCTCCGCCAGGCCCTGGTCCGCCGCCGCCAGGTCCGCTTCCGGCCCTTCCTGCCGGCCGGACCACCGGCCCTGGACCTGGAACAGCGGTCCGCCGTCCACCCACCGGACGTCCCAGGCAGGGCCGCACGGGGCCGCCACGTCCACACAGCAGTCCGCCGCCCGGCGCAGGGTCTCCCCGTCGGGCCGGGCCAGGGCACACAGCAGCACCCACTGGCCTACGCTCTGGGTGGCCAGCAGGGCCTGGGGCTCCACGGGACGGCCCGCGTCCCCCGCCAGACGCTGGAGCTCCCGGGCTCCGCCGGTGAGGGCGCAGGACAGGATCAGCTTCTCCTTGGCCCGGGTGACGGCCACGTACAGCAGCCGAAGCTCCTCGGCCATCATCTCTCCCTCCAGCTGCCTGGCCACCGCCTTCCGGGCCAGGGTGGTGAACTCCACCATCCGCTCCCGGTCCAGGCCCTTGGGCCCCACCCCCAGCTTGGGGTGGAAGAGCATGGGCTTCTGTATATCCTCCCGGTTCAGCCTTCTGGCCAGCCCGGCCAGAATGACCACCGGGAATTCCAGCCCCTTGGACTTGTGGATGCTCATCAGGCGCACCGCCGCCCCCTCCCGGCCGGCGGCGGCGGCGGTGAGGGTCTCCCCGTTCTCCCGCAGCCGGGCCAGGTGGGTAAGGAAGCCGAACAGCCCCTTGTGGCCGGCCTCCTCGAACTGCCGGGCGCACTGGGCCAGCGCCAGCAGGTTGCCCCGCCGCCGCTCCCCGTCTCCCATGGCGCCGAAAACCCCCAGCAGATCAGTGCGGTCGTAGACCTGCCACAAAAGCTGATGGCAGCTCAACTCCCCCGCCAAGTCCCGCAGCTCGTCCAGTTCCTTCAGGAAGGCTAGGCAGTCGGTCTCCCCCCGCTCCGCCCCCAGCAGCAGGCAGCCGTAGAAGTCCGCCTTTCCGTCCGCGCCCCGCAGCAGGGCCAGCCGGTCGGCGGTAAAGCCCCAGACCGGGGAGCGCAGCACCGAAATCAGAGCCACGTCCTGCCGGGGATTGTCGATGATCTGGAGCAGGGACAGGGCCACGTTCCCCTCGGTGGAGGCGAAGAAGTCCCCGCCCCCCTCGGCCTCCCAGGGGATGTCCCGCTCCCCGAAGGCCCGGGCGTAGTGCTGCAGCACGGTGTTGGGGGAGCGCAGCAGCACCACGATATCGGCGCACCGCACCGGGCGCAGCCCCCCCTCTCCGTCGGAGACCGGGAAGCCCTCGTCCAGCAGCTCCCGGACCCGCCGGGCCACGAACCGGGCCTCCAGCAGGTCCCGGGCGGGCGTTTCGCCCTCCTCGCCGTCCCCGCCGCCGGACAGGTCGACGGCGTCCAGCTCCACCGCGTAGTCCGCCTCGTTCCCCGGGAAGGCCGCGCCGGGATAGAGGCTCTCGTCCGGGCCGTAGTCCATCTCCCCGAACTCCCGGGACATGAGGGCGCGGAACAGGTCGTTGGCCCCCTCCAGCACCTGGGGCCGGGAGCGGAAGTTCCGGGTCAGCAGGATGCGGCGGGGCTCCCCCTCCGCCGCCTCTCCTGCGGGCCGGAAGGTGCGGTATTTCTCCAAAAAGATGGTGGGGTCGGCCAGGCGGAAGCGGTAGATGGACTGCTTCACGTCCCCCACCAGGAAGAGCTTCCGCCCGCCGCCGGAGACGGCCTGAAAGATGGCGTTCTGCACCTCGTTGGTGTCCTGGTACTCGTCCACCATCACCTCGTCGAAGCGGGCGCTCCACTGCTCCGCCAGCTCGGTGGGGGCCCCGTCCTCCGTCAGCAGAGCCACCGCCAGATGCTCCAGGTCGGCAAAATCCAGCAGGCTCCGGCGGCGCTTTTCGGCGGTATAGGCGGCGGAGAAGTCCTCCACCAGGGCGAACAGCCCCCGCACCGCCGGCAATACCAGAGCCATGTCGGCCAGCAGATCGGCGCTGGAATCCCGGAGCAGCTCCCGGAGCTTTCCCATCCGTTTTTTGCACTTCTCCCGAATGGCCTTGATCTGCTCCTGGGCCATAGGGTCGCCGCAGCCTCGCACCGCCCCCAGCTTGGGGAACGGGATCTCCGCCAAGGCCGCCGCCCGGTCCCAGCCCGCCTCCGCCGCCGCGGCAAAGGCCCCCAGTCCCTCCAGCGTAGCGGACAGGCTGGGGGCGTAGCCCCGCTCCAGCTTCTCGTCCCCCGCGCACAGTTCCCGGGCGTGGGCCATCCGGCCCTGCCAGTAGCGCCCCTGCCGGGCGGCGTCGGCCAGCAGCAGCCGGCCCCACACCGTCTCCCCCGCGTCCGCCGTCCCGGACAGGTCAAAGGCGGCAAGCTGTTCCCTCAGCCAGGCGGAGGGGTCGGGGTGGGCCTGGACCCTGCCGTAGATGTCCAGCGCGATCTGCACCAGCCGGCTGTCGTCCCGCCCGGCGGACAGGGTGTCCACCAGCAGGGCAAAATCCGGGTCCTCCCCGATGGTCTCGTACCGCTTTTCCAGCAGACCGTCCATGGCCCGGAGCCGCAGCACCCCGGTCTCCCCCTCGTCGCAGAGGCGGAAGTCCGCGTCCAGGTCCAGCAGATGGCCGCACTCCCGCAGAAGCTGGGCGCAGAAGGCGTGGACGGTGGAAATCTGGGTCTTGTAGACCAGGGTGGCCTGCCGCCGCAGATGGCGGTCGCCGGGCTGTTTCGCCAGCCGGGCGGCCAGCTCGTCCACGATGCGCCCGCGCAGCTCGGCGGCGGCGGCCTTGGTGTAGGTGATGACCAGAAAGCGGTCGATATCCAGCCCCTCGTCCTCCACCCGGGACAGGAGCCGCTCCACTAGCACCCGGGTCTTGCCGGAGCCGGCGGCGGCGGCCACCAGCAGGCAGCCGCCCCGGTCGGTCACCACGGCGCGCTGCTGCGTGGTCAGGGGAAAGGACATGTGTAACGCCTCCTATTCGTCCAACTGATGCAGTTGGGGATCGTCCGTACGGCCGACTAAATAGTCCAAAGAAATCTCAAAAAAATCCGCCATGGCAATAAGGCCGTCCAATCCCGGTCTCCTGTCGCCGCCCTCGTAAAAACGGATATTCCGCTCGGTGGTTTCGAATATATCTGCCAATTGTTTCTGCGTGAATCCTCTTGTCCGCCGCAGCAGTGCCAGCCTATCAGAAAAATTCATAAATTCTCCTTTCCTATTGACAGGAACTAATTGTACCTGTACAATTGAGGTACATCAAGTTCCTGTCAGGAGGAATCCATATGTTTGACCTCTTACGGCTCAATGAGCTCTTCCCCCAGGATGCGCCTCCGGAATACCACGCCAAGCTCCAGGCCGTGGACCGCTATCACCAGCAGCTCCTGCGGACCTGCTCCATGGACTTTCTGGACGCCTACTGGTCCGAGGTGGTCCAGCTCTTCGGCATTCTGGAGGACCAGGCCTTTACCCGCGGCCTCCGCCTGGGGGCGCAGCTTGCCCTGGGTCTGACCGCCCCTCTACCGACGCCCAGAACGCCTTGCCGTCCAGGTTCGGCAGATACCGGCGGCAGTCCCCGCCCCGGCCCTCCTCGAAGTGGCAGGCGGCGGCGTAATCGCAGTAGAGACAGGCGTTCTTCTCCGGCCCCCGCCAGAAGGGGTCGGCGGCGATGCTGCCCGCGGCCAGCTCCCGGCCAATCTCCTCCAGGATGTTCTGGGTGTGGATCTTCAGCCGCCCCAGCCGCTGCGCCGACACCAGCGCGTCGCCTGAAATCGCGCCGGTCCGGGCGCTGACCCGCAGGGGCAGAAACCGCGCCCCCTCCGGGCCCAGAGGCTCCATGGCCTCCACCACCTCGGGGTCGTCCAGCACCAGCCCCCGGCGCTTGAGCTCGGCGTCGGCCTCCCTGCGCCGCTGGGCCTCGTCCATGGACCGGCTGCCCTGGACCACCGCCTCCCGGGCGGGCAGGTACAGCACCCCGGCGGGGACCGTCTCCCGGCCGTAGCGCTCCGCCCCCTTCTCCTCCAGTGTAAAGAGGTAAAGCAGCATCTGGAGCCCCAGGCCGTTCCAGATCTCCGTCAGGTCAAAGGACTTCCGCCCCGTCTTGTAGTCCACCACCCGCAGGTAGAGCCGCCCGTCGTGGACCCAGCCGTCTACCCGGTCCACGAAGCCGGACACGCTGACGGTGACCCCGTCCACGGTGAACTCCACCGGGGGCAGGCCGTCCCCCGTGCCGAAGCCCAGCTCAAAGTCAATGGGCTGAAACTGGGAATGGGCCAGCTCGTCCAGCACGTTGAGCACCACCTGAGTCACCGGGCGGACCAGCCGCTGGAAGAGGTAGACGAACCGGGGCGTCTTGTTCTCAAGCCCCCCCAGCTCCTCCCGGATGTAGTCCTCCATGATGGCCTTAATGCGGCCCTCCACCGCCCTTTTGTCCCCGGTCCCCCGGCAGGTCTCGTCCTGGAGGACATGCTCCAGGACGTAGTGGACGAAGGTGCCGTACTCCGGGGCCTGGAATCCGGCGGCCTGTCGGGCCCGGGCCTTCAGGCCGTACTGCATGAAGTAGGAGAAGTGGCAGGACTTATACTTGTCCATCCGGGAGGCGGACATGGGCACCCGCCGGCCGTACAGGGCGGATACCGCCGCCGGGGACAGGCTGCCCCGGGTCAGCTCCGCCGCCCGCTCCAGCCGCGCCACCCGCTCCCGCCACTCCGGCAGGGCGCGGAGAGCCCGGCGCACCTGGGCCGACCGGCCGGCCATCTCCAGGGCTGGCCGGGGGGCGGCGAGCCGGAAAGCCCCGTTCAGGCTCCCCTCCTCTATGGTCCGGTTGCGGGGGAACAGCAGCCGCAGCCGCCCCGCCAGGAACGAGGGCCGCCGCTCCTCCCCCTGGGGCCCCCGGGCGGCCCAGCTCACGCTCAGCCGCTCTGTGGGCCGGGCGCAGGCCTCGTAGACGATGGTCATCTCCCGGTCCAGCTTGTCCGCCAGCCGGGGGGAGAGCTCCAGCCCGAAGGAAGACAGCAGGCTCCGGTCGTCGTCGGTGAGCAGGCCCGGGGAGGGGGTGGTCTGGGGGATGGCAGAATCGTCCGCCCCCAGCAGAAACAGGGCCTTCACCGCCCGGCCGCCCATCCGGGCCGCCTCGCCCGCGGCCACCCGGTCCAGGGATACGGGAATGGAGCCCACATCATACTGGGAGAGCACCAGCTTCAACAGCTGGGCAAACTCGGGCAGCTCCATGGGGGCCTGATCCAGCAGCCGGGCACACTGCTCCAGGCCGCCGCACAGGATGTCCCAAAGCTGCCGGTCCTCCTCCGCCCGCTGGAGCTCGCCCCGCCGCCGCAGCGTCTCCGACCGGGCGGCCAGCTTGTCCGGCAGGCCGATGTCCTCCAAAAAACGGTAGAGGGCCGTCGCCTGGCCCCGTCCGGTCCGGTCCCGGTTTTTCCGCAGGGTCTCCAGCGGGCCGGTCACCCGCCGCCGGGCGGCGTTGACCCGCTCCAGAATTGCCCGGTCCCCCTCCTCCCAGGGAAAGCCGTAGCCCCTGGGGTGCATGGTCCAGTCGGCCTTCTGGGTCCAGCGGCTCCCCTTCAGGTCCCATTTGAGGACGTAGTTTTCCAGCACATCCACGTCGTCCCGGTCCAGGTCGGTCAGGCCGGTCTTCAGGTAGCGGAAGGTCTCGTCATAGGCGTACTCCCCCGCCACCGTGTCCAGCGCCCCGGTGACCACGGCGAACACCGGCCGCTGGAGGATGTCGGTCATGCCGTCGAGAAAGACAGGGATGCCGTAGCGGCCGAACACCTCTTCCACCAGCGGGGCGTAAGCGTCGAAGCCCCGGCCGGTGACGGCGACGTCCCGGAAGCGGCAGCCCTCCTCCCGGACCAGCCGCAGGACCTCCGCCGCCGTCCGCTCCACCTCCGACCGGGGGGAATCGGCCTGAAAAAGCTCCACCGCCGGGGCGGGCTCCTGCCACACGTCCGGCACGTCGGCAAAAAGCTGGGCCTCCACATGGGCCAGGGCCGCCGCCCGGGGGGCCCCAGGTCCGGTCCAACGGGCCGTCTCGGCCGTGGTCCCCGCCTCCTTTGCCAGCCGCAGCAGGAGGGCGGCGGTCCGCCGGGCGGGGGCGAAGATGCCGGACTCCCCCTCCCCGTCCAGGGCGCCGCAGGTGAGGGCCACGGTGACGCTGCGGGCCTGTGCCAGAAGCTGCCGCAGCACCAGCCCCTGCTGGGGGGTAAAATCGGTGAAACCGTCCACATACACGTCCATGCCGCCGGCGTAGCGCCCTTTTTTCAGCCCCTCCGCCAGCCGGGTGAGCCGGTCGCGGGGGTCGGCGGCGGTCCGGGCGGTCAGGGCGTCGTAGGCCCCGAAAATGAGCCCCAGGTCCCTCAGCTTCTCCCCCTCCCGGCCCCCGGTTTCCTCCCCGGCCCCGGCCAGGGCTGCCGGAGAGACCTGATACTGCTTGCACTCGTCCAGGGTGGCCAGTAGGCCGGTCAGGAAGGCGGGCCTGCGGGAGGGGCGCTGGTAGACGCTCAGATGGCTGGACACCGACTTCAGCGCGGCGTACATCAGCAGAAGCCGCCCGCCGGGGTCCAGGGTGGGGGCGGCCGCGCCGCCCACCTCCGGCTGGGAAAAGACCCGGCTGGCCAGCCGGGTGAAGGACAGCACCTCGGCATAGAGGGATGCCTGGTTCCCCGCCACGGCACACAGGGCCCGCTCGGTATCGTGACTGGCCTGCTCCGGCACCAGGATGAGCTGTCGCCGCTCTCCGCCGTTCCGGGCCGCCGCCCGGAGCATGGCGGTGGTCTTGCCGGACCCCGCCCGGCCCAGCAGCAGCTTCAGCATAGGACCTCCCCCTTTCGTTTGTTCCCAGTATACCAAAAAAGACCCCGCGTGAAAAGAGAAAAAGCCCTTGACTCACCTACTGATGTAGGTATATAATGCAGGCAAACAAACCTACAACAGTAGGTGAACGAGGTGTCGTATGCTGCGCCTGTCCAATTCCGAGTGGGAGGTCCTGGAGACCCTTTGGCACACTGGGCCCGTCCCCCTGTCCGCGCTGGTGGAGGAGCTCCGCCGCCGGGGGTCTGTCTGGGCCCCAAACACGGTCCATACCCTGCTCACCCGCCTGTCCCGCAAGGGGGCGGTGACGGTCCACGGCGGGGCCCGCCCCTTTCGATACGAGGCCGCGGCGGACCGGCTCTCCTGCGAGGGTTGGATTATCT
>CABUJV010000021.1 GCA_902492005.1 uncultured Eubacteriales bacterium
CGTATTCCACCACCTTTTTGGTGATTTCAATGTTTTCGGCAAAGGGCTTGGAAGAGGCGTCGATCATGACGGAGGTGAAGCCTCCGTCGATGCAGCTCTTGCAGGTCTCGAAGTCGGGACCGTGGTCCAGGTGCAGGACGATGGGGATGTTGGGGCACTCAATTACGGCGGCCTCCACCAGCTTCAGCAGATAGGTGTGGTTAGCGTAGGCGCGGGCGCCCTTAGAGACCTGAAGAATCAAGGGGGCGCTCAGGTCCCGGGCGGCCTCGGTGATGCCCTGCACGATTTCCATATTGTTGACGTTGAAAGCGCCGATGGCATAGCCGCCCTCGTAGGCCTTCTTGAACATTTCGGTAGATGTGACCAGTGGCATAGCGGATCAACTCCTTTTTTATTTTGCAATTCAATTTTAACAGCAATAGTTGATAAATGCAAGAGGGTATGCTATTATATTTAGGCAGAGACGACTTTCTAGCGAAAGTATTTTGGAAGGAAACGAAAAACACTATAATTGCGATAGGAGGACTTCATATGAGCGAATTGAAAGGCGCGTGCATCATCGGGCAGTCCGGCGGCCCCACCGCCGTCATCAATGCCAGTGCGCAGGGCGCCATCCAGGCGGCTCTGGAGGCTGACTGCATTACCCGCGTGCTGGGTGCGGCCCATGGCATCAAGGGTGTGCTGGAGGACCGGCTGTACGACATGGGGCAGGAGGACCCGACGGAACTGGAGCTGCTGCAGAACACCCCCTCCTCCGCTCTGGGCTCCTGCCGGTACAAGCTGGCCGACCCGGAGGTGGACGACACGGACTACAAGCGCATCCTGGAGATTTTCCAGAAATATAATGTGCGCTATTTCTTCTATAATGGCGGCAACGATTCCATGGACACCTGCAACAAGATTTCCAAGTATATGCAGAAGGTGGGCTATAAATGCCGCATCATGGGGATTCCCAAGACCATTGACAACGATCTGAACGGCACGGACCACTGCCCGGGGTTTGCCAGCGCCGCCAAGTATATCGCCACCTCCTGTATGGAAGTTTGGCAGGACGCCCATGTCTACGATACCGGGATGATCACCGTGGTGGAGATCATGGGGCGCCATGCCGGCTGGCTGGCCGGCTCCGCCGCACTGGCTACCTGGGCCGGATTTGGGCCGGACCTCATCTACCTGCCCGAGACCGACTTCGACATGGATCGGTTCATCGCGGATGTAGAGAAGATCTATCACCGGACCGGGAAATGTATGATCGCAGTGTCTGAGGGCATCCACTACGCCGACGGCACGTTTGTGTCCGAGGCCAAGACTTCTGCGACCGACGGCTTTGGCCACGCTCAACTGGGCGGGCTGGCCACGATGCTGGCTGAAGTGGTCAAGCAGCGGACCGGCGCCAAGGTTCGGGGCATCGAACTCTCTCTGCTCCAGCGCTGCGGTTCTCACCTGGCCGCTCAGGCCGACGTGGAGGAGGCCAAGCTGGCTGGCCGGGTGGCGGTGGAGTCCGCTGTGGCCGGTGTGACCGACAAGATGGTGGCGTTTGAATGCCTGCGGGATGGAGAGCGGTATGAGTGCAGGACCGTGCTCCAGCCTTTGGATATCGTGGCCAATTTTGAAAAAAAGGTGCCACGCGAGTGGATCAATGCGGAGGGAAACGGCATTGAGCAGCCCTTCATTGACTATGTGCTGCCGCTGATTCAGGGAGAACCGGAGCGCCCCAGAGAGAACTCCCTCCCCCGCTTTGCAAAACTGAAAAAGGTCCTTACCACAGAGATGTGATAAAAACCGGCACGGCCATTGGCCGTGCCGGTTTTTATCATTCCGCCCCTACGCCGGTCAAAGCGCGCATAACGGTATAGGTCTGCTCATTGAGGTCTTTTTTCATTTTGAGGGCCTCTGTGATATCGTAATCCACATAGGTCTCTCCCTGAACGCAGACGACGCGGTTGGTCTTTCCCTCCGCCAGCAGGCGAACGGCCTCGTAGCCCATATAGGTGGCCGCCACCCGGTCGCGGACGGAGGGTGCTCCGCCCCGCTGGACGTGCCCCAGCACCGTGACCCGGGTATCGAGAGAGGTGGCCTCTGTGATCTGCTTGGCTACGTCGTAGGCGCTGGTCACGCCCTCGGCCACAATGACCATGAAGTGCGTCCGGCCGCCCAATCGGGCCCGGCGGATGGGCTCGATGACATCCCGCTCAAAATCCACCTTCTGCTCCGGCACCAGCACGCAGGTGGCGCCGCAGGCCACGCCCACGTAGAGGGCCAGGTGCCCCGCGCGGTGCCCCATCACTTCTACCACCGAGCAGCGCTCATGGGACTGCATGGTGTCGCGCAGCTTGTCGATGGAGTCCAGGGCCGTGTTGCAGGCGGTGTCAAAGCCGATGGTGTAGGTGGAGCAGGCAATGTCGTTGTCGATGGTGCCAGGCACGCCCACTACGGAGATTCCCCGCCGGGAGAGCTCCAGCAGCCCGCGGAAGGTACCGTCGCCTCCGATGCCGACAAGACCCTCCAGACCCAGCAGCTTACAGGTGGCCGCTGCCTTCTCCTGGCCGGCCTCCCCGCGGAATTCTTCACTCCGGGCGGAGTAGAGCATGGTGCCGCCCCGGCGGCTCAGGCCGCTGACGCTTTCGAAGTTCAAAGGAGTGAAGTCTCCCGAAATCAGACCGTGATATCCCCTCCGGATACCAATGCACTCAATCCCCATGTGCAGAGAGGTGCGGACCACGGAACGGATCGCGGCGTTCATGCCGGGTGCGTCACCGCCGCTGGTAAACACGCCGATACGGCGTACAGCACTTGCCATACTGCTGACCTCCTTATCTCAATCAGACCTTTAATTCTACACTACCGGTACCCAAGGCACCCAAATGACGTGCCAGGACCGGCTTCACGCTGCCCTCAAGGAACTCCGTCACCTGCTCCGGGCAGCGTCCGATATAGCGGGAGGGCTGCAAATGAGCGGTAAGCTCCTCCCTGCTCATGCCGAACATGGGGTCTGCGGCGATGAGCTCAATCAGATTATTGGACAGGCCAAACTCCTTTACATTCCGCCCCGCCTCCTGGGAGAGGACCCGGATACGCTCATGGAGGGCCTGCCGGTCGCCACCCCGCTTCACGGCGTCCATCATGATGTTTTCCGAAGCCATAAACGGCAGCTCTTCCAGGATGTGCTTTTCGATGACCTTTTCATGGACCACCAGACCGGATACCACGTTTTCATAGATGTTGAGAATGGCATCCACCGCCAGAAAGGCCTCGGGGACCGAGATACGCTTGTTGGCTGAATCATCCAATGTGCGCTCGAACCACTGGCTGGAGGCCGTGACCGCAGGATTGAGGGCATCCGCCATCACGTACCGGGCCAGGGAGCAGATGCGCTCAGAGCGCATGGGGTTGCGCTTATAGGGCATGGCGGAGGAGCCGATCTGGTTTTTTTCAAAGGGCTCCTCCACCTCCTTCAAGTGACACAGAAGCCGCAGATCGGTGGCAAATTTACTGGCCGACTGGGCGATCCCGGACAGGGTAGCCAGAACGGCGGCATCCACCTTGCGGGAGTAAGTCTGACCACACACGGGGACTGTAGATGTAAAGCCCATCTCCTTGGCAATTTTGCGGTCCAGCTCCAGCACCTTCTCATGGTCGCCTTCAAAGAGCTCCAGGAAGCTGGCCTGGGTGCCTGTGGTCCCCTTTACGCCGCGGAACGGGAGCCGGTCGATCCGGTACTCCACCTCATCCAGATCCATCAGAAGCTCATTCATCCAGAGGGTGGCCCGTTTTCCCACTGTGACAAGCTGTGCAGGCTGAAAATGAGTGAAACCAAGGGTCGGAAGGGACTTATACTTGTCGGAAAAGTCGGCCAGGACCGCCAGCACACGCACCAGCTTATCCCGGATGAGCCCCAGACCCTCCCGCATAAGGATGAGGTCGGTATTGTCGCCGACATAACAACTGGTAGCGCCCAGGTGGATGATAGGCATAGCCTTGGGGCACTGCTCTCCATAGGCGTGTATGTGGGCCATCACGTCGTGGCGGAGCGTCTTTTCCCACTGGGCGGCGGAGTCGTAATTGATGTCGTCCAGGTGGGCTTCCAGCTCAGCCACCTGCTCGGCAGTCACTGGAAGGCCCAGCTCCATCTCTCCCCTGGCCAGGGCCACCCACAGGCGGCGCCAGGTCGAAAACTTTTTGTCAGCAGAAAACAGCCGGAGCATTTCATCGCTGGCATACCGGGAGGACAGCGGGCTTTCATAGGTACTGGTGTTACTCATGGGTCCACCTCGTCTTCAAAATTCAAACACAGCATACCACAAAAACGGAGCGGACACAAGATCCGCCCCGTTTTTCAGCGGGTTCTATTCCGCCAGGAAGTGTTCCAGGCGGTTCAGGCCTTCGTCGATATTCTGCATGGAAGTGGCATAGGACCAGCGGACGAAGTTGGGAGCGCCAAAGCCGGTACAGGGGACCGTAGCAACCAGCCCGTGCTTCAGGAAGGCGTCGGCAAAATCGTCGGCGTTCCGGATGAGCACTCCGTGGAGAGTCTTCCCTACCAGCTGCTCCAGGTTCATCATGATATAGAAGGCGCCCTCAGGTTTCAGACAGCTCACGCCGGGGATCTGGTTCATCCGCTCCACCAGATGGTCGCGGCGGGCCTCAAAGGCAGAGGTCATGGTCTCCACTGTGTCCTGGGGCCCGAGGAGGGCTTCCACGGCGGCTTTCTGGGCGATGGAACAGGGGGCGGCGGTGGAGTGGCTCAGGTAGTTGGACATGACCTTGGCGATCTGCTCGTTGGCGGCCGCATAGCCGATCCGCCAGCCTGTCATGGCATAGGACTTGGACACGCCGTTGATCAGGATGGTGCGTTCCTTGACCTCCTCGCTCACAGAGGGGAAGCTGGTAAAGGTCTTTCCGTCGTAAATCAGATGATAATAGATCTCGTCGGCAATGACATAAATGTCCTTTTCCACGCAGACCTGACCGATGGCCTGAAGCTCTTCCCTGCTGTAGACCATGCCCGTGGGGTTGGAGGGGTTATTCAGGATCAGGGCCTTGGTCCTGGGTGTGACGGCGACAGAGAGCTGCTCGGCCGTCAGCTTGAAGTGACTGGCTTCGGTCGCGTTCAGGACCACGGGAACGGCGCCCGCCATTTTGATCAGCTCATAGTAGCTCACCCAGAACGGCGCGGGCAGGATGATCTCGTCCCCGGGGTTCACCAGCGTCTGGAGCGCAATATACAGGGCGTGCTTGGCTCCGCTGGCGGCCACGATCTGCGCGGGCTTATAGTCCAGATCGCAGTCTGCCTTGAGCCGGGTACAGATGGCCTGGCGCAGCTCCACGATGCCAGAGGCGGGGGTATAGCGGGTAAAGTTGTCACGGATGGCGGCGATGCCAGCCTCCTTAATGTTGTCAGGCGTATTAAAATCGGGCTCTCCGGCGCCGAAACCGATCACATCAATGCCGTCGGCCTTCATCTGCTTGAACAGGGTATCAATGGCCAATGTCGTGGATGCGCGGACGGCCTGTGCGATTTGGGACAACTCTTTCATAACAAACTCCTCCAGCTTGCGATTAAAATCACTATGACACATTATATGACTCAACTTGCAGAATTGCAAGAGCAATTCCCGTTGAAACCCGAAATTTTGAATGACAGTTTGATGCATAGTTCATGCAAAATGCAAAAAGGGCCGCCGCAGATGTCCGCGACGGTCCTTTTTGGCTCCAAATGCAAGGGTCAGGATTTTTTTTGCTTGGCTTCGATATTTTTGCGGTACACCAGGTGAAGCCCATCCAGGAGCAGGTCGGCATCGTAGAGGATGTCACGCTTGCACTCCCTGAGGACGGCCAGCGTGTTGCAGCCGGTGGCGACGACGGCCGCCGCCGGAGCGCTGGCATCCTCCAGGCGCTGGATCATACCGTCGATCATGCTGGCGTTGCCGTAGACCACACCGGAGCGCATGGCGTCCACCGTATTATGGCCGAAGATGGAGGGCGGCTGGGCAATAGAGATATGGGGCAGCTCGGCTGCCCGCTCTGACAGGGCCTCAAGGGAGACCCGAATCCCCGGCATGATGACGCAGCCCTCGTAGGTATTGCCACGCAGGTAGGACATGGTGACGGCGGTTCCCATGTCAATGACGATGACCGGAGAGGGATATTTTGCGATGGCGGCCACGGAGCAGGCCACGATATCGCTGCCCATCTGAGTGTGGATATCCGATTTGATGTTAAGTCCGGTCTTGACCCCCGGGCCCATGACCATGGGGGCCTTGCCGGTGAGCATCCCGATTGCTTTGAACATGGCGCCTGTGGCCGATGGGACTACGCTGGACATGATCGTGCCTGTGACGGTCTTGATGTCCGCCTGGTAGAGCGTGAATACCCCCATCAGGCTGACGGCGCACTGATCCCGGCTGGCGTTGCGGCTGGTGGCCAGGCCGGAGCGAAACCGCAGCTTGCCGTCCGGACCATAAAGACCGATACTTGTGGTGGAATTTCCGATGTCAATGGTCAGAACCAATTGCGCCACGCCCCTTCTTGCTGGTAACCTGATTTTAGCAGAAAGCCGGCCTTCTTGCAAGTGCGGACCTTCTTCTTCCCAGAGTCCATATGTGGGAACAGCGCCGTTTTTTCCGGCGCTGTTCCCTGGAACGGTTTTAGATATGCTCCCGGATCAACTGTCCCATCTTTTGGGTCCCGATGGGGACGACGCCGGGCCCGGCAATATCAGGGGTCCGCCAACCCTCGGCTAGGACTGCGTCCACCGCGCGCTCGATGGCGGTGGCCTCATCGGGCTTTTGGAAGGAATAGCGGAACATCATGGCCACGGACAGGATGGTGGCGATGGGGTTTGCCTTGTCCTGACCGGCAATATCCGGTGCAGAGCCGTGGATGGGCTCATAGAGGCCCGGGGCGGTATCTCCGATGGAGGCGGAGGGCAGCAGGCCGATGGAGCCGGTGACCATAGACGCCTCGTCCGAGAGGATGTCGCCGAACATGTTCTCGGTGACCACCACGTCGAACTGACCGGGGTCCCGGACCAACTGCATGGCGCAGTTGTCCACCAGAACATCTTCATAGGCCACGTCCGGGTACTCCTCCGCCAGCCGGTGCATGACCGACCGCCACAGACGGGAGGTCTCCAGCACATTGGCCTTGTCCACGCTGGACACCTTTTTGCGGCGGAGGCGGGCGAGCTCAAAGGCCCGGCGGCCGATCCGCTCGATCTCCTGCTCCGAGTAAGCCATCCGGTCGGCTGCCTCCATGCCCCGGTCCGCGGTCTGGTACTTCTCCCGCTGGCCGAAGTAGATGCCGCCGGTGAGCTCGCGGACCATCATCAGGTCAATGCCCTTCTCCGCCGTCTCCTTTTTTAAAGGGCAGGCATCTGCCATGGCGGGCCGGAGGGTGGCCGGGCGCAGGTTGGCGTACAGGCCCAGGTCTTTCCGGATGGCCAGCAAAGCCGTCTCGGGGCGCTGCTCAGCGGGCTTATCAGAGCCCCACTTGGGGCCGCCCACTGCACCCAGGAGAACCGCGTCGCAGGCTCTGCACTGATCTGCGGTGCCGTCCGGATAGCTCTTCCCCACCGCATCGGTGGCACAGCCGCCCAGCAGAACGTCCACAAATTCATAGGTGTGGCCGAACTTTTTCCCCACGGCCTCCAGGACGCCTACCGCTTCGTTGACCACTTCGGGGCCGATGCCGTCGCCCCGGATCAGCGCGATCTGATACTTCATTTTGCCACACCTCTCGCTTTCAGAGATTTAAGCAGACCGCCGCTCGCAATGATGCCGTCAATAAAGGCTGGGAAAGGGGCGGCCTGGAAGGTCCTGCCTTGGGTCTCGTCGGTGATGACGCCCGTCTTGAAATCCACACACACAGCGTCGCCGGGCAGGATAGCCGCCGCGGCCTCCGGGCACTCCAGGATGGGAAACCCGATATTGATGGCGTTGCGATAGAAGATACGGGCAAAGGAGGCGGCGATGACGCACTTCACGCCGCAGGCCTTGATGGCCAAGGGGGCGTGCTCACGGGAGGAGCCGCAGCCGAAGTTGGCTCCGGCTACCACGATATCGCCCGGCTCCACCGTGGAGGAGAACTGGGCATCGATGTCCTCCATGCAGTGGGAGGCCAGGGACTTTTCGTCCGGGGCGTTCAGATAGCGGGCCGGGATAATGACGTCGGTATCCACGTTGTCTCCATATTTGTAAACCTTCATAGCATACACCTCCATTACACCTTGGCCGGGTCGGTGATGCACCCAGCGATGGCGGATGCGGCGGCCACGGCCGGGCTGGCCAGGATAATCTCTGAGCTGACGGGGCCCATGCGGCCCACGAAGTTGCGGTTGGTCGTGGAGACCGCCCGCTCCCCGTCGGCCAGCACTCCCATGTGACCGCCCAGGCAGGGGCCGCAGGTGGGCGTGGAGACGGCACAGCCCGCCTCAAGGAACGTCTGGATCAGCCCCTGCGCCATGGCGTCCATATAGATCTGCTGGGTGGCGGGAATGACGATACAGCGGACGCCCTTGGCCACCTTTTTGCCCTTCAGGATATCGGCGGACTCTTGGAGATCCTTGAGCCGCCCGTTGGTGCAGGATCCGATGACCACCTGCTGGATGGGCATGCCGGCCGCCTCGTCCACGGTCCTGGTGTTGGAGGGCAGGTGGGGCAGGGCCACCGTGGGCCGCAGGGCGCTGAGGTTAATGATCACTTCCCGGCCGTAGACCGCGTCGGCGTCGGGCTCCACTGCCTCCCAGGGGCGGTCCACCCGCCCGTCCAGATAGGCGCGGGTCTTGTCATCCACAGGGAAGATGCCGTTCTTGGCCCCGGCCTCAATGGCCATGTTGGAGATGGTGAAGCGGTCGTCCATTGTGAGTTCGGCCACCCCTTCCCCGGCAAACTCCAGGGACTGATACAGTCCGCCGTCCACGCCGATCTCACCGATCAGATGGAGGACTACGTCCTTGCCGCTGACGTAGGGATTCAGTTTGCCCTTCAGCGTCACTTTGATGGCGGGCGGCACCTTGAACCAGCACAGGCCGGTGGCCATCCCGGCGGCCATGTCGGTGGAGCCCACGCCGGTGGAAAAGGCGCCCAGGGCGCCGTACGTACAGGTGTGGGAATCGGCGCCGATGATGGCCTCTCCCGGGGCCGCCAGGCCTTTTTCCGGCACCAGGGCGTGCTCCACGCCCATCTGGCCCACGTCGTAGAAGTGGGTAATATGGAATCGCTGGGCAAAGGCCCGGGCCTGGGCGCAGAGCTGGGCCGCCTTGATGTCCTTGCAGGGGGTATAGTGGTCCAGGATGATGGCGATCTTGTCCTGGTCAAAGACCTGGGTCAGCCCCGCCTTGTCAAACTCGGTGATGGCCACGGGAGTGGTAATGTCATTGCCCAGCACCAGGTCCAGCCTGGCCTCAATGAGCTGACCCGCCTCTACGGCGTCCAGGCCCGCGTGCTTGGCCAGAATCTTCTGGGTCATGGTCATTCCCATCGTTGGGTCCCTCCTTGTGTGAAGCATTGTACTCAGTATGCCAGAGCCCTTGCCAAAAGAATGTAACACATGATACAATTATAAAAAAGAGCGAAAAGGCGGCGGTAAGGATGTCACAAATCTGGGCCCCCCTGGCCGAGGGGCAGCGCCCCCGCACGTATGCGCCGGGGCAGTTCATCTACCTGCAGGGCACACAGGCAGATACCTTTTTTTATCTGGTCAGCGGGGCGGCCCGCAGTTTCATCAGTTCGGAGTCCGGCGGCGAACGGGTCCTGACCGTCCATCGGGCGGGAGACCTGATGGGAGAGGCGTCCTTTTTTGATGAGTGCCCCAGGGTCTCCTCCGCTGTGGCGCTGGTTCGCAGCGAGGCGGTCTCCGTGGACCGGAAACGGCTGAACGCCGTGTTTCAGGCCCACCCGGACCTGGCGCTCCCCATGCTGCAGTATCTGGCCAGGACCGTCCGCATGGTCACGGGCCATGTGGACGACATGTCCTTTCTGCGGGCGGACCAGCGGGTGGCCCGCTATCTGCTGTCCCTGCCGGAGGAAGCGGAAAAGGGGCGGCTGTCCTGCACCCATGAGGAAATTGGCTTTTCCGTGGGGGTCAGCCGGGTGACCGTAAGCCGGGTGCTGGGGGAATTCGCCCGGCAGGGCTGGGTGGAGACGGCCTACCGAGGGGTGCGGCTGAAGGACCGGCGCGCACTCCAGAAGCTGACTGACGCGCCGGGATGAGGTCTAACCTCTTCCCTAAGGCAAAAGGACCTATTCCGCTGAAACGGAATAGGTCCTTTTTGTTATAAAATAATACAGATCAGGCCTCCGGAGCCCTCGTTGATGATGCGCTGCAGGGTCTCCTGGAGCTTGGCGCGGGCATCGTCCGGCATTCGCTTGAGCTTGCCGTTCAGGTCCTCACTGACCAGCTCATGGAATGATTTTCCAAAAATGTTGGACTGCCAGATCTTGGTGGTATCCCCTTCAAACTCCTGGAGTAGATAGTTGATCATCTCTTCCGACTGCTTTTCGTTGCCGACGATGGGAGAAACCTCCGTCTCGATATCGGCGCGTATCATATGGATGCTCGGGGCGCTCGCCTTAAGGCGCACCCCATAGCGCCCTCCCTGCTTGACGATCTCCGGTTCCTCCAGATGAAGCTCTTCTGTGGTGGGGACTACGATGCCGTAGCCCGTTTCCTTCACCTCCTGAAGGGCCGCTGCCACCTTGTCGTATTCGCATTTGACTCCCGCCAGCTCAGTGAGCAGGTCCATCAGATCGCCGTCGTCCCGGATGGTGAAGCCGGACTGGTCGGACAGGGTCTCATAGAACAGGCTGCGGGGCAGGTCCAGGTCGGCGGCCGCCAATCCGATGCCCAGTTGAATACCGCTGATGCGGGCGCTGCTGACGCCCTCGTAGGTTCCGATGGCGGAGACGGCCCGGTCCACGTCCCGAATGCGCCGCAGGTCGGTGCAGCTCTCCCGGATCGCGGTGTAGAGCCCATTTTTGATGGGGTGGTCATAGGGCAGCGCGTCTACCCAGGGGGGCAAATTCAGGTCCAGCTCCTTGAGCGGAAACTCGTAGAGAACGGCCTTAATGATGTCGGTGACATCCCCCACTCCCAGCTCCAGGCAGTTGACCGCCATGCAGGTCACATCATACCGGGCGGAGATGTCGGCCCGGATGGCCTTGGCCCGGTCGGAATTGGGATAGGCCGAGTTGAGCAGCACCAAAAAGGGCTTTCCAAGCTCCTGGAGTTCGGCGATGACCCGCTCTTCCGCCTCCAGGTAATCCTCCCGAGGGATATCGGTGATGGTGCCGTCAGTGGTGATGACGATGCCGATGGTCGAGTGCTCGGCGATCACCTTGCGGGTACCGATCTCCGCCGCCTCCGTCATGGGGATTTCGTGGTCGTACCAGGGGGTGGTGACCATCCGGGGCAGGTCGTCCTCGAACTGGCCCGCCGCCCCGGGGACCATATAGCCCACGCAGTCGATGAGCCGGACGGACAGGTGCGCGCCGCCCTCCATGGCGATGTCCACCGCGTCCTCTGGGACGAACTTGGGCTCGGCAGTCATCACCGTCCGGCCGGAGCCGCTCTGGGGCAGCTCATCCCGGGCCCGCTCCCGGCGGTAGACGTTCTCAATGTTGGGGATGACCAGGGTCTCCATGAACCGCTTGATAAAGGTGGATTTGCCCGTGCGGACCGGGCCTACCACGCCGACATAGATGTCGCCGTCCGTGCGTCTGGCGATATCCTCGTAAATCTTCCGCTCTTCCACGTCAATTCCTCCTTTTTACCGCTTCTTGGGGATGAGCAGCAGCTGACCCATGGGAAGACTCTCCTCTTCCAGGGCATTGGCCTGGATAATATCGCCGGTGGTAGTGCCATAGGCCTTGGCGATATCCCAGAGCCGCTCCCCCTCCCCCACCATGCGCAGTACGATGGAGGGCTGATTGGCGGTGTCTCTGGGGGAATCCTCATCCATCTGGATATCTGAGACCCCAGTGGTGTTGCGGGCAGTCAGCGCCAGGTATTGGAAGTCAATGGAGTAGCGTACCTCCACGCCGCCGCCGGCCGGGGTGGCAAAGCGCTCTCCGCCCAGACGGCAGCGGCAGGTCACCGCGCAGTCCCCGGGCAGATCGACCGGACAGGCCGCCTGCAGAGGGCGTGTGATGGTGCCGAGCCCGCCGTCCTCCCCTATGTATACCACTGTCACGGTGGTATCTGCGGTGAGGGTAACCCGCGCCTCCTCCCGGGTCTGGCTGGCCCCGCCCACATTGACGTAGATGTCGGCCACGCTTCTGGCTGCGGTCATGGTCTCCAGAATTTCGCGCACCATGACCCGCCGCTCGCCGGTTTCCACCAACTGGTGGAAGGTATAGGCCCGGCGCTCGGCATGGAGCTCGCAGACGGTGCTGTATACGTCGGATAAGAGCTGGACCGGCCGCACCTCGCGGACCACAGCTTGTGCCAGCAGGGCCAGCGCCACCGAAATCATGCTGTCGCCGTCGCTCCCGGCGTTCAGGATGCATTCGCAGCCGGTCAATTGGACCTGAAGGGAACAGTCCGCCTCCTCCTCCACGCCGGAGACCTCCATGATCTGAGAGAACGGCAGATCAAAGCTGGCCGGGCACAGGGCGTTGGAGGGGTCCCGGTAGAGCAGCTGAAGGTGGACCTCCCCCTTAAAGATCAGTTTATTGCCGATGAGCTTGGACTCGCTGCATTCGATCTCAGCCCGGCTTTTGAGCAGCTCCTCCGCCCGGGGCTTGGTACCTGAGATGGACACATCGTCTGAGAAGGAGAAAGGCTTCTCCTCCACCGCGGTGACCAGATAGGTGTTCTGGGTCTCCGTGAGCTGCTGGACGCCGGCCTCAGCCGGGCAGATCACGCCGTCGCAGAGGCTCCCGGTCTGCCGGGCAAAGACCGACACTTCCACGGCCAGATCCACCCGGGTCAGGACCTTGCGGGGATTGAGACTCCGGGCGTCTGCCGAGCGGACCCGCGGCACCGCCGCCACCAGACAGCCGGCATGGATGTCCAGGGCCTCCGCCGAGCAGGTAAAGGGGATGGTGACGGTCATGCGCCGGACGCCCTCGGCTCCGTCGGGCAGATAGAGCACAGCGGCGCGGACAGAGCCGGAAATCTCTGCCCGTCCCTCCTGGGCCTCTTTTCCCTTGAGGCACACCATTGCCTCACAGTCCACGATGCGGAGGATGTCCGGACAGGCGTCGGGGACGATGGTCTCCAAGGTCTCCTCGTGGAAGAGGGTGGTGTCCAGCACGGTATCGTAACAGTTGAGATGGGTCGTGTTCAATTCCAGCTCCATAGCATTCCTCTCCTTGTACTCCTGCAGGTCGCGAGCCGGGCCGGGCGTATCCCGTCCCGCGCCTGCACTTGATTCTAGGAGAAGCATATGTAGAAGGGGCCAGGCTTATGATTCTTTTCCAATGCGTTATTTCAGCCCAAAGAGGGCTCTGAGGATGCCGCACAGGCATTTGGGAGAGCGGACGACGACGATCTTCAACAAAAACGCCTCCTTTCCACGGAAACTGGCAGGTCTGCTGCTACCAGTATACGCAGAAAGGAGGCTCTGTGTGTGCCGGTCCTCCGGCAAAAACACTATGTCTTGGGCAATTCCCACTCTTTGAGCTCTTTGGCCTGCTCGTACAGCCGGACATAGCTCTCATGGCGGCTGGCAGGGATTCGGCCCTCCGCCAGGGCGGCGCGTACGGCGCAGCCCTTCTCTTTTACATGGGCGCAGCCGGTGAACTGGCACTGGCCCAGGTAAGGCTGGAACTCCCGAAAGGCGTGCTCCAGGTCCTCTTTGCGCAGAAGCTCCATGCGTTCGGTGTCAAATGAGGAGAAGCCGGGGGTATCGGCCACGATGGCTCCGCCGGAGAGCCGGTAGAGCTCCACGTGGCGGGTTGTATGCCGCCCACGGCCCAGTTTATCGCTGACCGCTCCCACCTGAAGCCGGAAGCCGGGCTCCAGGCAGTTCAGAATGCTGGACTTACCCACCCCGGAATTCCCGGTGAAGGCGGATACCTTTCCGGCGATGAGCTCCGCCAGACGGTCCATCCCCTCGCCCGTCTCCGCACTGACCCGCAGGGTGGGGAATCCGGCGGCGGTATAGATGTCATAGAGACGATCCCCCGCGTCCAGATCGCACTTATTGATGCAGATGACGCAGCCGCAGCCTGTCTTCCCGTCGGCGATGGCAGTCACCCGGTCGATGAGGAAGGGATCGGTGACCGGGATGGCCCCGGAGGCAATGATGACGAGCTGGTCGATGTTGGCCACCGCCGGGCGCTGGAACTGATTGATCCTGGGCAGGATCGCGTCCAGCGCGCCGGTACCGTCACCCAGGTCGGTGAACCGCACCCGGTCACCCACCAGGGGCGTGACCCGCTGGTGGCGGAATTTGCCCCTGGCCCGGCAGGTGACGGTCTCCGCCCCAGTATAGACGTAGTAAAAGCCGCTGAGAGCCTTCAGGATGATTCCACTGTCCGTATCCATCAGGAGAAGGTCACCGTCCTACTCTCATAGAGAGAGCCGTTGATATAGATATCCACCTGCTGAGTGCCGCTGCCCGGCACCGAGGGGCTGATGGGGCTCATGTGGCGCGGGACGCTGTTTTCGTACATCTTGGTTCCCCCCACATCAATGCGCACGGTGAGGGTGTCGTCCGGATCGCCCTCCGGCAGTGTGATGGGTATGCTCTGACTGCTGACGGTGGGCGCCGTACCGCCAGACCCGTTGGCCGGTACGTCCGGCTCGCCGCTGGGAGGCGTGCTCTCCCCTCCCGGTACAGTCGGCGACTCCTCCGGCGGCGGGGAGGAATCGGGGGGCTGGGTGGGATCAGTGACCGAACCCTTGCTGTACTGGACGTTGACGGTGGCGCCCACTTCCACATCCTGATTGGATTCAATGCTCTGCCAGACGATCCTGCCCGCCTCTTCTTCGCTGGTGACCGGCAGAGCCTGCCCCAGTTTGAGTCCCAATTCATTCAGCATGGTTTCGGCATCTTCTACATATTGGCCGATCAGGGGGATCATGGTGACCGTCTTAGGTTTGGGGCCCAGACTCACCACCAGATGGACTTTCTGGCCGGGAGCCAGTTCAATGCCCTCCACCGGATCCGTGGAGATCACGTAGTTTCGGGTCACGGTATCGCTGGATGCATACTCCGGGTCCACCCAGCCTATCCCCTCATTTTTGAGTATGGCCAGCGCTTCCCGGAGCTCCTTGTTCACCACGCCCGGCATGAGGATGGAATCCTCACCGGCACTGATATTTACTGTAATAGTAAAGTCATTTCCCTTAACGGTTTTCTCTGCTTCAGGGGACTGCTTGACCACCTGGCCCGCCGGATATTCGTCGCTGAGGACGGTGTCCCCTTCCACGATGGAAAAGACGCCTGACTCCACCTCGGGCAGCTTTGCGATCTCCTCCAGCGTCTTGCCCCGAAGGTCTGGAACCGTGTGTTCCTGAACGGCCGGATTGAAGATGTCGCTGAAAAAGGTCATCCACAGGAACACGCCGATGCCGACGATAAAGATCAAAATCGCAGCCACCGCCATGGGGGCGGCCAGCGAAGAGCCGTGATCGCGGCTGCGCCCCCGCCTGCGGCCCCGGTACTCGTCATCGTCTTCCTCCAGCTCCTCCCGGGGCGCGGCGGGACGGCTGTGGACCGGTGGCTGGGGGTGGTAGATGCGCTGGCGGCCCGTCGTATCAATGACCTGGGTGGGCTCGTCTCCGGCGTCCCCCGTGAACAAGTCGGCGGGGGTATATTCAAAATTGATGTTGGGGTTTTTGCGGAACTCCTCCAGATCGGCCAGCATGGCGTCGGCGGAGAGATAGCGCTGCTCCACATTGGAGGCCATGGCCTTCATGGTGATGGCCTCCAGGGCCTCGGGAATGTCGGGATTCAGCTCCCGGGGGGCCAGGGGGATGGAGTTGATGTGCTGGATGGCTACGGAGACCGGCGTGTCCCCCTCATAGGGCAGGCGGCCGGTCAGCATCTCATAGAGCACCACGCCGGCGGAGTAAATGTCGCTGCGGGCGTCGATGCGGCTGCCTCTGGCCTGCTCCGGCGAGATATAGTGGACCGAGCCCAGCGCCTCCTGCGTCAGGGTAGACTGCGCAGCGGAGGCCAGCCGGGCAATGCCGAAGTCCGCCACCTTGATGCTGCCGTCCCGGAGCACCATAATGTTCTGGGGCTTGATGTCCCGGTGAATGATGCCTCTGCCGTGGGCATGGGACAGCGCCTTCATGATCTGGGTGATGAAGTGCAGGGCCTCCTTCCAGCTCAGAGGCTCGCCCTTTTTCTGCATATACTGCTTGAGGGTGATGCCGTCCAGCAGTTCCATGACAATATACTCCAGATCAGATGACCTGCTCACGTCGTATACCGCCATGATATTGGGATGTGAGAGCATCGCCACGGCCTGTGATTCGTCGTGGAACCGGCGCCGGAATTCAGCGTCCTGGGCCAGTTCGTCCCGGAGGATCTTGATGGCCACCAGGCGGTTGAGGCGGTGGCAGCGGGCCTTATAGACCACTGCCATGCCGCCGGTGCCGATGACCTCCAATATTTCGTACCGGTTGTCCAGCATTTTCCCTATGTACTGATCCATGATACAGGTATCCCCCTTGGTCACATTTGAAACAGGACCGCAGTCACGTTGTCCGGGGCGCCCCGGGAGAGTGCGATCTCCAGCAGACGCTGGCAGCAATCTCCGGCCTCGCCGCCGTGGAGCACCTCGTAGAGGATCTCCTGTTCCGTCACCACATTGCTCAGTCCGTCGGAGCACAACAGCAGCCAATCCCCCTCTTTGAGGGGCTGCCGGTAGAGGTCGGCCCGGAGCTGGGGCTCGGAGCCCAGCGCCCGGGTAATGAGATTCTTCTGCGGATGCTGCCTGGCCTCCTCAGGCGTGATCCGGCCCTTGGCCACCAGGTCCTCTACCACCGAGTGGTCTCGGGTCAGCCGGTGGATGCCCCCGGCGTTGACCAGGTAGGCCCGGCTGTCTCCGATGTTGAGTAGATAGGCCATTTCTCCGATGACCAGCACGGCCACCATGGTGGTCCCCATCCCCCGGCACTCCGCGTCGATACCCGCACGGAAGTGGACTGCCTGGTTGGCCTGCTCCGCCGCGAAGTTGAGCAAAGCTTCGGGGTCGGCCCGCCACTGGTCCACGCTGCGCTCCCGCGCCGTGTCCAGAAAGGTGTCCACCGCCAGGCGGCTGGCTACATTGCCTGCTCTGGCGCCTCCCATGCCGTCGCACACGATGCCCAGGGCCACGTCGGGCTGGGTGAGCTCTATGTGGAAATCATCCTGATTTTGCTGTCGGACCACACCCTTATCGGTGACGCCCCATATGTTCATGGTTAACCATTCCTTTCGCCGGCCCGTCCGGCCTTCCAATGAATGGACGTATGTCGGAAGTCAGCCCTCCTGCATGGCCTTGCGGCGCAGCTGTCCGCAGGAGGCGTCGATGTCGCCGCCCAGCTTTCGCCGGACGGTGACGGTGATGCCGTGTGATTCCAGCCGTTTCTGAAATGCCGCCACCCGGCGGCTGGGCTTCAGCGGGCTCTCCTTCACTTCGTTGAGAGGGATCAGGTTTACATGCCCAGGCGTGCCCTTCAGATGCCTGGCCAGCAGGTCGGCCTGCCAATCGCTGTCGTTCACACCATCGATCATGGCGTACTCATAAGAGATGCGCCGGCCCGTTGTCTCAAAATAGCGGCGGCAGGCGGCAAAGAGCCGCTCCACCCCTACCGCCCGGTTTACCGGCATGATGCGGGAGCGGGTCTCGTCGTCCGGCGCGTGGAGGGATACCGATAAGGTTAATTGTAGCTTATAATCCGCCAGTTTGTCAATTTGATCCGCCAGACCGCAGGTAGAAAGAGAGATGTGCCGCATGCCGATGTTGAGCCCCTCCGGGTGGTTGACCAGCTTCAGAAACCGCAGCACCGTGTCGAAATTGTCCAGCGGCTCCCCAATGCCCATCAGCACGATGTTGGAGATGGGCGCACCGGAATCCAGCCCGGTAAAGAGCACCTGGTCCAGCATTTCAGCCGGTGTCAAGTCTCTCACCTTGCCACCAAGTGTAGAGGCGCAGAAGGCGCAGCCCATCCGGCAGCCTACCTGAGAGGATATGCATACAGTATTCCCATGATGATAGCGCATCAAAACCGTTTCGATGCAGTTTCCGTCCTCCAGGCGCCATAAATATTTGATGGTACCGTCCAGAGCAGAGACCTGTTTCCGGGCGACTTGGGGCCGGGTGATGAGGCATTCGGCCGCCAGCTTCTCCCGCAGGGTCTTGGAGAGGTTGGTCATCTCCTCAAAGCTGCCCGCGCCCCTGTGGAGCCAGATAAAAATCTGCCTGGCCCGGAAGGCGGGCTCCCCCAGAGCTTTGAGATAAGCGCCGATCTCCTCCATGGTCATGGATTTTAAATCGGTCATAGGCGCCTCCGCAGTTTGGCGATGTAAAAGCCGTCCGTGCCGTGGATATGCGGCCACAGGGTCAGCCGCCCCTCCTCTACCGGCCCAATGGGGGCGGGGAGGGAAAAGGCTTCCGGCTGGAAATCGGGGTGGGCGGCCAAAAAGGCGTCCACCACCGCCCCGTTTTCTCGGGGCAGCAGCGTACAGGTGCAATACAGAAGGACGCCGCCCGGCCGGACATAGGCGGATACATTGTCCAGAATCGCCCGCTGCACAGCCGGCAGTCCCTCCAACGGGGCAGGGTCCTTATAGCGAATGTCCGGCTTTTTCCGGATGATGCCCAATCCGGAGCAGGGCACGTCGGCCATCACCAGATCAAAGGCATTCTCATAGCCCGGCTTCCGGCTCTTGGCGTCCAGCACCCCGGCCTGCACACAGGTGAGGCCCAGGCGTTTCGCCCCCGCCTCGATCAACTTTTTCTTATGCGGATGGATGTCGCAGGAGAAGACCTCTCCCCTGTCTTCCATTGCGATGGCGGCGGCAAAGGACTTGCCGCCCGGGGCCGCACAGGCATCCAGGACCCGCATGCCGGGCTCCGGGCCGGCCGCCAGCACCGCCAGCCGCGCGCCGGCGTCCTGGATATAGAACTGCCCGGCCTGAAAGGCGGTCAGCCGCTCCAGATCGCCGCCTCCGGTGAGGGTGATGCAGTTGGGTAGCCAGGAGTGAGGCTCGGCCCGAATTCCTGCGGCCTCCAGGGTCTCCAGCACCTGCTCGGATGTCGTCCGAACCGTATTGATCTGGGCCACCGTAGCCGGCTCCCCATTGTCAGCCGCCAGGAGGCGTTCGGTTTCCTCCGACCCAAGCATGGACTGGAATGTGCGTACCAGCCAGAGGGGATGGCTGTACCGGATGGACAGGTATTGGGACGGGTCCTCCCGGCCGATGAGGGGAAGCCGTTCCAGATTACGGGCCGCCGTCCGCAGGATACCGTTGACCAAACCTGGGCTGCGGGGATTTTTGCTGTACTTCCGGGCCAGCTCCACCGATTCGTTCACCGCCGCGCTGGCGGGAATCTTGGTCAGAAAGGCCATCTGATAGATGCCCAGGCGCAGCGCGTTGAGCACCCGGTTTTCCAACCGTTCCACCTTGACCGTGGAGAATTTCCCGATATAGAAGTCACAGAGCAGCTTGTTCTGAAGCACGCCGAAACAGAGTCGGGTGGCCAGCGCCGCGTCCCGGCTGTCCAGTCCCGCCTCCCGGATGTTCTTTTTCAGGGCCAGGTCGGACCATGCCCCCTGCTTTTCGCAGGCGGACAGGGTTACCAGGGCCACTTCACGGGCGCTCTGCACACCTGCCATATCAGTCTCGCCGCCTTCCGTTGAATGCCAGTACAAACCGCAGGAGCTGGGCCAGGGACACCAGCAGCGCCGCCACATAAGTCATGGCGGCCGCGCTGAGTACCTTTCTGGCGCCGCGCAGCTCCTCATCGTCCAGCAGATAGCCGCCCTCTAAGCTCTCCAGCGCCCGCCGGGAGGCGTTGAACTCCACGGGGAGGGTCACCACCTGCCCCACCACCGCCACGCCAAAGAGGATGACCCCCAGGCCAAACAGGGGTTGAGAGTATAAAAACAGGCCGATGACGATGAGAATGATAGAGAGCTGAGAGCCGAAATTGCATACGGGGATGATGGCGTTTCGAAGCCGGATGGGTCCGTAGCCCACGGCGTACTGCACCGCGTGGCCCGCCTCATGGGCGGCCACGCCCATGGCCGCCACGCTGTTGGAGGCGTAGACCGCGTCGGACAGGCGGATTACATTGCTCCGCGGGTCGTAGTGATCGGTCAGCCTTCCTCCGACCCGTTCAATGCGTACGTCGGTGACGCCGTGCTGCCGCAGCACCGCCTCGGCCGCCTGTGCGCCGGTGCAGCCCCTTGCGCTGCGCACCCGGTCATAGCGGTTGAAGGTAGAGGAAACCTTGAGCTGGGCGAACAGGGCGATCAGCATGGCAGGGACCAGGATCATCCAGTAGTAGGGATCGTAGCCATAGAAAAAGTAGGGCAAGGCAAACGCCTCCTTGTCAGTTCAGCGGGTGGCCCCGCAGGTAATCCGCCGCCTTCATCCGTTTTCCGCCATCAGCCTGGAGCTCGTCGATGTGGAGCACCGTTCCGCCTCCGCAGGCAATGTCGATCCCCCGCTTCCCCGCCTCCAGGATGGTGCCGGGGGCCGCATCGGTGGTTTGGAGAGGGATGTCAGTGGAAAAGACTTTACAGCGGATGCCGCCGAACTCCGCCACCGCAGCGGGCCAGGGCAGCAGGCCCCGGACCTGGTCGTGGAGCGTCCGGGCCGGTTTGTTCCAGTCCATGGGGGACAGCTCGCGGGACAGCATGGGAGCATAGGTGGAGCCCGCCTCGTCCTGGGGCGTCCGGGCGGCGGTCCCCGCCCCGATTGCCTCCACGGCGGAGACCAGCAGCTCTGCCCCCAACTCCGCCAGTCGGGCTGTGAGCATCGGGGCCGTCTCGTCCGCGCCGATGGGAGTGGACGCCTGGGAAATGATGTCGCCTGCGTCCAGCACGGGGGCCATATGCATGATGGTGACGCCGGTGACGGTCTCGCCGTTGAGAATGGCCCAGTTGATGGGGGCGGCCCCCCGGTATTTGGGCAGCAGGGACGAGTGGACGTTGATACAGCCCTTGATGGGATAGTCCAAAATCTCAGAGGGCAGGATTTTACCGTAGGCCGCCACCACGATGAGCTCCGGGTCCAGCTCCCGGAGATACCCCAGCGCCTCCCCATCCCGCATCTTTGCGGGCTGGAACACGGGGATTTCATGGGAAAGGGCACATACCTTTACAGGACTTGGCAGCAGCTTCATTCCCCTGTTTTTGGGTTTGTCCGGCTGGGTAAAGACGCCACAGACAGTATGCCCCGCCTCCAGAAGGGCATTCAGAGAGGGCACCGCAAATTCCGGCGTGCCCATAAAGAGGATTTTCACTGGCCCTCCTCCTCCAGCATCTCATCCAGCTCCTCCTGGGTATAGAGCCGGTCGGCCAGCTCGGTGAACAGGTGCCCGTCCAGGTGGTCGATCTCGTGACAGAAGCAGCGAGCCACGATGCCCTCTCCCTCCGCATCAAAGATCTGGCCGCTGCGGTCCTGCGCCCGGACCCGGACCTGCATGGGCCGCTCCACCATGCCCCACATGCCGGGGACGCTGAGGCAGCCCTCCAGGCCGTCCTGGATCGCTTCGGAGCGGGAGATGATCTCCGGGTTTACCAGCTCCAGCATCTCCCCCTTGCCATCCACCACGATGACGCAGCGGCGGAGAATGCCCACCTGGGGCGCCGCCAATCCCGCGCCGCCCGCCTGCTCCAAAGTTTCCTTCAGATCGTCCAGCAGGTCGTGAAGGCGTCCGTCAAAGCTGGTGACGGGCCGGGACTTTTTGCGGAGAACCGGGTCCTTATCCGTTAAAATCTTTCTCAAAGCCATGTTTCTATCCTCCGTTAATCGTATGGATTGACGTCCGCAAACACGGAGACGCCTTTGTTTTCCCTGTCGCTGTGGGCTGCGTACAGCAGATGGGACAGCAGCGCGCGCACCTGTCTGGTGTTTTTGCAGCACAGGGTGAGCCGGTAGCGGTAGCGGTTGTTCACCTTTGCCACCGATGCCGGGGCCGGTCCCAGCAGTCTGGGCCCCAGTGCCGCCAGCTCCGGCCGGCGCAGCCAGTCCTCCAGTCCCAGACGCAGACGCATGCAGGTCCGGAGCACCGCCGCCTCGTCCACCCCGGAAGCGGTGAGGACGAACAGGTCCTGAAAGGGCGGGCGCCCCATGAGCTTCCGAAAGCCGATCTCCTGCTCATAGAAGCTGTCGTAATCCTGAGCGGCGGCAAACCGGATGACCTCGTTGTCAGGGGTATAAGTCTGGATGACCGCCCGGCCCGCCTTTTCGCCCCGGCCTGCCCGGCCCACCACCTGGGTCAGCAGAGAGAAGGTCCGCTCCCCCGCCCGGAAGGAGTCCACATAGAGGGCCAGGTCCGCCGCGATCACACCCACCAGGGTGACGTTCTCAAAATCCAGTCCCTTGGCGACCATCTGGGTCCCCACCAGGATGGGGATCTTCTCCCGCTCAAACCGGGAAAGCATGGCCTCGTGGGATTGGGTAGCGGTGACGGTATCGGTGTCCATACGGAGGATTTCCACGCCGGGGAACCGCTCCTGGAGCTCCTCCTGGACCCGCTGAGTGCCGATGCCGATGAAGTTGAGGCTGCCGCCGCACTCCGGACAGGCCGGAGGCAGCTTTTCCGAGTGGCCGCAGTGGTGACACATCAGCCGGCCGTTGGCGGAATGGTAGGTGAGGTAGGCCGAGCACCGGGGGCAGGTGGGCGCAGCCCCGCACTCTCCGCAGGACACCATACGGCTGGCCCCCCGTCGGTTGAGGAAGAGGATGCTCTGTTCCCCGCGCTCCAGGTTCGCCATCAGCTCCCGGTGGAGCAGGGCGCTGATGGGGCCGCCGTTGCCGCAGCGCAGCTCATCCTTCAGATCGGTGATATAGACCCGGGGCAAAGCCCGTTCGTTGTAGCGCCGGGTCAGAGACACCATATGGTAGACCCCGGTTTTGGCCAGGTACATCGTTTCCACCGATGGGGTGGCCGAGCCCAGCACCAGCAGGCCGCCGCCTTTGGCACAGCGGTACTTTGCCACGTCCCGGGCGTGATACCGGGGGGTATTCTCCGATTTGTAGCTGGCCTCCTGCTCCTCGTCCAGGATAACGAGGCCAAGATTCTGCAGCGGCGCGAACACTGCGGAGCGGGTGCCCAGCACGACCCGAGCCGCTCCGGACCGGACCCGTTTCCACTCGTCGTACCGCTCCCCCGCCCGCAGGGAGCTGTGGAGCACCGCCACGTCCGGGCCAAAGTGAGAGGAAAAAATATGCAGGAGCTGTGGGGTCAGCACAATCTCCGGCACCAGCACCAAAGCGGTCTGTCCCCGCTCCAGCGCGGCGCGGATGAGCTGGATATAAACCTGAGTCTTGCCGCTGCCCGTCACTCCGTAGAGCAGCGCCACGGCGGCCTGTTTGCCCCGGGCCAGGGAATCCAGCGCCTCAAAGGCTGCTTGCTGCTGGCCGTTGAGGACTGGGGGAGCGGCGGGTTCGGCCTCTTCCACCGCCACGCGGCGGAAGACCTCCCTCTTTTCCAACGTCAGGATGCCGCTTTTGGCCAGAGAGCGCAGGGTCGCGCGGGATGCGCCGGTAAAGTAACAGATCTCCTTGGAGGACGCACAGCCGATGCCGCACAAGAGCTCTACCACTGCATAGCGGAGAGGGGCGGATTTCCGCTTTGGCGTTACCAGCGACAGCGCCTCCTCGGCCGGCATGGCCAGCGCGGCCACCTGTTCGGTCTTGTCGCCCACGCCGCGGGCGGCGCTGGTCTCCAGCGTCAGGATGCCACGCTCCACAAGCTGGCGCAGAGTCGGATTGGGGTCCTTCCCCTCAAAGGCCGCACGGATATCCGTGCGCTCGGCAGAACCCCCGCAGGCCCAGAGCAGATCCAACAGCCGCCGGGCGTGCTCAGATCGGCCCGCGGCCTGGTAGGATTTCTCCCGGTCGATCCCTTCCGCAATGCGATAGCTGTCGTGCAGGGAGAACCACAGCCCTGCCGGGAGCATAGCCCGGACCGCCTCGTAGACCGTGCAGAAAAAGCGCTCGCGCACCCACAGGGCAAGCCGGATGCCCTCCCGGTCCAGCACCGGGGCCTCATCCAGCAGAGATACCAGGGATTTGAGTTTTTTCTCTGTGGCGGAGGCCCGGCCCGTGGTCAGTATAATCCCCTCTGTCCGCCGGTTCCCGGCGCCAAAGGGTACGATAACCCGGACGCCCGGGCAGGCGCCTTCTTCCAGTTCGGGGGGGATCCGATAATCATAGGGCTTGTCGATGGCGTAGGTCGCGGCGGAGAGCGCCACCTGTGCAATGGGCGCCGGTTCTGTCATGCGCTTTCCCCCTGTCTCCACAAAAGGCAAGCGCCGTGTCTGCCGGCACTTGCCTTTCCTTTCATTGCGTCTGAGGCACCGCCTCGCCGGTCACCTTGCCATCGGCCACTTCACGGATGGCGATGGATACCGGCTTGTCCTCCAGAGGATAGCCCTCCTCCTCGGCCTCGGCGGCGATCTCGCGGGCACGATGGGCCACCACGTTCACCAGCTGATACCGGCTGGGCACCTGTTTGAGCAGATCGTTCATTGCGGGATAGAGCATCATAAGTCGTTACACTCCTTCTACAAGATGAATGCGGTTTTTGGTCCGGCAGCCCTCTGCGACCAGGATGGAGATGATCTCCGCAGCCGCCTCGGATACCTTGTCATTGACCACCAGGTAATCGTAATGGGGAATCTCTTTGTATTCCTCCCTCGCCTTTTGGAGCCGCCCGGCGATCACATCCTCGCCATCGGTGTGGCGGCCATGCAGGCGGCGGGAGAGCTCCTCAAAGGAGGGCGGAATGATGAAAATGAGAACCGCCTCCGGACACTTGGCGCGGACCTTGGCGGCGCCCTGCACCTCAATGTCCAGCAATACGTCGATCCCGGCGGCCAGCTTCTCCTCGATGACCTTCAGGGAAGTGCCATAGTAATTGCCCACATATTCCGCGTGCTCCAGCAGCTCGCCGTCGGCGATCATCCGCTCAAACTCCGGCCGGTCCACGAAATTGTAGTTGACGCCATTGGCCTCTCCCACTCGGGGCTGCCGCGTGGTGAAGGAGACGGAGAAGTGGATGTCCTGCCGCTGGCCCAGCAGCTCTGAGATGACCGTGCTCTTGCCCACGCCGGAGGGGCCGGAGAGAACGATCAGCTGACCCCGCGCCTTCTTTCGAAAGGGCATCAGTCCTCCACCTCCTCTTCTGCGGCCTCGCGGGTGCCCAGGCGCCCGGCCACGGTCTCCGGCTGGATGGCCGAGAGGACGATGTGGTCGCTGTCCATGACCAGAACGGCGCGGGTCCGCCGCCCATAGGTGGCGTCGATCAGGACGCCGCGGTCCCGGGCCTCCTGGATCATGCGCTTAATGGGCGCAGACTCCGGACTGACAATGGCGATCAGCCGCCCGGCCGACACCATGTTGCCAAATCCAATATTGATCAGCTTCATGTGCTCCGCCCCTCTTTATTCCAGGTTCTGGATCTGCTCACGGATCTTTTCGATCTCCGCTTTGATGTCGATCACCTTTTTGGAGGTCTCGATGTCATTGCATTTCGAGCCGATGGTGTTGGCCTCGCGGTTGAATTCCTGGATGAGGAAGTCCAGCTTTCGGCCCACCGGCACGTCCAGCTCCAGCATCTCCCGAAGCTGGGACAGGTGGCTGCGCAGACGCACGGTCTCTTCATCCACGGCCACCTTATCGGCAAAAATGGCGGCCTCCGTGAGGATACGGCTTTCGTCAATCTGAGTGTTTTGGAGCACATCCCTCATTTTAGCCTCCAAACGCGCCCGGTATTCCGAAACTGTCTTGGGCGACTGCTCCTCTACGAAGGATGTAAGGCGGCCGATGGTCTCTGCCCGGGAGAGGATATCCTCCCGCAGCTTCTGACCCTCCCGCTCCCGCATGGCGCTGAAGTCGGCCAGAGCCAGATCCAGCACGTGACCGATATCCGCCGCCACGGTCTCCACATCTTCCTGCGCCTTTTCCACCAGGAGCACGTCCTGGAGCCGGGACAGCAGGGATACCGAGAGATCGTCCTGCAGGCCGTAGACATCGCGCAACTCTGTCAGTGCCGCATAATAGCCGTCTGCCACCGGACGGTTCACTGAGACGGAAACGCTGTCCGCCTTGGAGCTGTCGATGCTGACGAATACGTCTACCTTGCCACGGGAGATGCTGGTCTGGACCCGGGTCTTGATGGCGTCCTCGGCAAAGACATACAGCCGGGGCATTTTAATGGAGCAGTCCAGATAACGGTTATTGACCGAGCGGACCTCCACCGTAATGGTGCGCTCATGCAGGACCGCCTCTCCTCTGCCATAGCCGGTCATACTTTTGACCATATGCGCTCCCCCCTTTCTCTTTCTTGCATCGCATGTTACAAACGTCCCTTCTGCAGGACCCGGTCGATCCGCCGGCTGTAGAAGGAGATGACCTGCGAAAACCCAAAATCGTAGAGCAGAAACACCACGTTTCCGCCCGCGTAGACCAGCCATAGGGCCTGACCCGCCTCCGGCAGTGCCGAGAGCAGAACAGCCCGCAGGCCAAACCAAAAGACGGTGAGCATTCCGTTGAAAAAGGCCAGCTTCAAAAGCAGCTCCAGCGGCAGCCTGCGCAGGCGCTCAACGGCATACTTGACAATGGGATAGACTCCGAAAAAGAGCAGGTACAGCAAAGCGTTGCCCTTGTCCGGCAGCAGGATCAGAGCCAAAATGCCAGTGCCCGCATAACACAGAACCCCGGCGCCCACCCCACTGGACACCACGGCCGCAGCCGGGATCAGTCCAGCCAGAGCCACAAGGCCCATCCGTCCCGTGGGCGAAAGTACAGACAGATAGAGCAGGATCAGGGACAGGGCGGCCAGAACGGCGGTCAGAGCCACCCGATACGCGCCACGGCTCCTCCTCATCAGTGCCCACAGCCGCCGCACAGGCAGTTCATACACAGCATGGTGGTACAGCAGTCGCAGCTATCCATCCCCATACCGTAACCGGCGGGCCGGTAGGCCTGTCCCCCCTGCTGCATCATGTTGTACGCCTGGCGGTACTCCGGGTTGCCCGGCTCCATGTTGCAGGCGATCTGAAATTGCTGCATAGCCTCGTCCAGCCAGCCTTTCCGATAGGCGATGCTTCCCATCAGGAAATGCCACTCACCGTCCTGGCGGGCCGCCGTGTTCAGAAGCTGCTCCGCCTGACTCAGATTGCCCAGATTGATGGCCTGCCGAACTCTGGCATACACGCTGCCGCCGGAATAAGAGGTACTCTGCTGCTGGTATCCGCCCTGGTAGGAGCCCTGGGTTTGATACGCTCCAGCCGAGCCGCCGCTGCGCATCTTGGTGATGGCGTCGTACGCCTCATTGATCTGCTTCATCTTCTCTTCCGCCAGATCGGCCAGGGGATTGTTCTGGTAGTTATCGGGGTGGTACTTCCGGGCCAACTCCCGGTAGGCGCGCTTGACTTCTTCGTCGCTGGCATTCGAGCTGACGCCCAAGACGCTGTATGGATCGTTCATGTCTCGTGTCTCCTACCTAATCGATTCTTCAGACGTCTCCAACGTCCGGTAAAAACCGCCTCCTCCACCATGGGGAGGCCCAGATACAGGATATTTGCCAATATATCGCTCCAACATCCAAAATCCGCCAGGCTGTATGCCGAAGCAGCCAAATTCAGCGAGTGCCGCAGCGTGGTCCGCAGCTCGCCCTCGTGGGCCTCCGGCCCGTCGGGCCAGCGGGCCGCCGCCGGGTTGTAGGCTCCGCTCTCCCGATCCTCCTGCAGATCGTCCCAGGCGTCCGTCAGGTAGATCCAGCGGCCCACATGGTAGAGCATCTGCGCCACCGCCCGATCCCGGTCCGGCGGCCCAGCCGCCGGAGCCGCGCCCTGCAGGATGCGTGCAAAGGTATCCGCCGTCCGGTCCAGGGAGGGTGAGCCCGCCCGCTCCAGCGCCTGAAGCTCCACCAGGCAGGACACCGCCTGCCGGTCAAAGGCCGGTACCCGAGCGGCGGCCTTCCGATAGGCTGGCCGGAGCAGCAGCGACAGGAGCCGTGCGGAAAGCCCTTTCCAAAAGGAACGGTCCGACACGCTGTCGCGCAGCTTCCAATAGGTCAAGATGACGCTCTCGTCCGCCGCGCGTTCCAGCGCCCCTCCGCCCTGGCAGGACGGCTTGCCCCGGAGCGGACAGGCCATACACCGCCGTTTGTGGATGACCGGCGGCTCTTTCCCGCCGTCCAGTACCATCACCAGGAATACGAAATCATAATTGAGGAACATCCGGGGAAGAAGCCCGTACTGCCGCCCCAGGGTGTGGCACAGACCGCAGTAGACCGCTTGATAGGCCTCCCAGTCCCGGACCTTCAGCTCATCCTTCCGCGGGCGCACATATCCGAACATCAGGCCCTTTTGATCTGAATGATGCGGAAGGTCATGGACCGGCTGAGCTTGAGACGCCGGTCCACCAGAATGAGGATGCCGACGCTCAGAGCAAAGGCCAGGGCCGCCGTGCCGATGGAGCCCAGCTCGGACAGGTGCAGGAGCTGCCCCGCCACATAGCCGAGCACCAGCAGGATCATGGGCAGCAGGTACATGATTGCCGCCAGGCCAATGACCGGGGCGCTGTCGCTCTCTACCAGTACGGTATCCCCCACATGGGCGCCCACCCGGTTATCCGCATCCGCCATCACGGTGGGAAGAGCCGCCGTGGGGGTGCAGCCGCCACACTTGGAGCAGTCGTGGCTGCAGGCCCCTTTCCGGACCACCGCCACCTTGGCCTGCCCGTTGGAATAAATCTCTTTTACTTGCGCTACTTGTGTCATGGTGCCTCCTAGGATGCCGCCGTCACCTTGATGACGATGGAATACTCGCCGACGACGCCGCACTTGCCGTCGCCGTCCAGATAGATTTTGACCTTTTGATTGAACTGCCCGGGCATCTGTGCCGCGTCCTGAAGGTCGGCCACCGCCCGGAGCTGATAGGCCTCCACCGAATCCAGAAGTTCCGCCGGGCCGCGCACGTGTACCTGCAGGGACTGGGTGACCTTTTCCACATTCATGCCCACAGGCACATTGATGATCTCGATGTCATTGGTCTCCAGCATTCGGGTCTCCAGTCCGCTGACCTTCACCTTGACGGTGACCTTGGTTGTACCGCTGTCGTTGGTCAGAGCCGGGTCCAGAACCAAGCTGAATTCATAGGTGTCCTTCAACTCGGACAGATCGATCTCGCCCACGATCTTGGTGCTGTCCTCCAGGGGCTTGATGTCCTCGGCTGCGCCGGAGATGGCGATGCTGGACGGGGAGAGTTCATAGCTCACCACGTCGTCAAAGTTCTCCGCCGTGACGCCGCCTCCATAGACGAATTGGACGTCCAGCGGCAGGTCCAGGGTCATATAGACGGGCAGGACCACGCTGGCCGACTCGGTGTCCGTGACGATATCGGAGCCGTCCACCTCTCTGCCCTCGGTATCAATGAAGGTGATACTCAGCTCGCCGGTGTAGGTTTCGGACAGATCCTGGCGGGAGACGGTGACCTGAGCATAATCCACATTCTTAATCAGTTCTTCCGGTCCCTTGATCTCCACGGTGGAGGGAGTGATGATGAAGTCCCCGACGCGGAAGCCATCCGCCACCGTGCCGGTAAAGTTGCCCCTGATCTCCACCTGCTTGTTCATCATCCGTTCGATCAGGAGCTGGACGGTGTAGCTCTCCTGGTCCTGGACTGTGACGGAGCCGCCGGTGACCGTGTAGGGCATGTTTACCTTACACCGGAACTCCTTCTCCCCCGCCGATTGGACGTCCGCCACATCCACTGAGACGCTGATGCTGTCCTTGTCGCTCTTGATGCGGCTGATGGCGTTTCGGTTGCCATATACCTTCAAATCCACCGTCAGCTCGGACGAAGGCGCGATCATCAGGCCGCGGCTGGCCAGCACGTCCTCGTTGACGATGGTCACCGGGACGTTGTAGATGGCCGCGCTGGTAGTGGAGTTCACCTCGACCGTCACATAAAACCACAGCCCGATGGCGATGAGGATGGCGAGGACGATATTAAAGGCCTTGCTGTCCGTGATTCGTTTCCCCATCGTCACTTTCACCTTTTTTCGACTTGAATAGATTGGCCAGCACCGAGGGCTTGGCCGGCTCCTGCTCGGGCACCAGCTCGTTCTCCATCAGACGCTCCAGCGTCTCGGGGGCCAGGTGACGCTTGAGCATCCCGTTGACCGCCACGGAGATAGAGCCGGTCTCCTCCGAGACGATGGCCACCACTGCGTCGGAGTTCTCGCTCATGCCGATCCCCGCCCGGTGGCGCATCCCCAGGTCCTTGGACAGATTGGTGTTCCCTGACAGAGGGAGCACACAGCCGGCGCCGACGATACGGCCGTTGCGCACGATCACCGCTCCGTCGTGGAGCGGCGCTTTGTTCCAAAAGAGGTTTTTCAGCAGCTCCGAGGAGACGCTGCAGTCCAGCACTGTGCCGGTCTTGATGATATCGTCCAGAGGGGTCTTGCGCTCAAAGACCATGAGCGCGCCCACTTTGTCCCGCGAAAGAGCGGTATAGGCCGCCACGGTCTGGCCAATGGCATCCTCGATCTCGGAGGGAATCTCCTCCTTGACGAACATGTCCCCCAGACGGCTGCTGCCCACCTGCTCAAGAAAACGGCGGATTTCCGGCTGGAATACCACCACCAGGGCCAGCAGACCCAGCTCCACCGTCTTGCTCAAAATGAAATTGACTACGTTCAGCCGGAAAACATTGGATAGGACAAGGGCGGCCAGAAGCAATACGATTGCCTTGGCCACCTGAGCGCCCCGGCCGCGCCGCACCAGCAGCAGCATCCGGTAGGCGATATAGGCGATGATGGCGATGTCGATGATGTCGCTGACGGTGATCATCTGGATCTGGTTCCGGATGTTCACGAACAGTTGACCCGCCGCTGCAAAGAACGTGTCCATTTCCAAAATCTCCTACAAAAACCGAATGCGCCGGGACGGCGCTTTAGCTGTTCATGGAGTAAGACAGAAAAAGCTGCCCTCCATTTGAATTATTATACTTGATTCAGTGGGAAATGGCAATACGGCGTCCCATTAATTTTCCCTTAAATTCCGAAGAGAACAGGAGAAAACGGACGCGCGAAGGCGCACGGCGGAGCGCCGTGCGCCTGACGGTGGGACTGTTATTTTCCAAGCCGCGCCACGGCCGCCGCAAGCTGGTCGGCTTCTTTGCCGTGGTTGAAGGCGGAGAAGCTGGCCCGGACGGTCCCGGCCTCGAATGTCCCGGCAGAGCGGTGCGCCAGCGGGGCGCAGTGGAGTCCTGCCCGGACGGCAATCCCCATTCCGCCCAGGGCCTCCCCCACCTCCTCGCAGTCCATTCCTTCCACCTGGAAGGAGAGGACGCCGGACTGGCAGAACAGACCCCGGGCGGCATAGACCCGAACCCCAGGCAGAGCGGAGAGCTGCTCTGCGGCCCTGGCGGCCAGCCTGCGCTCGTGGTCCAGAATCTTCTCCTCCCCCTGGCTCCGCACGAACCGCAGGCCCTCCAGCAGTCCGGCCGCGCCGGAGATGTTCTGGGTCCCCGCCTCCAGCCGGTCGGGCAGAAAATCCGGCATATCCTGCCGGATGGACACCGAACCTGTTCCGCCCCGCAGAATGGGGGCGGTCTCGTGATTGCACAGCAGCAGCCCGGTCCCCTGCGGTCCGTAGAGACCCTTGTGGCCAGGCATGGCGATGAAGGCTGCTCCCAGTTCATCCAGGTGCACCGGCAGGCAGCCGGCGGACTGAGAGGCGTCCAGAATCAGGGGCACGCCCCTTCTGGCGCACAGGGCGGAGATCTCCGCCACCGGCAGCACATAGCCAAAGACGTTGGAGACGTGGTTGCACACGACGGCGGAGACCTCCGGGGTCAGCAGCCGCTGAAACTGGTACAGGATGGTCTCCGGCTGAAACAGAGGCGAGGCGGCCACCTTCACCTTGACGTTGGGGATTGCGGCCAGAGGCCGCGTGACGGCGTTGTGCTCGTAGCCGGAGATGAGCACGGTATCCCCCGGCTTGACCAGGGAGTGAATGGCGATGTTGAGCCCATGGGTAGCGTTGAAGGTCAGCACTACATTGTCGGGCTCCTCCACATGAAACAGCTCCGCCGCCGCTTGGCGGCAGGCGAAGGCGGTCTCTGCGGCCAGCATGGCGGGCTGGTGTCCGCCCCGTCCTGGCGTGGCCATGTGGTTGACCGCATAGGCGCTGGCACTGGCCACGGCGGCCGGTTTTTGCAGCGTGGTAGCGGCGGCGTCCAGGTAGATCATAGATCCACCTCCCGGTAACTTCCGTCTGCTTCCGTCATATAGATCCGCCTGGGAGGCAGGTAGGCGCGGTTGAGGAGCACCAGCGCGTCGGACAGACGGCGCTCGGACACCTTCACCGCGTGGCTGCAGCCTTCGCCCGCGATACTTTTGGGAGAGCGGAGAATGCGTGCTGTGATGCCCGCCCGCTCCAGAACGGAGGCCGTCCGCTGGGCATAGGTCAGGGAACGGCACACGATGAGATAATAGACCATTGGCATGACACTCCTCTCTTGCCCAGTGTATGCCGCGGGACTGGCTCAGGGGACAGAAAAGCCCTTCCGGCTCCTCAGCCGAAAGGGCTTTTCACCTGCGCTACCGCTCCAGCGTTTCCAGCAGGGCCACCGCATGGGCGGCTATGCCGTCCCCATGCCCCGTGAAGCCCAGCCCCTCCTCCGTGGTGGCCTTCACGTTGACCCGCTCCGCCGGGATCCCCATATGCCGCGCCAGGTTCTGCCGCATCCGCGGGATATGGGCGGCCAGCTTGGGGGCTTGGGCAACCACGGTGGCGTCTACATTTCCCACCTGCCAGCTGCTCTCCGCCAGCCGCAGGACCACCCGGTCCAGCAGCAGCAGGCTGGATATGCCCCGATAGGCCGGGTCGCTGTCGGGAAACAGCTTTCCAATGTCTCCCAGCCCGGCGGCGCCCAGCAGGGCATCCATTACCGCGTGGGTGAGCACGTCGGCGTCGGAATGGCCCAGCAGTCCCCGCTCAAAGGGCACGTCCACCCCGCCCAGAATCAGCTTTCGGCCCGCCGTGAGACGGTGCACGTCGTAGCCGTGGCCGATGCGAAATCTGCTCATACCAGCTCTCCCCTACCGTTCAGGATGCCCAGCCCCAGATTCAGGTCGGCCGGGGTGGTGATCTTGATATTCTCATCAGAGCCCCGGGTCAGGCAGACCGTCATGCCCAGCCGCTCTACGGCCGCGCAGTCATCTGTCAGCGCGGCTCCTTCCTCCGCCGCCTTTTGCAGCGCCGCTTTGATGAGTGAAGGCTCGAATACCTGCGGCGTCTGGACCGCGAACAGCCCTTCCCGGTTCAGCGTCTCCTCTACCAGACCGCCTGCGGCCCGCTTGATGGTGTCGCGGATCGGGACGGCCGGCGCGGCGGCCCCGCACTCGGCGGCCCGCAGGATGACCTCCTCCAGCACCTCCGGAGTGACAAAAGGCCTGGCGCCGTCGTGGATGCCGATGACATCGGCCGCCGGGTCTGCCTCCCGGACGCCCGCCAGCACCGACTGGGTGCGGGTCGCTCCGCCCACCACCAGCTTCCGTACCTTCTGTAAATCAAAATCCTTGCAGAGCTGGCCGGCGGGGACGATCCGCTCCGGCCGGGTGACCACGATGATCTCCTGGACCAGCGGACAGCGCTCCAAGGCCTCGAGCGTGCGGATGAGGATGGGCACGTCCCCCAGGGGCAACAGGATCTTATCCATCCCCTCCATCCGCGTGGAGGAACCGGCGGCGGGGACCACCATGGAGCACCGGGGGCCGGTGTGCTTTTTTCGGCGCAGTCGTTCAAACAGCGGCGGCATCTGCCATAACACTTCCTTCCTGTTTGGCAAAAAAGGAGCCTGACGGCTCCTTTTCAGTGTACTCGAAAACAGCTTATTGCGCAAGTGCCGTATTTATGCGGGCTTCCACATCCTCGTAGCTGGTGTTTTGGGAGAGGACCAGCTCGGAGATGAGGATCTGCTTGGCGGAGTGGAGCATCTTTCGCTCCCCGGTGGAAAGGCCGCGGTCCGTATCCCGCAGAGCCAGCCCCTTTACCACGCGGGCCACCTCCGTCAGGTCGCCGCTTTTCAGGCGCAGCATATTTTCCCGGTAGCGCCGATTCCAGTTGGCGGTCATATCCACTTCAATATTGGGGATCGAGGCAATGATGCGGTCGGCCTCGGCGCTGTTCACCACCGGCCGTACGCCGATCTCTTTGCTGTTCGTGGTGGGGATCATGACCAGCATCCCGCCGACGGGAATTTTAAGCAGATAGTAGTCCCGTACCACGCCGTTCACCTTTTTGCTCACGATGCTGTCTACGACACCGGCACCATGCATCGGATGAACGATTTTATCCCCTACCTGAAACATGAATCCACCTCCACCAAAACCAGAAAATAACTCTTGACAAATCTTATGAATGAGTTTATTATAAACCTTTTAATCATGATTTGCAAGAGCCTTTCCGGAATAAATTCGGTAAAAAAGCAGTAAAACACCCCGTTTCCCAGTGGAAACGGGGTGTTTTTTCATGGATCAGAATGGATTTACTCCTCCGCCTGGGAAGAAGCGACCACTTCGTCCGCCTCACCGGGCTGGTTGCGGGCATCCTCCAGCAGAGCGCGGATGGACAGAGACACCTTCTTGTTGTCCATGTCGATGTCGGTAATGCGCACGTCCACCATCTGGCCCTCGCTCAGCACGTCGCCGGGCTTGTCGATGCGGTGATCCGCAATTTGGGAGATGTGGATCAGACCGTCCACGCCGGGGACAATCTCAGCAAAGGCGCCGAAGGTCATGAGCTTGACCACCTTGACATTGGCAGTGCTGCCGATGCTGTAGGTGTTGATGAACTTGGACCAGGGATCCTCCGTGCGGTCCTTCATGCCCAGAGAGATTTTCTTCTTCTCGGGATCAAAGGAGATGACATACACCTCCACGGTGTCGCCCACCTTCACCACCTCGGAGGGGTGCTTGATGCGGGACCAGGACAGCTCGGAAATGTGGACCATGCCGTCCACGCCGCCGATGTCCACGAAGGCACCGTAAGAGGTCAGGGACTTCACTACGCCGGTGTAGCGCTTGCCCTCCTCGATTTCCTCCCAGACCTTGGCGGCCTTGGCGGCCCGCTCCTCCTGGGCCACGGCGCGGATGGAGCCCACCACCCGGCGGCGGGCTCGGTTGACCTCGGTGATACGCATGCGGACCTTCTGCTTCACCAGCTCGCTCATGTCGGCGTCACGGGGCAGGCCGGTCTGGGAAGCAGGAATGAACACGCGCACGCCCCGCACGGAGGCCTCTACGCCGCCCTTGTTGTCCTTGGTCACCACGCCCTCGACGGGGGTGTGGTTCTCACAGGCGGCCTCGATGTCGTCCCAGCTCTTGACGGTATCCAGACGCTTCTTAGACAGGGTGACAACGCCCTCCGCGTCGTTGACGCGCATGACGTAGGTCTCGATCTCATCGCCCACCTTCACGATGTCCTCCACCTTGACGGTGGGATCGTCGGACAGCTCGGATACGGGTATGTACCCGGCGTGCTTGGTGCCCAGATCCACGTAGATCTCCGTGGGCGTGATTTCCGTGACGATGCCCGTTACCTTCTCCCCTGTATTTAAAGTCTTGATCGATTTCTCCAGCAGATCAGCGAAGGATTCTTCGATCTCCATGATTTCGTCGCTCATTTTGTCATAGACCTCCTTTATAATCCACCCGGGCGTGGAAGCGCCCGCAGTGACTCCTACAGAAGCCAGTCCCCGGAACGAGGACGGTTCCAGCTCCTCCGCCCCTTCGATGGCGACCACCCGGGGACAGAGGGCGCGGCACAGTTCCGCCAGCCGTTTGGTGTTGGAGCTTCGCCGGTCTCCGATGACGATCATGGCATCGGAACGGGCGGCCAACGCCTGGGCCTCCGTTTGCCGCGTACACGTAGCGCAACATATTGTATCAAAAATTTCTGCGTTTGTACATAGTTTTTTTGTTTTTTCTATACTTGATTCCCAAATTGCGCGGGTGGAGGTGGTCTGGGAGACTAGTGTCAGGGGTTTTTCCCGATATTCTGGATGTTCCGACAGCCAAGTCTCCCATTCCTCCGCGCCCGCCAGCACCACCGGATGCCTGCACCAGCCGGCGATGGCCGTCACCTCCGGATGATCGGGCGTGCCGATGATCACGGGCTGCCGCCCCTCCTGCTCGGCCTTTTCCACCAGCCGGTGGATCTTGATGACGTTGGGGCAGGCCGCGTCGATGACTTTGACGCCCTTAGCCTTCAGCGCCTCATGCACCCGGCGGGGCTCTCCGTGGGAGCGCAGGATGACCGAGCTGCCCTCCGGCACCTCCTCCACGCTTCCTACGCAGGACACGCCCTGTTCCGCCAGCCAGCTCACCACGTGGTCGTTGTGGATGACAGGCCCCAGCATGACGCAGGGTTCACCCGCCTGCGCCGCCTGCGCCGCCAGCTCCACCGCACGGCGGACGCCGTAGCAG